>NZ_CAKLCM010000003.1:600000-1200000 GCF_921292975.1 Vibrio hippocampi
GGTGATGCGGCTAACATTAATGGTGATTCAAACAACTGACGCTGTATTAAATGATTGGCGTGAGGTGGGGTCGTCACAATCGCAAGGTCAATCTGCTCATCAAAGAAACGCTCTGTGCCTGCGCTAAATTGAATGGTGACGGAGACCTCTGGGTGAAGCTGCATAAACTCAATCGCCATCTTTTGCAGGAAATTATCAGCAAATGGCTCAGGGCAAGAGACTCGGATTTCACCCGTTAATACTGGCTGACTATTCGAGAGCTGCGTCCATTGTTCATTCAGCTGCATAAATAGGGCAGCGAAGCGCTGGTAATATTCGTCGCCAGCTGTCGTGAGCTGGAACTGTTTTGCATTACGGTGTACCAGCTTTTCACCCAGTTTATCCTCAAGACTTGCCACTGCCCTTGACAACGTTGGGGCTGAAACGTGTGTTTTAAGGCTCGCTGCTGCAAAGCCACCGCATTCGACAGATTGGCAAAACAGATAGAGATTGGAGATGTCTTTTGCTTTCATAATTGATTGCTCTTGAGGATTGCACTCTGAGTTAATCATTCAAATATGAAAGATTCAAGTTCAATGTTGTCTATTTTTGATTGTGATGGGCAGGGCTAATATGACCCCATCAGTTAGCCAATCGAAGTCAGGCATAAGAGAGTCAATCATGAAAAAGTTTTCACGTAAGTTCCAATACCCATTAATGGTTTCTATGGTTTTACCTACTATGCTTCTTAGCATGCCAGCCATCATGGTAGCTAAAACACTGCCAGAGAACGGCGCATTCTTCGATGCATGGTTAAACGCAGTTTCACAAATGGTGCCATCTGCACTGTTAGTTTTAGCCCTTGTAGCACCAACTGTTCGTCTCTTCGTAACCAAAGTGCTGCTAGAGCCAGAAGCAAAATAAGTTAGTAAAGTTAACAAGTTAAAGAATAGGAAAGTGAAAATGAGTGAATTTAAACTACACACTGTTGAGTCTGCACCTGAGAAAAGCAAAGCAATTCTTGAAGGCGCACAAAAGCAAATGGGTATGATTCCTGGTCTCTACGCAGTAATGGCTGAGTCTCCTCAAATCCTAACAGCGTACACGCAACTGCATCAGCAATTCACCAACACATCATTTGATGCCGAAGAACTAACAGTTGTATGGCAGACCATCAACGTTGAACACGAGTGTCACTACTGCGTCCCTGCACACACTGGGATCGCGCACTCAATGAAGGTTGATCCTGCATTGAGTGAAGCACTGCGTAACGATGAGGCAATGCCAACTGAAAAGCTTCAAGCTCTGAAAGACTTCACTCTTGCAGTAGTTCGTGAACGTGGCAATGTATCAGAAGCAGACCTAGCGGCATTCTTTGCGGCAGGTTACGGTAAGCAACAGGTACTGGAAGTGATCCTTGGTCTATCGCAAAAAGTGATCAGTAACTACGTCAACCACGTTGCTCACACGCCAGTAGACAAAGTATTTGAGAAGTTTGCTTGGTCTAAACAATAGTCCCACGATCTAGACGTAATAGAGCGAACGAATACGTTCGCTCTTTTTTCACAAAACTTCATGTTTAGATGTCTGTTAACAACAGTACAACGAGGGAGCATATGGAGTGCAAGAAAACGGGTGTAAAAAAGCCATTTAGATTAGAAGAAATCTGGCGGATTAGAACTCGCTTAGAACTCAGTAATAATCTGATGGAACTATCTCTTCTTAACCTTGCAATCGATAGCAAGCTACGTTCAAATGACCTCTTATCATTAAGGGTGTCAGATGTTTCATCTAACTTCTTAGTATTCAACCGTGTCCAGTATGTTCAGAAAAAGACTGGCAATGACGTTCAGTTTGAAATCACTCAGAGAACACAGCAAACGCTGAGTCATTGGATTAAAGACCAAAAGCTTCAACCTAAAGACTACCTTTTTCCAAGCCCACGAAAGCCCCATCAATCTCTAAGCTACTCATATTACCGTCGAATCATTCGGAGTTGGGCACTTACTTTAGGTCACAACCCTGATCTCTACGGAACTCATTCAATGCGCCGAACTAAAGCGACATTGATTTACCAGAAGACTAAAAATATTCGAGCGATTCAACTTTTACTCGGGCATACCAAGATCGAAAACACCATCAAATATTTGGGTGTTGAGTTGGAAGATGCACTTCGTTTATCCGAAGAAATTGAGAGCTGATTCATAAGGAATGATTATCAAATGTTGGTGACTTAGAGTTTTTACTCTGTCTCATTTATGTCCACAAATCAGTTACAAATCACGGTAAAAAATACCGCAGCAAGTGCGGTATGATGCGATTTAGACAATGGTAAAGCGGTGTTTATATTAACTGGTATGTTTAACATTCGGTATGTTAAAGACTTACTTAGCAACTAACGCCGCGCCATCGAAGCGAATGCCTGCCCAACCATGTTGGATAAAATTGCGAATGTTGGCATGATCACTACCATTTGGATTTTTTAAAACGTCGTCACGATAGAATTGACCGAAACAGGCTAGCGTTGATGACTCATCTAATCCCTGTATCTGAGCAAAAGCAAAAATCTTACAAGACCCATTATTTTGTCCGGCTTGATTCTCAGTATCTCCGTTTACAAAACTGACTGGGCTAAACTCAAAATGTTCGTCAATAACTTGCATCGTCTGCTCAAACATCACTTCATTTGGCTTTGTAGCCAGCAACTCTAGAAATTTCTCCATATTATATCTTTCCTTGCGATTGTTCAGGGTTGGTACTATATCATCGAACAAATAGAAAGTGATGACGCAACAGCTGAAAAGTCAGCGTTTGAGGGGAGTGACGATGCTACCGCTTACAACTAAATGTTTGGCACGGGTTCGGTTTACTTTTTATCTGACGACTGGCTTTATGACGACGGAATGACTTGAACTCCGATATATCAGTTCCTACAGGATATATGGAGACGTCCGGCAGTATAACACGCGCGAAGGGCAGGTTTATTACGTATAATTCTGATACGTTAAGTGAGTTATTGAGAAAAATAATAAATATAAATTAAATGTTGGATGTTTATAACTATTTAATGCTCTTTCGCTTTGATTATTGTTATGCATTAAAATATCCTACGGCATAGGTTAGCGATCTCGTCGTTAGCGATCTAAAGACACTCATGCAGTAAAAGGGATTTATATGAATAAATTGGCATTCATAGTTGCAACTCTCATATTTTTATCAGGATGTAGCGGGCTAGATAGAAGAGAGGGGAATGTTTCTAGCAGTTTAGTCGATTTCCTTTACCCAAACCCCGAAGACTATAAAGAATACCAACCCACAATCCCTCACTTGACCTTGCCTGTTAATGTGGGGATTGCTTTTGTTCCGAGCTCTGGATATAGCGTTCTAGCGCTTTCAACTAAGCGAAAACATGAACTCCTATCGCAAGTTAAAAGCGAATTTTTAAAGCTTGATTATGTTAATAGAATAGAAATAATTTCTGATAGCTATCTCCAGAAAGGAGGTGGGTTTGATAATTTAAAACAACTGTCTAGGCTGTATAATGTAGAAGTGATGGCTCTGGTATCATATGACCAAGTTGCTCGAAACAGCGAAAACAATGCAGCGTTATTGTACTGGACCATTGCAGGTATGTATTTGATTCCCGGCAATGACAATACCACGCAAACCTTTGTGGACACAGCGGTGTTTGACATAGACAGTAGCAAGTTGTTATTTAGAGCCCCTGGCTTGAGCCGCATTGATTCGATGTCAACCGCCGTGGGTATTGATGATACTTTCTATGAAAACTCGGATGAAGGTTTTGGCTTAGCCGTCGCAGATATGGTGGTTAACCTAAGTTCAGAACTTGAATCCTTCAAAGTACGCATTAAAGAAGAAAAAGTAGCGAATGTAAGTTATGACAGCAACTATAGCGGTGGAGGCAGTTCTGGGTGGTGGATTATTTTAGGTTTGATTCTTATTTGTAGGAAAAGAGCCTGCGTTTAATTATTATTTTTTTGATATCTATTTATTATTGACCCAGACCATACTTCTCGACATTCAGCTTTACTAGGCTTTCCTGTAACCGAAGAACGACTACAAGGATAGGCACTTTATGGTATTGATTTACAATATAAGTTAACTTGTTGCGTCACAAAGTATAAAGGAAAAACAATGGAAACAGAGGTAATATTAGAGCTCACGAGTTCGATTCAGAATTTGGATGGGACAATGTCACGAATTCAAGTGTTCTTGATAATGTTAATCATTGTCATGCTAGGGTTGGCTTGGTTTATGAATAGGCAGTTGACGAAAAACACGGGTATTCAAAGTATTACTTTCGACTCTGATTTTGCTGATGAACTTTTTGTAAGTGACCAGTTAGATGAATTATTAAGTTACTGCCTTAAACATGAGAAAAAATCACCAAATGATGTCACTGTTAATTGGCATCTTGGCATTTATTATTATTTTAAAGGTGATCTTCAACGAGCAAGGTTGTATTTTGAGAAAACAATACGGCTAAATCCAAACTGGGAATCGTCTGCTGCAGGTTATATTGATAAAATAGATAGCATTTCATTCTCGTCTGGAAGCGATCAAATCCAGTAATCTTATACCCAAATTACTTCAAGATACGAGGCTCAACGAGATTTGCTTGGTTTGTGGGCAATGCAAGCAAACTCTGAATTCTGTATCTTGAGCGTAGCCTTCAACAGAACCTGACACTGTGCAAAATACAACGGCGTCGATCAATTTATGACGACCTTAAAGTGTATGTCCCTTTAAATTTGCGAAATTTCACAGATCACTCGGTATTTAGTGCAGGCTACTCAACACTAAAGTCTTTGTTTTTAAGTCTCAAGACTAAATTGCACAAGTGTCTCCATCTGAGCAATAGTTTGAATCATGTAGTCGTTGCGTGACACTCTCAAATCTTTAGTGATCGAAGCCAAACTTAGCTTAGGGTGTTTACGCATTGCCATTGCAGCAATTGTTTGCCCTGTGCGTCCAACACCAGCTCGGCAGTGTACTATCGGTAGTAGCTTATCTGGGTCATCGACCGCACGACTCTTGCGTTTGGTGTAAAAGTTTCTCCTTTCCAGTAATACCGACTCAATCATGCTAATCAGATTTTCTGTATTAGTTGGAGTTATTGTGTGGTGGTCTGGCCAATTATGAACGTGTATAACTGGGATTGTTAAGTTCGCTTGATAACCTTCTATATCGAGATTGTAAGTTTTAGCTTCAATCGAATCGGTAAGATCCACTTTACCTGTTAAAACTGAAGTCACCGATATAGCCCCATAGATACCCGAAACAGAAAAGTAGTCAGGCATTTGATCATCTACAATATCTTTATTACTTGCTAGTACCACTAGTACTGGCGTTCTATTATCTACCAATAGTTGTAAATGTGCTTCCAACTGATGATGGTAAGGATACTGCGTTGCAATAGCGATATTCTCACCATTGACCTTAATATAGTTGGCATTTAAGTCTCTACGAATCCTAGTTTCTAGACTGTGGGGGATATTAAATCGGTCCCTCCTTGAGTCAAACTGAATACGTCTAGCAGCCCCTTTAATCCCCATCAGTAGCTCTGCGGTATCAGAACGACTTCCAGAAACACGAACTCTCATACTCTTCTTCTCCCTGTAGTTAAATCTTTTGCGACCTTAAATGGTGTGTCCCTTGTCCTTCCTTTTAGATAATTTATTATTTAATGATGATACAAGAGATTTTTTAGTGACAATTAGAATCGCCCAAAATCCTCAGGTAGTCGAACCTGCTTTACTCTTCGTAGAGAAGGGATTACAGACAAATAAAAAGCCTCGATACCCACTAAGATAATCGAGGCTTTTTTAGCGACTCTAATCGCTTAGCTTATTATTCACTAGCATCAGAGACTGGCTTTGTTGTCTCTGGTTTATCCATTTCGGTCAACAGACCTTTCAGTAAACTGAAACAGCCGATAAGGAGAATAATAGTAAACGGCATTGCGGCGATTATGGTGATCGATTGCAGTGCTTGAATCGATTGAGTACCACCAATCCACAACATCACCATAGCGATAAAGCCTGAAATTAGTGCCCAGATGATTTTTTGTTTCATCGGTACATTCAGTTTACCACCAGCTGTCATGCTATCGATAACAATGGAGCCTGAATCTAATGTGGTCACGAAGAACACAATGATCAGAACAACTGCAACCACAGACAGGATGTCGCCAATAGCGTAGGCTTCAAGCATATAGAATAGGCTGAGTGACACATCGCTGAGGGCTTGTTGTGCGCCTAGCAGACCGACATGATCGATCATCTGTTGGATAGCAATACCACCAAATGAAGACATCCATGCGGTTGTGACTAGCGTTGGGATAATCAATACATAAGTCAGGAATTGACGTACCGTACGACCGCGAGAGATACGAGCCACGAACATACCGAAGAAAGGTGCATAAGCTACCCACCAAGCCCAGTAGAACACCGTCCAACCGTGTAAGAACGTGGTGTCTTCACGACCCGAGTTTTGGCTCAGTGGTAAGGCATGTTTCACATAACCCACGACAGCCGTTGCCATCGAGTCTAATACGGTAGTGAAGTTTAATATTGCCATCAGACCAAGGAACAAAAAGGCGATCGCCATGTTTAGGTTACTAAGCAGCTTAACACCACCATCCATACCGCGAAGTACAGAGATAATGGCTAGACCCATAATGAGCGCGATAATCGCTTGCTGAAGTAGTAGGCTGTTTTCTAGACCGAATACGTGGCTAATACCACTTGCGGCTTGTGTGCCACCCAGACCAAGAGAGGTCGCCAAACCGAACAGGGTAACCAGTACCGTCATAATATCGATAAAGTCGCCGATTTTACCCCATACTCTGTCGCCAAGAAGTGGGTAAAATACCGAACGCATTGCTAATGGTAGACCTTTGTTATAGACAAAGTAAGCCAAGCAAAGTGCGGTAACGCCATAAATAGCCCAAGCATGGAAGCCCCAGTGGAAAGTGGCGGTGCCCAATGCCAATTCACGAGCTTCAAGTGTGTGCGCTTCGACGTTAAGTGGAGTGCCATACCAACCGGTATAAAAAGCAGTTGGTTCTGCCACGCCCCAGAAAATAAGTCCAATACCCATACCAGCTGCAAACAGCATGGTGATCCAGGATATGGTGGAATAATCAGTTGTGGCATTTTCGCCACCTAATCGGATTTTCCCAAGTGGAGACAGCGCAACGGCGACGGCGAAGATTAGAAATATGTTCGCGCCCCACATAAATAGGAAGTCAAAATGTGAAAGGACTGCGCCTTTTACAGAGTCGATAGCCGCTTTGGCATCCGCTGGAGAGAGTAATAAAAGTGTGACAATGAAAAGAATGGATAAGCCTAGTGAGCCGATGAAAACGGTGTTGTGGACGTCCATACCCCACTTAGTTACGTTGTCTTGCCCAACTTGATAATCTGTAGAATCTATACTGTATTTTTTCGATTTAAAGCCCATAAATCATGAGGTTTACCTATTGCCTGAGCAATAGTAAGACCAACTCCATGTTAGTTATTGTTTGATGAGAACAGAGCGGAGGAAGTCCAGAAAGGGCAACCTTTCCCTTTGGTATTCGTCGGCTCTACGTCCCATCGCGAGGCCGCAGTGTAGCACAAAATAGTGCATCTTTGCGGGATTTCCCAAATATAGCTCCAATAGTGCGTCGGATTATTCCCCATTGTGGTGATATTTTGTGCGCTTTAGTGTCATCTAAGATGCGTTCAACTAAGCGAGTTGTTACAGAACTGTACCGATAAAAAGGTGACGAATGTCACCATCCTTAAGTGTTATTTTTGTCCTAGCGTGTGATCTGGCTCATATGTTGAGTTCGTTTACGGTAAGGCGTCGTGTTTACTATGCTAGATTTCGCCCGTTTTAACAGTCATGCGTACACAAAAATAAGGTCAGAGCTTAAGTATGTTGTCACCAGATACTAGGAGTAAGGCACAGAGCATAGGACGCTTTTTATCTAATCTCGTTATGCCAAACATCGCCGCATTTATTGCTTGGGGATTGTTTGCTGCACTTTTCATCCCGACAGGGTGGATCCCTAATCAAGATTTGGCGCAATTTGTCGAGCCAATGATAAGCAACTTGATCCCACTCTTAATTGGCTATACCGGTGGGCGCTTGATTGCCGGTGAGCGAGGAGCCGTAGTCGGTGCCATTATGACCACCGGACTGATTGTTGGTGCCTCGGTGCCCATGTTAATTGGCGCAATGCTTGTCGGTCCATTGGGTGGCTTGGCAATTAAAGCCTTTGATAACTTTACCGCCCATCGAGTTAAACATGGCTTTGAAATGTTGATTAACAACTTTTCAGCGGGAATTATCGGCATGCTGGGCGCGATCATTGCGTACTATGTTGTCGGTCCGGCGATTGTGGTATTAAGCGCGATGCTAACCGCAGGCGTCGAGGCGTTGGTTGACAGTGGAACTTTAGTATTGGTCGCGATCTTGGTTGAGCCCGCTAAGGTTTTGTTTCTAAACAATGCGATTAATCATGGCGTGTTCTCACCGCTCGGCATTCAGCAAGTTGAGGCGGTTGGTCACTCTATCTTCTTCTTGATTGAATCCAATCCTGGCCCAGGTCTGGGTATCTTGCTCGCGTATGTTGCCAGTACAAAAGGTCAGATGAAACAAACTGCTGCGGGTGCAACGCTGATTCATTTCTTTGGCGGTATTCAGGAAGTCTATTTTCCCTATGTGATGATGAAACCGCGTCTTATTTTGGCATTAATTATCGGTAGTATGTCAGGTATCGCGGTATTGATGCTGTTTAATGCCGGATTAGTGTCTGCCGCTTCGCCGGGATCGATTGTTTCGGTCATTTTGATGACGCCAAAAGATTCGCTGATCGGTGTCGGGGCTTCAGTCATCGTCTCCACACTGGTTTCTTTTGCGATGGGATTGGTGATCATTAAGTTTGAGCAGACAAAAGAACAGCGACAAAAACAAGCAGAACAAAAGCAAGCAAATCGCAGCGGCAACTATACGCCTGTTACAGATACGATTGAACTATTTGAATTGGCGCCGCAAAAAGAGGAACAAAAGCTATCCATCACCGCTGACAATATCTCTCTAGGCTTAAGTGCGGATACTAAGCAGCAAGCGATTCAATTCGCTGGCGAAAAGTTGCTGCAATTGGGGTATGTCAATGAAGAGTACATCGCCGGGATGCATAAACGCGAAGCGTTACTGTCTACCTATCTTGGCGAAGGTATTGCACTCCCTCACGGCGTGATTGGTGAAAAGCAAAATGTGTTAGCAACCGGAATCGTTGTCTGCCAATACCCAGACGGTGTTGAATGGGGGAGTGAACCGGAAGATCGTGCCAGATTAGTCATCGCCATTGCTGCCAGAGGGGATAAACATATTCATGTTATTTCTGCTGTGAGTAGTGCCTTAGATGATGATGAGGTATTACAGCAACTGACTACCACCAGCGATGTCGACGATGTGATTCGCATATTGAATAAAAACTAAAAATCAGCTGTTGGCGAACCAATGAATAATAAAATAGACAGTGTAGCGCGGATTAATCAAGCGATACATTTGCCGAATGAGGCTGAACTGCTAGAAGTGATTTCACAAGCAGCTAGTGCTGCCGCAGTGTTCCGTGCGGCTTACCATGCGTTGAATGACGCAGTAGGTTCTCTGATGCAGCGGCAGTTCAAACAGAAAGATTGCTCAGTACAATTTGTGGTCGATCCCCTAATGCACAGTAGTGGTCCACTGGGTGATATGAAGATCC
This sequence comes from Vibrio hippocampi, assembly GCF_921292975.1. Classification (NCBI taxonomy): domain Bacteria; kingdom Pseudomonadati; phylum Pseudomonadota; class Gammaproteobacteria; order Vibrionales; family Vibrionaceae; genus Vibrio; species Vibrio hippocampi. The sequence continues at coordinate 609,761 of NZ_CAKLCM010000003.1, forward strand.
GCAGCAAACTATTGCTTGGTTTAGGCGTTATCAATAAAGAGGCATATGAAGACATAGAGGTATTTGTCGAACTCAAAGAATGGAATGAGTCTATCAACGAAGACTATGATTTTACTCACCCAAAGGTGCTGACTGCATTACGTGGTATTAAAGCGATTAAGCGCAGCATGCCGATTGAGTACGATCCGAGTATGATGCAAGGCTTATCAGAAAGCATGTTGCAGATGTTTGTTCGCAGACACAATCAGAAAGTCCAATCGACCATAGTACTGGCGATCACGGACCTAGTTGGACAGTTAAGCGTATAGCGCTTGTTGACTTTGAATCGCCCCACCAGCTTTCCTTTTCCCCATTCCTTTATCAAACAAGCCGCTCGTTGTGAGCGGCTTGAATTTTTCGCTTGTTGGCATTTGCCAATGTTCACGGCTCTTATTTATCAATCGCCACTCTGGACGGTATAACTTGTAATTAAATTACATTTCAATGAAGTAGCGGACTTTGAAAACGAGAATTTTTAGTAGAGACGTCAGCTATCAACGATATATTCGCCACCATTGGAACGAATAACTCTCAATGTGATATTGGTCACAGACTATTTAGTGGTAGAGGGTAGGCTAAACGTGATCCATATCACTAATTAATGAGAATTAATATCAATAAAATGACTATGTAATTTATCTACGAGTCTAAAGTGTGATCTGGATCTCTAAGTTTATTTTTATCAGGATAATGCATTGTGATATTGCTCACGCAATTTGAGGTGATGGTGCATTTTAAAATTCTTGTGGTACATTTTTTCCAACTTATGAGCAAATACTGTTGGTCGATTGACCGATTTCTTAATTCCTGAGGCACCCTTATGTTATCACCAGAAGCGAAGATCAAAGTTCAAAACTTTGGGCGATTCCTTTCCAACATGGTAATGCCAAACATCGGCGCATTTATTGCGTGGGGTTTCATTACTGCACTATTTATTCCAACTGGCTGGCTACCGAATGAAAAGCTAGCGTCTATGGTTGGTCCTATGATCACTTACCTGCTACCGCTATTGATTGGTTATACCGGTGGTAAAATGGTGGGCGGCGACCGCGGCGCAGTCGTTGGTGCTATCACCACCATGGGCGTGATTGTTGGTACTGATATTCCAATGTTTATGGGCGCAATGATTGTTGGTCCGCTTGGTGGTCTTGCCATTAAGAAATTCGACCAAGCGATTCACGGTAAAGTGAAGAGCGGATTCGAAATGCTGGTGAACAACTTCTCTGCCGGCATCATTGGTATGATCGCCGCTATTGTTGCGTTCTACCTTATTGGTCCTGCGGTAAAAGTTATGTCTGCGGGTCTGGCTGCTGGTGTAAATGCTATGGTTGATGCCGGTCTTCTGCCTCTTGCATCAATTTTTGTAGAACCAGCCAAAATCCTCTTCCTGAACAATGCGATTAACCACGGTATCTTCTCGCCATTAGGTATTCAACAGTCTGAAGAGATTGGTCGTTCTATCTTCTTCTTGATTGAAGCGAACCCAGGTCCAGGTCTAGGCCTACTATTAGCTTACATGGTATTTGGTAAAGGCAGCGCGAAGCAGTCAGCAGCGGGTGCGTCTATCATCCACTTCTTCGGTGGTATCCATGAGATTTACTTCCCGTATGTGCTGATGAACCCACGCCTTATCCTAGCGGTTATTGCTGGCGGTATGACGGGTGTATTCGTTAACGTGATGTTTGCTTCTGGCCTTGTGTCTCCTGCATCTCCAGGTTCAATCATTGCTATTTTGTTGCTAACACCTCAAGCCTCTCTAATTGGCGTGGTTCTTTCAGTGATTGCAGCCACTGCGGTTTCATTCTTTGTGGCTTCAGTGTTACTAAAAACGTCGAACCAAGAAGATGATTCACTAGAAAAAGCGTCTGAGCAAATGAAAGACATGAAAGCCTCTTCTAAAGGTGAAGTGTCTGGCGCTGAGATCAACCTTGCAGAAGTAAAAGCCGTCTACGTTGCGTGTGATGCGGGTATGGGTTCAAGTGCGATGGGTGCGGGTCTACTGCGTAAGAAAGTAGAAGCGGCAGGTCTGGACATTTTTGTCACTAACTACGCCATCAATAACCTACCAGAAGATTCTAAGATTGTGATTACTCACAAAGATCTTACTGACCGTGCACGTAAAACCGTACCAAGTGCAATGCACATTTCTCTGAGTAACTTCTTAGATGGTGCGATTTACGACAAGCTTGTTGCTGACCTAGTGGCAGCACAACAAGGTGACGCAAAACCGGCTGCGGCAGCGGTTGCTGACACGACTCCTGCGGTGGAAGAAGAGAAAGAAGAAGGTCTAGCACTGACGGCTGATGCTGTGTTCCTTGGTCTAAAAGCCCAAGATAAAAACGAAGCGATTCAGTTTGCTGGTGAGCAACTTGTGAAGCTTGGCAACGTAGCGCCTGAATATGTACAGGGCATGTTTGAGCGTGAAGAGCTAGTCTCTACTTATCTAGGTGAATCGATCGCAGTTCCACATGGCACAATCGAAGCGAAGCAACACGTACAAAAAACCGGCATCGTATTCTGTCAGTACCCAGAAGGTATTCAGTGGGGTGAAGATGAAGACGACATCGCTAAGATGGTGATTGGTATCGCGGCGCAAGGTGATGAACACAACATGGTGTTGATGGCGATTACTAACTCTCTTGATGATGAAGAAGCGGTAGAGCGTTTGCAAAACACAACCAACCCAGAAGATGTGTTAAAAATCCTCAACGCTTAATTGCGGTGAGTTAGCTAAACTATTTGAATGAGGCCAGACTCCTCTGGTCTCATTATTCAGTCTATAAAGCTTACGATTTGTGTCATGTAAGATGCAAGATGAGCGAATCGTTACCTATATAGATTAAACACTTAAAGGTCTAATAATTATGAAAGCGTTACATTTTGGTGCAGGTAATATCGGTCGTGGTTTCATTGGTAAGCTACTAGCAGATGCAGGTCTGGAAGTGACCTTTGCTGATGTCAATGAGACGGTAGTGAATGCTCTTATCGAGCGTAACGAGTACCCAGTTAAGATTGTCGGTGCAGAGTGTGTCGTGGAAACGGTTAAAAACGTGACTGCTGTTAACTCTGCAACCGATGCGGTTATTGACTGCATTGCGGAATCCGATCTTATTACGACGGCTGTCGGCCCAACGGTTCTGAAAATTATCTCTAAGTCGATTGCGCTTGGTATCGAAAAGCGCGCAGCGGCGGGCAATCAAGCTCCAATGAACATCATTGCGGCGGAAAACATGGTACGTGGCACGAGCCAGCTAAAAGAGGCCGTTCTTGAGCACTTGTCTGATGAAATGAAGGCATACACGGAAGAGTTTGTTGGCTTTGTTGATTCTGCGGTAGACCGTATTGTTCCACCAGCGGAAGCGGGTGAAACCGATCCACTGGCAGTGACTGTAGAAACCTTTAGCGAGTGGATCGTTGATGAAACTCAGTTTAAAGGTGATATTCCTAACATCCCAGGAATGGAATGTACTGACAACCTGATGGCGTTTGTTGAGCGAAAACTATTCACACTCAACACGGGTCACTTGGTCACTGCGTATTTAGGTGTACTTGCTGGTCACGAGACTATCAAAGATTCTATTGAAGATGAAAAAATCCGCGAGCAAGTAAAAGCAACGATGGAAGAGAGCGGTGCGGTACTGATTAAACGCTATAGCTTTGATCCGAAAGCTCACCAAGCCTACATTGAAAAGATCCTTGGTCGCTTTGCTAACCCATATCTACGCGACGAAGTAGACCGCGTGGGTCGTCAACCAATTCGTAAACTAAGCCCACAAGATCGCCTAATCAAGCCACTGAACGGCACACTAGAATACGGTCTACCAAACCAATACCTAGTGCAAGGTATTGCAGCGGCATTCCATTACAAGAATGATGATGATCCGCAAGCGGTTGAACTACAAGCGATGTTTGCTGAGAAAGGGTTTGCTGAAACGCTGGCGCACTATTCTGAGCTAGACGTGAATTCAGACGTGGTTAAGCAAGCGGAAGCTGCGTACCAAGCGCTTAAGTAATTGAAGTAAACCGGACTTAAAACCAGTCATTGGAACAGGTCATTAAAACCAATAATTAAAACCAATAAAAAGAGGCTAAATAATAGCCTCTTTTTTAATGCCGCTGACTTTATAATCTGACCCTCAACTCCATCAATGACTCCGACTTTGTTTGCCGATATTAGGTGTCACACTGACGAGTTGACGACTAAAACCCGTGACACGGTTTCTTCCTAAGGCTTTGGAATCATAGAGGGCTCTATCTGCTTCCCAGATCAGTTTTGAAGGTTTCTCACCGCATTTCGGGTTACAGGTTGCGACGCCAACGCTGACGGTGACAAAAGGTGAAAGTGTCGCGCAGCCGCTCTCTAATCCCAATGCTTCGATACGTTGTCGTATAACTTCACCCAATTCCATCGCTTGTTGTTGTGATGAGTGGGTGAGGATGGCCGCAAACTCTTCGCCACCATAGCGGGCAACAATGTCTTCATTACGCTGAAACACATCGCGCAGCGCTTTGGCAATGGTTTTCAAATAGTCATCGCCGACCAAGTGACCTTTCTTATCGTTGACCGGTTTAAAGAAATCTATATCGATCATCAGTAGTGAAATGGTCGAGTGATGGCGGGTGCAACGGCTCCATTCTAAATCAAGTTGGTCGTCAAGATAACGTCGGTTATACAGACCTGTCAGCGCATCGGTTTGTGATAAATGTTCAAGCTGCTGGTTGGCACGTTGCAGTTCAACGGTTTTCTGATTCACCTTCTCCTGTAATCTCAATTTTGCCCCAACTAGACCATCGGCCATCTCATTTAAAGCAACGGCGAGTTGACCGAGTTCGTCTTTTGATTGAACCACCACGCGTTGGTTTAGGTTACCCGCTGAGATTTTTTTTGCCGCCACGGTAATGCGTTCAATGGGACCGGCTATTTTGTTCGCCAACACCACGGAGACAAGAATCGCGACCAAGACCAGAAAGATAATCAGGTAGAGGAAGATGTTAGTCAGTTCATTGTTGGTCGAGAGCACTTCATCACGATCCATTTTAACCACAATACCTAATCCGAGATCGGTAAAGTAACGACTGACGGCGACAACAGGCACATTGCGATAATCGAGCGCACTTTCAAACACCTTTGCGGTTTTGTTGAGTGCTTGCTGCATCGGAATCGCACTGTCACTGTTTTCTGGGATAAGCAATGGCGAGGGGGCAAAGCGCAAAGGCGTAAACAGCATCAAATTGCCTTTGTTAGTTAGGGTTGCCAACAGAACCTCTCCGGTTTGACCCAAACCGGTATAGTCAGTAAAAAAGGCATTAAAGTCGTCTAACTGGACTTGAATGGCAATGACGCCGAGCTTTTTTCCTTTCAACACCAGCGGCGCTGAAAAGACAATCGCGGGTACTTGCTCCGAGTCACCTTTTATAAGCAGAGAACCGGTTTTGCCGACAAGTCCGTCTTGAAACAACGGATGCTGAGAAAAGTCACGGTTGTTATAGAGAGCCGATGTTGAAAAGAGAACCTGACCTTGGGTGTCAGCAATAAAAATCTCGTTGATTGTGCTTGTCTGTTGCAAGACATCGGACAATATGGTGTCAATCATTTCATAGGCATCAGCACTGCCAGTGCGTTGATAATTGTCCAGTGAGTAGCGCATCTGAGTGCGACTTTGTATCAGACTAAGGCTTTCAATATTGCCATCAATAAAGGCATGTAATCGTTGATATTGGATGCTGGCGACAGATTCTAAATGAGAGACGGATTGTTGCGTAATGCTGTTCTGTGCATACAAATAGTAAAACGTGGTAATCACCAAGTGAGAAGTGAGCGCAATAGAGAGAAGAATGGTTATAATTTTATTGCGAATACTCATAGTCTACTCATGCTCTAAGATCAGTGAATGATTCTAACTTCTCTCCAACATACTTACTTAGCTTGTTTATAACGTGATAACGGCGTGTAAACCGAAGCACAGTAATAAGTCATCAATCAATAAACTGTAGAAGTGAGTGTGGCTTAGGTAAAGTAAACTTAAGTTCTATATTAAGCGCTTATTTATGAGGCTGAGGCGGTGTGATGGTGTTTCTCTTTCGCGATAGCTCTCCATTAACGTTTTGGCATACTGCGCCGTCATTGACCGCTGTCTGCCATTGAGCTTCGATAGACGGGTTCTGCTTAAGGGAGGCGATCAGTGCTTCTCGTCGTAGCTCTAAAATCTCATCAATAAGCTGCTGTTTGGCTTGAATTCCAAAGTGTTGCGCGTAGTTTTTCACCTTGCTGATTTCATCAGGTTGTAGGCGATAGACGTGCTGTTTCAAGTGCTGTTTAGCTTCACTTTTGACTAAGCCTTGCTGCTGAAGGAGCTTAATGATGGTGCTATCTAATGGATGACGTTGTTTGATCATAGTGCTCTGTGAATAGGTATCGAATAAATAGGTATCGAGTGAACAGGAGTGAGTCAACGAATAGTGTTGAAACAGCGCACAAGTTAAACGGTCAATATGACAGTCTAATTTCATAGAATAAAAAATTTGCAACAGCCCGTGACTAAAGGGTTAGCAAGGCGAGCGGAAATAAAAAAAGCAATAGGTACAAAGCGGAAAAAGAGATCTAGCGCGTGTTCACTCAGCGGTAGGATCGGAAATTTAGCGTTACCACACAAATTCCGACGAAATTATTCTGACAAAAATAATCTTCATGATATTTATCATAATGTACGACAATATAACAAAAGGTATATTAGGTGAAAAAACAACTATTGGCGGTTTCTACTCTGCTTGCTATCTCATCATTTGCTTCGGCAAAAGTGCAATTTTCAGACGAAAATGGCACGCTAGGAGCGCCGGTTAACTACTCGCAATATCAGTCAGTATTAAAAGCGTCAGAGCTTCAAATCTCCGATGCTGAAGGCAAAAAGGGCAATAAAGAATACTTTGCTCTTGATGGTGATTTTACTGGTATTGTTAATCCCTATTTTTTCGTCGATAAAAGTTCTGAAGCCTTGGTGTTCAAAATGAAGAATGACCACCTTCGTAATGAGCTACGAGTGCACAAAAACTTCCGTACCGACTTGCCGAATAAGTTCTACAAATTAAGCTCAGAAGTGCAACTGGTGGACCCAGAAGCGTCGATGAAGAACTCTACAGGCGCGGCAAACGAAATCACTTTCCTACAAGTTCACAACAAAGGTCTGGATAACGAGGGGACACACAACGTTCCTCATCCGCTACTGCGTGTGGTTTGGAAACAAGATGCGAATGGCGTGAAAGGTCATTACTGGGCAATCGTTAAGAACAACGCCATCATTTGTAAAGGTAAGTTTGGTGAGAAGAACAAAGACAAGCCATTCTGCCACAAAGATAATGCCTACACGCAATATGACTTGGGTAAAGCGCCATTAGATAAAACGACAGCCTTTGACATCACCGTGGGTAACAAGATGATGCAAATCGATGTGAATGGTAAAACGATGGTTAACCACGACATTGATTACTGGCGTCACCTGTTAAGCTACTTTAAAGCGGGTGTTTATAACCAATTTAAAGATGGTATGAGTGAAGCTCACTTCTATAAGCTGGATTACACGGCGACTGAGAGCAAGTAATCTTTACGCTCGGTAACGACAAGTCCACGTAAACAGAGTCCACATAAACAGAGTCCACATAAACAGAAAGCAGATAAGCATGACGCTTATCTGTTTTTTTATGCCTGCGTATTTTTTATGTCTGTTTATTTTATGCCTATTTATTGAGGCGTATTGCCTTTGATTAACGACACCATGATTTCTCCTGCTTTGGGTTGTAGCGTCGCGACGTCTGTCACTAGATGGATACAGTTTTTGGCATCGACAACAAACAGGGGCGTCCAGTTGGCGTGCTTGTATTGGGCTTGATAGTCCTCAAAGGTAAACGCCTCGCTGATTTTGGTGTGCTTTATTTCGGCATTTTGACTGATAAGGCTGGCGAGCTTTTTATAACTGACACTGCCATCGAGAAATAAACGGTAGTCATGTTCCGCGTTGTAGCGGTGTTTGTCTAACTGATTGGAATCGGTTTTCTCTTGCAGGCTATAGACTTTGCGCTCGCCAAAGTCATTGGCAAACTGGAGGCTGGCGACCGAGTTAAAATGCTGATCAGGCGTGAGAGCCAAGACTTGACCGATGCCAATCATATCCAAATATTCATCGGCATGGCTTGAGGTGGGATTGCCGTAGTAGGCATCAAAACCCATCATGCGGGCTTTTTTAACGTAATCCCAGTTAGAGTCGGACATCAACACCCGGCAATCGTAGCCTTGTATTGCTTTGCCAATCACTCTTGCCACCTCATTAGAACCGACGATCAGAAATCCTCTTGGCGCAGGTTCTGCCACACCCAATTTAGCCGCAATCGGTCGAGCGGTCGCGCTTTGTAGAATCACCGTCCCGATGATGACCATAAAGATAAGTGGAACCAAAAGATTGGCTTGTTCGACCTCCAGAATCGACAGCTTAATCGCAAATAGTGATGATACAGCCGCAGCGACAATACCTCGTGGCGCGACCCATGAGAGAAACACCTTTTCTTTGATATCGAGATTACTTTTCAGTGTCGCAATAAAGATCGACACAGGGCGTGACACCAACTGAATAACCGCAAATAGCACCAGTGCTCCCCAACCCAGTTGTTCAAAGTCGGATAGCTCAACGCGAGCCGCCAATAGAATAAACAATCCCGAAATAAACAGGATGGTGAGGTGCTCTTTAAAGTGCAAAATGGGGTCAATATTGACGCCTTTAGCATTGGCTAGCCAAACCCCCATCACGGTGACGGTGAGTAGCCCCGATTCGTGTTCAATGTAGTTAGAGAGGGAAAACACCGCCAGCAAGATAGTGAGTACCGCGAAAGGTTGCAGATACTCAGGCAACCAGTGGCGTTTGATAATATTGGCGACTAAAACACCGGCTGCTATCCCTAAGCTAAAGCCGACGACAACAACGATAGACAGCACCATCAGGCTATGTAGCTCACTTTGGGAGATCAAAAATTCGTAAACCATCACCACAAAGAGTGCGCCTAATGGGTCGATCAATATGCCTTCCCAGCGCAAAATGTTGGCGAGTTTTGCTTTGGGGCGAACGGTTCGGAGTAGCGGGACAATCACCGTCGGTCCCGTCACTACGGTTAGGCTGCCAAATAAAAATGCCATGGTCCATTGCAGTCCCATCAAATAATGCGCAGCACAAGAGGTGATCACCCAAGAGACAATCGCACCGATGCTGATAATGCTCCACACACTGCTGCTGATGCCGCGTATCTGTTTAAAGTTGAGGGTCAAACTGCCCTCAAACAAGATCACGGCAACGGCTAATGAGACAAAAGGGAAAAACAGCTCACCCAATGTTTGCGATGGGGAGAAGAGTCCCAATACCGGTCCAACAAGTAACCCGCACAACAAAAGAAACAGAATAGCGGGGAGTTTCAAATGCCATGCAATCCATTGGCAGGTTAAACCGAGCAGTCCAACTGCCGCGAGTGACAATGCCACCATTTCAGAACTCATTCTCTATCCTTGTGATTTTTTGGGTTGCGTAAAAAATTGCCGTTATTAGAGCTTTAGATAACAGAGCTGACTTTTGCAACTAACATTGCTCGCTAATGGAATGAATTTTATTGTCTTTGAGCCACGGTTTAGCGTTACACTGCCTCTATCTTTTCGTGACAAAAGAGCGACTCAATATGCTGCAACCCATAAAAACCGCCATTGTTGGCTATGGCTTTTCGGCTAAAACCTTTCATATTCCCTTTATTCATCATTTGCCAGAGTTTGCATTGACGGCGATTAGTAGCAGCCAAGCGCAACAGGTCAGCCAAGATTGGCCAGCGGTCACTTGCTACGCCAATGCAGAACGGTTATTTGAACAGTCGGATTGTGAATTGGTGATCATTACCGCCCCCAATGATGTGCATTATTCCTTGGTGAAAGCCGCGCTGCTAAACAATAAGCATGTGATTGTTGAAAAACCGTTTGTTACCGATAGTCGCCAAGGCGAGGAGCTGATTGAATTGGCACAGCAGCAAGGTTTGGTACTGAGTGTGTATCATAATCGCCGTTGGGATGGCGATTTTCTTACCGTGAAAAAGCTGATCGAACAAGGGCGTTTAGGCAATATCAAACAGTATGAATCCCACTTTGATCGCTTTCGTCCACAAGTGCGTCAGCGCTGGCGTGAACAAGCCGAAGTCGGGGGCGGGATTCTTTTCGACTTAGCACCACATTTGCTTGATCAAAGTTTGCAGCTTTTCGGGCTTCCAGAGGCTCTGACCGCACAATGTAAAATCATGCGCGAGGGTTCCAATAATCACGACTATTTTCATCTTGTGCTGCATTACCCCGACAAGCAGGTTCTGCTGCACGCCGATCTATTTTCAGCCGGACCAAATAGACGTTTTACCATTAAAGGTGACCAAGGCAGCTACGAAAAACTGGGGCTCGATCCGCAAGAGTCTCGTCTGATTCAAGGTGTCGCTCCAATTGCCGAAGATTGGGCGGATGAAGTGCCAGCCAACTACGGGACCTTATATACCGGCGAGCAGCAACAAACCATTGCCACTGAGCGAGGAGGCTATCAAGCCTATTTTCGTTCCGTTGCCGAGGCGATACGTCGCCAAGTGCCCGCGAGCGTCACCGCAGAGCAGGCATTATGGAATATCCGTTTGATTGAATTAGCGCTAGAAAGCAGCCAGCGGCAACAGACGATATTGGTTAACGATATCGGTTAACGATATTGGTTAACGATATTGGTTAACGATATTGGTTAACGATATCGGTTAATGATATTGATTAGCGACAACTGCATAACGATCCATGGTTAAAGCCAGATAGCTAACGACAATCATTAACATCGATTGAACTGTGGTGTTGAATTTTAATAACCCGCTGTTAAATTGACGACAGTTATGTTTACTTTTACTGGATATTTCTGGGCTTAGGGCGTTAATTTTTTTCAAAATGTTTTAGAATACAAACCAGCGTGGTACTATTGTTATGTTATATCATTACATTGCGTACTGCCGTGAACGTCCAGCCTATATTATCTGTTGATCATCTTACTGTTGCCGATAGCCAACGTGTTCTGTTTCAAGATATCTCCTTCGAACTGTATCAAGGGGAGATTGTTGCCATTATGGGACCTTCCGGTATTGGTAAATCAATGCTGTCCAAGGCTATTGCTGGATTTTTACCTCAAGATATTGCGGTAACAGGCTCGATTATCTTTAACAACGATTCCGTTGCCGATAAGCCGATTTTACAGCGTTCAGCATCACAACGTCCTGCGGTCATTTTTCAAGATGCGTTGCAGGCATTGAATCCGTTAGCCCGTATTGAACAACAATTAGCCTTAGCGGTCACATCGGGTCAATCTCGACTAAACCAAGCCAATAAAAGCCATGTGACTCAGTTGCTGTCGCAACTTGGCTTTTCTGACCCATCAGCCATCTTGCCTCTTTACCCTAGTCAACTGTCAGGGGGACAAAGGCAGCGCATCTGTATCGCGATGGCGCTGTTAGGACAGGCTAACTTGTTGATTGCGGATGAACCCACCAGTGCGTTAGATCCGGTGACCGAAACCGAGATCCTATCCTTATTCAATCACAACGTTAAATCGCAGCATAAAAGTGGTTTGCTGATTACCCATGATCTGCATGCGGCGATGGCGTGTGACAAATTGGTGGTGATTGCTGATGGCAGCGTGGTGGCGTACGGCACACCCGAACACGCGATTACCCAAGGGCAGCACCCTTATTGTCAGCAGTTAGCCGAGCTTTTGGCTTCGGTGTAAATAAAGGCTTAACAGACGTGACCAACACAGTGACTCAAGTTCATAGACAGACTTCGCAAACGCACAGCTCGGCGCAAATTGCGTTTAATGACGTCAGCGTTCATTACTACACCAAGCCTCGCTGGATGGGTGGTCAGCCCTTTAAGGCGTTGCAGCAACTCAGTCTGACCTTGAATACGCAAAGCTTAGCGATTGTCGGACCATCAGGGGCGGGAAAATCAACCTTGATTGAGTTGCTATTTGGTTTGAGGCAACCCACGTCGGGACAGATTACCATCTGTGGTTACAACGTCGCCGAATTAACCAATACACAGCGCGTCGCGCTTTGTCAGCATATTCAATTAATCCCGCAAGAGCCTCACGCAAGCTTAAACCCATACTATACCGTGCGTCAGGTGCTATCTGAGCCGCTGATCAGTTTGGGTAAGTCCGAAGTCGCGGATTCGCGCTTGCAGCAAGCGCTGGAAGATGTGGGACTCGATATTCAGTTATTGGAACGCAACAGCAAACAACTGTCTGTTGGACAGGCTCAGCGAGTCGCGATTGCGCGCGCCCTCGTGGTTGACCCCTGTATTCTCGTAGCCGACGAGCCCACAAGTAGCTTAGACCCGGTCAATCGAAAAATGATTTTGCAGTTGCTTGGCGAGCTACAACGGAAACGCAATATGAAGTTGATGCTCGTGACCCATGATCTGGATGCGGCGCAGCAGCTTTGCGATGAAATTTTAGTGCTCGATAACGGACAAAAAGTAGAACATCTCGATTCAGACAAATTCTTGACCGACTGTCATCATCACACCACTTTAGCGCTACTGCGCGCCAAAGACAGTCACCAATACACTCGTCATCAATACACTTTAACCCACGGAGAGGTTACCAATGCAATTTAATACTCCTAAGCTCGCGTTAACGCTGGCGTTGAGTTCTTTATTAGCGGGTTGTTTTGACTCAGGCAACAGTGAGCAAGCAACCTCAACAGCAGGGGCAGACAACACGGCATCGCATCTTCGAGTTGCGATGATGCAACCACCGCGTACCGGACTTTCACCACTGTCTGATGATGCGTTTAAATTATCGCGATGGAGCACCGCAGAAACCCTGATCAACCTCGATGCTCAATCGGTGGCTCAGCCAATGCTTGCCACTGAGTGGAAACAGCTCGATGAGACAACTTGGCAGTTTACTTTGCGTGACGGGGTGAAGTTCCACGATGGTTCGAGCTTAGATGCGAATGCCGTGGTGAACTCACTGCAAAAAGCTCTCAATGCCGCACCAAAACCGCGTATTTTGGACGGTATTGAATGGCAAGTTGCGGCGATTGACGCCAAAACTGTCGAGATTAAAACTGAATTCAACGATCCATTGCTACCAAGTCGATTATCAAGTCCACAGCTGTCTATCCTTTCCGGTGCTGCTTATCAAGACAATGGTCGTGTGGTTCCGATAAAGACAGGCACAGGACCGTTTGTGTTGACCGAAATTAACGGCACGACCAGCGCTAAGCTTGAGCGCTTTGATAGTTACTGGGGTGAAAAAGCCAAAGTTGCCACGGTATTAGCGGAATATGTGCCGGATGGTTTCGCTCGCGCAGCGGCATTAAGAACCGGTGAGGCAGACGTCGTGGAAGCGGTGCCGGTATCGCAAATCGCCATGATTGATTCTTCTTTACTGCATGAAGTTGCCATGCCAAGAACCAACACGCTTTACCTCAACAACCAGTCAGAAGTGTTTAGTCGACTGGCAATGCGTAAAGCGGCGGCGACGGCTATCGACCGCGATCAGATTATTCGCACCGTGTATGAAAACCACGCCGATATGGCTAAAGGTCTGCTAGGTCCAGCATTAGCATGGGCGGCACCGATTCGTGATAAAAACCCAATCATGAGCACCATGGAATATAACCGCGCATCTGGTGAGAAGATTGTTATCGGTACTTTCACTGACCGTGCTGAGCTTCCAGAAGTCGCCGCATTAGTGAAGCAGCAACTTGAAGCGGCTGGCTTTGAAGTGGCGTTGGATATTCGCGAATATGCACAGATTGAAAATGATGCCTTGGCGGGGAAATTTGATGCCTTTATTCTTTCGCGAGCAACGGTGCTCGATTCCGGTGACCCAGTGGCGTATATACAGAGTGATTTTGGCTGTGAAGGCTCATTTAACCTTGGTCAATTCTGTTCCCCAGAAGTCGATGCCGCGTTAGCTCATGCTGATCGTCAACCCCTTGGCGAACAGCGTCAACAAGCGATTATTGAAGCAGAAAACCAAATCCTATCTGCCTACGCTGCAATTCCTCTGTTACATGAGCGCGTGATTCAAGGTGAGAGCCTAAAGGTGAAAAACGCTCAGCGTGACCCTCGTGAGCGTCGTCTGATTGACGCACAAACCGAGGTTAACTAACTTCATGTCCTCAGCTGTACCCATGCGCTCAATGCTGAGCGCATGTTTTCCTTGGATCTCTCGGTTGATTTCACTCGCTGCTGTTGTGGTACTGGTGGGCTTGATGCCGGATATCGCCGGTATCGATCCCAGTCAATCAATCTTACGGGCGCGCTCTGGGCAGCAGCAGTTGCTGACTCCAGAAGCGTTAGCGTCAATACGTGAAGATCTTCGCCTTGACCGCAGTGCGACCGAGCGTTTAATCGACTGGCTAAGTCACGCGCTTCGAGGCGACTTAGGCGTCTCTTGGGTTGATGGTTCTCCGGTGTTCGATAGCGTTAAAGCCACCGCCAAAACCTCGTTGCTGCTGGTGAGCAGTACCTTGGCTTTTGTTATCGTAGGTTGCTTGAACAGTATTGGCTATGCGGTTATTCAGTGGCGACGTGGACGTTTTGAGCAGCAACATAGCACCTTGAGTTCGGTGTTGGTGTCGCTGCCGGAATACGTGATCGCCGCGCTGCTGATTTTGGTGTTTTCTATCGGTTTAGGGTGGTTCCCGCCCTATGGTTGGCAAGGGTTACAGAATTTGTGGTTGCCCAGTATTGCCTTGGCGCTACCCGCCACCGGTTTGTTCACTCGATTGCTCTATGACAGCCTCAAGCGTGTCTTCAAAGAGCCGTGGGTGATTACGTGGCTCAGTGCCAATATTAGTCAGTGGCAGATTGTGCGCTTTGCGTTGTGGCGTGCCATGAGTAACCTGATCCCGCAGATCGCGATGATAGTGATTGGCTTAATGGGCGGGGCGGTTGCGGTTGAGCTTATTTTCTCGATTCCGGGCATTGGGCGTCTTATTCTCGGTGCAGCAAAGTCACAAGATTTGCCCCTGTTACAAGGGGGATTATTGGTGTTGCTGGTGATCTCTATGGCGATCAGCAGCTTGAGTCTTTTGCTACAGCGTAAGCTATTAGGTCACAGTGCCACCAACGGCAAACTGATTTCGAGTCACAGTGCGTTTAAGTTTACCCAGAGTAACGTCAAACGCGTTGCTGCTGGTGTGATATTCGTATTGCTGGCGAGTTGTGCCTTAATAGCGTCCCTGCGCGATCCCTTTGCGATTCAATTTATGCGTCTGGAACCCGCCAGCTTAGCCGCTCCGTTTGGTTCCGATGCTATTGGACGCGATCTGTTGGCGCGTGTTGGTGGCGGTATGATCTCGACCATGAAAATGGGCGTGCTGGCAATGCTGGTTAGCTTAACGCTTGGTCTGGCGTTTGGTTTTCTCACGCGCTACAGCCAAGGCTTGATTGAGATTACCAAAGGCATACCTTATATCGTCGCGGGTCTGCTGGTTGCTGGCTTGATGGGCATGCATCCCAATAGCGCCTTGATTGCGATTGTCTTGGTTTCATGGGCACCGTTGGCGTCCCATTGTGCCAGTCTGCTTGTGGAAGCAAAAGCGCAACCTTATACCCATTTAGCCCCGACATGGGGAACCAGCCGCTGGCGCATTCTACGTTATTATTTATTGCCTTATGTACTGCCGCCTTTGGTGCGTCACGCGCTACTCCGTTTGCCGGTGATTACCTTAAGCTTGACCTCGTTAAGCTTTATTGGCTTAGGGGCAAAAGCGCCGTCACCAGAGTGGGGACTACTAATTGCGGAAAACTTACCTTATATCGAACGTGCCCCTCAAGCGGTGTTGCTGCCGATTAGCGGCTTAGTATTGCTGGCTGTGGCCATTAATCTATTATTTGATGATTAACCGTTTGATGATTAACTGTTTTATTAACGAGCGGTTTTATCAACCACTTTCCCTTTTGGGGAAAATAGTTATTGACTATTGAGTGCTCTGTTTCCCATAATGGGAAATATAGAAAAGGGGATGTATGCGAATTTTATCAAGAGCAACTTTGCGCGAATTTTGGGAGCAGCCAAAGTACGCGGATTCTCAACAACCACTCACAGCATGGTATGACGAAACCAAGCACGCAAATTGGCAGACGCCACAGGATATAAAAGCACTGTACCGAAATGCGTCTTTTGTTGGTAACAATCGTGTTGTGTTCAATATTCACGGTAACAAGTATCGACTGATCACTGCGATTAATTACAAATTTTCGATGGTCTACGTTCGCTTTGTGGGAACTCATGCAGAGTATGACAAAGTAGATGCAACAACCGTTTAAAAGAGGTAGAGCAGATATGCAAATTAAGCCAATCAAAACAGCAGAAGATAATCGCGCTGCCTTGGCACGTGTCGAACAACTTTGGGATGCTGAGCCAAACACACAAGAAGGTGATGAGTTAGAAGTGCTTGCCACTCTAATTGAAGCATTTGAAGAGGCTAATTATCCAATTGCACCGCCTGATCCAATCGAAGCAATCAAGTTCCGTATGGAGCAGCAAGGTCTAGAAGATAAAGACCTTGTGCCATTCCTCGGTCAGCGTAGTCGTGTCACAGAAGTTCTGAACCGTCAAAGACGATTATCTATCACAATGATCCGCAAGCTACACGATGGACTTAGAATCCCATTAGATAGCCTGGTGAAAGAGTATCAACTGGTTAAGTAGGCTTGAGAGCTATGCGAGAACTCAAACAGGTTCCCCAAAAAATAGTTTCCCCAACCAACAGCTTTATCACCGAAACGGCAGACTTTGGTAGCTTTGCTGCAGTGTTAGAACGCGAGTCACATAGTGACGAGTCTCGGCAATAGGCAGTTGCTGGGTGAGATAGTGCAATACTTGATCGTCGCTCATACTGTTGACGGTTAACACAAAGCTGGATAGGGAGTTCGTCTCAGCCATTAACCCCATCAAGCGGGTTAACCCGCAGTTATAGGCAGCAATGGTGATGGCGCGTCGTGCGCTATCGGATTGTATCGTCTTTAAATAGACCTGATTCAAGATGTAAAGGTAAGCGGTGCCAATGGTGATATTGGTGTCAGGCTGTAAGATCTGGGACAAGGAAAATGTCTTGCCGTTAAAATAGAATCTCGACACTTCCGCCACCGCACCATCAAACATCACCTGCATCAATCCGTAAGCGGGCGCTGCCGATTGCGCTTGAGGCTGAAAATAGCTCTCGGCGTGAATCACCGCCATCACCAGAGCGGGATCTTGTTGCCAATCGTCGGCAATGTTCTGCACCAAATCAATATATTGAATCGCCATATTTGAAGCGGATGCTTTGACGGGTTTAGGCTCGACACTGTAAAGCCGCAAAGGGGCTTTAAGTGACAAGGTCGGGCTTATTTTGTGGTGTGTTTTATCTTGGGATTGTGGCTTGGTCTCCGTAGTTTGGTGTGTTTTTTGGGAAATCGTGGCTAAGGGGCGCTTAAGTTGCAACTGCTTATCTTTCAATGAAGTCAAGGTGTTAGCCTCAACGGTGCTATTCAAGCACAGCATAAAAAGTGCCAGTATCCAGACGATACTTTTGTGAGTGACGTTGATTTTGTCATTAGAAATAGCGTCGCCAAGCTTGTTAGACGCTCGCGATGCAGCAAAAGGGAGACATACAGCACTGATTGAGAAAATTAGTACTTTTTTAAGTCTTGTAAGCGAGAGATTAATTCGCTTTGTCAATGACGTAATCTTTGATGAATCCATTGATGATACTGACCATATTGACAGTGGGCAGGCCAAATGAGTGAAGCGTAAACTTGCTTACCAAACAGCTCTGTGAAGTTGTTGATCGGTGCTAGGAGTTGCTTTTGATGATGGTTTTCGATTAGGTGGTGAGGCAAAAACGCGATGCCCTTGCGCGCGAGGCAGAGATCAATAACGGTACTGGCGTCATCCAGTTTCCAAATATTGTGTTGCGCGATGCCATTGAGATCGACGATATCTTCATAGCCATCAATCAGCAGTAGACGCACATGGTTTGCCGCTTGTTCTCTATTAAAATCCACATGCCCAATCCATTGACAATTGACCATAAACAGCTCGTCGATATTAAAGTTGAGTTCTGTTTTGTGATAGGGATTAGCGATCGCCATATCAATTCGTTGATCGTTGATAAAGCGAGCTAGAACATGGCTTGGCTTAGTAATAACGGTCAGTTCGGTATCGGGAAAGATTTCAGAAAATTCAATCAACACCTGCTTGACGTGATCGTTAAATACAAACGGGTCGATACCAATGCGGATCTTGACTTGCTCGTTATTGGATAGCGATGCCGCCACCGTTTGCAATTCCTGATATTTGGCGACGATAGGGCTGCTTAACTGAAAGATTTTTTTACCTCGGTCGGTCAGACAGAGAGGGGAAGTATTTCGTTCGATAAGACCGTATCCCAACTCATTTTCCAGAAATTTCACCCCACCACTGATGGTCGATTGGGATTTTCCTAACTTACGCGCCGCGGCACTAAAAGAGCCGTTAATGACAACACTATGAAATGCAATCAAGCTTTCAAAAGGTAGTTTCATACTCGTGGTTCTCTATACCGGATTAACGTCACCTTCGCGCCTTGGCTAATGGACAAGGCGAGCAAACAGCAAGTATTAGAACAAATAAGGTGTATGACATTTACCTTAATAGGTTAGTACCTTAGTTGATAGAACGCTTGTTGCACATTAGAGACTGGGCATTGTGAGTATGAGTCCGTTGTTGCCTAGCAAGCAAAATGCAACAAAATATGTGAAGTTGATCACGTTGTGGTTTGGTGGTTTTGATTTTTAATTAGCGTCGCAAATTAAGACGGTCACAGTCAACTTGCTGTTATATCGAAATAAAAAATAAATCTTACCCTACCTCTTTATGATTACCTTACGCAAAGCGATCAATAACACTATCGGTGTAACCGATAGTGTTCACTTATGAGACTTTGATCCTAGTCCTACTATTACCCATGCCAAGAGCAAACAGTCCAAAGAGGGAATTGTCATGATTACACGACTATTAGTAGTTTCAGCCAAAACTGTCAGAAATCTGCGAGGTGATGAGCGAGGGGTGACCGCGATTGAGTATGGCTTGATTGCCGTCGCAATGGCCGTCGTACTCGGTGTTGCGTTGGGAAGCGATGGGTTCTTAGGTCAACTCTCTACCGCGTTTAGTACCGTGAGTACAGAGATTTCAAACGTCAACACGTCAGCAACCGGTGGCGGTGGTGGTGGCGAAGTGGTTCCAGAGGAGTAATAGACTGAAACGATATAACGAGCGAAAAGTAACACTGGGTAAAATGGGAGTTGGGCTTGGTAGCAGAGCAAACACTTTTAGTCTCGGGATTGGTGATTTTATCGTGGGTTAGCTTAAGTGATATTCGCGCTCGCATTATTAGTAACCGTTTGGTCCTGATTACACTTTTTATTTCTCTACTTCTGTCTCTTATTTCACCCTTTTTGCTGACAGCGCATATCTACAGTGTGTTGTGTGCCGTCGCTTTATCGCTTGCCCTTTACGTTTTACGTGTGATGGGAGGCGGGGATGTCAAACTGATCGTTGCACTCTCGCTTGCCATTCCCGTTGACGCCTTAGCGGGTACCCTGTTGTTGACGACCTTGGTCGGTGGGGCTTTGTCACTGTTTTATTTAGTCAAATATCGCGTTTTTAAGTTGGTTTCAGTCGAAATGGGAGAAAGTGTTCCCTATGGCGTCGCTATCGCTGCCGGCTTTGGACTGACCATTTTTAATCTTTACATATAACAGGTGAAGTTATGAGGTCACGAATCATTGTGTTCGTAGCACTTCTCGCCATTCTAGTGGGTGGATACGGAATCTACGACAGCCTGACAACATCTAAATCTGTCACGCCACAAACGGTAACGCAGGCTCCAGAACCTAAACAGAATCAGCCGGAATACATTACGGTGTGGCGCTTAAAGCAGGACGTATCAAGAGGCGAGGCGATTAGCGGTGCCGCAGTGCAGCGTCAACAAATGGAGCTAACGCAAGCATTGGATTTGGGGATGCGTGCAGATGTGGAGTTGGATTTTAGTCCAACAACCCTATTCAACAGCGAATTAAAGGCAGGGGATTTGGTACAGCCAGAGCATCTGACCTTAGAATCCGATTCGGGTTATATCGACTTACTCGTCACTGAGGGCATGACCCTTTATCCGCTGGTGGTGAGCAATAAAAACCTCATTAGTGACTATATTCGTCCCGGTGAGCATATCGACATTCTCACCGTCAGTTCTCCCCGTTCAAATTTGTCAGGAGCGCAGGGA
Organism: Vibrio hippocampi; assembly: GCF_921292975.1. Lineage (NCBI taxonomy): Bacteria > Pseudomonadati > Pseudomonadota > Gammaproteobacteria > Vibrionales > Vibrionaceae > Vibrio > Vibrio hippocampi. Next base: position 630,155 of record NZ_CAKLCM010000003.1, read on the forward strand.
AAACCGAACCGTTTTCGCGGCGTGACCGCAACTCTGTTTTTACAAAACATCAAAGTCTTGAATATGGGCAGTGGCGATAACGAAGAAGATAAAGTTCGTCCTGCTGCGGGCAAACAAGACGATGGTTTTACCACGATTATTATCGAAATCCCGCCAAGTGAGGTGGCGCGTCTCGCCCTCGCTCAAAGAACTATGCACCTTGAGGTGTATCGCAGCCGAGAATATCAAGAACCCGTTTACGCCGATGTGCGAAACGTTATCGACAACTATGTGGGTGTTGAAGAGCTGCGCGGTTCAACCAGTCGTGGTCAAGGAGGTGAGCTGTGATAATGCCAATTATTCGTCCACTTTTTAGCCTCTTAGTCATCGGCTTGAGTTGTGTTTTGTTCAGTACCCAAACTCACTCGGCGGACGTTTATGTGACCGTTAACGACGCTAAAAACCTTGAGTTTCAAGAACGCATTACCAAGGTGTTTATTAGCGACCCAAACGTAGTCGATTATAACGTCATTAATGAAAACACCATTGTGGTGTTTGGCAAGCAAACGGGGCAAGCACGCCTGATGGTGTACGGTGCGTCAGAAAAACTGCTGCGCTCCGACCGTTTGATTGTCGACATCGACTTGACCTTAATACGCAGACAGATTGGGCTCCATTTTCCCGAAGCGGATGTAAAGATTGAATCGGTGGGAACGCAAGTGGCGGTCAGCGGTGTGGTCGCAACAGAGCAAGAGCGTGATGACATTTATCGCATGGTCGCCAATCTTCTTGGCCGAGAAAAAGTGGAACGATGGAATGGGGCGCAAAGCCTGAATTTCGATAGCAATGGTATCTCGGTGGATGAGAAGGAAAGTCTAATCTTCGCCCGCAATATGACTTGGCAAGGCATTATCGAGCGTCTCAAAGTCGCCACGGTGCAGCAGGTCAACGTTAAGATCTCCGTAGCGCAGGTAACGGAACGATTTGCGCAAACAGTCGGGGTTGATTGGTCATCGGTGGGTGCCAACGTGGGGGAGTTTCTGTTTCAACAATTTGAAGCGAGTGATCTCACCACCTTAATCACCGCTTTAGGCAATGAAAACGTGGCACAGGTATTAGCGGAACCCAATCTCACCGTCATATCCGGTGAATCTGCCAGTTTCTTAGTGGGTGGCGAGGTGCCTGTGGTGGTTTCCAACAACAGTAACGTCAACATCACCTTTAAAGAGTTCGGTATCAAGCTCGACCTCACCGCCAAAGTGCTGAGCGAAGATAAGATCCGTATGCAGCTATTTCCCGAAGTGAGTGAAGTGGAACGTTATATTCGTGCCGCTGGTTTGGAAGTGCCGCAATTGGCAACGCGTCGCGCGATGACCACGATTGAATTGGGCAATGGTGACAGCTTTGTCTTGGGTGGCTTGATGAGCAGTGTTGATTTCGAAGAGCTGCAAAAGACGCCATTGCTCGGCGATATTCCGGTGCTTGGAGCCGCATTTAGAAAATCGTCTACCGATAGACGACGCACCGAGCTGATTATTGTTGCTACCGTGAATCTGGTGAAACCGGTAAAAAACAAGCAAATTCAACTGCCCTATATTACCAAAACCAATACCTTACGTCGTTGGTTGAAAATCTCAGAGCCTGCGGCGACCAATCAAGGTTCCGATCCCACCATTGATCTGCTGTCAAAAGGAGGGTTTTTACAATGAATAGCGTCAAACTCCTAACCGCTCTGTTGCTGGTGATGACCCTTGGTTGCAGCGAACGATACTACAACGGCAAAGGTCACGAGACATTGGTCTACCCAGAAACCCATGTCTACCAGATCACCGCCAAGTCAAAGCAACAGACAGAGGCGCAACTGGAGCAGATTTTCCGTCGCGTCGATGAGATAGACTCCAATCCCAGCATCACGGTGGAATACCGCAATAACCGAGCCAAGGGCTATGCGCAAAATAGCATCCAATATGACCCAACGTTGGCGTATCGAGCGGAGTCCTTTGAGCTGAAACGTAATTCCTCATTAACTACGGATCTCAAGGTCACTATCACTTATCACACCATCGTGTCCAAGCCGTGTGCGCCGGCGCAAATCGAGAAAGATTTGTCGAGTATCAACTGCTTCTCTGAGTCTGCACGTAATCGCCATATCGCTAACAAGGAAAGCTTGCTGGAGGGAATCTGATGTTTGATATCACCAAAAATCTACCTGAAACAAAGCCAGAAGCGCCGATCCCACAAAGCAGCGGTCCAGAGGGATGCGCCTTGGTGTACCAAAGCCATGAGTGCCAAGTCTTGGTGGAAGAGCTGTTTACCTTTGAGGGCTGGCAAACCCCAAATAGTGTTAATCACAACAAAGCCGATAGCCATTTCTATGCCGGTCAAGAAAGCAACCTGATCATCTTTGAACTCAACCATTCCACCGATGTCGTCGCCGATGCCAGAGGGATTGCGTCAAAACTGCCCACGCATAAAGGGGTGATCATCATCGGTCAGGAAGACGCCATATCCACCTTGCGTGCTTTAAAAGAGATGGGTTTCTATTATGTGTTCTGGCCTATCAATAAACATGAGTTTGCGGAATTTGTCATGCACGTCGATAAAGATCTCCGTCGTCACGAGGGAGTCAGTAAAGAGCGTCGTGCGAAACGGGTTGCTGTGGTCGGCAGTAAAGGGGGCATTGGCACCTCGTTTATCGCGACCGAGTTGAGTGCAAAAATGGCTAGCCAAGGCGTGGATACGATACTGGTGGATCATCAGTATAACGACAGCAATATTGATGTGTTGCTGGGGTTAACTGACCATATGTCACGCTCGATTGATGAGCTTTCCGTTCCCCTACACGAATTGGACTTAGAGGGCGCGCTCAGTTACTTGACCAAAGTTGATGACGACCTGCGTCTGCTGTCGCTGCAAGGCGGTTCGAGCCAAGAAGATATTCTTAACTACAACCAAACGGTCTGTGACCTACTCAGTCGCAACACCAATTTTATTGTCGAAGACTTCTCGGGCAGTATTGATTTCCCAATTGATTGCAATCTATTAATCGACAATTACGATGTGGTGGTGATTGTCTCCGAGCCATCTATTTCAGCGATTCGTAAAGCGAAATCATTAATTGCTCAACTTGATGCGGTGCGCAGCGCCAAGCGTTGCCGAACGCGCATTATCACCATCGCCAATCACCACCGACCTGAAAGCAGCTTTGTGATCCCGAAAGCGGATATAGCCAAGTTCCTTGGCTCAAGCGTCGACCTTGATATTGATTACAGCAAGGCAATGTCGCATCTCCAAGTGGATGGTAAGCGAGTCTACAAACACGACCGCCATATTGGGCATGCCGTTGATCAACTGAGCCGTTTGGTGAATGGTCAATCTATCGACAATAAATCTTGGCTACAAAGGTTGGGATGGCGATGAGTACCAATAAAGAAATCTACGTTGCTTTTCGTTCTCAGATCTTTGAGGCGCTTGACCCTGAGGCGATTCAAACCTTAAGCCAGCAAGAAGTTGAGACTCAGATCCGCAACGCGGTCGAGGTGTTGGCAGGCAGTTTTGACCGTCCGATTACCGCCATCATGAAAGGCAGTTTGGTTAAGGGCATGATGGATGAACTGTTTGGCTTAGGACCGATTCAGCCTTTGGTTGATGACCAAGGCATTACCGATATTATGGTTAATGGTCCGAGTAACGTGTTTTATGAGCGGGACGGTAAACTGCATAAATCGGATATCCATTTTGTTAATGAAGAACAGGTTTTAGCCATTGCCAAACTGATTGCATCAAGGGTAGGGCGTCGTGTCGATGAACTCGCGCCGACCGTGGATGCCAGATTGGAAGACGGCAGCCGGGTTAATATTGTCATACCGCCGATTGCGCTTGATGGCACTTCCATCTCAATCCGTAAATTTCGCGAGAAATCTATCGGGATGGAAAGCTTGGTGGAATATGGATCTATGACACTCGATATGGCGCGTATTCTGTCGATAGCGTCGCGCTGCCGAATGAACATCTTAATCTCCGGTGGTACGGGTTCGGGTAAAACCACTTTGCTTAATGCGTTGTCGCAATATATCACGGAAGATGAACGTATCGTCACCATCGAAGATGCGGCAGAACTGCGACTTGAGCAACCCAACCTAGTCCGACTAGAGACCCGTGCCGCCAGTATTGAACAGACTGGTCGCATAACTCAGCGCGATTTGGTGATTAATGCGCTGCGTATGCGACCAGACCGCATCATATTGGGTGAGTGTCGTGGTCCAGAAGCATTCGAGATGTTGCAGGCGATGAATACCGGGCACGACGGTTCGATGTCGACGCTGCACGCCAACTCTCCCCGAGATGCCATTAGTCGTGTTGAATCTATGATCATGATGGCAAACCTCAACCAACCCCTCGATGCGATTAGACGCTCGATTGTCAGTGCGGTGCAACTGATTGTGCAGGTGAATCGTATGCGTGATGGCTCGCGAAAAGTCACCAGTATCAGTGAAGTGGTCGGTTTGGAGGGAGAGAGCGTGGTGATGGAAGAGTTGTATCGATTCGAGTACCACGAATCCGATTTTCAAGGCGAAGTACGCGGCGAATTTGTCACTGAAGGGGTGATGCAGCGCTCCGAGTTGGTGAGAAAATCGCAGTTCTTTGGTCTGTATCAAGAGCTGATGGGTTCATTCAGCGAAAGGAGGTTGGAATGATCTGGCTCTCTTTCGCACTGTTTGGGATCGTGGCGCTGTTATGGGCGACTGACTCTAAAGATAAAGTACGACGCTACTTCCCTGAGGCGGCGTCGGAAGAACCGCTCGCGTCAGCCATCAATGTGGGTATTTTAGCTCCACAAAACAGCCTCAAGCAGGCGAAAGAAAACTTTACCTTTTCCGCGCAATCACTCGGTCCAAGAGCAAACCTGTTTATTATTGTTTATACGCTTGGTTGCGCCGCACTGGCTTGGTATATCGGCTTTGCAATCTTGGTTAACCACGGCATTGTGGTGTCCTTTGCTTGCTTTTTGTTGTTGCTGTTTCTCGGCTATCGCTGGTTATTGGATCGCCGCCGTCGTCAATTCGAACAGACCTTTCCGGACGCCCTTAATATTCTGATGAGCGCAGTCACCGCCGGTGAGAGCTTGATGCAAGCTGTGAGTTTTGTCGGACAGAATCTGGATAACGAAATAGGCAGAGAATTTAAAAATATGGGTGACCGCCTCAAGCTGGGCGAAACTCCGGAAAAAGTGCTGGAGCGGGCAGCAAAACGTTTTCCCTATCCTGAGTTTATTTTCTTCACCGTTGCAGTACGCGCCAATATTACCCGAGGCGGTCAATTGAAAGGCGTGTTAGCCCGTCTGATCCGTGTCTTGGTTGATACCCGAACTATGGAAACCAAGAAAATGGCGATGACTTCTGAGGCGCGGATCTCGGCCAAGGTGGTGGCTGCGATACCGCTAATCTTTTCCATTATTTTGTATCAAGTAAACCCCGCCAATATCAATTTTATTCTCTATGACCCTGAGGGGTTTTGGGTTCTCTACTATGTGATTGGCAGTGAATTACTCGGGCTATTTATCGTCTGGTTATTGGTTAAGGCGGTGAAATTATGATCCTTGTTATCAGCGCGGTTGCCATTTTAATCGCCATCGGTTTGGTACTGTTGGAGATGCGCAGTCGCGGTCTACGCAATAAGCGGCTCAATCAATATATCGTCAAAAACCAACCATTAGCGCCGGTGCCAAGCAACCGTATTTTGATTGGTTTTGCTAAGGAAAGCCGCAAAGAACTGGAGCAAAAACTGCTGGACGCGGGCTATCACAATAAGAATCTGGCTCGTTACTATTTCCCTGCCAAGCTCGCTGTGGTGGTGATGGTTGGCATTGGCATCATGATGTCGTCAATGTTGTTACAGGATAAGTTGGTCATGATGTTGGCGGCGACGGTACTGACGATTTTGGTGCCGGATATGCTGCTTGAGATGAAGCGCCGCTATATGGTGCGCCGTATCTCTCGTGGTTTGCCGTATCTGCTGGATATGATGGCGGTGTGTGTTCAAACCGGTATGACCATTGAGGCGACCTTTTCCTATTTGCACAAAGAGTTGTACGTGTTTGATAAAAACCTCTGTTATCAAATTAAGAAAACCTCTGACGCCAGTAAAATTCTGGGACTTGAAAAGGCGCTCAACGATCTGAGCCTTCGTCTACCGTCCCCAGAGATGCAAAGCTTTGTGTTAACCATCATTCAAAACCTCCATTACGGCACATCGGTTGCCAATATCTTGAGTGATCTGGCGGAAGATATGCGTCGCATTCAGTTGCTTAGAGTAGAAGAGAAAGTCGGTAAATTAGCGGCGAAAATGAGTGTGCCGCTGATCTTACTTATCATGTTTCCCATCGTCATTTTGATCCTCGCCCCGGGCGTGATGCAGCTTGATATGAACTTCAATTTAGGTGGATAGCGATGACTATACGTAACTGGTTTTTATTGATGCTTGCTCCGTTGTTGGTGGCCTGTACTTCCAATCAGCAAGTTAGCGAGCAAGACATCGTCAACAGTATGCAACGGGTCGATAACTACGATGGTTTGATCTTGCATTACAAGGAGCAGTTACAGCGTAACAATAATGATCAAACTGCGGCGTTAAAACTGGCGCAGACCTACCTAGAAAAAGGCGATACGGAATCCGCCAAATTCTATGCTGATCACTTACTGTCTCAGGGTGTGAAAAATTGGCAACTGATGCAGTTGCGCGGTGAGATATACGACAAAGAGGCGAATTACGCCAAAGCGGTCACGCTCTATCAACAGTCGATTGCCATGGGCAACCAGTCGAGTGATGTACATGTGTTGCTGGGGATTGCCCATAGCAAACTGGACCAATTTTCTCAGGCGGAAGCACAGTTTAATCAAGCACGATTGAAGGGGCACAGTGACATGGTGATCAAGAATAATCTTGCGGTTATTTATCTTGCGCAAGGTGAGTATCAGCGAGTGACGGATCTCTTGATGCCGGTCTATAAGGACAATCCAACCAATCGAGCCGTGAAAGCCAACCTTGCTATTGCGCTATTCAAACAGGGTTTAGTTCAGCAAGCCCGAGAGCTGTTGAATCAAGATTATAGCGACTCGCAGGTGGCAGCGATTTCTCAACGACTCTATGACGTGGGAGGTTAGGTAAATGGTATGTCGGTTTGCAGAGTAAAACAGCGAGGCATCACAACCATTGAATTGGCGGTGGGGGCTATCGCGCTGATTATTACCACGTTAATGCTATTTGAGGCAGGGCATAAGATTTATGTCAGCAATTTAGTGGAGTTTGCGTTAAGAGAGACGATTAGAGATACCCAGATACACCAAGGTTCGGGTGTTCACCAGAGTTATCAAGATAAGCTTGATGGAGTGTTGCAACACGAAGGTCGGCTCTGGAGTTACCTCGTCGATGAACACAACTTTGAGTTAACCGGCGAGTATTTCAACTCTTACGCTGACTTTGTGGCAAACAATGGCTCGTCCATTGATGGCGAGATGTTCTTTAACGGCTATCCACTGGCGGAATTTACCCTCAGTTACCAATATCAGCCGATATTTAATCTGTTCGGTGACGACGGCGGCATGATTTCTCGCAGTACGGTGATTAACCTTGAACATGAGGGTTGGGAGTAGGTTATGCGTATCGCTAGACAGAAAGGGGCTTTTGCTATTGAACTCTCCATCGTGCTGGTGGTGTTAATGAGCATCTATCTGTTTATGACCGATATTAGCCACAAGCTCTTGGTGCAATCACAACTCGATCGCATCAGCTTTGCGTTGGTGAACGTGTTAAAAGAACGCACGCGTTATTACGCCGACCGAGATAATCTTAGCGAGCAAGATAGAGACGACATGCATGCCATCGCATCAAGAATGTTGAATATTGATGCCTCACAATTGGCAATCAGAATAGAAGCCCTCCACAACCAAAGCGCTTACGAAAGCTTTACCAGTGAGCGCTTTGACTCCTTGGGTTGCAGCGCACAACTGCTTAGTAACAAAACCGCATTGGTACCGACGGAGAATGGTACGGTTTATTCGCTCTATCAGGTGACGCTCTGTGAACAGAGAGATTCTTGGTATGACAACTTTTGGGGACGTGACGCAACGGACACTTTTACCATTACATCCACTTCAGTCGTGGCGGGGAGGTAACCATGGGTCGGTATCATGGATACAGTGGCAGAAGACGACAGTCTGGTGTTGCCGCAGTTTGGATGGCATTTACTTTAGTGCCAGTGTTGGGTATTTCATTTTGGGCGGTTGAAGGGACCCGTTATATCCAAGAAACCAACCGACTGAGAGATGGCGCACAGGCCGCTGCGTCAGCCGTGACCATCGCCAATGATCCAAGCGCTGCGGATAGTCTCGCCGCACTCTATATTAATCAGTACGCGCGAAGCCATAACAGTGCGGTGGTTACCGCGGTGCAGCAACATCAACTTGCCGACCCAGATAGCGGTCAAGAAGAGTGGATTCAGTACACGGTGGACGTGACCACCACGCATACCTCTTGGTTTGCTAATCAACTGATTCCTGCCTTTAATACGTCGGAAAACCTAACGGGTCAGGCGGTGGCGAAAAAGTATCCGCTGGTGTTGGGGGATAAAAATATCGACATTGTGTTTGTCTCAGATTTCTCGGGTTCGATGAGTTGGCGTTGGGGCAGTTCTCGCTCGTGTACCTCAACCTCTTGCAAAATCGAGGATCTCAAACAAGCGGTAAAATCGATTTCCGACAAGCTACTTTGCAATCAAGTCGGCACCGATGCGCAAACGGGCGAAGCGGTATGTGAAGATGAAGATCAAAGTAGCCTCGCGGATACGCTACTGAATAGAGTGGCGGTGATTCCGTTTAATATACGCACCCGTGAAAATCTGGCAGGCGCGAACTATACCGTCAGTCAACTGCGCTACCGTGATGATGTTGAAACCAATAATACCTCACTGCCTTATGATCAGGTCGATTGGAACTTTTGGCGCAGTTACAACCCGACAGATGTGCGTCGTTGTTCAAGACGCTCCAATCGCTGTCCGAGTGGCATCAATGATGCGCAAGATCAGGCAAACCGTATTGTCAGTGTATTTAATATTGGACGTAACACCGATGAAGATACCAGATTCTATGCGGATGTTTACGACTATGTCGATTTTCAAGGGACGGTCGACAATATGTTTACCTCAACCTTTCCCCAACAGACTACACACTATCAACTCAGTAGCATGGCGCTCTATAACGGTTACGGATCCACAGGGGTTCAATTTAGTAATATCCCGTTAACCAATGTGCGAGCGTCTATCGACGCGATAGATAGTATGTCGGCTAATGGCAATACAGCGGCATTTCAGGGCATGTTAAGTGGTTTTCAAGCCATGGCCGCAGGTCGCCCTGACACCGAGGATGAAGAAGAATTAGCCGAATACCAAGAGAAGATCAAAATGGTGATCGTGTTAAGTGACGGTGTGGAAAGTCCGGAAAATGGTATTTTGCCTGCCTTAGTCAATCAAGGATTATGCGATAAAGCCCGTGAAGCTATCCCAGGTTTATATATTGCGGTGATTGGTATTGATTTTGCGGCTTCGGAGCAAAGCGGTTTCCAAGACTGTGTATTGAATGTCAATGAAGACATTATTGATGTCGAAAATACTGATGAATTTATTGAGAAGCTAGAGGAGCTGATTCGAAAAGGCTCTCAAGGTGTTGGCGAAACTCGACTGTATGGATAACGATTATGCAAAAAAACAGATTATGGTTACTCAGCCTGACTTGCTTCACCAGCTCCGTGTTGGCTGACAATCTTAGCGAACAGATCACCGAGTATTGCGACGCTAAAGGGTATGAGTATTCTCATACGATTCAGGTGGGTGAGGTTCATGGCGTCGCAACCCATAGGCAAGGTTATATGCAGATTAATGACAGCAGCAACGATCCTGAATTACGCGCACAACTGGCGCGGTTGTCGGCATTGATCACCGAACAGTCCGATTGTCTGACCTATATTTCGAATCTAGGGATTGCGTCTTTTGACCAAAGTGATGACAAGGGTAACTTAGTGGCGCGAGTCCAGTTTGATTTTGATAAATATCAACTTACTCCGTTGGCGAACCGTGTGCTGTCTCAAGTCGCAGCACAATTGGCGACAACCGGAGTGCAAGTGGTGGTGGAAGGTCATACCGATTGGGTCGGCTCTGATGCCTATAATCAAGCATTAGGACTGAAACGCGCTGAAGCGACCGCGGCTAAGTTGTATCAGCAAGGAGTGGAGAAACAAAATACCACCATAAAGTCCTTGGGTGAGAACGAGCCCATCGCCAGTAATAAAACCCAACAAGGTCGAAGTCAGAATCGACGGGCGGATGTGTATATTCCAAACCTAGAGACTGATACCAAACCGTGATAATGAAAAGGCGGGCACATAAGAGAATGGGCCCGCCTTTCATATGTAACAGAGTGGCATTGAGTCGCTATTGAGCAAATATCTCAGGAATTAATTGCGCTAACTTGTCTGCCAGTTTTATATGCTGATCTACGTGCCAGTGCAGACCCTCTTTCTCACAAGGGGTGACGGTGCTGGAAGCATCGAAAAAGTGGCAGCCTAACTCATTGGCACGTAATCGGTAAAAGTGCCCTAGTTGTTTGGATTTTTCTTCCGCACCGGTAAATCCTTCTTTATTCGGATCCGCTTCGTAAACGTGAGGTGGCGCGATCAATAGCACCTCAGGTGCTTTTTCCATATAGGCATGTTTGAAACTCTGCGTTACTTGTACCAAACGCGCCGCGCCTTTTGAGATGTCACTGGCGGTTAGATTAAAGCGTGACTTAAGATCATTGGTGCCCAATAAAATAATGACATAGTCTGGATGATGGGTTTCTAAGCACGGAAGCAGGTAATCTAATCCCTTCTTACCCGGATCAAATGGGTCATCTAAAACCGTGTTACGTCCATTTTGTCCCTCTTCAATGATGCGATAACCCGAAGGTAATCTTGCTTGCAACAAGGTCGGCCAACGTTCCTGCTCAGTGTAGCGGCGCGGTTCGGACGGTGAGTAACCCCAAGTGTTTGAATCACCAAAGCATAGAATTGTTTTCATTGGTTGTCTCCAGAAAAATGATGTTGCCAACATACTAAACTAATGACATAAACGCACTGTTTGAAACAAGTCAATTAAAGGCAAAGAGAGCGGGTTTTTCTCCTATCGCTCGCTTCTGTTCTGCAAAGAGTCGTGATCGTTATTCTCTGATGCTGGCAAATTATGCTGCCTTACTCAATTTTACGGCTGGCTCGCGTTCCGCAGGGTTTGCATCTCTTGAGTATCAAATTGCTCAGCATAGCGAGCGATGTCGGCAAACATGTGATGGGATATTCCTTGTCGCCATAAATCATCAGGAATGTGTTCAAAGGTTGCATAGAACGCTTCACTGATCTGCATATTTAGCGAGGCGATATCATCCAGTCTGATGTTAGCGATACTATCGAGTAAACGCAGCGGCATGGGCTCGGCATTGGCATCAATATTGGTGCTGAGAGTGGCATTAAGTCGCTCGTTGGGTAACAAGTATGGCGTTTGATGATCACCCAATTGGTAGTGCCTTTTTAACAGCATGTATTTGTTGGGCAGACTCACCGTTGAGTCCCACCATACGCCATCGACGACGTTTAATGCTTCACGAGACGTCGGTTTATCGACAATCTGTAACTTGGTGAGCGTGGCGTTTAACCAGATAGACAGCTGTTTATTGTACTCTTGCTCGCTCAACATGGTTTGATTTTCAATCAGCTTAAGCGTCAGTGTCGCGCCTAACATATTGGAGTAGAGATCTTCGAGCGAATAGGCAGAGACGCGTTCCGAAAATGGCGCAAAGCTGGTGTAGCCGTGCCATTGAGCGATCTCGTGCGACTCCGCTTTAAAATAGGCGAGACGAGCGGATAAGTGGGCGGCAATGGTCCACTGATCATGGTCGCTGAGTTCAGAAGTATCAAACGGTTTCATCTCAATGTAGCGACGTCCTAACTCAGGCACAAGTTCGATAGTGTGCGCCTGCCCAAGGTGGGCAAGCACCTCGAAAAAGAGACCGATGGTGTCATCGGCGGTATCGCGAACATGGGCAAGGTCAATAAAGCCGCCTCTTTGGGTATAGAAGATGCCATTGTTTTCGCCGCCATAGGTATTGAGAACGGATGTTGACGATGAGGTAAACGAATACACGCCAGCGGCAAAGGTGTGTGGACCGATCTGCTCTAAATCAATGACATTATTGACTCGGAAAAACGGGATCGGGACACCCACAAAAGTCACCTTCTGTTTATCGCCAAAGGCACAGCAAGGACGGACATTACTAGGCGCAGTGATGTCAGGGTATGAATCCGCGTGGATTTGACCGCTCCAAGCTTGTTGAGGCTGAGCATCAAGTGTGGATACCAATTGCTGTTGGCTAGGTTCGACATAGGTATTCCAATGACCGCTTGAACATGCGGATAATAGGCTGACCAAAGACAATACTGCTAGCTTGTTACATTTTTTGATAACCATAACTAAAACGCCTCATTGATGGCAAAGTAAAACCCGCTTTCATCGTTACCCAATCCATAATCTAAGCGCAGGTTGACGTTCTTTTTAATCTCAAACCGATAACCAACCCCTAGTGTGGTTCGCCATGGGTCATCGCCGAGTTGGTTAAATTCATCCGCCAGCGTACCCGCACCCGCCCAATACACCATGCCATGTCGACCAGCCAGTGATTGGCGATACTCAACCTGCATCATCAGCAGATTTTTATCGCGATATCGACCTTCCTCATAACCACGCAGCGCTGCGGCGCCACCAAGCAGCGCCATCTGATCCCAACTGACATCACCGACGTTGGATTCCGCTTTCAGTTGCCATGCCAATACATCATCGAAAGCGGCAATCGGCAGATAGTCACTGTAAACAAACTCAAGACGATAGAAGTCGTTGTCAGAGCCAAAGGCTTGGTCAAATTGGGTATAGTCGAGCTTGACCAAGCGCCCTTGTGTGGCGTTAAGCGCAAAGTCTCTTGAGTCATAAGCTAGGCTTACAGTCACGCCCGAATGAGTTTGCCGTTGCGGAAAGCTCTGTTCGCTATCGGCGTCGAGTTGGGTCTCTGACGCTGTATTCGATGACAAGTTAAAACCTGCCCCTAGATAGGTGTTGCTCAAGATTTGATATTGACCAAGTACCGAGAACCCATAAGTGCGGCGGTTATAGTCTTCACGCTGCCCATTGATTCCCGCATCCATGCCGATGCCGTAATAGATATCCGGCGAATCGACCAATTGTGCATTGATCGCAAGGCGGTATTGGTCACGGGAAAAATAGTTAACGTTTTCAATGTGAACACCATACGCGCCATTGACTGACCCAAACCCGCTGAGCGTGAATGAACTGGGTTGGGTTGTATGATCATCGGCATCGACTTGATACAAACCAACGGCAGAAACACCAATACCAAAACTTTTTTCCGGCGTATAAAAAGGTCCAGGCATAACACTCCAGTCAATGCCTTTACTCGGGTCATACTGACCGTCAGCACCGAGCGCCAGTAACGTATCCTCTAACCAAATTTGGTAACGCTGATAGAGCGTGGCGGAATCGTTTTGTTCATTGACTTGTTGATTCAGTGAGTCGTTCGCTTGTTCAGCCGCGACAAACAGAGGGATGACACACAGAGCTAGCCCTAAAGCACGAATATTGTTCATAGTGTTATTCTCAGAATCGCTTACCAAGAGAGATAAACGCCGATGAGCGCTCACCAAAACCAAATTCGGTTAAGATCTCCCATTCGTGACGAAACTGGAATTGAGCGCCAGTGATAAAATTCCATTTATCTTCGGTTCTTTGGCTCACTTCAAAACGAGTGCCATCGGTGAGGGGACCACCGTTAAAACCTAATGCATTGACGTCACCAGAGAGAAATTGCTGCACATCTTGATACATGCCACCAATATAGACTCGAAGTTCGTTACCGTCGTTATAAGTCCAGCGGTGACCAAAACGCGGCGCGGCAACGAGTGTTTTGATATCGCCGTCGATCACATTGAGAGAGGTGTAGGTATAGTTGATATCAAGAATCGAAAACCAGTTGTCCACGCCTCCGGCGAAAGTCACACCTGCGCCATAGGTCGTGCCTTTCATATCGAGGGTGAAGTTGGCATTGTCCAGTTCGACCTTGTTGCCAGCCACGGTTATTGAGTCGATTTTTGCGGTGCTTTTTGCCTCGGTATAGCCCAAAATGCCGTAGAGGTTCATAAATGGGAATACCCAAACATCGCCACGCAGCGTGATATTTGAACCAGTAAAATCGGCATGTTTTGCTTCGATATCGTCGACTAAACCACCCGCAAATCCGCCGTTGATATCGATGCTATCGACAATAATCGGATTGCTCATATCCATATATGAAATAGAAAAACCGTAAGGTTTTGGCAGCGTGTATCCGCGTTCATATGCCTCTTCTCCCCAGATTGGGAAAAAAGAGTCTTGAGCCAGAGTTGATGCAGAGAATAAAGAAAGTAACGCGATGAAGAATGATTTTTTCATAATGGATAGATTGTTCAAATTAGAGCTCGTGAGCTGGTTACACTTACAATAAGTTACAATTCATCCATAAAAGTACTGCGTAGTTTGCTAAAAGCTGAGGTCCATACAAAACAGGTTTAACGCCTATTGAGCCCTATTAAACCTTGCAGGATATAATAGGGTCAAAGAGAGTTTTCCATTCTTTGTTGCGTATATTCAGTAACTTAAAATTATTGTCATCAAGGGTCTGAGATTGCAACATTAACAGCCATATCAGGCTATTAGTATTATTTACCCTTGAGTGCGTGGTCAAACATGATTAAAAATGCAAATTAACATTAAACGTTGAGCATTAAAAAAAGCAGATGCCGGTTTGACGCCTGCTGTTTTGTATGTCCGGTATATATTTAATCATTATGTTGGGATCTAATCGTCACCACCCACAACGAAGATGACATCCTAATGATGAAACGATACTAATACCAACCACAAAATGTATAACAATGTAACGAAACGTCAGTGCTGTTAATATTCATTACGCAGAAACTTAAATCGTGTGATTTCGCTTATTGACGGACTAGCAATGTTATCTGTAAATGCTTGTGGCAAAAATGAATAAGAGATATTCATTTTTGCATCGCAACAGGAAGGGAAGTCCATCGTCTAAGATCGTCTTTCGTTGAGATGTGCTCGCGAGCACACACCGTTTTGTTGATCGTTAAACACTTAGGGGGTTGACGGCAGTGTGTTGACATTAATTTGCTGAAAGAATTGACGCAGCACTTGATGAATACGCTGGTTCATTGGGTCGTTTCGTTTGGATCTCAAATATCCGCCAGAGATACCAAGCTTTTGCATTTCCTTTGGGATCGCAGGTAGGGGGTAGCAAGCCAGTTCTTTGTGGTGGGAGATCAAATAGCTGCTGCTAAATTTAATAGCGTCAGAGTGCAGCAGTTTATCCATAATGATGGGAATACTGTGAGTTGTTAATACGATATCGGGTTGATAACCTTTAGTTAAATATAACTCATCGTATATGTCGTATTTCCCTCGAGTATCCGATGATTGCAGTTTTACTAAGGGCAGTTGGTGGATGTCTGTCCAAGCACTCGATTGAATGAGCACCGGATGGTCTTTACGCGCGACTAAACAGATTTCCATTTCTGTTAACGTTTGAGTGTAAATCTCTTGGGGCAGAGGGAGCAAACTGTAATGGAGCATGTAGTCAATCTGTCTGTCCAGCATTTTATCCAATGAGGTTTCTTGCCAGTGGTTGAGTTTTAACTTTGCTTGAGGAAAGACTTCACTAATGGCGCGGTGAATGCCGGGACCAAACACCTCCAATAGGCTCAATTCTGCACTGATGGTGATCAGACCGTCATAACTGTCTGAATCAAAGGTTTGATAGTTTTGAATGACTTCTTCAAAAGGGAGGAGCATGTTGTCAGCAACCGCTGCCAGTTGTTGTGCTAACTCGGAAGCTTCGATGCCGTGAGACTTACGGTTAAAAAGCTGATCGCCAAACGTCTCTTTTAGCTTGGCAACACCGCGGCTGACACTGGTTTGGGAGATGCCGAGTAAGACGGCGGTACGTGAGGTGCTTCCCGTTTTAACTAGAGTTCTTAGTAACTTTAGAAGGTTTAAATCCATCTCTTCAAGTGACGATTTCATCGTTCGCTACCGTTCAATATTGTTTCTCAGAATAATACACTAGCGACACAGTGAAACGACAATAAAAAATGGCGATCAGTTTTTAAAATCAAAATGGGGATAGCGGACGCGGATGCGTTTCTGCTCATCCAGCAGACGCTTAAAAGTCACCTGCTGGCTCAATGTCAATACGACGTGATCGTCGTTACGCTTAATCATTTGCGCTTGTATTGAATCAGTCTCTCCATCGCTGTAAGTAATGGTGGCTCCAAATGGAGAGGCAACGGTAAATGCCTTGGCATCCATTTCGATGCTGATATTGGTTTCTGAAAGTTGCAGAATAGAAAATTGCCCGTGAGTAGAAGCCAGAACAGGGCGCATATCGGTCGGGTACTTGAGCCGAAAATGACGTCGCTGATTGTCGTTTGTCATAAGCATCCTTGCGTAGCGTGATGAATATAAATGGTTTAGTACAGGCGTTAAGAGATTCAAGTTGAGTTTGTCCAAGTCCAATCAGGTATAAAGTCATTCGCTTTTATGAGAAAAGTATCAATAAGACCTTTGCAGATAAGCAAGCGAGGTCTAGTGTTTAATAGCGTGCTGAAACACGTAGTGAACATGACTTAACAAAAGGATGCGAATGATGAAGATTCTACTCGCCACTCTATCAAGCTTAATGCTGCTGTTAACGCCTTCTCTCGGATGCGCTGGGGGACATGAGGGCAAGCCACCTTCGTTTGAAACGCTCGACACCAACGGTGACGGCATGATCAGTAAGGATGAGGCCAAGGGCAAACTCGCTGATCACTTTGACAAATTGGATAAAGATGGCGACGGCTATCTGAAGCCTGAAGATATGCCTAAGCCACCGAAAATGGAAATGGAAATGGATTATTGATTTTGCTCAGACTCAAGTAAAACGCCTGCAGGGAGTTTGAACCCTGTAGGCTGTGCCGAGTGGGTATTATTAGGTCGCGTGGGTATAACTAGAGCCGCGTAGGTATAATTATGGTCATATAGGTGCACTTCTAGGATATTCATATCGGATCATAGTTAGCATCCTGCGACTTTCGACTCAGTTAACAACACACTCTGTTCGGAAAGGATGCGCACACTTCACCATCAACTTAACTATCTAAAATAACTCAATATTTTGTTATCTTCATATTTTCTTCACAGTTCCCTGGCGACTTCAGTGTAAAATATACTGTGCGGTAATTTTGAGCTATTGTTATTTTCTATAAAATTACGCTAAAGTTTGCCGCCTATCAGCCAATAATAATTCTATCAGTTACATTTATGGGTCTTATGCTCACGCAGGCAGCGTAGCTTTAGCCAAAGTAAGACACTAGGAGGTCTCGTTGAAAATCTCACTGATTCAACGCATCATTCTCGGTTTTGTCATCATTATGGTGGCATTACTTGCAATTAGTTTTTCTAACTATCGTTCCAATATCAAGATGGCGTCTCAGTTAGATTTAACGGCATCAACACTGCCAAATATGCTGGATCAGTCAAATAGCTTGATGCAACACCTATACAGCGCCAACCGTTTGGTTTTAGTGCATGCGAATCAAAGCTCCCTTCAAGAGCGTGAGCAACTGCGTACCCAATTCAACCAGTCGGTAGCGAATTATGACGCGCTAAAGAGCAAGCTATACAGTGATTTTAAGACCTACCCTGACCTTAAAGCCGAATTGGATGGGATTGATAAAGTCTCACAATCACTATTTGGCAACGCGTTGCAGCAGTTATCAATCCATGACCAACGGGTTGATGCTAGCTCTAAGGCATCTCAAGGTGTGCAACACTTTGATGAAGAGTGGATCTTCTTCGACCAAGATATGCAGGATCTCGCTTACGATGCAAAAGATAACGGTGATGACCAAACCGCATGGAACAGCGAGTATATTTTAGCTCAAGGGCGTGCCGCATCTTCATACCTGAAAAACGTGCCAGGGATTTTTGAAGTAGAAGAGTTGCAGCGTTACCAAAATGAATTGGTTGCAACCTTGGGTCGCATCAATGAAAAAGCGAGTTCAGTGATGGCGGTGAGTGAGGAAACTCGAGAAACCGTTGGCTTTTACTTAGCGCTGTTGGAAAAGGAGATCGCTTCACCAGAGGGGTCGGTACAGCAACAGGTGAACTATGTGCAATTAAATCAACAAAGTAGTGAGTTGCTCAACAAGCTATCTGCCGATATGACAGCGCTAGAGCAAGAATTTGCTGCTTTGGCTCAGTCGATACGCCAATTGTCTAGCCAATCGGTATTGCAGGCAGAAGGGGATTCACAACAAGCACTCAGCATTAATGCTGCACTGGCGTTAGTATCGTTGTTGGTGGCGATCACGGTAGCGATTACGGTGATTAGTGCCATTAGAAAGCCGCTGGATGAAATCACTTACGCACTTGATGCGCTTGGCAAAGGGGATCTTACTCATCGCGTTGAGCCAAAATTCAGCTCTGAAATGAACCATATCGTTCATTCGGTCAATGAACTGTCAGATAACCTGAATAAATTGATTAACCAGATCCAATCGTCAGTGCAAACCATGGGGCAGGTAGCACAAGAGACGCTTGATATCAGCCAAAAAACACACACGGATATTGATAAGCAGCGCCTAACCACAGATTCGGTTGCGACCGCTGTCACTGAAATGGAATCTGCGGTCCATGAAGTCGCTAGTCATGCCAGTGACACCAGCAGTGAAGTGGAAGCGCTTAGCCAACTTGCCCAGCAAAATATGCAGGGTATGGCAACCAACGTGACTTTTGTCGCGCAGCTAAAATCTTCTCTAGACGAAGCAACGTCAATTATTGACGAACTGTCGAAGGAATCGAATCAAA
Source organism: Vibrio hippocampi (assembly GCF_921292975.1). Lineage (NCBI taxonomy): Bacteria > Pseudomonadati > Pseudomonadota > Gammaproteobacteria > Vibrionales > Vibrionaceae > Vibrio > Vibrio hippocampi. Next base: position 649,188 of record NZ_CAKLCM010000003.1, read on the forward strand.
TCAGTGACATCTTGACGGTGATTCAAGGCATTACTGAGCAGACCAACCTACTCGCCCTTAATGCGGCTATTGAAGCGGCGCGAGCGGGCGAGCATGGACGCGGTTTTGCGGTTGTTGCGGATGAAGTGCGCACACTCGCCAATCGTTCGGGTCAATCTGCGAGTGAAATTAGTGAATTGATCATTCGCCTGCAAGCGAAAGCCAGCCAAGCGGTCACGATTGTGGGTGAGAATTTGGACCATGCTGATAAGTCGGTTCAACAAACCAATGAGTCGAGTGAGTCGCTAGAAAGAATGGTAGAGAGACTCACTACAATCAATGATATGAGTCGCGCCATTGCAACCGCATCAGAACAGCAGAGCAGTGTAGCGAAAGAGGTCGCAGAGAACATTATTGGTATCTCGGACATGGCAAAAAGTATTGCTCAAGACACTGAGAGATCGGCAACGATTAGTGAGTCGTTAAATGGTATCTCAAGCGAGCAAGCCAAATTAGTCAGCACTTTTAAGGTGTCTTAGCCGACTATTATTGGAGCATTGTCATTACCGACCATAAAGAACCGAACGTGAAGACGTTCGGTTCTTTTTTACCAACGGTGGCTTAAGCATAAAAATCCCCACCAACAACGTTGATAGGGATTGTCGATTAGCTGCAAGTTGCAAGATCATTTGGGACTTTCTTAAGGTTCATTCTTAGCGTTTATCTAAGGTCACTATCTTGACGGCATCGCTAGAGACTCAATCAAAAAGCATCAGTCCCGCTTACCAAAATACACGGTACAGCCGTAGAAAATAAAACCGACCACAATAACGCCAATCATCCAAATATCAGTTTGACTCATTTTTCTTCCTCCGAATTGCGGTTGATTATCTTAGCGATGATGACCGAAATGACGACTATGGAGAGAATCATGGTCAGAGCATCAAAAAACAGTTCTGCTGCAAAGTTCATACTGGTTTCCTCCTAGTGAGAGTGAGTGGGTGTTGCGTGTTGGGGGCGGAACATTGCTGGTCGGGCATTGTTGGTAAGCGACAGCAATACGACGGTCAATATCAGAGATACGACGGCTGTGATATGGGCATTTTGTAGTGGTGCTGCCATTGGAATGGCATCAATAATGGCGTGTTTGATTGGGGTAATTGTCCATGCGAGGTTACATGTCCACGAGATTAAAAGGACAGCCGCCGATACATTGGCATCACGTTTCCAGAATAGACCAGCCACAGTGACAAAGAACAACGGTGCTAACCAAGCAAACAACCAGTTAATCGCTGGTACAATTGCAGGTTGGTTGAAGAAAGTGAGTACCGCTCCAACGACCCCAAAAAGAACAATCAAACGCTGAATGGTTTTCTTTTCTTCCAGCGGTGTCATCGCGTGCTTCTGGTTCGCTTGAATAATGTCTTTGGTAAAGATGGTGGCTGGTGCCAATACCGTCATCGCGTAAGTAGAAAGCAATGCGCCAATAAAGCCGGCCTGAAGCAAGACAACTAGCCAAGTTGGAAGTAGCTTGACCACGAGCGTTGCACCCGCGAGTTTTGGACCGAGATCAGCGAACTCTGGAATGGTAAAGGCAGCGAGACCGACTAATACAGGGAACACGCCAAAGATACCGTTGATAGGGGCTGAAATCCAAATGGAGCGGCGAATGACGTTTTCATCCTTTGCTGACATCGCAGCGGCCATACCTTGTTGGTTAACGGATTGCGAGAATACGACGGAGAATACGGTGGCAATACCAAAGCCAAACAGTAGGTCGGGTGTACCAAAGATACTCAGTTTAAATTCTTGCCCGTTATCAATATAGAACTGGCGCACGCCATCCCAACCTTCGGGTAATACAAAGCCCAGATAAATACTCGCCACTAAAATCGAACTATACATAACCACAGCATTGACCAGATTGACCCACATGGTTTGCTTTATCCCACCCATTGTGACGTAGGCTAAGCCTAAAAAAGCGCCAATAATGATCGATGTCGGCAACGACCAACCACTGGTAGCAGACAGAGCAATGCCTATGGCTTGCGTTTCCAAAGAAACCAGACCGAACACCACCATGCCACTCACACATGCGGTGAGGTTGCGCATTTGTTTACCAAACATATTGCCTTGCAGTTCGGGAATGGTAGCGCAACCTAATCGTCTTACCCAACGCCCCGTACCAAGACAGATAACACACATTAATATGGTATGAGCAAAACAGAACCAGAGGGCGACGGCGCCCATTCCATAGGACATTTCCATCAGTCCGTAAACGTGCGCGGACCCAAGGTAGGTAATAGCGAGCGTGACGGAGAACATTGCCATATTGGCATCGGCACCACCACGTGCCATGTCAGTGACTTGTCCAGATGCTTTATCTCTGTGGCTTAGATACCAGCCAATTCCGCCAATCACGACGATATTGTAAATTAGTACCATTAGCAATACTGAGTTCATAATAACGACCTCTTTATTCACATTGGATTTTATATTGAAAATAATCATGGAATAAAAACCAACTTAAAAGATCGAGCTAGTTCACCTTTAATGCTATCTAGTTTCCCATCGATGGAAAGCAGTATTTCATATAACGAATACCATGGAATAATAATCGGGTTGAACGATAGGTTTAATGATGAAAATAATTATTTGTGGCGTTTTTATGTTTGCTTAGTGCCGTGTGATGTTGAAGGGTTGATACTGAATGTGGTTTTATTTTATGAGTAAAATTCCCATTGGTGGTTTTTAATTTTAGATCTTTGTTGTGAAGTGGTGTTAAATTTAACCTCAAATAGTCTAACTATAATAAAGCTTATTTTTTCAGATTAAAATTGTTATTTTGTCTATAGGGTGATGTAAACTTAATTAATGCTAATATTTAGCCTTAATTAAGACGACACATGTATGCCAAGTTTCTTAATCCTGCTTCGTAGCGTATGGGGGTTGATCTCTAATAGTTCGGCAGCGCCATTTTCACCTTGGATTTTACCTTTCGTCATAACCAACACTTTCTCAATGTGCTGCTTGTTGATTTCATTCAACGTCGCAATAGGCAAAGTAGAAATAGAAGAATCGACTCGGCTCGGTTGAACGTGAGCAGCGTTAGAGGGTTGAGCGTCGAATAGTAGTTGGTCTCCACGGCAGTTAATCAAAGCGCGTTCAACAATGTTAGCAAGTTCACGAACGTTACCCGGCCAGTGATATTGCAATAGTTTTGCCATTTCACCGTCAGCGATATCAGGTTTGTGCAGTTGCAACTTGTCGCAGCAGAGAGAAATAAAGTGATTGATAAATAGAGGGATGTCCTCAAGCCGCTCTCTTAAAGGCGGTATGGTAATTGGGAACAGGCAGAGTCGATAGTATAAATCGGCACGGAAACGACCACTGTTGACCATTTCTTGCAACGAACTATTGGTCGCAGCAATGATTCGTACATCGACTTTAATGGTTTTGTTACCTCCGATTCTTTCAAGCTCGCCGTTTTGCAGCACTCGTAACAACTTGACTTGAGCGGCTCTAGACAACTCACCGATTTCATCCAGGAATAGCGTGCCTTTATCGGCTCGTTCGAAGCGACCCATCTGCCGCTCAGTCGCCCCCGTGAACGCGCCTTTTTCATGCCCAAACAATTCACTATCAATCAAACTTTCCGGAATTGCACCACAGTTCAGGCGGATATATGGACCTTCGCTGCGTGTTGATGAGGCTTGAATCGCATTGGCGATAACATCTTTCCCAACTCCTGTTTCACCCAAAATTAAAACTGGCGCATCGGTAGGGGCGATAGACTCGACTTGCTGCATTGTGTACTTGAGACCGTGGTCGCGACCGATTACTTCCACTTGATTGATGGCGCGAATGCGATGCTTTAGTTGTTGATTTTCTTGTAGTAATTTAGAATGCATCTGCGTGATTCGTAGATGCTTCAAACTGTTCGATACTGCAATGCCAAAAGGAGAATTTAATGATGAAAATAACTCGGCATGATGTTGAGTAAAGCGATTCTCACCGCGCGCAAGAAGTGCGATATCACAGATTCGCTCATCCTCAATTTTTACACGACAAATCATATGTGAGTAAGTGTGGGTGCCATAGATGGGCTTAATGTAGTTCTGTACCTTAATGCTAATAGGATCGGTGTGATAGTTGCCAACGACCTTTATATTATTCTCGTGCTCCCATCTTGGTATATGTCGGCAACTCTCCTCAATAGGGATGATGATGTCGCAATTTCGACTGCTATAGATATCCGCAGTTGAAATAATTCTCAATGAGCATAAGTTCTCATCCCATAAATGTACCGATAAAACATCACTTGGCATTACTTGGGTCAAAAATTGAATGCACTTTTTTAACCCGTCGTGAAGATTTAAACTGCCTGTTAATGCTTCAACAGCATGTCGGTAAAATGTATTGCTGTCCATGTTAATACCTAAGGTGTAATTTATTGTTCAGGTATTCTATCGTGCTGGGTGGGATATTTCATTATGACATTTCACAATAGTAGGAAATATCACAGTGCGAAATAAATATAAACGACCAGAAGCTGATTTAGATCATAAGTTGTAGTTAATAAATAGTGACCTAGGTCTATCTTCAATACATCCATATTATGGCAGGTATTTTGCTCTAGATAATACACTGGCTAGCTAAGTTGTCATTGGAGTATTAATGTGAAGATTTCAAATATAGCTGCGGATAAGCAGTTTAAAATCGTCCTTTTTGGGATGACCCACGCAATCAATCTACTGACTAAAAAAGATCGCAAGTTCCGAGAGCTTGTCGCTAAGCATGACTTTACCGCTTGTATCTGTCTGCGCACCGAAGATATTGGTCGGGTGTTCAAGTTTAGCAATGGAAAAATCAAGTCAAAGTCGGGCAAACAGTTGGATTGTGATGTCACCATGCTGTTTGAGAATGCGCAAGATGCAATGAAAATGATGGTGCCATGGCGAGACTATCAAGATGTGATCGATCTTGCCAAGTTATTTAAGGTCGATATTCAGGGCAAGCAGGGTGAGGCGCTCGCCTTGCATTTTACCGATGTTCTCGGAGCCATTGTTGATAACCAAGTGAAGTATGGCATGGCGATGAAAGACGGAACGATGCGTTACGTCAACAATACCAACGGTGGTCCGGTTTTTGTTTATGTGAAAGACGACAAAATCGTCCGTATTACTCCGATGGAACTTGACGACGAAGATCCTGAACCGTGGACAATTAAAGCGCGAGGTCAGAGCTTTACGCCGAGTAAGAAAGTGACCGTCAGCCCTCATACTCAAGGTATCAAATCCACAGTCTACTCCAAAGACCGCATTTTATATCCGTTAAAACGTGTTGATTTTGATCCTGACGGCGAACGCAATCCACAAAACCGCGGTATTTCGGGTTATGAGCGCATTAGCTGGGAAGAGGCGACGGATCTTGTTGCCAAAGAAATTGTTCGCGTGAAACAAGAGTTTGGTCCCGGAGCAATAATGAACGGTTCGGGTTCGCACCACACATGGGGAAATCTTGGCTATTGGCTGTCGGCGCGTCCACGTTTCTTCAACAGTATCGGTACTTCTTATGTGGTTCACAATCCAGACAGTTGGGAAGGGTTCTATTGGGGAGCGATGCACCATTGGGGCAACTCCATTCGCCTTGGTGCGCCGGATACGTATTCCACGGTAGAAGACGCGTTACAAAACGCGGAGATGATCGTGTTCTGGTCGAGTGATCCCGAATCGACAAGTGGTGTTTACGGTGCGATGGAAGGAACTCAACGCCGATTATGGGCGAAACAGCTTGGTATTGAGTTTGTGCATATTGATCCTTTCTATAATCATACCGCTGCGTTATTGGGTGGAAAATGGCTAGGCAGTAAACCGGGGACCAGTAATGCGATGGCGATTGCTATTGCATACGTTTGGATGAAAGAAGGCTTATACGATAAAGACTTTGTTGCCGATAAAACCGAAGGCTTTGAAGAGTGGCAAGATTACGTACTCGGCAAAGAAGACGGGATACCCAAAACGCCAGAATGGCAACAAGCTGAAACCGGGATCCCAGCTCACGATGTTCGCGCATTAGCTCGCCGTTGGGGTACAAAACGCACCTATTTAGCCGCAGGCGGGATTCAGGGATTTGGCTCTGCGTGTAGAAGCGCCACTGGTGCAGAGTGGGCGCGATCCATGGTTTGCCTAATGGCGATGCAGGGAATTGGTAAGCCCGGCGTCAATATGGGCTGCTTACAACAAGGTACACCGGTTGATACCCGGTTCTTCTTCCCTGGGTACTCGGAAGGCGGTTTGTCCGGTGACTACGAGGGAACCGGTGTTGGTGTCAATATGTACCAAAGAATGCCTCAAGTATTGACCATGAATACGGTCAAGCAACGGGTTCCAAGGCTGAATATACCGGAAGCTATTTTAGAGGGTGAAGCCTCTGGTTATCCAACGGACACCAAATCGATTGAAGGTCAGTTTTTCGACTTTAAATATCCTGCTCCGGGTCATGCGCCAATCAAGCTTTATTATAAATATGGAGGCTCCCATTTCGGTACGATGAATGACACCAACCGATACGCCCGAATGTATCGCAGTGATAACCTAGAGACCGTGGTGAACCAGTCAATTTGGATGGAAGGCGAAGCTAAGTTTGCCGATATTATTTTACCGGCTTGTACTAACTTTGAGCGCTGGGATATTGGTGAATTTGCCAACTGTGGTGGCTATATCCACCATTGCTACACGCAAGTCAACCACCGAGTCGTTACCATTCAGCACAAGTGTATTGAACCGCTTGGTGAGTCAAAATCTGACTATGAAATCTTCCGAATGATCGCCAGCCAACTTGGTTTAGGCGCCTATTACAGTGAGGGCACCTCGGAGCTAGAGTGGGTAAGAAGACTGTTCAATGGCACCGATCTGCCAGAGAAAATTTCTTGGGGTAAATTCCTGAAAAAAGGCTATTACGTGGTGCCACCACCAAAAGAAGCGGATAGAGATCCGGTGTCATGGCGTTGGTATTACGAAGGTCGCAAAAAAGATGTGCCAGAGATGAACCCACTGCCTTCTGAATACAAAGAGGACTTCAAGCAAGGCTTACAAACTCAAAGCGGTAAGATTGAATTTGTCTGTAACAGCCTTAAACGTTTTGCTCCCGATGATCCAGAGCGTCCAGTCATGACCAAATATATCCCTTCATGGGAAGGTCCACATTCCGGTGAGCTGTATGAGAAATACCCGCTGCAAATGATTTCTCCTCATAGCCGTTATAGTTTCCATACCATGATGGACGGTAAAGACTCGCACATAAACGATATTGTTGATCATCGAGTTGAGATTGACGGTTATTTTTATTGGATTATCCGCATCAATGAAGTTGATGCTGAGCGTCGTGGCATCGCTCACAATCAGGTTGTGGAAGTGTTCAATGAACGAGGGTCGGTATTGTGTGCTGCTCATCTCACTCAGCGCGTTCCGGAAGGCACCGTGCATTCCTACGAATCTTCGGCACTCTATGAGCCGATTGGTGAACCGGGTAACTCTCCAGATCGTGGTGGCTCAGTGAACGTGCTGACCCCGAGTCGACCCATTATCAAGAAGTCACACTCAACAGCCTGCAACTCGTGCTTGGTTGACATTCGTCTTTGGCAAGGAGAATAAACATGGACACTCAACAAGTGATTAAAACCTGGAATTTAGTGGTAGACGTTGAGCGCTGCGAAAATTGCAATAACTGTTTTATGGCGGATAAAGATGAGTATTGCGGCAATAGCTTCCCGGGATATAGCGAGGAGCAACCGCGTCATGGTCATCGATGGATAAATATCCAACGCCGTGAACGTGGCAGTGGTTCTTTAGTCGATGTTGCCTATATGCCAACGATGTGCAATCAGTGCAAAGATGCGCCCTGCGTGAAAGCGGCTAAAAATGGCGAAATTTATCAACGAGACGACGGTATTGTGATCATCGACCCGCTGAAAGCGAAGGGGCAAGAACGTTTAGTAAAAAGTTGCCCCTATGGACATATTTGGTGGAATGATGAGTTAGAATTGCCGCAAAAATGGTATTTTGACGCGCACTTATTGGATAATGGTTGGAAGGAACCACGCTGTGTCCAGTCATGTGCTACTGGCGCTCTGCAAGCGATAAAGGTCTCTGATGAGGAGATGTTAGCAAAAGTACGGCAGGAGAACCTTGAAGTTCTCAATCCAGAGTTTGGCACTAATCCAAGGATTTGGTATCGCAATCTCTACCGATTCAATAAGCAGCATTTGGCGGGTTCAGTGGTGGCGAAAGTGGACGGCGTTGTCGATTGTGTTAAATCGGCAACAGTAACACTGAGCCAACAAGACACGGTGATTGCTGAGTTACAAACCGACTACTTTGGCGATTTTAAGTTTGATAAATTAGAGACCAGTACCGAGCCTTATCAGCTAACCGTTTCCCACGAATATGGTCGTTACCACTGCGAAGTCGACCTACAAAATAGTATCAACCTCGGAGTATTAACCCTAGAATAACCGCTTAAATATTTAGATAAAATAAAGAGGGCGCATCAAGCCCTCTTTTTCATGCCATGAAGCACAACAAAAAGATCATGCATCGCTCCTAATTACCTAGCACCTAGTTTCTAGTCCCTAGCTTCTTCGCTTCAAAGATCGTTCGTTTGGCAGGATTATCCATTCATTAGTCCCGAATAAAGCAGCTTTGCTCCAGAGATCAGTAATAACAGATAGCAGATTCGGTATACCTGTTGCTGGGACGCAATTTGAAGCAAATAGACCCCCAACTTTACGCCAACTGGCGCTAAAGGTAACAGCACTAATGATGTCATCAGATTTTGGCTATCGAACTGACCAAAGTAGGTATAAGGGATGAGTTTGATGATGTTCATGATTGCGAAGAATACCGCCATGGTGCCAACCAACACCATTTTATTAAACTTCTTAGGCAGCATGTAAATACTGATAGGTCCACCGCCGGCATGAATCATGGTGCTCGAAATGCCAGACAGCGTGCTCCAAAAAGCACAGGCTAGTTTGCCTGTATTTTTGCTCGGACCTAAGCAGTAATATTGTAGACAAAACAGTAGTGATACCGCACCAATACTGATTTCCACCATTTTTCCAGAGACTAACCCCATAATCATCGATGCGATAACGATGCCGATAATCGCCCACGGCAACATCGAACGAATTTCTTGATAGTGACAGTTTCGATAATGGTGTTTTACCGCAAAAATATCCATAACGCATAATATCGGTAGAAGAATAGAAGCGGCCTGAAACGGTGGCATCGTTAACGCCATCAGTGGAACAGCAATCACTCCCAAGCCACCCCCAAACCCGCCTTTACCGATTCCGTAAACCAATACAGCGGGTATCGCAGCCAAGTAAAAATAGAGATCGGTGATCATATTGGGTCTCGACTATCAAAAGAAAGCGGGTAATTGAAACATTATAAGTGGTGAGTGCTAAACGAGAACGCCATACAAAAGAACAGCCGTTTGATTTGTGGGATATAAAGGCAGTTTGAAATAAATAATGAGTCTGACTTCAGGTATCAATAATTTGAAAGCGATAGTGCAGCGACTAATCGCAATATTTACAAATAAATTCTCTCTGATGAAACGACGGCGTTCGATTGGTGGGAATTTTACCTTTTGGATTGTGAGGGCAAGCAAACAAAGCAACAAACTGTGAGTTGCATCAGAATCGTTTAGTTGTTTTTGCAACACCTTATTGCATAGATGCCATTTAGCGATTGGAAATAGAGAGTAGAGTTATTGTTATCGCAACAATACGAGGCGTGCCAAATGCTGAAGAAAGCTATTATTTCTGCCAATCAAGCCGCATCTAAAATAACGGATGGCATGTCTATTATGGTGGGCGGATTTATGACGGTTGGAACACCCAAGGCGCTTATTAATGCTTTAGTTTCTTCTGGTGTAAAAGATTTAACCATTATTTGCAATGACGCAGGATTGCCCGGTAAAGGGGTAGGAAAGTTAATAGAAAATGGTCAAGTTTCCAAGTTAATTGCTTCTCATATCGGTCTGAATCGTATCGCCGGTGAAAAAATGAATGCTGGCGAAATGGTGGTCAAGTTAATTCCTCAGGGCACATTAGCGGAGCAAATCCGCGCGGGCGGTGCTGGTCTCGGTGGCGTATTGACCAAAACCGGGCTCAACACGTTAGTTGAACAGGGCAAACAGAAAATATTAATCGACGAAGAATGGTACTTGGTTGAGCGTCCCATTAAGGCGGATGTGGCTTTGCTTAAATCTTCGACCACCGATGTTTATGGCAACTGTGCATTCAATAAAACCACTGCCAACTTTAATCCCGTTATGGCGACCGCTGCGCAATGTGTATTGGTTGAACCCGATGTAATAAGCCAGCCCAACGAAGTGGATCCCGCTCTATTTAGCGTTCCTTCTGTACTGATTGATTACATCGTGAGGTAACGGATATGTCGATGAAAGATCTCATTGCTCAACGTGTTGCTCAAGAATTAGAGGTTGGCAACTTGGTTAACCTCGGCATCGGAATGCCCACACTCGTCGCCGATTATGTCCCCAAAAACAAGCATGTGGTATTTCAGTCGGAAAATGGCATGGTCGGGTTAGATTCAACGCCAAAGTCAGGCGAAGAGGATTGGGACTTAACCAATGCGGGTGGCATGCCGGTGACGGTCACTGAGGGCGCGGCTTATTTCGATTCCACCTTGTCATTTACCCTCATTCGTGGCGGGCATGTAGACGCTACAGTGCTTGGGGCGATGGAAGTCGATAGTGAAGGCAACCTCGCTAATTACATGATTCCGGGAAAGATGGTCGCAGGGATGGGCGGCGCGATGGACTTAGTGAACGGTGCTAAAAAGGTCATCATCATGATGTCGCACTGCAACAAAAAGGGTGAGCCCAAAATCCTTGAACGCTGCACCTTACCACTCACTGCGACCCAATGTGTCGACGTGATTGTCACCGAACTTGCGGTGATTAAACGCACCGAACAAGGGTTAGTGCTTTGTGAAATCGCGTTTAATACCACGGTTGAAGAAGTACTACAGAAAACCGCAACGGAACTCATTTTATCAGACAGCATTACAACATTTGGAGAAGAGCAATGAAAGTGTCCAAGTTATCTGAAATGAATCAATACCAGCCGCCATGCCACTTTGGAACCCAGTGCGTAAAAGTGCAGGGTGAAGAAACCGGTCTAAAAACTTTCTGGCAAGGCATTTCGACCTTTGACCTAGACGGTGGTGCTGAATGGCAATATGAAAAGGGCACATTTGGTGCCGATAAAGAGAAGACCTATGTGGTGATAGAAGGTGAAATCTCGGTTGAGAATGAAGCCGGAGAGATCTTTGTCGCTGGAGCGCTTGACTCTATCTCTATGCTGCCCAACGAAAAACGCCGAATGTGGAACAGTGGCAGTGTGCCTGCAAAAGTGGTGGTGACGTTCAACGCATAAACCCACCGTTCAGCCATTAACCCGAATAACGTATTGATAGAGGTATTTCATCATGATGACAAGTTCTTGGAGCGATGACTTCGCAAAAAACTGTTTTGACTTAAAAGACAAGGTTGCGGTGATCACTGGTGGTAACGGCACATTGGGTGCGGCTTATGCTCAAGCCTTCGCTTTACACGGAGCAAAAGTGGTGGTGACCGCTCGCAGTAAAGAAACATTAGAGGAAACCGTGCGAACGGTTGCGGAAATAGGGGGCGAATGCACGGCGATCACTGGAGATGTAACCGATGTTGAAGCGCAACAAAACATTGTTGACCAAGTTCATGGTATGTACGGTCGCATAGACATCTTGGTCAATAATGCAGGTATGGCGTTCCGCGCGCCCGCCGAAGATATGCCGGTCGAAAAATTCACCCAAGTCCTCAACGTCAACGTCACTGGAACCTTAGTGCCTTGCCAAGTGTTTGGTAAATACTTTATGAAGCAGGGGCGAGGCAAAATAGTCAATACCTCAAGTGTTCGTGGCTTTTGTGGGCACCCTGATGGCTATATTGCCTATTCAGCTTCAAAAGCTGCTGTGGATTCTCTCACCAAACAGATGTCTACCGAATGGTCGATTAAAGGCGTGAAACAAGGTTTTTCCATTAATGTTAATGCCATTGCGCCAACGTTGATCAAATCACCATTAACTCAAGAAATTTGCGAGGATCCTGCGCGCATCGCACCATTCCTTGCTCGCCTGCCGATGGGACGTGTTGCAGAGACCCACGATATGATTGGATTAGTGATGTTCTTATCCTCATCAGCGTCCGATTTTATTAACGGTCAAATCATCTATGTAGACGGCGGTTGTACCGCGGGCTAAATCCAGTTTGCAAGGGGTGGAGTGAATGAATTCAAGCGATATAAACAACATTACTATCGTCGGCGCGGGGATGATGGGAGCCGGAATCGCGCAGGTTTTTGCAGCGAGCGGTAGAAACGTGATCATGAAGGACTTGAGTGTTACTGATTGCTCTGCCTTGGGGGATATTGCCGCGCAACTCGATGCATTGGTGTGTGAAGAGCTGATTCAACAGAGTGACAAAGAGGACATATTAGACCGAATATCAATCACCGCCGATGCGATAGAGGCGTTCACCGATGCGGATATGATTATTGAATCAGTTCCGGAAATACTCGAAGTCAAGCAAGCGGTGTTTCGAGAGATGGAAGCATACGCACGTCCAGATTGTATTTTTGCGTCCAACACCTCGGTTAAATCGATTACCCAAATTGCCGAAGTGGTCGAGAAGAAAGAGCGAGTCATCGGTATGCATTTCTGGAATCCCGCGGTGCTAATACCTTTGGTTGAAGTTGTCCGAACGGAGCACAGTAGTGATGATGTCGTCGCAACGGCGATGTCTCTGCTAACCGAATGCGGTAAAGCGCCTGCTGAATGTAAGAAAGACGTTCCCGGGTTTCTTGCCAATCGATTGCAACATGCACTGTGGCGTGAGGCTTTCTACATGGTGGATGAAGGGATTGCTGATCCTAAAACCATCGATGATTGCATCAAAAACTCGTTTGGTTTCCGTCTACCTCAACTCGCTCCCTTTGAAAACGCCGATATGGTCTCGACGGAGTTGAGCCTACAGATCCACGACTATATGTTCCAGCATTTATATTCGGGTCAGGAACCGAGCGAAACGTTAAAGCGCCTAGTGCGAGAGGGCAAGTCAGGTTTTAAATCTGGCGAAGGGTTCCAGCAATGGAGCCCTCAGCAAGCCGCACAGTCCAAGCAGGCGTTATTTCAATACCTAATTGATCAAACCAAATACCGCAGAAACCAGTAGCGTTGCGGTCAATAGTAGTAGGTGCATAAGGAAAACTGATGCACTGACAAAGACTTATATTCAGGAGGCACCATCATGGCAGGCAAGAACCATAATTTCTTTAAGGGCAAAGTCATCGTTGACCTTTCACACCCGGTTGGCTCGCAGTCGCCACAGTGGCCTTACTTTCCACAACCTGAAATTACCCGCGCGCACGGTCTAGCGAAGTCTGGTGTATTAACGCAGTTCTTCAAAATGCCGATGCATTGCGGTACGCACGCCGATTCCCCAAGACACGTGATTGAAACCGAGTTTTGTGGACGTCGTGCTCGCTATACCCACGAAATGGACCTTGAAGCTTATTGCGGCGATGCGGTGTGCTTGGACTTGTCACATTTAGAACAGTGGACGCTGATCAAAGCAGAACATATGGATGAAGCGCTCGCAAAAACGGGCGTAACCCATGAAGAACTGAAAGACATGATTGTCATTATCTACACTGGTATGGCAGAGCAGTGGGACGACTCAAAGCAATACTATCACTATGCCACTGGCGTGGGGGCTTCCGTTGGACACTGGTGCGTTAAGCATGACATCAAAGCCCTTGGGGTTGACCAACAAGCCCTCGATCATCCACTGCACACCTCAATAGCCGAGAAATGTGCCGGACATCTTGCCATGAACCTAGAAGGGTATTCGGGCTTGCCTCTTAAAGATGAGTATATCGCTAAATTTGGCGCTGAAGAATACGCCCATTTCGACCGCGATATGTACAAAGAGATCCACGGTGAATCTGCCTATCGTGATTTGTACGGCTTAGTTGAAGATAAAGGCTTATGTAATGGTACTTGGGAACCGTGCCACAAGTTGCTTTTAGGTAACGGAAAAGTGGGGTGGGAAAACGTGGGCGGCAATGTCGCTAAGATCGCAGGTAAGCGCTGTACCATCATCGGCGCGCCTCTTAATCTTTATTGCGGTGATGGTTCGATGACTCGTTTGCTGGCGATTATTGATGATGACCAATTAAACCATGTCCCTGATCGCGTCTACCCATTCGGTGATCATTAACCCGTCGTTTTTGACAACGCGGTCAGTTCAATACCCATCGAGTATTTAATTGACCGCGATATCAAGCATCCAATTAGAGGTTCAACAACATGAAACAAGTCGTCATTGTTAGCGCAAAACGTACTGCCATTGGCTGTTATCTTGGAGCTCTAGCGAATGTATCCGCGGTTGAATTAGGCACGACTGCCGTTAAAGCAGCAATCATCGAGGCGGGTATTAAGCCTGAGCAAGTTGACAACGTAATCCTTGGCAACGTGCTTTCAGCGGGACTGGGGCAAAACCCAGCGCGTCAGGTTGCGATCCATTCCGGCGTCCCCTTTGAAAAAACAGCCAATGTCGTGTCTATGGTTTGTGGTTCGGGTCTAAAAGCCGTTATGGATGCCGCCAATCAAATAAAACTCGGTGAAGCTGACATCGTTGTCGCAGGTGGAATGGAATCAATGTCCAATGCGGGACATCTCCTTGCGTCTCATCGCAACGGGGTAAAAATGGGTCATTCTCAATTAACCGACACCATGTTATGTGATGGGCTAACCGACGCGTTTGCTGGCTACCACATGGGAATTACTGCGGAAAACCTAGCCAAACAGTTTAGCATCAGTCGTGAACAGCAAGACCAGTTTGCATTGCAGTCGCAGCAACGTGCGCAAGCTGCTATTACGTCGGATCGCTTTAAACAAGAAATCGTGGCGCACATGATAACGGGACGCAAGGGGGATACGGTTGTCGATACGGATGAATTTCCTAAGTTTGATTCGACGATTGAAACGATTTCTCGCCCCAGACCTGCCTTTGTGAGAGATGAAAGCGGAACCGTCACAGCGGCAAACGCTTCGGGCCTAAATGATGGCGCTGCCGCATTAGTTCTGATGAGCCGCGATAAGGCGGATGAGTTAGGACTTAAACCTATGGCGACGGTTGTTTCACAAGCTGCGGCGGGTGTAGAGCCACAAACAATGGGTTATGGACCGGTTCCCGCGACGCAAAAAGCGTTAATCAATGCGGGGTTAACCATCGGTGATGTGGATCTAATTGAAGCAAATGAGGCTTTTGCTTCTCAAGCATTGTCGGTGTGCAAAGGCATTGATGCCAATCCGGCGATCACCAATGTCAACGGTGGCGCGATTGCGTTGGGTCATCCGATTGGCGCTTCTGGTGCAAGAATTCTTGTTACCTTGGTTCACGAATTACTTAAGCGCCAGCAGCAGTATGGGTTAGCAACGTTATGTATTGGCGGTGGGCAAGGGTTAGCCGTCGTGATTGAACGTTTCCATTAAATCAAGATGCGCTTCTTATCCAAAGGAGGTTATGGCCACTTTGCTGCCTTAACCTCGCTTCGTAACTTTCAAATCAGGTGAGGTAAATCAATATGTCATTATCCAATAAAAGAATTCTCACAGTGGCGTGTACTGGTGCATGGCCGCGCAAAGAGCGATTTCCTGATGTCCCTGTTACTCCAAGAGAGCAGGCGGATGAGATTATTGCTTGTCATGCCGCTGGGGCATCCATTGCACATATTCACGTTCGCGATGACGATCAGAACGCCTCCATGGATATTGTTAAGTTTCGTGAAACCGTCAATTATATTCGCCAAGCACAATGCGATATTGTCATTAATCTCACCACATCGGGTGGATTAGGGCTGGAAGATGAAGTTCGTATGCTTCCCTTTCAAGAGTTACGTCCAGAGATTGCCACTTTTGACGCCGGTACCATGAACTGGGCGCACAGCACGGTATTTGAAAACACACCGACGTTTTTAGGGAAATTAGCCAAGGAAATGCCTTTGGTTAACGTGACGCCTGAAGTGGAGATTTTTGATATCGGTATGATTCATAACGTTGTTTTCTATCGTAAATCAATAGAAAAAGACAATGCAAAGGCGAGAGAAAGTGGTGAAGCAGAGCGACACAATCCATTTATCCGCCCTCATTTTCAGTTTGTACTTGGTGCGCCAGGCGGTTCTCCTGCCGATGTCCATATCCTACTGCAAATGCTGGATGAAGTTCGCCGTTATTGGGGAGACAATTTTACTTGGGGTGGCTTAGGCATCGGCTCTGGACATCTGCCAATTATCAATGCGTGTATCGCGTTAGGGGGTCATATCCGCGTTGGAATGGAAGACAATGTCTATTACCGACGGGGTCAATTGGCTAAGTCGAATGTTGAGTTTGTCGAACGCACCAAACGCATGTTGCAATGTAACGATCTCGACATTGCTACGCCAGACGAAGCTCGCCAGATCCTCAATTTAAACAAAGCCAACTTCCCGAGTTGGAAATAGTATCGCTAAGCTCACACTATGAAATGTAAGGGAGCTCTGACATAGCTAAGTCGTTTTATAGCGTGGATTCTCAGTATTAATCGACGGTTTGTTTTAACGAATATCGCTGATGTTATGATGGCATTCGAAACTAGGAATTTAGGGTTTGAGACGTTGAATTTGTTAGGGGGAAGAGATGCCAAATAGTGATATACGAAAAGGCGGCGCGATTAAGCAATCGAGTGCGATTGACCCACAGCAATTGGTTCGTATGCTTTTTTTTATAGAGTTGATCAATGCGGGTTCCATTACAAAGGCAGCGGAAGCCTTGAATATATCAACCAGCACCGGTTCACGCTGGTTGAGTGATCTCGAAGCGGAGCTCGGTATTACACTTTACCAACGCAATAATCCTCAAGAGCGCCTTACCGAAGCGGGTTCGTTTCTTTATAGCAAGTTCTCAGAAATCACCGATGATATCCATCTGATGATCAATGAACTCACCGGCTTCACCACCGAGACACGAGGCAACATTAAAATCTGTTGTACCCCCATTTATGCGGATAAAGTCGTGTTACCCATTATTGGTGAGTTTGTAGAACAACACGCAAGGGTCAATGTCCAGTTCACGCTGACCCCAAGGGGAATGGATTACTATAAAGATCATGACTTCATTATTACCGCTATTGCCGGACATGCCTCTAATAAAGACTCGGAATTGTTGCTGGTACGTCGAACGCTTCTGACACAAAAATTTATTACGGTTGCAACGCCAGCGTATGTAAAAAAACATGGTGAACCGCTAGTACCCAAGGATTTAATCAATCACCGATGTCTATATTCAAAGGCGCTACAAAATGACAATCAGTGGGTGTACAAACAAAATGGCACCACGATTCCCATTCAGATTGTTAAGTCGATAGAAGTCTCCGATGCCAAGATGATGCTAAATGGCGCACTGAACTCCATGGGCGTGACTTACTTGCCAGAGTTTGTTGTCTCCAAATATCTTGAGGAAGGCAAATTGATATCGCTACTCAATGAATATGAAACCGATGATTGGTTGGTAAATATATATTATCTTCCTCAGCGTTTTATGACGCATTGTGTTAAATCGTTTAAAGATTTTTTCCTATTAAGTCACCGTGACAAAATCAATCAGTTTATGGGTAGCAGTCGTGTGAATTCAGAACGTCTTGATTGACACTGTCTTTATTAACATAGTCTTGATTTACAGCGAAGGATAAAGTTTTAGAATATTAATTATAAATTTATGGCGCTGACTGAGACGAAAAATAAACGTTTCCGTAAGCAGTTTAATCGTTTGTCTTAACCTAGATTACAGTCTGTATAACAAGAGAGAATATCATGATTGTATGGTTATCGTTGGGATTGAGTCATTCAATTTTTTTACTGCTGGTCTTGCTATCAAATAGTTATAAAAACGCTAAATTTGATATAGCCGTGGTTTGGATGCTATTCCTGTTACTGCCATTTTTAGATCTTGCACTCAGCCCTAATGTGTTTGATGTTCCTATCGTGATAATAAGTGATCATCTTCCCTATGGTTTGATGTATGGTCCTTTTCTTTGGTGGTATTCCTTACAGGTAACGGGGTTACTCAAATGGCAGTTGAGTTATGTTCTATTACACTGTTTTCCGTTTTTAATTCTTAGTGTATTAAAAATAGCGCTAGTGAATCCCATCGGATTTGAATCTCACTTTGCCTATAACAACTCAATGGAAGGTAATATCTATGCCAGCCTGACCATTACATCGTCGGTGGGATATTCTATTGTCGTTCTTTATCTCCTCAAGGCGCACAAGAGAAAAGTAGTGGATCATTTTTCACAGTTGCCCAACACGATAACCTTGCAATGGTTACGTTGCTTAGCTATCGGGTTTATGCTGCTGAGTATTTGGTCACTTTTTACCGTGCTTTTGCCAATACCCGAAAACCTTAACAGCAGTGTATTTTCATTGCTTGCGATGATCTATTTTTTGGGTTTCTTTAGTATTCAACAGCCTGTCGTGTTTGAACGCGAAGATGCGAAGACGTCGCCTTGCAACAAATGCCACACCGAAAGTGAGCACGGGGCGCTCAAGCAAGCAAGAAGTAAAGGACATTCAACCAAGCCGAATGAGGTTTGTCACAGAGCAAAGTACCAACGATCAGGTTTGACCGACGATAAAGGTCAAGATTATCTGCAACTGCTCAATCATTACATGGATGAGCACAAACCTTTCTTAGACCCATCATTAACGATTGAAAAGTTGTCGCAAAGGTTAAATATACCAAGACATTATTTGACACAAATTATCAACGAGAAGTTAAATAAAAATTTTTACAAATATATCAATGAATACCGAGTTAATTACGTTAAGTCGCTAATTAAAGCCGCGGATGAATCAGGACTCAGCATGCTTGATATTGCATACTCGTCAGGATTTAACTCTAAATCTACATTCAATAGTATTTTTAAAAGCATGACAGGTCTCACACCTTCCCAATACAAAAAAGCACAAATGAAAAATAAGTACAGTGTTGAATAAGCGAAAAATTATTATTAATTAAATATCATTGTTAATTTTCATCGTCTCCATTATTGCGCTGTTTTGGTTCACAAATAAGCAGATAAAAAGTACGAGATTAGCGGGTCGTACGAGTTAATCTCGAAATTAATCTAATATCGCCATTGTTAGAGTGGTGGAATCTCAATGCTTAAATGTAAAGCAATCATCTTGGTTAGTCAGGAATCTGATTCACCACCATCATGTTTTTGTTTTATTGATATGTAATTCACAACTCAAAGCAATTCACAACTTAAAGCGTTGAGGTCACCAATATGTAATGACCAAACAACGATATGTGAGGGGAACATGGCAGTAAGAAAAATCGATATTGATAAATGTATAGGATGCGGCACATGTGTCGAATCTTGTCCAATGGATGTATTTCGTTTGGACACAAAAGCTGAGCTTCGACCTCAAGCTTCCCCCTGTTCTCAAGCCTGTCCATTGGGTGTTAATCAACGTGAGTATCATCACTTACTTAACTTAGACCTGCCACGCGAGGCGGCAGAACTGCTATCACAATCCCATCCAATGCCTGCGATTACCGGTCGTATATGTCCGCTGCCGTGCGAAACCGCGTGCACTCGTCATCAAGTTGACGATGCAGTCAATATCAATGGTATTGAACAGTTTCTTGGGGATCTATTTCTAAGCGAATTGCCGCCTCAACAGACGAGCAATCCAAGCGCCACTAAACTTGCGATCATTGGCTCAGGTCCAGCGGGATTGAGCGCCGCATTCACCCTGAATCGTTTGGGGTATCAAGTTACGGTCTTTGATAAGAAGCCGCTTCCCGGTGGATTGCTGCGTTATGGAATACCGGCATTTCGCCTCGATAACAGAGTCGTCGATCGTCAGATTGACTACTTTGAGCGACTGGGGATCGAGTTTGTATGCAACTGCCAAGTTGGGACTGATATCGACCATAAGGCGCTCGTTGAACAAGGTTTTCAGGCGGTTTTGTCGGCAACTGGCGCATCAAAACCCCTCATGCTAGACGTTCCCGGTAATAAGGCAAAGGGTGTTATGTCTGCGATCGAATTTCTTGACCTTATTGCCAGTGGCGATGATTGGCAACGACCGGATTTAAAATTACCGAAAAGAGTTGCTGTGGTCGGGGGTGGCAGTGTATCACTGGATGCGGCAAGAACTGCGGTTCGGCTAGGTGCCACGCAAGTCCATGTTTTGTGTCTTGAAACATTAGATAAGTCTTCCCCTGACGCCATGCTTGCCCTCGACGACGAGATCCTTGACGCATTGGAAGAAGGGGTATCGATTCATCCAAGAACGGCAGTCAAGCAAATCAATACCGATGGTCAAGCGGTGACGGGTGTTACTTGTATCAGTTGTACTCAAGTGAGAGACCAGCGTGGCGCATTTGCCCCAATTTACACCGATTGTGTCACCGAGACACTGGATGTTGAAATGGTGATCTTAGCCATTGGGCAAACCGCTGACCCCTCGTTATTGTTGCCGGACTATATTACTGATCAACGTGGTTATATTCAGCCGCATCACACCACCAATCCTAATCACTACTTTGCTGCTGGGGACGCAGTGACAGGACCGTCAACCGTGGTCGAGGCTCTGAGTTCCGGTAAACAGGCGGCGATGCAACTGCATGTTTCGCTGTCTAATAGCGATAACTGTAAAGCGGATAATGATGCCATGCCAGACAGGCTCGCCGATACTACCTCGCCCCAAAGCACTCCACAAAAATTGCCGCAGCAAAAACCGTGGTATCAACAACCGAGGTTGGAGCGTGAAAACCGGCAGCCTGGCGACAGAGTTAAGGATTTCGCTGAGACTCGACAATCCCTCACGTTATCAACGGCAAGAGAGGAAGCCCAGCGATGCCTGACCTGTGGCAGTCGAGCCAGAATCGCATTTATGGACGATTGCCAAGTCTGTCGATTGTGTCAGCACTACTGTCCAACCGATGCTATCGAGATTACCGATGGCATCGTGCAAAGCTCGTTGCACAATTTTGATGTCGTAAACCTGGGTAAAGCCATTGCGGATTAGGTGACAAGATGGAAAACATAATGAATAAAGCCGTAACGAAAATCGAAACTGATGTCTTAGTGATTGGTGGGGGATTTGCAGGGTGTTATGCATCCATTAAAGCTGCAGAACAGGGCGCGAAAGTGGTTATGGCGGTAAAAGGGCGTACTGGTCGTTCTGGTCTGACTCCTTGGGCAAACTCTTGGTTTGTTTACCACGAAACTAAGGGAGTAACACGCGAGCAATACATCCAGCAGTTCAAGTTATCGGGAGAATACCTCAACAATTTAGACTACTCCGAAATCTTGATGAACGAATCTTGGGATAGATTTCAAGAGTTGGTCGCTTGGGGGACGCCAACTGGCAGGCAATATTACTATCAACCGGGCACGGTTTCTCGGTCAATCGAGTATGTAGGCGCGGGTGATCCGATGCGTAAACGCGCGGTCGAAGTCGGCGTTAACCTTCTCGAGCGTGTAATGGTCACCACTCTCATTAAGCAAGAGGATAAGGTGGTTGGCGCGGTCGGTTTTCATATGGAATCAGGCAGACCCTATGCCATTTTGGCAAAGGCGACGGTTATGTGCGCCGGTCCTGCGTCGTTCAAGCCTTTGGGAATGGGCTATCCTTGCAGCTCGACCACTGCAGATGGCGATGCCATGGCTTACCGTGTTGGCGCTGAGATCTCAGGTAAAGAGTTTAACGACGCGCATCCTTCAAACGCCTTCAATCCACTTGATGAAAGCTCTCTAAAAAGCGTTTCCGGTGATGGAAATCATAAGACTTCAGTACTCAAACTTGGCGGTGGACCCCCAAGTGCCCCCGGACCCGCCGATACCCTTAAAGGTGAACAACTCGGACTGCGCATAGATAAAGCGATTGGCTTTAACCAAGGAGGAAACCCAATAGAACCCAAGTACTGTGCCGGTCCCGGTGGTGAAATTGTCGGTCGGACAGATGAGCGTGGTGGTCATGTTGGTTTCTCTACGTTGGGAATGTCTAATCACAAAGGAGAGGGTGTTTTTCCTCAAGATCTTAATGGAGCCTCCAACATAGCAGGTCTTTGGGCGGCGGGGGATGGTTTGTGTTCAATGCAAAACGGGGCAGGCTATGCCGGTTTTGGTTCCTCATCATCAGGCTCAGCCGTGCAAGGCGCGCGAGCGGGTATTGCAGCAGCACACTATGCCGCGGAGCAACCAAGTCCTGTGGTCGATGAAGCCACGTTATCCGAGTATAAAAATCGCATGTTTGCCCCTATGACGCGCGAAAAAGGTTATTCCCCTGCGTGGGTGACTCGTATGCTGCAAAACACCATGTCACCGTATTTTGTGATGTATGTGAAAGAGCGCTCGAGAATGGAGGGCGCACTCAACCACATAATGTATCTGCAAAATAAATTCGCTTCACAGCTAAAAGTGTATGACTTCCATGATTTGCGATCAGCACATGAAACGCAAAATATGCTGCTCAATGCAGAGATGAAATTGAGGGCAGGGTTAGCACGAGAAGAAAGTCGAGGAACTCATTACCGAGAGGACTTTCCCTATCGTGACGATGCCAATTTTCTTTGTTGGATCAAGTTGGTGAATAAAGAGGGGGCAATGCAGGTTGTGAAACATCCGATACCCGAGAAATGGCATCCAGCGGCAAATCTCAGTTATCGAGACAAATACCCTTTTATCTATCCAGAAGAAGATGAAAAACGGCTTGAGGTTGGTATTGAAGTCTAAGTTGGTGTTGATAAATAAGTTGGTATTAAAGAATAAGTCGTTATTGAAGCCTAAACAGGTGTGCCCGGTGTGAAAAATTAGCAACACAGTACTCCAGCGCCGGTGAATTTCACATACAACGGAAGCAAATTCGGAGGTCACATGTTTAATATTTTGCAGAGTGGTTTTAAGCCACGAGCACTCGGCGTTGTCATTTATGTCTTTGTGACAATGTACTTACAACTCACCATTGCAGGTCCGGATAGCATGAATATTCTCATGCCGGCTCTGGTGGAGAAATTTGCCATGAGCCCGGGCGAAATTATGGGTGGCATATCCGCGGTTCGTTTAACGGGTGTTCTCGCTGGTATCGTGGCGGGTTGGGCAATCATGAAGCTTGGCTTCAAGAAAATTGGCGTGCCATCCATAGTCGCGGCAGGGATTGCGGTTGCGATGATGGGACGAGTCGACAGCTGGTTTGGTGTGATGCTAATTCAAACCATTCTCACGGTGTTAACCCCAGTACTAATGATTATTCAGGGTGGTCTGATTGCAAATTGGTTTGTGCGTTACAAGGGAATCATTTTTGGTATCGTGACTATTGCGGCTCCTTTAAGTACGGCAACCTTTACGCCAATTGGGATGAAAATCTATCAACACGTCGGCTTTGCCGAGTTTTATTCCGGCTTAGGGGTGATCATCGCCCTTTGGGGAGTCATCGGTATTTGGGCGATGAAAGAACGTCCAGAAGACTACGGATTGGATCCTGACGGTATCCCCTTTACCGAAGAAGAAAAAGCGGAACTTGAAGCCGAAAGAAACCACCAGACGGCGTGGAAACTCCCGCGAATTATTCGTTGTAAGGAATTTTGGTATGTGGCGATACCGTGGAGTTTGATTGGTGGATTGATGATGGCGGGTATTATGAGTCAGGTCATTCCTATTTTGACTAGCTCAGGATTGGAGCTGAATACCGCGCTATTTTTAATGTCCGCGATGGCGCTTGGCGGCATGCCTCTCAGTTATTTCTGGGGTTGGTTAGACGACAAAATTGGAACGCCTAAAACCAATGCCGTGTTTGGTTTAGCTTATCTTGTTGGTGCTTTTGGTTTTGCCTTTGGCAATGCAGACAGTTTGTACTTGATTTACATCGCGCTATTTTGTGTGTCATTGGGAGTGGGAGGAATGCCTAATTTGCTTCCATCGCTAATCGCTTGGGTATTTGGGCGCAACGAATTCGTTAACATCTATCGTTGGGTCTATGGCTTACAGATGGTAGCGACCAGTATAGGGATGACGTATTTAGCGGTGATGAATGATGTGACGGGCTCTTATTCTATCTCATTTATGACCTTTATTCCGCTTGCCATAATTTGCAGTTTGATGTTCTTACGGATTAAACGAACCCATGATCCAGAGCGAATGGCGCTTATGGACCATGAACAGACTCGGGAGTTACAAACGTCAACCACTTCCTAAAATTTGCAATGTGAATTGACAGGGAAGTCTGAGGCAAGGGGCTGTATTTAAATAATTAAACTAGCTACAGCCCATTGTATTGCCCATGTGACACGATTGACAAACAAGCCGTGTTAACCAAAATCCCTTGATATTGCCTTGCTAGAATGATGGCTTCCAGTTAATATCTTTCCGGAAAGATATATTGAGAGTCATTATGAAAGCGTCTATACCCATCAATCTGCTACTGGTTCTTGTGGCAGTTTCTGCCATTTCCCCCTTTGCCACGGATGCCTATTTATCGGCGATCCCCATAATGGCGGAGACACTTGCTACCGAGACCTCTTTGGTCGCGATAACGGTTAGCCTGTACATTTTTGGTTTGGCATTTGGTCAACTATTTGGTGGACCTTGGTCTGACCGCTATGGTCGCAAGCCGATTATTATCCTTGGTTTAGCCATTTTTTCGGTTGGCAGTATGCTGATCTCCAGCGCTGGTGATATTCATAGCTTATGGGCGTTTCGTTTATTGCAGGCGATGGGGGCTGGTATTGCGGTGGTCGGTATTCCAGCGATCATTCGCGATGTGTCGACGGGCAAGGAGTCAGCCAAGCTCTTTTCGTTAATTATGCTGATCTCGATGTTAGCGCCGTCGATTGCGCCCAGTGTTGGTACGCTAATATTGAAAACGCTGGGTTGGCGATGGATCTTTTTAGCATTGGCCATTATGGCGGTATTGATTGGTCTATTAACGTTTATGGCAATGCCAAAAGTGATGACCAAGCAGCCTAGAGTTCGCTCTGGAGGTTATCTTTCGGTGATCAAAGAGTATCGAGCGCTAGGTTATCTTGTGGCTCAAGGGTTTGGGTTCGCGGTACTAATGACATTCCTCACCAATGCATCCTTTGCTTATATTGAACACTTTAAGGTGTCAGAAGAACTGTTCTCTATTTTGTTGGTGTTTAATGTATTAGGGGTGGCGTCAGTCAATCGTATTAACAACTATCTGTTACGCAAACATGAGCCAGCAACGTTGTTGAAGCGTTTTCTGACGGTTCAAGTTTGTTCTGCATTGGTATTACTGCTTGTAGTTTGCTTGGCACCGGATAATCTGATTTTAACCGTTATAGCTTTTGTGATGACGACGTCCGCAATGGGCGGCTTAATGCCGAACTCTGGTGCTTGCTTTATGCAGTATTTTGGTAAAAATGCCGGAACGGCTGCTGCTCTACTGGGGACGTTTCAATATATTATTGCTGCGGGTGTCAGTGCGTTGGCGGCGCTTATGAGTACGGTTTCTATCGTGCCGATAGCGTTAGTCATGGTCATGTCGAGCTCAATTGCGTTAGCGGGTGCTTGGTACAGCGCTCGTTACCAGCAGGCGATGAATTAAATTTAGTTACGCTGTCACCAAAAATGATGCGACCGGACGATTTATCGTCCGGTTTTTGCTTATTGAAGGTTTGCCGCTTTACGACTAACCGCTGCACGACGACTAACCGCCAAACGGTTAACAGAATGGGCAATCTTCTAGCGTCATTTGATGCTGACCACTGCGGTTAGCAAGGTGTGATTGTCCCGCATTGAGCCCCATTTGATAGCCTTGGTCTAGAACGGATTTATTGCGCGTCAGGCGTTTTACCGGGAAATCTTCAGGTGGCGCTATGACTCGTACTTTGGCATCCGCAGGGGGATAACGGATAAATTGCAGTGCGGCGTTATAACATTTGTTGCGAAACAGCATTGCTTCAGCGACTTTTGGGTTCTTTGCCAACATGGCTTTGATTAGCCACTCGCGTTTGGGTTCCGGCATGGAGTAACTGAGCGGATGTGAAAGCACGACGGTAATATCACGCGCTCCCCTCCGATACGCTTCAACTACAGGGATTGAATCGGCTAACGCGCCATCGGTATAACAAGCCCCACCAAAGCAGGGATTGTTTTTATAGGCGATAGGCAAGGCGGTGGTGGCTTCAATGACTTGATGAATATTCTCTCCACGGACTTTTACATAGTCCGCTAAGCCAGTCTCGATGTTGGTTGTCACCGCATAGAAAGGGATGGTGTTAAATAGCGTCTCTAGGCAGATAGGAAACTGTTGCATTGACGCATCGCTTAACCATTTTACATCGGTCAAATTGCCACCAGCTAAAAAGCGCGCGGGGCTAAAAAAGGATTTTGTTGTCGCGAGTTGAGTGATCACCTGATAGCTGCGCTCGGGTGCCTTTGCTAAATAGCCTAACAGGTTCGATGCGCCAGCCGATACGCCAATGGCAAAATCAAACGGTTGATAGTCTTGTGACAAGAAGGCATCTAGCACGCCCGCCGCAAATATACCGCGCATTGCGCCGCCTTCAATAACCAGTGCCGAGTTTTGCTTCATAACGGATTCTTTTCGATAATTTATGTAATAGCGCTATGTTATTGAAGTCATTAGCGATAAAAAATTCAGTTATTTGTATTACATTGATAGTCAATTCCTATTGATTAATTGTTCAATAATCTTGGAGATAGCGGAAAGAATGAGGATGGATGGCTATCGAAAACATCGTTGTGAGTTGAATACTGATAGGATCGGTGGTGCTGCTACTCAACCTGTTTTCAGTTCTCTATTATCCCCGGCTATTTTATAAATGGCTGGTGAGAAAATTGACTCCACGGCATAGCAAGAGAATCGGATGAAACTTTCAAATATACTCTTAGTGTTATCTTCTTTGGTGGTTAGCCAGATAAGCGTTGCTAAAGAAACGGATCTAGATAGCACTCAAGCGTGGGGGAGAACGCTACCATTTTATTCAGAACTAGCGCTATATAGCGGTAAAGAACTCCCTTTACCGATTGGAATCAGCTTGTTGTATACCAATGTTAAACAGCAGGTCGCGTTGACCGATTTAGCGGTGAACTATCAAGGCGGCAACTATGTCCCTATCGATTTTGTGCCATTCGACGATTCATCAGTCAATAACCACACGCCACAAATAAAATTGGATGTATGGGTTTTGCCATTTCTAAATCTGTTTACTACTGTGGGTAAGGTAAATGGTGCTTCGGATGTTGCGTTTGCGATTGATGGTGATTTAGCGTTGAACCAGTTGGGCATTGACTGTGACAATCCATCTTTAGGTGATATTGCGGCTTGTCGTGCGTTGGCAGGAAAATCAGCGGATTTCGACTTTGATGTTGATATTGAGGGGATGTCTTATACCCTTGGCTTTATGGCGGTTTACGGTTGGGATAACTACTTTGTGTCAGTCCCTGTCTCTTTTACCAAAATGGACTTAGACCGCAGTGACACCGAAGGCAAAGTGATTAATGTTCTGCCGAGGGCGGGTCGTAATTTTGAGTTCGGTGATGGTGAGTCGATGGCGGTGTACTTGGGCGCAAGCTATTTCCGCAGTGAGTTAACATTAACCGGGCAAGTACCGGGTGTTGAATCGATTGGCTATAAGATTGATCAAGTTAATACCGAGCAGTGGGCAGGGTTGATCGGTTTGAACTACTCATTTAATAAACGCTGGTCACTTGCATTTGAATATACGGGCTTGGGCACTGTTCATCGCAAGCAGATTATCTCGAACCTGAGCTTTCGATACTAATCCTATCTCTATTCCTTCCCGACAATCTTAGCACTCACAGCCTCAGGATAGCGTTGTTTTGCAGCAACGACTTGTATAAACAACGTTTTCTGTCGAGGTTTTTTGTGACTGGCTAGTACTCATACTATTGGTATTCATGGTTTAGCGACATAATTAGTCGCAAAGCAACCTATTGTCGCATCAAGCAACACAATGGTGCCTCAATGTTTATGTATCAAAGATGGTTTGAGGTTTTACTATGCAAAAGTTACTGGTTTCAACGGCGTTGTTTTTCTCTTGTTTCGCAAACGCAACGGGTGGCACAGTGATGGATCAGCAGTCAAAAATTGTGTTCAGTTTCAAAAACGTCAGTCATGAAACCGCGCAGGGTGAGCTGAATCAATGCCAAGGCATTGCAATGGGAACCCATTCACAAGTGGCGTCGACATCAGGCTCTGGCGTTCGTGGAGCGGCAAAAGGTGCAGCCGCGGGCGCAGCTGCCGGTGCGATTAGCGGTGGTTCAGGCAGTGATGGTGCAAAAATTGGTGCGGCAGTGGGTTTGATTGGGGGTCGATTGGCAAAACGTGGCGAGGCAGCACAGTCGGTACAAGCAAACGAGGATATGTACGCGACCGTACTGCGCAACTGTATGATAGATAAGCATTACGTGCCATATAACTGATCGGTTTACTGCGCGCGTATCTCGTTAAAACGTTGCTGCAATTGATCGACAATTTTCTGCTCTTGATCTGAGACGCCATCGGCGAGCAGATCGACTTGTTCCTTCGGATCGTCAGCGAGATTGAATAATGACGCTGGCTGTCCGTCAGGTTGCAGCAACTTATAATCCTCCATTCTTAACGCCCAGCCAAAGACATCTTTGGGTTTTGCCTGACTTTTATCATCACTAAAATGTTCCACGTAGATATAATCTCGCTGGGCGGGTTTACCGGCAAAGACTGGCTGGAAGTTATAGGCGTCAGGTGTGACTGCTTTGACTCCGGCAAAACTGGCAATCGTGGTATATAAGTCGGTCGTTTGTACAAACGCTTGGGTTCGATCGGCTCGGATATTTGCTCCGCTGACAATAAACGGGACATGAGTACCGCTATCATAAATTGTTCCTTTGGCGGCATGGTCGCCATATAAGCCTCGCGTAACTTGGTTAGGTGAACCATTGTCGCCGATAAACATCACCACGGTGTTTTCCCTGACTTTAGGCTCTAATGAAGACAATAGACGTCCCATTTCACTATCGAGCGCTTCGAGCATGGCATTATAATAGGCTAGAGGATGACTTTTGATATATTGGGGATCGTCGTTTAACTCGCCAGCGCTATGCAGATTTTGAGGTGGAATATGAAACGGCGTGTGTGGTGCGTTATAGGCTAGCCATAGAAACCAAGGTTGCTGCTGCTCGCCAATCCAATCTAAAGCACGATTGGTGATCGCGGTGGTCGCATACTCATCAACGCTCTCGCGTTTGGCATCATGGATGGCTGTCCAAGTAAAGTAATCCTTGATGCCGCCTTTAAATAGCCCCCAATAGTCATCAACATTGAATTTTTTCGGTTGATCAAGCTTGTCCTGATTATCAGCTAAATGCCATTTACCAATCAGATTAGTGGCATAATCACTCTGTTCTAATACGTCAAACAAGCTCTGCCCATTAGGCTCAAGACCGTTACCACCGCTAGGTGGGATCGCGGCACCGACGCCGGTTCGAAAACCATATTCGCCGGTCATAATAGTCGCGCGGGTTGGCGAACATACCGGCGCGGAATAGGCGTTTTCAAACACTAGGCTTTCGGCACACATCGCTTCTAGGTTGGGCATGTTTGCCTGCTGGTCGCCCATGGAGTAGCAACGACTGGCATCTAAACCCATATCATCGGCAATAATCAGTAATACATTGGGGTTTTGTGCAGCGTAGGTGAGTGCAGAAAATGCACTCACACCAGCGATGCTCAAAAGGGAGCACTTATTCATAAAAACATCCTCTGCTTATGGTGCGAGTGACTAGGCTTATTGAGGCATCGTTTCAAATTCGATGATAAATGCGTAAGCACGACCCGGCAATCGGTCACGACCATAGGTGCCGACGTCATCCATATAGTCTCCCCAAGTAGGGACGGGCTGATTCATTTCGCCAAACCCCATCACACGCTGACCATTTCCTGAATCATTGGGTTGATCATTGGGCCTTGGATCTTTGTCGATGACGCCATCATCAAGATTGACTGCCCAATTGCTGTAGCCCCATTGCTCGCCACTTAGCCAACTCCAGCCGCCGTCAGGCTCTTTGGAACCTTCCGGTTGATAACCGCCTAAGAAAGGACCAATCGAGATTTCATGGTGATTATGTTGACTCTTTCCTTCAACATACTTGGGGAAGGTCCAAAAATAGTCTGGGCTATCGACCAAGGAGAACACAAAGTCATTTTCTGCTTCCGAAGTAATCGAGGCTAAGTAGCCACCTGCATCATCGGCTAAATACGCCGCTTGAAACCAATTTAGGTTTCCGTCGGGAATATGAACGACTTGGTAGTAATGCGTTTGACCCGCTTCGTTAGTGAAACTCTGCACTGGAAATCGATCATATTTGAGTTTTGTCGCGGCTTCGTCCCAACCAAAGAACTGGTAACTCTCATTGACGTTAAATGTAACGTCGTTAATTACCACCTCTTTAGTCGCGCTGTTATTTTGAGAAGGAGGGGGCGGCGGGTTTTTGTTGTCAGCAGCTTGTGCAATTTGACTAAAGCTGGCGATAGCGGTGACGATAATTAAGGGGAGTAATTTGTGATTGGACATAATTCATTATCCTAGATCCGATGGTGAGTTAGAACTTAAGTCTTCATAGTTAATCGATCTAGGTATAGTGTATTTACAATGTTTTACAAATAATCAACGGGTCGTGGGTACTAGATAGCGATTTTGATTTCCGGTAACAATGCTTCCGGTCTAGCGAGGTAGTAACCTTGGAAAAAATCGATATCGAGTTGCTTCATTGCCGATAATTGTTCCGCGGTTTCAATGCCTTCAATCACTATTTTCGCGTCACTGGCTCTAGCGAGTTTAATGCCTTCAAGTAACGATGTTTGGTCGCCATTCATGTAGTCGAGTAAAAGTTGGCGATCGATTTTTATGATGTTAGGTTTCACTTCTGCGACACGTTCGGCATTCGATTCTTTGCAGCCATAGTCGTCAATCGCCACTAAAAATTTAGATTCAATCAGGTGACGCGCCGCTCTGGCAAGGGTCCGTGGGCTAAAGGCGGTCAATTCAACCAATTCAACCACAATACGGGTAGAGTCGATTTGCAACGCCTTTAAGCGTGACATTAACAGAGAATTTTCTATTCCTTCCGCAGCAAGGCGTTCACTAGAGATAGGTAAGAAGTTTAAAAAAAGCAGGCGATTGCGATATTCGGACATATGAAAATTACGAATATGAATGACGCGGCTTAATCTATCGACATTGAGTTTATCGGCAAGACTGATGCTTTCATCTTGAAAAAAGCGGTCAGGTGGTACAAATACACCGTCTTTATCGATTAGGCGAACCAGAGCCTCAAGACCTAGGATTTTATTTTGAGCACTAAACAGTGGCTGAAACACGCTTTTTAATGTGAGGTCGTTGTAATCACCAACATAGCAGCCGTCTTCATCAATCCGAATTCTTCTAGAAAAATCTTGCTTATCATTCAAGAGCATAGATGGGTAACTTTCAAAATAGATAATAGTCTTATCATGGCATTGTCATAATATAAGTCAATAAAGTGACGATGGGTTTAGCGGTATGAATTTAGTCAGGGAAACCTGAATCAAAATGCACAGAAAAGCAAAAATCAAGACCTATAGGTAATGAATTAATAACAATTATTTGCGTCAATTCAAAGAACACCAATCTAGTCTCTCTTGATTGAGGTTAAGTAATGTGCCAGTACTGCCTAAGTAGTGAGCAGAAATAAGCGGAGTCAGCGAAAATTTAATTTAACCGACATTTCAAAATTATGAAAGACGTCAAAATTTTGATGAAAGAGAGGTTAACGATCGTCAAAAAAATCTTTGTTTCGTATGTATTTGCTCATTAAATGATAGGAGAGTGGGCGCATAACCCAAGACACAACGGAGCGTCCAAACCGTACAAATGATGGGGTATTTTCATAAATTCGCCCATTATATAGCCATAACATTTTACCGACGTGCCAGTAAAAGATAGGGACGGGCGGTAAAAAAGTGACGATGTCTAAGTCGCAGCAGATGCGATAGGTTTTATGGGCCAGTTGGTATTTTTTACGAAAGCGCAGACCGCCAATAGAAGGTTGACCAAAAGTCACAATCCTTTTTATCGACTTAGGATATTTGTGTTCAAGGGCATCGGCAATAACACAACCGATAGCGCCACCTGAAGAGTGCCCCGTCACAGCGATACGTTTACCATCCTCAATCAATGCGCTGGCAATGGCCATGGTTTTTTCAAATACAGATAAGCCAAGTGTGTCTCTTTTATGACTTGGAGAACTCTCTTGATTGAGTAGATAGTGGAATCCCGCATGGATGGGATAATCCAACCCCAAATTACTGCACGAACGTTTCCAAATCGCGCAATTTATCAACCAGTCGCCAATGCTATGGGAACCTTTGATCACGATGACGGCTTCTTCTTTGTCTTTGCTCCATAGAATACGGATCATGGTTTTACCGTAACGATTGGCAATGGTGCGCTGCCCATTGGGGTCGAACCCATAGCGAGTTTGTTTAAATACTCGGGGATAGGCAAGACTGCATAGTACGGCATATTTTTCGTATTGATAGCGTTTAAGACTTTTCACTTATCGACGTCGATTTATTTTGGTTTATGGGATTCGGATAAACCACTATGGAAACCGCCGATTAAATTTTTATGACAAAGAGTGGGAAAGATGACAATTTCGTTATGGATGAATCAATGAAAAGAACTGAGCGTAGCGTAAAACCACTTTTTGCGTCACGGTAGAATGGAGTGGGTGGATGTAATGGCAATAATAAGGCGATAAACCACAGCCATTCAGCAGTTGTTTGCTAAACGTTTGCTCGCTTGCAACAAGTTTAACTCCTTGCTGCCGGTAATTGTCTAACTCTTCCGGCAAAGCACCGCTCCACCAATGAATCATCTCACGACTATGGCTGTGACGATTGATCCAGTGATCCCCAACGACTAATAAAATATCTTTGGGCTGAATGGAGTCGTTGTATTCTGATTGCCAATCTTGAATATGAGCGATCAGTTGCTGTCGACTGTTAAGGTTACCGTTAATAAAGTGATGGGTAATAACCCAAACCGTGCCTAATGAGGACGTCACTCGGTAGAGATTGGCTTGTTCAACACGTTGCGTGCTTTCGATTGCGCGATGTTTATTTGAGCCATGTTCATTTGAGCCATGTTTATTTGAGTGATGTTCACTTGGATAACCTGCTTGCAATAGATCGGCGGATAAACGCTTAGCAAACGCTAGTCCTAAATGGTGCGCTGTCATCCCTTGATTGTGAATCGCAGGATAGTGCTTAACACAGAGTTGCTGACAATCTGTGGCAAAATTTTTAATACTGCAAATCACAAGTTGTTGTAACAAAGATGATGACTCCAAAATCAAGATAAAACGAAAAAGTTCAACAGGTTAAACTAAGATAAGCTAGTCTAAATGGATAGCAAGAAAAAAGGAAAATGTTTTGGCACCCAGTAACAATTTACGTGATAAAGATAGTTGCGTGATAAAGATAGCTGCGTGATAAAGATCGTTGCGTGGTAAAAATTGTAGCGTGATAAATAGGGTCGCGTGGCAAAGATTGCGCTTGAACGCGACAAGCTGGAACAACAATCAGCAATTTAAATTGAATCATAATGACAGATCAGAGTGAAAATAGATGTTTGATACCAAAAAAAGAAATGAATTAGTGATCGAGTTACAAAATTATTTTGCTGATGAACTTAGTCAGGATCTTGGGCAATTTGATGGTGAGTTTTTATTGGACTTTATCATCACTAAAATGGGTCCCGCTTTTTACAATCAAGGATTAAATGATGCAAAACAGGTGGTTGAGAGAAAACTTTTGGATATTTCAGACGAAATTTATGAGATAGAAAAAGAAGAATAAACTAAGGTATAAAGATCAGATCTAGCAGGATAGGGCGCGTTAAACAAAAATTTCGCCCAAGTTTGGCAAGCCAGTTTTTGACGACAATATCGGCTAGTCTTTTGGTTGTTTTTTGTAGATACTGTACTCGATTTGTTTCAATATTGTTGTTAATGCGTAACTTAAAGGAGTGGGTGCGTTAATGGAAACATCAGCTTCAAAAAATTATAACGTGATCGCACGCTTGCTACACTGGTTGTCAGCCATAGTTATCATAGCGATGTTCGCTGCCGGTCTTTGGATGGTGGATCTTAGCTATTACAGCGAATGGTATCGAACCGCGCCCCATTGGCATAAATCGACAGGAGTTCTGCTTGCTGCGTTGACGCTATTTCGGTTGATTTGGAAATGGCTGACGCCCACGCCTGCGATGGAAGGCAAACCATTGGAACAAATGGCAGCCAAAATTGGACATAGGCTGCTGTACACCGCGCTGGCGGTGATTTTTATCAGTGGTTACTTGATTTCAACCTCAGATGGACGGGGAATCGAGGTTTTTGATTGGTTCATCATACCTGGAGGCGGTGAATGGTTTGCTCAACAATCGGACATCGCTGGCGAAGTCCATTTTTATGCGGCTTGGTCACTGATCATCATGGCGGCAGGTCATGCCATCGCAGCGTTGAAACATCACTTTATCAATAAAGATAATACCTTAAAGAAAATGTTAGGAGCTTCAAAATGAGAAAAACTCTTCTTGCTACAGGATTAGCCGTATTATTGCCTTTCACTGCCAATGCAGCGGATTATGTGATTGATACTAAGGGTGCCCACGCCTCGATTAACTTCTCGATTAGTCATCTTGGCTACAGTTTCATTAAAGGTCGCTTTAATGATTTCTCTGGAAGCTTCAGTTACGACCCGGCAGACATTAGCGCCTCTTCCGTCGAGGTGGTAGTGGAAACGCCAAGCCTTGATTCAAACCACGCTGAACGTGATAAACACTTACGAAGCGGTGATTTCATCAATGCATCAAAATTCGGTCAAGCGACGTTTAAAAGTACCAGTGTTGCCGATAAAGGCGACGGCAAATTGGACATTATGGGCGATTTAACTCTGCACGGTGTCACGCAACCTATCGTTATCAATGCCGAATTTATTGGTGCTGGTAAAGATCCATGGGGAGGCGAACGCGCCGGCTTTGTGGGTCATACCCGCTTAGAGCTCGCGGATTACAAAATTAAGGTGGTGGGCGACTCAAGCTATGTAGATATGGAGTTGCATGTTGAGGGTGTTAAGCAGTAACTCAGAGATTTAAAGTAATAAGCCAGCTCGTGATGAGCTGGCTTTTGTTTCGGGTAACGGTTTTCGTGGATGTTACCTGATCTTTATAAGGTGAGCCGTTCGATTAGAACTTGAACAGAACCTTAACACTGCCATCAACCATTGCGTCATCAATATAACCAATGGCATTCGGGTTTGAAGAGACCGTTGACAGCACTTGGTTAAAATCAGCCACTTGGATTGGTGCTTCCGCTTTACCGGTAAAGACTAAGCGAGACCAAGCCGATTGCAGTTGTGATTCGCTACGACCCGTTGCGAGATCGTGGAACGCAACGCGTTGTGCATCGCCATCCTTGAGTTCGACAATAGCCGCCGTTTTACCGTTAGGTAGCTGTGTCTTCTTGCCTAAAAACAGTTTTTTTACGTCGGCCTTACTAAGGGCATCAATACCAGCAGGGTTGCCAACAACCGCAAATCCAGCATGAGCGCTAAGTGACAATAATGAAGTGACGATTAATGTAGTGAGCTTTTTCATTGTTGTCTCCTTAGAATACAAAATCAACAGATGCAGAGTAGACTAGCGTGTCATCTTCTTTAATTGCCGCAGTGGTATCGTCTACGTTTTCTGCTAGACGACCTGACGTGCCTTTAAAGTCAGCGTAAGTGACGTCTAGCTTCAGTGCCATATTTTGAGCAAAATCCCAACGTGTACCAACAGAGTAGGAGATAGTCTCAAAATTATTCACTGCTTGCTCGTAAGCAAGAATGCTATCGTAGCCAGGAACGGCCGTTTCACGCTCTTCGTCATCCGTTGATTGTTTCCAACCGATGCTTGCGTAAGGCATGATCTCACCAAAACGGTAGCCCACTAGACCTGAAAAAGCGTCTGAATCTGAGTAGCGACCGTCAACCTCGATACGCACAGCCTCAACAACAGCGAGTAATTGACCATTGTCGTATTGAGCGCCAATCGAAGCAAACAATGCATCTTGGTCGTCCAGCATTTCTTCAGCGTAACCCGTTAAACCAAGTAGCTCGACAGAGGATGGCGCACTATAACTCGTCGTTGCAGTTGCATAGGAAGCACGGAAAGTGAAGTCATCCACATACCAGTGTGCCGTCAGACCAAAGGTCTTGTTTAAGTCAACTTCACCATAAGGTGAGTCCGCTTCATCAACTTGAGAAATACCCGCGAAAGGTTGTAACAATAATGTTGTGTCGCCGATATCGAATGGAATAAGAAGGTCACCACCGGTATAGTTGTTGATAATAATATGCTCATACACTTCTTGTGATGGGCGAATCATCGGATAGGCGTAACCAACATCAACATAGTCCGAATACATAAAAAACGGAGTGCGAAGAATACCCGCGCGAGCCGTAACGCTATCAAATTTATAGCTTAAATAGGCGGTTTCAAATTCAGGTTCGAAATCATAACGACCATTAGCAACCACTTGAGTGGTAAATTTTGCTTTGTCATTAATAGCGAAATCAAATTGAATACCGGCAATCGTATCTTGCTTGGTGTCGAATTTTTCATCGGTATAACCCGCATAACCCACATCATTAGTTGATTTGCCAACACCAACAGAGCCGAAACCACTGATTTTTATGTCGTCTAGACTTGCGGCTTGAGCGCTACATGCAAATGCGACGAAGGCTGCCACTACTGTTTTTTTCATATTTTACTCCATATTGGCACGATAGACTTGAGTGCCATGTAACTCTAGTTATTGTTGTATTCACCAAATTCAAGCCGAGTGAACCCTATTATCTAGCGAACTAGATAATAGGCAGGTCATTGAATTTTAAGTAATGGTTTGTTTGGACAGTGTTGTCCGAATTAATTGACCTTAAATCGGTTGGTTAATTGATTAAGGTTGTTGCGGATCTGGTTGATTTGCTGGGCAACTTGGTTAACGTGTTCCACAGAATCTGACGTCACTTTTGCCATCGATGAAATATCACCGATCACTTCTTGCATACGAGAAGAGGAGTTCTCTTGCTGCTCGGTGGCACTGGCAATGCTTTGGTTGCGTTCACTGATATGAATAATATCGGAGGTGATTTGACGAAGAGACTCTTCGGCGACCAACGATTGTTGCACACAGCTATCGGCTTTTTCGGCACTGGCAGAAATAATCTCAGAGGCGGTGCGAGTTTGCTCTTGTAACTGTAGTAGTACGTTTTGAATCTCTTGTGTCGAGGTTTGGGTGCGCGAGGCCAGCGTACGAACTTCGTCAGCGACCACGGCAAATCCACGACCTTGCTCACCAGCGCGAGCGGCTTCAATGGCGGCATTAAGTGCTAGCAAGTTGGTTTGTTCAGCAATGGAGCTAATTGCATCGAGGATAGAGCTGGCACTTTGTGCATTGTCATCAAGTTGGCGAACCACATCGGAAGCTGAGCGGACATCACTGGTTAAGTCTTGCACCGATTGAATGGTATTGGCGACTTGCGTTTCACCAAGCTGAGCTTGTTGGTTAGCGCTCTCGACTGAGCTAACGGTATCATTGGCGTTTTCAGCGATATGACGAACACCGTCAAACATCTGCTGTAGCGAATGGGTCGCCTCTTCCACAGCAATGGACTGTTTGCTCGACAACTGGTTAGAGTTTTCACTGGATTTAACCAACGTTTCTGCGATCTCATTAAGACCTTGAACATTATCTATCGTCGCATTGATATTTTGCTGCAGTTGAGAAACAAAAGTATTGAACGAGTTTGCCAGTTCAGAAAGCTCATCATTTTTATTGTGTTCTAAACGTACCGTTAGATCGCCATCACCTTCAGCGATGTCACGCATTTTTGAGCTGATGTTGTGCAGATCTTTACGAATAGCTTGAACCACTAAGAAACCAAAGATAGCAAGCAGTAGCAGTGCAGCTAAACCTAATATTAGCATTAAGCCTTTTGCGCGAGTATTGTCGTTTTCAAGGTTGATAACAGATTGTTCAAAGTCAGCAGTTCTCGCCTGGTTGAAGGCTTTAATATTGTCGGTAAGCGAGTTGAGTAATTGATTGTTTTTTGCGCCAAGACTGGCAGCCTGAGATAAATCTAACGAACCATCAATCATTTGATACGCTATATCATAAGCACCGTTGAAGTAATTTTTGGCTTGAGATTCTAACTCGTTAATTTGTTTGGAAAGTATCGGCATTAATTGGCGTTGCTGCTCAAAGTTGGCCAGCATCTCATTAAATGTTTGCTGATTCTGCTCAAGCAATTCCTCGTCACCCAATGTAACGGACAGGTTAAACCTCTCGGCGATTTGACCCAAGATAATGGTATTGAGCGATGCTGAACTCATTACGGGATAGAGACGTTCTTTTAGTTCAGATACCAAGGTGGTATTTGAATTAAGTGTTTGATTACCTGTAACAAATACGCTAGATACACCTAATATAGCAAGCGCACACAACAAGATGATTTTATTTTTTATCGACAACATAACGGCGTCTACAACTCCATGTTAACAGCATTATAAATGGCTATGCTTGCAATCTACCATAAATAAGACAAATGTTAATTAATATTTATAGTCTGTCTATATTTTTATGAGATGATCCAAAGGGTGAATTTATAAAATTGGCTAGTTATTATCAATTGGTATTAACCAGATAATGTTGGCGATAATATATTGGTGTTGATAAAATTGTCAAATCAAAAAGTTTTATTAAAGTTTTACCGGTACATGCCGATATAACCCGGGATGTTTTGCATCCAAAGGGGTGGATTTCCGATGTAGTCTTGCACTTGATGAATAAACTCACTGACGAGCTTGGTATATTTTCTATTTGGATAGACAACGTAGATACCCGTATCCATATTGGACAAGTAATAATCAGTCAGTAAAGGAGTGATCTCAAGTTGTTCGATAGAGTCGGAGAGGTTAAACAGATCAATTAAGGCATAACCCACGTCGTTCTGTACTGCCGACATGAGTGTTGTCACGTCGTTGACATAGTAATTACCTTTCATTCGGTAATTCACCAACGATTGTGGCTTGTCTGAGGTCGCCATATCGAAATTATCAAGGGTGACACTATTATTTCGATAGATCACGGCGGGTAACTTAATCAACTCTTGAGGAGATTCGGGCATTCCGTGTTGCTGTATAAAACGATGAGAGGCCACCAGCGCAAAGTGCGTGCTGGCAATTTTTCTAGCGACTAGGTTTGATGCGCTCAGTTTACCGATACGAAACGCAACATCAAAGTGGTCGGCAATAATGTCGGTGCGCTGATCATCAAGGTGCAGAGTTATTTGAACTTGGGGATGCTGTTTAATAAAACGGTTAATCACCGGTTGAATATAGTGTTGCCCAAAAAACACACCCGATACAATACGCAGGCTACCTTTAAGTTCCGATTGGTAAGCTTGCGCAATCCCCTGTACTTGATCGAGCGTCTGGGTTAATAGTTTCGCTTGCTCAAGAATCTCCTCGCCAGCTGACGTCAACGAAAAAGAGCGCGTTGAACGGTTTAATAGTTGAATGCCGAGCTCGGATTCCAGTTTCTTTATCTGCTTAGACAAAGCGGAGTTATCCATATCATTGAGTGTAGCGGCTTTGGCAAACGAGCCTTGTTGGACAACATCAAGAAAAAGCTTTAATTGGTGGGAAATAGACATGGATACACTCATTGGTAATTTACGTTTGAAGACGATGCACCAAACGATCAGTTTAGACAGAGTATAGCCTTAACAAAGAGTTAGGGGCAGGGCGGTGACGAAATTTTTATTATGTCACCGCCTGCTAAGCGTGTTGCAGCGCGATTAATGTTGCTGACGGAGTACTTCACTCAGTGGTTGCCCTGTTGCTGCGCTGGGTAGGTTAATGCCGAGATAAGAAGAGAGCGTCGGGGCAATATCATAAGGTGTCATGTCACGACTGATCTGTTTTGCTCGAATTTTGTGACCAGCAAAAATCACCGGTACATGGGTATCATAGCGCCAAGGAGATCCATGGGTGGAGGCGATCGTCAGTCCATCCATATCATTAATATAGGTGCGTGGGGTAAAGACGATATGGATATCCCCGGAGCGGGTCGGGTGAAAGTTATTGGCGACTAACTGGTTAACGCGAGTGTTGGCAAACTGCCCAGCTTGCAAACTTTCACTGGTTACCGCTGTTTCGACGCCGGGTACGGTCAGTAACTGCTCGGCAATGGCATTTTGTACCTCACTCAGTACCAATTTCTTGTTAGCGATGAGCTCTCTATCTAAATAGATATAAGGTTGAGCATAAAGCTTGATCACTTCTTTAGGCAGTGCAAAGCGAGCCTCAAGCATCGCAAATAGATCATCATTCATTAACGTTTGCTTATTAAAGTACTGCGACTGTTTAAAGCCGAGTTGCTGCATGGCGGGGGCGGATTCAGGTACGCCGTGATCGGCAGAGAGGACGATCAAGGTGTTATTGAGACCGACACTTTGATCCACTTTTTGAAATAGCTTCTCAAGAGTTCTATCAAGACGAACGAGATTATCTTCCGCTTCGAGACTTTCTGGTCCATAAAGGTGGATAACATAGTCATTGGAGGAAAAACTCACCGCAAGGTAGTCGGTGTGTTCCCCTTTACCGAGTTTTAGCTGACCGAGTAGCGTATGAGCAAAATCCGCGGTAATTTCATCACCGGCAGGACTGACGGTCAGCATTGTTGAGTAATATTTGTAGCTTGCTGGTCCGTAAGGGTGAGGGAAAGTTCGAGCAAAACCACCCAAGTCGACCTTATAACTGGCACCGGATGCGGGTTGCAGGTATTTTTCTTGCGGTAACGATAGCTGCCAAGATTGACCGGAATAACTCTTCGCTAAGGCTTTTTCATTCCAATGCGTCACCCAAAATGGGGTGGCATCATAATAGTAGTTGCTAGTGACAAATTCAGAACTCGATTTAGAAAACCAAAATGCTTTACCGGAATGCCCTGCGAGGGAAATTGCGCCTCGGTCTTTGACGGAAACCGAAAATACCCCAGATTGTCCATTGCTGGCAATCGTCAATTCATCGCTAAATGTGGTGGCTAATATAGGCTCAGGTGAACGTCCATCTTGTGCTGCGGCTTTTTGCGTGGGATCGATTTCGGTTGATTTATCGACACCAGCGGCGGAGTTGAGCATGTGATAATTGGGATCTTCGACGTTATAAACCAATCTGTCTAGGCTTCGGTCGAACCAGACATTGCCCACCATCCCATGAGCGGAAGGTGGCGCGCCAGTAGCAAGTGAGACGTGTCCAACGATGGTTTCCGTATTCGCGTGCTGATAGTTGGCGTTGGTGTAATAAACCCCTTCGTCCATTAAGTAACGAAATCCTCCTGAACCAAAGTGGGCTTTATAGCGTTCAAGGAGATCGCCCCGCAAACCATCTACTGTTATTTGCAGCACCAATTTAGGCAGATCAGTTTCTGTTTCTGCATAGGTTGAGGTCGAAAGTGTTGTGGTCGAAATGGTTGCGGCGACCAATAAGCAGCGTGAAAAATAGGTCGGTTTAAGTCCAAATATCAATTTTCTCATTGTGTGTCCTTTGCCAATCAGTTTATATCCATGTAACGCATTCATCGTTTACTTGGGTGCTGTCGTTATTCGTCATCTGTTGCTATTTATTTTATCTAGCTAGTCATTTTAGTTAGCTGATTAGATTAACTCGCCACTTGGATGTGCCAATGTAGATCGAGCTATTCAGAATCTTTCGCAAGCCTGAGTCCCATGTCAGACATAATTATAGATTGGCTTGCGAAGTCACGACGGTAATTTTGCGATTCATCTGCGTCATAGGAAAAACTTCCGCCCCGAACCGACTTATGTGACAAACCAGAGTCTGAATGTTGTGCGTTATTTGGATTATCTTGAGGAGAGTAGCGATAATAGCCAGTATCATACGCATCCTGTACAAGCTCACCACCATCAATGCGCACCATTTGCTGGTTTATTGTCTCTGCTAGTGGATGTGTTTGCCGAGAACGGCATGCGGTCAAGTGCAGACAGATAGCACCAATAATGGAATAACTGATTAACTTAAATGAGTTTTTTGTAATTAATGTTGTCGTTTTCATCAAAGGTCTCACTTAATTAAACATGGCATGACTGGAATCGTGACCGCGGTTTTACTCTGCCGTATTTTAATCGCAGCTTGCTTTCTTTTTGGCTATAACGTTTATAACGGTCATCGTGTTGTGAATGTAGATACAATCACAGACCAAGCGCTCAATTGATTTGAATAATGGCTTTCGAATCGTTGCGTAATTATTGCTGTTTCTTGTTTTAACGTTATTGACGATAAGGTGAACACTGACATGACATCAAATGCTCCATCGGAACCGATAACTTTATCTGCCGGACCTCAATTTAAGGGGAAGCCGTCAAAACGTTTACACATAATGGCGAAGCCAATCGGTGCTGCGTGCAATATTGATTGCAACTACTGTTACTACTTGAGCAAGCAAGACCTACTTGAGTACAAGAAGGGTTGTTCACCGATGATGGATGAGGTGGCGCTGGAGCATTATATAAAGAGTTACATTGAGGCTCAGAATACCCCGGAAATTATTTTTTCTTGGCAAGGCGGTGAGCCGACCATGCTGGGTTTAAGTTATTTTGAAAAAGTGGTGCAGTTGCAGCAGCAGTATTGCCCTGATGGTGTGTTGATCTCCAACGATCTACAAACGAATGGCACGCTACTGGATGACAAGTGGTGCCAATTCTTAGCGAAAAATAATTTTTTAGTCGGTCTCAGTATTGATGGACCACAAATGCTGCATGATGCTTATCGAACCAATAGAGCAGGGCGCGGTACACATCAGCAAGTGATGAAGTCTGTAGCATTGTTGCACCAATATAACGTTAAATTTGCCACGTTAACTTGTGTGAATAACCTAACCAGCCAAAACCCATTAGAGGTCTATCGGTTTTTACGTGATGAAGTGAAATCACCACAGATGCAGTTTATTCCCATCGTAGAGCCGAGTTCATTTCGAACCACCGCACCGCAAACATGGAAAGATGACGATCAACCAAGGCAGGGTGATAAGCGTTTGATTCCCGGTCATCGCAACTCCATTATGGAGTCGTGGTGTGTCACTGACCATGCTTGGGGCAATTTCTTAATTGCTATCTTTGATGAATGGGCACAAAACGACATTGGAAAAGTGTTTATCCAATACTTTGAAGCTTGGGTCGAAACTTGGATGGGGCGCAATAACCCACTTTGTACTCTGGGTCCATTCTGTGGCAAAGGTTTGGCTCTTGAACCCAATGGTGATCTCTACTCTTGTGACCACTATGTTTATCCAGAATATAAGATGGGTAATATCCAAGACCGTAAAATAGATGCGATGGCCTTTAGTTCACAGC
Organism: Vibrio hippocampi; assembly: GCF_921292975.1. NCBI lineage: Bacteria > Pseudomonadati > Pseudomonadota > Gammaproteobacteria > Vibrionales > Vibrionaceae > Vibrio > Vibrio hippocampi. Next base: position 692,860 of record NZ_CAKLCM010000003.1, read on the forward strand.
AACAAGAGTTTGGTTTCGCCAAAAACAAAACCCTAAACAGTCAGTGCCAAGAATGTGATTATCAATTTGCTTGTTTTGGAGAATGCCCAAAAAATCGTTTTATCAAAACAAAGCAAGGCGAGCCGGGGCTTAATTATCTTTGCGCAGGTTGGTATAAGTTCTTTGCTCATGCAGATCGAACGTTTGCTTATATTTTGCGTGCCAGTGGTTACCCAGTGAAACACGGGAAATTTAGCGACCATGCAGTCAAGCAGGCTCGATCGCCGCTTAATTTTAAGTTCTAAGTTCTAAGTTTTAAGTTTTAAGTTTTAGGGTTAGGTGGATATGACACTAATAGCTCTGTTTCGAAGAAAAATTTCACACATGCTGGTGTTGGTCTGTTTGAGCCTGTTTGCGGTGGCGGATTTGTAGATACTAGAAGATTCAAGTATACGCTGAGGTGAGAGCCTTAGCGCCTTTGGTAATTAGCGTCTTTAACCATCAGCGTCTTTGACAAGAGGTACAGCCTCGACACGCCGATCGGCTGTGTTTATCTAACCGACCGCGCTGTATCTTACAATAAGCATTCTTCAACGCGCGTCTTCCCTCAAACCAATCCTCTGGTTTTTGCAGCAACAGATAACCAGCAAATGTTTTGGTTAATGGCTGTCGATACTCATCAATAAACTTACTGTCGAATTCGATCTCGAAGTAGCGCAAGGCATCTTCGATACAGGTGAATTCGGCAATGGTTTCTGAAAGCGTTTTTGTACTAGCCATAGAGCGTTGTTAGTGAGTGACCGTTGGTGATTGACAAAGGAATCATGGTATCACTGTATCGACACTGAAATAAATGGCTATTTGCGGAACAAACTTCATTGAAGCAGATATACCCAAGTTACCTTTGAACTCTGCACCTTGAGGTAACTTGGGTTGAGAGCGTAATGCGTTAAGCTTTATAAGTGCCATCCTTTAAGGTGATCAATCTAGCATGCTCATCCAATTGATTGGCTGTCGCTTGGCAACTGATAAACGTATATTCATTGATTTCAGAGAAAACGCCACAATACGAACGCTCTGGTGCAAACGTAAATTGGGCGATATTAATCGGCTTCCACAATGCTTGTGTATTGGTGTAGTTAGCCGTTGAGATTAAGGAAACATCATCAACAACAATAAACTTGTGATGAACACTACCATTCACAAAGTGTGAGACATTCTGCTGTGATAGCGCTGCTGAGAAACGCCGGAAGTCGTTCTCATTTTGAGGATGTCTAACTCTATGGTAAATGTCACTGTCACCAGCGTAAGTTTGGGAAATTACGGTCACTCTTAACTGGTTGTTCGCCCTTAATGCAGTCCTGATCTCATCGGTGAAATTCGTGACATGTTGAGCACAAATAATTAGCCTAACCTTAGCCGTACGAATCAGATTTTTTATACGCTTATCGACATGGTTATTGCTATTTTGATAAAAGGGCGAAGTAAATATGCGCCGATTTAATTTGTCATAGGGTTTGTTACGGTAGGAAAAGCTGAGTTCTGTTGCGAGTGCGGGATTTATTGTGGCTAACTGATGAATATGATGAAAGAAATTTAAGTTGCATTGATCATCGGTTGGTATGCACTCAATTAAAATAAGTTCATCTTTGAGTTCATCACCGATAGCCAAGTTAGAGCTGGTTAATATTTTATATTGGCGCTGATCAGTAATAAGAAGCATGCTTTTTATATGTAGACTATATGGCAATGCCCCTCTGGAAAAGTTGCTAAATTTAGCACTTCTTACAAAGATATGGTCAAAGTATTTTAAATGGATGTTTGGGGTGTTTAATAGTCGTTGATGTACTTTTTCTGCTTCCAAAAATTTTGATGTTTTACGACAATGGATACCGTCAGTCACGGTTACCATTTTCTTGGTATAGCCTTCCAGTGGAATGGTGGTAATAAAAACATTAACCCCATGGTTTGCCAATTCAATGACAGCATCTGCAATATGGGTATTGTTAAACAAATACAGGCAGATATGAAGCTCAGACGCTTCATTTTTATATCGCAGAAGAAAGGTATGGAGACGATCCGCTAAATCGGGTGAACTACCAAGGTGATGGTAATAACCTTTCTCCTGAGACGGGTTTAAATCAGGACCCTCGAAAAATATTTTATAAGACATAATAACGCCTTGTCATTCGCATACTAATTTACTTTAGATACCACATTAGAGATAACAAGTGTACCGTTTGAGTAAGAAGTTGGGCGATATCTCGAAGATATAAGTGGAATAATATCATGGGGTTAGACACGCTCCGCCTCAATTTTAGATCGTTCTAGATTCAGTTCGCAACCGCAATTACCCTCGATGCAACGTGATACCCGATTAATTCTCTCTGTATTCGGTTTCAAACTGGTGCATGGCATCTTTCTAACTAACGTTTCTCCATTCTAACTGACGATGATGTGCAGGTTTTGCTCTCTATGCAAATGCCAATTAATAGGTCAAAAAATTAAAGCCACCTTGATAAATGCCGAAAGCGGTCTATTTTTATGATGAGCATACAAAAGGAGTTGTATTATGTGGACTAAACTAGTTATCTTATTTTTTGCGGTTATTAGCCATGCGTCAGCTTTCGCTGGCAATATTATATTTTCTGGAGCCGTCGTAGAGGCGACCTATCCAGTTACAATCGAACATCAATCCCCCGTAATAAAAAGTACGACCAATGTGCCTTACAAAATAGAAGTGCAGCCAGTCTACCAGCGCAGTTCTCAATCAATCACTAATGACAAAGCAAAAAAACTTGTCGGAAAGGTAGTCGTTGTTACTTACGATTAAGTATCGCTTAACGCGCCTAATGTTTTTTATAGTTAGGCGTGGTTCTGTTGCGTAATTCGGCGGGACAAAGTTAAAAGCTAAAGATCTTATGAGTAACAAGATTCATATAATGGACACCACAGCCTCATTAGAAAAGTGAATAGTAAACGATGCTATTTTGGTGTGGGTGATTGATAGAACGCAAATAAAAACAGCCCTTGATTATCAAGGGCTGTTTTTTTGAAAGTGGCGGAGAGATAGGGATTTGAACCCTAGAACCGCTATTAACGGTTGCCGGTTTTCAAGACCGGTGCTTTCGACCACTCAGCCATCTCTCCGAAGTGCGGGTATGATAGGTAGTTTCAGATCCCATGTAAAGTGCTATCTGACTGCTGATGGATCGTATGTTGAATTTTTAAGCACGAAGACTAAAAGACAGAAGAGAGCGCTCGATTTGCTTACTATGTTGAACGATGAGTAGTGGGTCGATGAGGGAGCGATGGTGAGATAAACCGTAAATTTATACAATTATGGCAATTTGATTAATTTATGTTGATTTATAATAAGTGATTGTTTTTGAAATATAAAACAGTGTTCAGAATACAGTCGTGCGCTGAAAAATGTTTGCGTAGTCTCACTAAATCACTCAAAATAATATTAATTATTCAGTTTTACCAGAACTTCAGTTTTGAGGTCAATATGAAAGTTGTAGATTTGTTTAAACAAAGAGCTGACGCATTGAAGCATCAGTCTGAGATTATGCAAAGGATGTCGCCCACAATTCGTGAATATTGGTCAGAGATAGTCGATATAACCAACCATGGTCATTTTCTTACTTGGGCTCGTCATTATCACAACCCCGTAGTTAATGAGCCTGCCGTCAATGAGCCGGTGATTGAGCAGCCTGTTGTCCAACAGCCAGAGTTTGAACTAAAACCTGAAGCGCAAAAACTCTATGATGAGTTACAAGACAAGATAGGTACTGTGATTCATCAAGGTGATTGGATTCACGTTGGTCAAGATCGTATCGACCAATTTGGTCATGTTACGGAAGATAATCAGTGGATTCACACAGACCCTGATCGTGCTACCAGTGAATCTCCATTCAAGACTACCGTCGCGCATGGATTTTTAACGCTATCATTATTACCTGCGTTGACCGATAGTGTTGATCCAGACAAGCCATTGTTTCCAATGGCTAAGATGATGGTGAACGTTGGTTTAAATCAGGTTCGCTTTCCGTATCCGGTGAAAGCAGGCAGCAACGTGATGGCAGAGAGTACGCTCACTAAAGTGACACCGATTAAAAAAGGTTTAGAAATTGAGCGTGAAATTCGCGTTAAGATTGAAGGCGTGCGTCGCCCGGCTTGTATCGCGGTCTCTGTAATACATTTGCACTTCTAAACCTATTGTTGATCTTCTGTTTGAACTTTAACTGACTTAGTTGAGTCTTCATCAACGTTTTCTTAAAGACCTTGTCGTGATGCGACAAGGTCTTTTTTTCGCGCTCGGCATGTCGAGAAGAACTAGCACCAACTTTGAGAGGCACGACATTATTGTCTGAAAATGAATCAGGTACTCCAATATATTACTAAGACGTTGATCGCATGCGCCAATCAAAGCGCGTTAAAGTCCCAATACAAGCTTGCAATATGACACTTCACTTGGTTATTGGGAGGGTCGTTTATGTACTTTCGTTTATCAGCACTTTCTATTGCATTTCTTTGTTCATTTTCGCTACCAACAGCGGCTGAATCTAGATTCGAGTTACCGGTAATGAATGCACAGCATTACCAATCAGGGATCAACGTTTTGGATTACTGGAAAAGCGAAAAGCTAGATGGGATCCGAGCAATATGGACGGGGAGTGAACTTGTTACTAGAAAAGGGCGCAAAATAGTTGCGCCGGATTGGTTTTCAGCAGCACTGCCCAAGACATCCTTAGAAGGGGAATTATGGGCTGGACGCGGAAATTTTCACCTTGTGCAACAAACGGTGTTAGATAAAACACCCAATGATAAGCAATGGAAAAACATTGATTTTATGGTTTTTGATCTGCCTGAAGCGACGGGAGATTATCAAAAACGCTACGATGATATCCTTCGTTGGGTTAAGCAGACCAATCAAACACATATCAAGTATGTCGAACACACCCCCATTACCTCAGAAGCTGAACTATTTGCAGAGCTTGATCGCATCAGTGACCAAGATGGGGAAGGGTTGATGTTAAGAAAAGTGTCTGCACTGTATCAAGCAAGTAGAAGCTCTAATCTATTAAAGCTTAAAAAATACCACGACATGGAAGGGGTAGTTGTTGGCTACAAGTCAGGCAACGGTAAATACCAAGGCATGATGGGTTCGCTTTTAGTCAGGGTAGATCCGGGCATTGAGTTTTATATTGGTAGTGGCTTTAGTGACCAAGAAAGACAGCACCCTCCAAAAATGGGAGCCGTTGTTACGTTTCGCTATAACGGATTAACACAAAACGGTGTACCCAAATTCGCTCGTTATCTGAGAGAAAGAAAAGTGGATTGAGTCACATAACCTCTGCTTGGGACAGACCTTGCTTGTTCATCTCAAGCGGAGGTTAACCTATCGTCAGGGATAGAGCGCCTGTTTGGTGACGAAAACGGGCTGTGAAGAACAGTTTGGATTGAAGGTGTTTCCGTTTTAATAACAAAGTGTTGAGTCTATCTCTGCTTGTTGTCTGTTGATCCTTGCGTGAAAAAAGTCTAAAAACCGTGCACAAGGACAGCGCCCAGAACAAATGCAATGGTGTAAATAATGTTGTACATGGTGTGAAAATAATAAAACAGAGTGGTTTATTGCGTTGTTTGCAAATTAATGATTGCACATTTTGCTGTGAGCGGATAAGTTACTGTTAAATCACTTGCTATCAACGGATCGACAGTAAGCAAGTGAACGAATAAGTAATAACAGGAAGTAGTGACCCATGTACCAAACAGATGATGTAAGAATAAGCAAAGTTAAAGAGCTATTACCACCAGTAGCTGTGTTAGAAAAGTTCCCTGCCACCGAGGTTGCCTCTTCCACGACGTTTAAAGCGCGCAAAGCTATCCACAATATTATCAATGACCAAGATGATCGCTTGTTGGTGATTGTTGGCCCATGTTCTATTCATGATACAGAGGCGGCGGTCGAGTATGGCAAGCGTTTAAAGGTGCTGAGAGATGAACTCGGTGACCAGTTAGAAATTGTTATGCGGGTTTACTTTGAAAAACCTCGTACCACAGTAGGTTGGAAAGGATTGATCAACGACCCATATTTGAACGACACTTTTAAGATCAACGACGGCTTACGTATGGGGCGTAAGCTCTTGCTGGATTTAACCGACATGGGTATGCCTACGGCGAGTGAATTCCTTGATATGATCAGCCCGCAGTATGTTGGGGACTTGATTAGTTGGGGCGCTATTGGTGCGCGTACGACTGAGTCTCAGGTTCACCGTGAGCTTGCGTCTGGTATTTCATGTCCGGTTGGCTTTAAAAACGGAACCGATGGCAACATTAAGATTGCAACTGATGCGATTCGTTCGGCGAGTGCTTCACACCACTTCTTGTCAGTGACGAAGTTTGGTCACTCCGCCATCATTGAGACTGCGGGCAATGAAGATTGCCACATTATTCTACGCGGTGGTAAAGAGCCAAATTACAGTGCCTCACATGTAAAAGCGATTAAAGAAGAGCTTGCAGCGTCGGGTTTACCACAAAAAGTGATGATCGACTTTAGCCATGCGAACAGTTCAAAACAGTTCCAACGCCAAAAAGTCGTGGCGACGGACATCGCTGAACAAATCAAAGCGGGTGAAAATGCAATCTTTGGCGTCATGATTGAATCGCACTTGGTTGAAGGTCGTCAAGATTTGGTCGACGGTCAAGCACCCACCTATGGTCAATCGATCACGGATGCGTGTATAGGATGGGAAGATACCGAATCGGTGTTACGTGAATTGGCACAAGCCGTTCAAACGAGACGCGGTTAGTCTACTCAGCGTTAACTCTAAAACGAATAAAGGAGCCAATTTGGCTCCTTTATTATTTGTGGGTACATAGGGTTATCACTCAAACAATCCACTCAAGCAAATAATGCTTATGATTGGTCATCGCTTATAGCTGATAAATGCCTTAAGCTCCCGGACAACCTGCTCCAAATTAACTGACCCTACTTGCCTAGCAAGTTTTAGAGGTATTCGTGCCAGTCCTGCCGCAATAAATATTCCATTTTTGTTGAGCATTGATGCCTTACGGCGCCCAACACCCCAGATCTCTTGCTGTAGTCTCTGACCTTCATTCTTAGGCGTTAGCAGTGCGATTCCAAGGTAGCCATCAAAAGTTTTTTCTACATGACTAGCCACTTTGACCAAAGTGAAAGTCCTTCCAAGACCACAACCTATCGCTAATCGCTTTTCGGTGTCAAGCCAATGCAACAACTGTCGTGTTAAAGGCTATTCTTTTTGACTGGAGCATTGTGGCACAAGGAAAACATTAACTTGTTGACGATGCAAATAACACTTAGTATCATTCGTATTGCTATTTATACTTACTATCACTTAACTAAAAGGAATTAGAGTGAAAAAAATCTTGTTAGTAACATTATTGTTAAGCTCATCAATAAGTACGGCAGCTATTATTGATTATCTATTTGAGCCAAAGGTTGGATTATATTGTGATGAAATAAATGGCGATGATGGTTGGTACTATATTCGCCAGCATATTGCGCCGCTCGTTTGGGAGAATGACTTGTATGAATGGCTTTCGGATTATAAAACAAATGCAGGAGCTGAAAAGATGTGTAATAGAAGAGCAAATGTATTATATGAAGAAGGTGTTGTAAGTCTACAGTCGGCATGCATCCTATTGGAAGAAGATCCCGCTAATTGGTTTGTTATTTTTAATAATTCTATTGAATTTACTAGAGATCATGATTCCAATGCCGAACCCTGCTCTCTTGAAGGACTGCTATTGTGAAAAAATTATTAGCTTGCTTGTTGTTTTTTATAGTTATTTTCTCTTTTCACAATTTTAAAAATGAAAGTGCAAATAATAATCATGTAGAGAAAAATGCTGATTCTTTCAAAGAAACGAGTGACACAAGCAATGCCGAAGTTGTGTTAGAGGTGAGCGATGATAGTACAGGTGTAGAAGCTAATAATAACAACACTCTCATATCCTCAAGTAGACCCATAGTATTACATTCAAAAAACAACCAAGTAATTAAAGATAATTTAATGCTTGCTCATAACATTGGCTGGGAACTATGGCTTGAAAAGTTTGTAAATGGAGAGATAAAAAAAGTCAGTGAGGATGAATTTGATTCATTAATAGCTATCGCTATAGGATTACAACCTCCGTCATTCATAGAAAAAGTGACAAATTATGGCTTCGAAATACCGGAAAAGTCGATATTGTATCTGGTTAATGCAAAATATAGTGATTCGGATACTTTAAATAAACTGGCACTTGTCACCAATAGTGATATTGTTTTGGATGATAAACACTGGGAATATTTATTTAAGACATCTATTGGTTTCGGTCATAAGGAAGTTGCAGTGCATTCACTACAGCAACTAGACAAAATAAAAATAAATAAGCAAGAAATTATAAGCATTATTGAGAGGGGACGAAGTTCTAATAAAGATGAACTGTATAAAATAATTCAATCTCTATAAGTTAGATGATTATGGCAAAGGCAAGGGTAGAGCCTTGCCTTTGACCTATCTTAGCTATGCCACTACAGCCACTACAGCCACTACAGTCATTGATAAAAGCGTGCAGTCCATAAAAACGCCTAGGGTTCTAAAGTGGTTTGAGTAGCCATACTTTGCGGCAAAGTCGCCGGGTCCAGTTTAAGCGTTTGCGTTGGGTAGGCGATATCGGCTTCGTGTTTATGTATGATAGCCATCACTTGCAACAATATATCTTGCTTAACTTCATGATAACGAACCCAATTAACGGTTTTGGTAAAGGTGTAGATAAAGAAGTCGAGGGAAGAGGGACCAAAAGCATTAAAGTTAACAATTAGGGTCTGTTTTGCGTCGATATCATTATGGTTTTCGAGCATCTGACGGACATCATTAATGATAGCGTTAACCTTTTCGTTGTCGTCATAGCGAAGACCGATCGTTTCGTAGATGCGTCGATTCAACATTCGTGATGGGTTTTCTACCACAATATTACTAAATACTGAGTTAGGCACGTATAAAGGTCGCCTATCAAACGTCCTGATAATGGTCATACGCCAACCAATGCGTTCGACGGTACCTTCAATTGCACGGTCGGGCGAACGAATCCAGTCACCGACCTTAAATGGGCGATCAAAATAGATCATCATTCCACCGAAGAAATTGGACAGAAGATCTTTCGCTGCAAGACCGACAACCAAGCCACCGACACCACCAAAGGTCAATAAACCAGACAAGCTGAGCCCAAGAGCTTGCATCGCCATCAGCACACCAATGGATATAAAGAACAGACGTGCGACTTTAGCCGTGGCTTGAACCGTGGTTTCGTCGTGTTTTCCTGCGGTAAGAATATAGCTTTCTACATTCTGAATGATTCTTAGAATGACCCATAAAAACAGTATGATAACCAAGATATGATCAAGCTTATTGAGCCAGCTCGTATCGGTTGCTACGTAATGGGTCAGCACAATATCGAGTGACACGGTGGCCGGCCAGAGCCAAATAAATACACTCACTGGCGCACGAAATGCTTTTACAATCAGTTCATCCCAAACAATAGGAGTATGTTCAGTCAAAGCCTCTAACCGATTGTAAACGATTCGCCAGATTACCCACGCCAACAGGCTAAATAGAGTGATTAATAACACGTTACTCAGCCAGTCATGGCTAAATGATTGAATATAATTTTGAATCTCATCCATACTCATACAGTTCCAAAACAACAAAATTGGTTCAAGGCGTAGGTCAATGTTCGGTATTCACATTAACGCAAGTTTGACCGCTGTCTACGCATGACGCTTGCTGTGATTGTGTGGGTTACAACGTATCATTATACACCGTATCTTGTTATCTAGGCACAATGAAATCGAGCTAACATATTGAAAATGCCACAATCCATACCATAGTTAAAGTAGTTCAACTTAAGGACAAGGAACTACCATGAGAACGTCCCATAAACAATTTGCCGTGATTGGTCTTGGTCGATTCGGTATGGCAATTTGCCAAGAATTGGCGTTAGCTGGCGCGCAAGTTTTGGCTATTGATATTGATGAGGAAAAGGTTAAACAGGCTTCTGCGGTTGTGTCTCAAGCCATTGTTGCCAATTGCACCATTGAAGAGACTGTTGAAGAGTTGCGCTTGAGTGAGTATGACATGGTGATGATTGCCATTGGCGACGATATCAATGCCAGTATTTTAACCGCTTTAGTATTAAAGGAAGCCAAGGTAAAGACTGTATGGGTTAAAGCAAATGACAAGTTTCAATACAAAATCTTGCAAAAAATTGGCGCAGACAAAATCATCATGCCGGAGCGCGACATGGGGGTGCGTGTTGCTCAGCGTATGCTCGATAAGCGGGTTTTTGAATACAGTGCATTGGGAAGTGGTTTAGCGATCACGGAGATTATTGTCGGCAATCAGTTAATGGGGCAAACACTGCAACAGATCACCTTGCTGCGCAATGATGATATCCAGTTACTGGCGTTTAAACGCGGTCCAACTTTACAAACGACACCACCGACTGACCAGATGTTGCAAATGGGCGATATGTTAATCGTTGCTGGTTCAGAGTTAGTGTTATTGGAGCAAATTAAGTCGCTATGAGTCGATTAAAACACACCGGATTGTTTTACTCCCTTAAAAATAAACGCGCGAAGTCTAAGGTGGGTTCCGAGCCCTATATTATTTTGGTGAGTTTTATGGCGGTCTTGCTACCGTCTGCGATGTTGCTGACCTTAGCGCCATTTTCTGTGACGGGATTAAGTTTTACTGATGCCTTTTTTACTGCGACTTCGGCGATTAGTGTGACTGGACTTGGCGTGGTGGATACTGAACACCACTTCACTTTGGCGGGCAAGATTTTATTGATGTTTCTGATGCAGATTGGCGGTTTGGGTCAGATGACGTTATCAGCGGTCTTGTTATATCTGTTCGGCGTTCGATTAAGCTTACAACAACAAGCGCTGGCGAGAGAGGAGTTGGGACAGGATAGAGCCATAAATGTAAAACTGCTGGTCAAGAAGATTATCGTCTTTGCCGTGTTGGCTCAGTTGATTGGCTTTGCCCTGTTATGTCTTCGCTGGGTGCCAGAGATGGGTTGGCATAAAGGGATGTTTTATGCGCTATTTCATGCGATTTCTGCCTTTAACAATGCTGGCTTTTCACTGTTTTCAGACAGCCTTAGTCAATTCAATGACGATGCTCTAGTGTTGTTGGTGGTTTCTGCGCTATTTATATTTGGTGGACTCGGTTTTACCGTGGTCAGTGACCTTGCTCTGAATGGTAGAAAAGGCTTTCGCCATCTCGCTTTACATACAAAGATCATGATGACTGCGACTCCGTTGCTCTTGCTCGTCGGCACCTTGTTGATCTGGTTATTGGAGCGGGATGCCAGTCTGTCTGGTCTTGAGACTCAACAGCAGTGGTTAGCCGCCTATTTTCAATCCGCTACGGCGAGAACCGCAGGGTTTAACAGTGTCGATTTGAGTCAATTTGGTTCAGCGGCACTGTTAGTGATGATCTTACTTATGCTTATCGGTGCCGGTTCGACCTCAACCGGCGGTGGTATCAAGGTCTCAACGTTTACTGTTGCTTTTCTGGCGACATGGGCGTTTGTCCGCCAGAAGCGCTATGTGGAAATCTTTCAGCGCACCATCAGTTGGCAAACTGTGACACGCTCCCTCGCTATTATCGTCGTGACGGGCGCCATACTGACGTTGTCGATGTTTTTACTGATGGTGACAGAACAAGCGCCGTTTGAGTTGGTGGTATTTGAGACCATCTCAGCATTTGCCACGGTAGGTTTAACCGCTGGGTTGACCGAGACTTTATCGACACCGGGTAAATGGATTATGGTGGTGGTGATGATCATCGGTAGGATAGGACCTTTGACCTTAGCCTATATGTTGGCAAGACCAAGGCCCACATTGATTAAATATCCAGAGGAACAAGTCCTCACGGGATAGACGCTGCTATTGGAACAGTTTCAGGTACTCAGCGTAACCTTGCTGCGCTAGGTGATCTTTCGGGATAAACCGCAGTGATGCAGAGTTAATGCAGTACCTTAATCCCGTCGGTGCAGGCCCATCTTTAAACACATGACCGAGATGCGAGTTAGCGAATTTACTTCGTATTTCTGTCCTTGGAAAGATCAGTTTGTAGTCGGTCTGTGTGACAATGTAACCTTTATTAATGGGTTGGGTAAAGCTTGGCCAACCCGTACCTGAACGATATTTATCTGTGGATGAAAACAGCGGCTCACCTGAGACAATATCCACATAAATCCCGGCTTGTTTGTTGTCCCAAAATTCGTTTTCAAAGGGGGCTTCTGTCGCGTCTTTCTGAGTCACCTGATATTGCAACTCCGTCAGTGACGCCTTAATGTCGCTATCACTGGGTCTAACATAAGGTTTAATGGTTTGTGAGTCGCTCTTGCTCCCCTTATCAATCATGCTAGCAAGAGTCACTGGCTTGGACTTTCTATCATCACCAAAAATCGTGTCTAAATAAGCGTCTCGTCCAGAGGCATAGCGGTAGTACTTGTACTTAACGGCGCTCTTCTTGTAATAGTCTTGGTGGTAATCCTCTGCGGGCCAAAATTGAGAATACTCGATCAGCTCGACCGCCAAGGGTTTTTTGTACACCCCCAAAGCATCCACCTGCGCAATAAATTCAGAGGCGATTTGCTGTTGTTGTGAGTTATGGTAAAAAATTGCGGGTCGATATTGAGCGCCTCTATCAACAAAAGAGCCCTTGGCATCGGTGGGGTCGATATGACGTAGAAAATAGTCAAGAACCTGTTGGTATGAGACCGTTTCTGGGTCATAAGTGACCTGAATGACCTCGATATGACCGGTTTTGCCACTGGCCACCTCACGGTAGGATGGGTTTTGTTCCTCACCACCTGAATAGCCTGATACGACATCGATAACACCATCGAGCTGTTCTAGATCCGATTCGGTACACCAAAAACATCCGCCAGCCAGTGTCGCTGTCTCACTGTTTCCTGAGCGATTTTGCTCGCTCTGTTTCGGGTTGTCAGCCATTGAATGATAGCTTGCGAACACAAACAGTATTGGCAAGCTGAGTACCAAGGTGAGGTAGCGCCAAGTTAGTTTTTTCATAGTGGTCTCTCATTGTCTGCCTATTCTTCATTTTAGTAGAACGCCTAACCAAGCAATTAATTTCACCAAAGATTTAAATTACTGAGTAAACTCAAGTATATTGACGAGCAAAATAGGCTAGGGCACAGAGGTTTTTATGCAAGCAGAAGTAAAATGGATCGACGGATTCAAATTTTTAGGTCAATCACAATCAGGTCACTCTATTGTAATGGATGGCAATGGGGGCGATACTGCGCCGAGCCCAATGGAGATGGTATTAATGGCTGCGGGTGGATGCAGTTCAGTTGATGTTGTCGATGGGTTGAAGAGTGCCAACCAAGCGGTGACCGCCTGTATCGCTAAATTGAGTACAGAGCGTCGAGATGCCGCACCGCGAATTTTCACCAAGGTCAATATTCATTTTGAAGTGTCAGGTGAAGCACTGGACCCAGCCTGGGTTAGTAAAGTCACGAAAGACTCACTAGAGAAATATTGTTCAGTGTGCTTGATGCTAGGCGAAGGTGTGGAGATGACGCACTCTTGGGAAATTGTTTAGTCGCTTGCTGTCATTGTTTTAGTTGAAATCAATAAAGCCCCTTTACGGGGCTTTATTGTGACCTCATTACAGACGTTCAGCTAAGTAAGCGTCATAGTCTGGGATCTCAATATCGACTTCTTGGTCGAGCAAGTTTGATTCGAACAAGAAGTTGGCGGTGGCGCGGTTGGTCGCGACTGGGATGTTCCAAACACTGGCAATACGCAGCAGGGCTTTGACATCAGGGTCGTGAGGTACGGCATTGAGTGGATCCCAGAAGAAAATCATCATGTCCAATTTACCCTCAGAGATAAGGGCGCCAATCTGTTGGTCACCACCCATTGGACCACTGATCATGCTCTTAATCGCAAGACCTGTCTCTTTGCTTAGCATGTTACCTGTCGTACCGGTCGCATAAAGAAAGTGACCTTGCAGCTTTTCTTTATGCTCTTGAACCCAGCGCAATAGTTCGGGTTTGTAGTGATCGTGGGCGACTAGCGCGATGTTTTTGTGCGCTGGCATGGTGCGAATGGTGCGTTGCATTATTAATAATCCTATTGTGGTTTGATGCTTGATCCGTTTCTAGTGCACTTATTACACAATACAAGCTTAGGTGAGTCGATAACCCGATGCTTGTTTTTGTATTGAGGTAGCTAAGTGCCTGAATTATGTTTGATTGTAAATGAGCTTATGGCTAAGTCGCAACTAAACAATGAACTGTGTGTGATTAATCATTAACTTCTATACCCAAGTTACCTCGCATCTTGAGGTAGCTTGGGTGTTATAGAGAATATGGGACGATATCCTCCCGGTGATAACGAGTTCTTGATATTGATGGAGTCGAGATTAGTTGGAGTCAGTACATTTATCTCAGGTGCAATAGGGGTTTGATATGGCTGTTGACGCAAATAATGCAGCGCTTGTTTTACTGATTCACGTCCCTGAGTAACCATCTGGTCAGTGGGCGCTAAAATAACTTTATTGCGCAGTAAGCCACGATAAACACCATGACTTAAATAGATCGACAGTAATTTAGGAGGCTCGATCGACAACGATCGCAATTCACTGATTGCCGCTTCAATTGCTACAGCACTTCCAGCGATATAGTCTGGAGGCGTTGAAGTATCAAGGATTTGCTGAATTAGGTTACGCTGTAACTCTTTATCGTTGTCTGCCCAAAGTGTTGTCTGAACGTCGATATCCGCATCGGCAATACTATCGAGGAAGCCTTGAACGGCGGGTTTAGTACCGCCACTTGCTTTGGGACCAGGCAGCAGAGCTAAGGTCGCTTTGCCTTGACCTTTAGGGTGTTTATTTGCCAAATATTCTCCCACCTTATGCCCCATGTCGTACCAATCGACACCAACGACACCTTTCACGTTTTCCGCTTGTTGCTCTGACAGTTGCAGATAGTTAACGGTGGCAAATACGGGAGTATCAGCGGAGAATAGGTCGAGATTATTTTGGTAGCCATCAGGAGAGACAGTACCCAGTAAAATCGCATCAGCGCCCCATGTTTCACAAGCAATGATTTGTTGCTGCTGCTTGGTGAGGTTTAAGTAACCGCCGGACTCAAACACTTTTAGGGCGACGTTTTGCTGTTGTGCTTCAGTGACCATCCCGTAATTAACCGATAGCCAATAAGAGTCCTTTAGGTGTGGATAGATAGCACACAACTTTTCTGCGTTTGTATTCGGATTGGCATTAGCATCCGTTGGCGCATTCGCATAACAAAAAGCGGGGACTAGGCTCAAACAGTAAGCCAATATTCGGTGCAGTATCTTGTTTTTTAGCATAAATCCATCGTTTAGTGGTCACTGAATCAAATAGCATGCAAAATATAACCTAACATCACAAAGTTAAGAAGTCGATTTACACGGAGTACTGGATGGTTTTGTCTCGGGCAAGTATTGGCCAAAAGTTGCTGTTCTCATTTGTCGTCATGGCATTGCTTGTTCTATTGTCTACGGCAATTGGTGTCTCCGGTTTTTCTCTGGTAGAGAAGACCAAGCGCAATGTGGTAGACACCGCCATTCCCTCTATGATCGAGGCGCGTCAAGTCTCAGAGTTGAGCTCACAAATTATCGCTTCGGTGCACACCCTTGCGAGCGCCAAGACAACGAAACAACACCAAGAATCCGGCAGCCAACTCTTTAATGAGTTAGAGCTTCTTTTGGAACGAATCAAAACGCTACGCACAGACAGCTTTGATACTGAGTTGCTGACGGAGTTAGAAAACAACGTTCAAGCCATCATCGACAGTCTTGCTGAACTCGGTCTCTCAGTGAATCAGAGTATTAACTTATCGGGCTACTCCAAGCAGCAGGTTGATCAGTTAAATGTCTGGGCACAAGAACTCGAGCAACTCACGCGTACCCAAGTACTTAATACCAGTACCATTACTGTGGCAAATGTCACCCATATCTATGGTCTGGTCGAAAATAATAACAAACTGCAAGCGACTAAGGCGCTAGATGAGTTGGTCGAGGTCGATCTCGATCTATCGGAACGGCTGCATGAATTACATCTTTTGGCGTTTCGTACTCTGAATCAGATTGAAGAATTTAAGACGGTGTCCGACCCTCAACGTATTGAGCAATTACAACGTAACTATATCGCGAACGTCAATATTATGAAGCGCCGTGTTCAGGGGGTAGAAGATCCCACGCGTTCGCAGCAAATGTCGCTGTTATTGCAGCAATTAAACCAAGGAAAACGTGTTTTTGAAACCCTGAAGCAGAAGCATGAAACCGACATTCATTCGCAAACCATTTTACAAGATACACTGGTGCTGTTTGCATCACTCAATACCACCGTATCTCAACTGGTCGATCAATCCAACCTTACCACCTCAAACGCGGTTGAAACGTTGTCATCGACCTTGCTCTATGCTAAATGGACGTTGGGCTTGCTCTCTCTTGTTAGTCTGCTTATTGCAACGGTTGTCATTTGGAGAGTGATTTTCCGCTCGGTGGTTACACGGTTACAAACCTACTCTGCGGCACTACTTTCGATAGCGAAAGGTAAACTGGACGTTGATCTTGAGGTCAAAGGCAATGATGAATTGGCTTATATGGGGCAAGCGATCCTTACTGCGAGAGATACGGCTAAGTCACTGCAAGTGATGGTCAAGGCTGAATCAAAAGCTAGACAGGAGTTGGAACAACACAAGGCTCAATTAGAGCAAACCGTGACAGAAAGGACGTACCAATTACAACGCGCAAATATTCGTTTGAACCAAGAAGTGGTTAACCATACCAAAGCACGTAATGACGCCGAACAAGCCAATAAGGCGAAATCGGCTTTCTTGGCAACCATGAGTCACGAAATCCGTACGCCAATGAATGGGGTATTGGGAACCGCTGCGCTGATGGAGGAAACGCCATTAACAAGTAAACAAGGTCACTACTTAGATGTGATTAACCGCAGCGGACAAACACTTCTTGCGATCCTCAATGACATTCTTGATTACTCTAAGATAGAGGCGGGTCATTTAGAAATACGCCAAAAGCCCTTTGACCTCTACCGCATGGTACAAGATTGCTATCAATTGATGCTAGGCAAAGCGTTGGAGAAAGACTTGGATTTTCGCTTCACGATTAGTGACGATGTGAATACGGTTTATAGTGGCGATGTCACCCGAATTAGTCAGGTGATTAACAATCTCGTCGGTAACGCCATCAAATTTACCGAGACAGGTAGTGTCGAAATTAAAGTCTCTAGAGAACCTCAGGGCGAATTGTTGTTTGAGATTTCTGATACCGGCATCGGGATCAGCAGTGAAGACCAAATTCATCTATTTGAAGCGTTTACCCAAGGCGACAGTTCCCATTCATCCAAAGGGGGAACAGGACTCGGCTTGGCGATTTGTCAAAGATTAGTCCGTACCATGCAGGGTGAGCTTTACCTTGATTCATATATCGGAGAAGGCAGTCGCTTCTGGTTTAATCTACCCCTCGCGATTGCTGAGTTAGATATCGCGCAACAGAGTGACCTTGCATCCGTGAGTAAGCGAAGTGCGAGAGTATTGCTGGTTGAAGATAATCCAGTCAATTTGATGGTGGCTGAGGGCTTCTTGGTCAACATGGGGCATCATGTTATTTGCGCTGAAACAGGTAAGGCGGCAACACAATTATTTAGTGACCATAGTTTTGATATTGTGCTGTTAGATATTAACTTGCCTGATACCAACGGGGTAGAGTTGTTACGGAGTTTGCGCGCTCAGCATCCGATGAAAGCCAATACGGTGCCTTTTATTGCCGTGTCGGCGCATGTGTTTAGAGAGGAAGTCACGAGTTATCTCGATGCCGGGTTTGATGGATATTTGCCTAAACCTATTGATAGAGAAGCACTACGAACCACCATTCAAAGTCATTTAGTTGACACTGACGAGCATGAAGGCGTGATGGATGATAGCGAAAACCATGAACCAGTGGCAACGCTACCGATTGATGACAACAATCAACAAAGGGTCAACGTTATTGACGAAGCGGTGCTGCAACAGGATCTAGAGATCCTTGGGTATGCGCGGATGAGTAGCATTGTTGATGCTTTCGATAATTCCTGCGAACAGCTGCTACAGGAATTGGATGCCGCAGCATTGGCACGCAATGATTCATTGATTCGTTCTCTTGCTCATAAGCTTAAAGGCTCAGCGGGATCGCTGGGTCTGCAACGCTTATACCAACTGACTTTAGATATAGAAACGAGTTCCAGCCATTGTCAGGCTTATGATGACAAGCGTAGCGAACTGAACACGGTCGTCAGCGAATCGAGTAAGGCGTTACAGCGGGTGTTAGAAAAAAGCCATCAGTCTGACGACTGATGGCTTTCACTTAACGGTTTTCAAATCGATTATAATCTAACAGACCAAACTCAATCGGTTGCTGCTGGCGGTAAATGGCGTGTATTTCATCACTGTGCTGCCAGAAGTTTGGAGAAGTTCTTCGAACTGCAAAATTATCCAGTAAAGAAAGATAGTCTTGTTCACTGTTTAACCTCTCAAGTTGAGACACAAAAGCATCGACTTGAGACTCTTCAATATCAAAAAAGGTCGCGGGGTAGCTTCCGACCACACCATGCACGAGCGTTAACGTATCATTGGAATAATCCCGCTGTTTGTCTTCAGAGAATAGACTCGATATGTTGATGTGTGCGCTGTTTCTTAATAGCGTAAACAGGCGTTTTTGTCCCTGAGCGTCTTTGATGGTCAGTGTTGTGATTTCAGGAACATGCTGCAACCCGACTCCTTTTATTTGTGCAATCGACTTAAGGCGCTGTTCACTTTGAGTCGATAGCCCCGTGTTTTCGATGTGATATCTTGCAAGTTGTATTGGCGCAAATTTTTGCTGCAACTTATCAAACAGTTCCGATTTGTAATCTTGGCTAAGGTAGAGAACTTGGGTCGGCTGACTAAAGGGCGCAACATTGCGCTGGAGAAAGGCGCTAAATTGTGGGCTTTGGTCTTTATACCAACTACTGAACTCTTGGTGCCTGACCGTGTTAGGAAGTAGCGCAAGGAAGTTGCTTTCACCTTCCATACGCAAAAAATCCATAAACATCCGTGTCATCAGTTGATGACCAAAGTTGCCATAAACATCAAATCCCGCCACCAGTAAATAGTGAATACGTTCAAGCAAGGCGTAATCGAGGATCCAAGCGGTTTTAGGCTTCTCTCCAATTAACCCCTGGACGACGGATGCACTATCAAAATGACGAAAGACGGTCAGTGTCGCATTGGGGTTGGTATTGTTACCCTCCCAAAGCACATCAGTGGTTAGGTGCTGTCCGTTAGCAAACCATTGGTTCATAAACTCCGATTTTGCTTCGAGATAGCGCGCTTGCTGCTTCGAAAATTTTACCCAGTTACTCAATGGCAAAGTGTTGCTGTCCAGTTCTCCGGGAAGTTTCAGATTGTCTTGTTGCTGGTGGTAAAAGTCATTAATAACCGGTACATCTGCGGCGTCTGGGTCAATAAAAAACACCCAGAAATGGTCATTAATCACGTTGAGTGCTAACTGCCCACGACAAACCGGCCCTTTGATATACGCCATAATGGTATTTTGTGCGTTATCAAGCATGAATTTGAATCGGGCTTTAACCGGTAAATCAGTGAAGGCAGTCATCGGGTTTGCAGCCACGTTGGTGTCATAACTCGGTAGTTGAGCGACTTGGTAATCAGCATCAATAAACCACGTGTGCCAGTCATTGAGTCGCTGGTAATTAAGCGCGAAGGGCATATGGGTTTTGTCGACGATGGTACTCAAAACAGGCGTAAGTCGATAGTAAACATGATCGACTTTTGGGTCATCATAAGGTCTTCTGGTTGAAATACGCTGGATCGGCTCTCCCGGTGGCGTAGAGGAACGAACGAGAGTAAAGAAGCGTGGCTGTTCATTGTCTTGGACTAAATCTGAAAAGTAGAGGTGAGCAAGATAGAGATGCTCATAGATATAACGCCCCGTCAGTTGATTCTTGCGAGCCGATTTATTGAATAGTCGTTCGTATTGGTCGACTAACTGCTGTTCTTGGAAGGTCAGGGGAAGAGGCTTGTTCATTATTGCCCCTTGCCCTAGCCATTGGATCAAAGTCTGATACTCGCTATTGGCAATTGCGGGCATACCAAAGGGCATTCCCCAAAGAGGGTTATCCTTTTCATAGGCATCGAACTCTTCAATCGTCGGGCAAACTTGCTCTCGGTTGGTTGAAAAATCGAACCCTTCAAGCTGATCGGTTTCCGGCAGCGGATGACGTGCTTTTTGTGTCAGTAGGCGAGAGACTAACCCAGCATCTAAGTTAGCAGAAAGGGTCTGGTCACGTTCGTTGAGCACGGGGAAAAAACCGAAGTCGCGCCATTCATCGGTACTGTCAGCATCTTCAAACAGTCGGGTTGGTGTCGCCGCAGTCAGCCGTGTTCCTTCATAGACCAGCGCTTTGCTTGCCCCTCGGTCGATACCGTCAACAGAAGATAACTTTAACTGACAAGGTGCATCGTAGCAGGCGTGACAGACAACACAGCGGTTATCAATAATGGGCTTAACCTCAGTTAAAAAATGTTGCCCTTTGAGTGACGCGGGATCAACAGTACGTTGCCTGACGGTTTGTTCACCAAATAGCTCGTCGTAATTCATTCCTGCATAAGTGGCGCAACCACCGAAGATGATTAACAGGGCATAGAGTATGGGGTGCTTTAATTTGCTCATAGTTTCTAGTTCTTATTTAACGTTACTAGATGTAATTGTTAGAAATTATATCGAAAATTTCCATATTTTGGGCAAATAAAAAGCCCGACTCGAAGTCGGGCTTTGCAAAAGCGATGGTATTTTTTAAAAATTAAGCAGCTTTAAGCTGAGCGGCTTTTTCTTCACTAATTGGCTTAGTCACCAGAGAAAGAACAATACAAACACCCATCATCACGGCTGAAATGGTGTAAGCAAGGTTGTAGCCTTGACCACTCGCCATAGAGAAACCAACAATAGCCGTACCGATAGCGCCGCCGATACCCCATGATGTGTAAAGCACACCGTAGTTAGTACCGTAGTTTTTCAGACCGTAGTATTCTGCTGATAGCGATGGGAATACTGCTAGAAGAGTACCGTAACCAACCGCCGCAACCGCCGTACCAATAATCAGTGTGAATTCGCTATCGTAAGTAGAGAACATCACCATGTTCAAACCCTGAAGTACGAATGCCAACATCAGTGTGCGAGTACCACCAATCTTGTCAGAAAGAATACCTGCTGCGATACGACCACCAGAGTTGAAAATCGCAAGGATAGAAGCAAGGTACACAGCGTTTGGTAGGTTAGCTTGGGTCGCTGCAATCGTTGTGATGTTAGCAATGATCATTAGACCCGCTGCTGCTGCGAACGCATACATAATCCACAATGAGTAGAATTGAGGCGTTTTTAGCATTGCTTTCCAAGTCATGTCGAGTGCCGCTTTTACTTTAACCGGCGCTTTACCTGCTTTTACTTTTGGCTCTTGTGGCACATAACCCGCTGGTGGGTTAGTGATCGTCGCAGCAAGAGGCACAGCAATAATAAGTACACCAACACCCAGAGCTAGGAAGCTAGAGCTGATGCCCATGCTATTAATCATAGCGGCAGTCAGTGGCGCAAGGTATACCGCTGCAAGACCGAAGCCAGCCGCAATCAAACCATTAACCAAACCTTTCTTCGATGGGTGGAACCATTTCATCGCAGAAGGTGAAAGACATGCGTAACCAAAACCGATACCCGCACCTGTGATAACACCAAAAGTAATGTTTAGCATCATTGGAGTAGTGGCAAAGCTTGACGCAATCATACCAAGACCGGTGAGTGTCGCACCAAGGATTAGAATATTACGTGGACCCATACGGTCTTGTAGAACGCCAGCGACAAGCAGACAGATAGAAAAGGTAATAGTCGCTACAGCATAAGGTGAAGACGCGTCAGTCGCAGTCCAGCCTTCGCTTACTAGGGCTTTGTTGAATACACTCCAAGCATATAGGATGCCAAGACAAAGGTTGATACAGAATCCAGCAATCAGGATTCGCATAGCTTTATCAATCTTGTTCATTATGGTTCTCTGGTATTTGAACTAGGTTCATAGTTGGAAAAAATCAAATTAAGTTTGCATTTATCAACAGATAAAGCAAAGGAGGCGGGATTATAACCAATGTAAAAACTATTTCCAGCAATATATTGGAACTTAAATCAAAAATCCTTTTGGCTAAAAATTAAACGATAAGCCAATAAGGCGCTAACTCATTGTTATTAAAAAAATTTTGCGCAAGATCACGTTTTTTAGGCGTAGATTAGGATTTATGGGTAAGTAATTGATTGATTACTAAGCATAAGTCTGTGATTTGATTTTGTCAGACAAAAGAGCGAAAAACACAATGATGCAATTTCGAATTAACGCTGAAAAGTGATTGATGGGTTATTTACTGAAAATAAGGTAATCGCTAAAAAATATAAACCGCAGTGAAAAGTAAATGATATGTTACATAATATAAGTTAAAGAAAAAACAATAACGATAACAAGCACTCAAAACCGTCCCATTTGAACTATAATGAAACAATGTTGTTACATTTTTTAATTGATAATATTTGTGCATAAATTATGTGATCAGCAGGGTTGTTTCACGACTGGTTCGGTAGCACAATATCACCAAAATCAGTTTTCAATTTTGAAAATCTGACCATTTAGTAACCGTATGTTTAAGTAGTTGTAGAGGTGGCTTATGTTCATGACAAAAGTACTTGTGCTGATTGGCGTATCAGTAGGTGCAGGTTACGCAGCCTTTGATGACATTCACTCTTACCTGTTGGGTGTATCGATCGCTACCGCGGCGGTTTGGGCTTGTTATAGTATTGCTTTTGCTAGCATGCGTTTCCCACAGTTCGCAATGGGTCTATTGTTACTCGGTACGGTTGCTAAGTTGACGGTCACTGCCATTGGCGTTGCTATCGGGGTGAGTTTTGATCTCATCTCTTCGCCGTTGGTTTTCTGTCTAACTTATCTGTTCTACATTATTGCGATGAGCTTCTTGATGTTTAGCTATAAAGATAAAAAAACCAACAAGATGTTAGCAAGCAACCCCGTTTCTGCGGCGACGGCTTAACTGTTAACTTAACGGCAACTAACTCAACAGCTAAATAATAGAAAGGACGGTATAAACCGTCCTTTTTGCTTTGTTTATTAGTCACATTCGTTACTAACAATATTTGTGACTAGTAATTTTTGCAAGTCGCAATTTGCTTGTTAATAGAAACAGGCTAGCGAAAAATTACTGTACGTCGATTAACTCAACATCAAAAATAAGTACTGAAGACGGTGGGATAGGTCCTGTGCCTTTGGTGCCATAACCCAGAGTGCTTGGGACAAATAGACGATATTTATCACCAACAGACATCAGTAGCATGCCTTCTTGCCATCCTTTGATCACTTGGTTCAGCGCGAAGCTGATAGGTGCTCCACGCTCAATAGAGCTGTCAAACACAGTGCCGTCGATCAGTTTTCCTTCATAGTGGACGGTGATCTTACTTTCGCTCTGTGGCTTTTTGTGTTCATCGGAAGGTTCTGCTTTATGTAACACCAGATATTGCAGGCCGCTTTCTGTTGTAATGACTCCCTCTTTTTGCCCATTTTCAGCTAAAAAAGTTTGACCAATTGCAAAATTTTGTTCAGAGGCTTTATGGTTGTTCCAAGTGCGATAAATCATAAATGCAGCAAGCACTAATGCGATCAGAGGAAGAATAAATTTATTCACGGATTTTCCTTGTATGGATAGAGTGTAAAACTCATCAAAGTGTAACGTCCGAGGCTGCTGGGTGACAAGAGAGAAACCGCGCAAAAATTTCAATTTTAGGTAAAGAATCTTTTAGTGCTGCCGTTAAATTGAGTATCGAAACAACAGGAGAACGTCATGTTTGGAGCAAACAAGGTTGCGTGGGTTCTTTTTGCCAGCCTGCTTGCAGGTTGCAGTTCCACTTCATTTAAAGACGTTAAATTAATACCAGATACGTTAGATATTGCACCTAAGTCGGAGCATGATGTCAGGCATCCAGATTGGGCTTACGGACCAATAGAAACCATGACGACGCTCAAGGGCAATAACGGTCAATCTCGTCCCCATGTTTGGGGTTCATTAGAAGACTATCTGGTACAAAACGGCTTAGATTATGAAATGGTACCGGGGGATTATATGATGATTCGCCTCAAGCGTAAGATCCATTTCAATACTGGCTCTACCGCCGTTTCAAGTGACTCTTTCTTCTGGCTTGAACGCCTAGCTAACTTTTTGTCCGAGCAACACGGTATCGATGTGGTGATTGGTGGTCATACGGATAACACGGGAACAGTCAGTTTCAACGATAATTTGTCAGACCAACGCGCTCAACAGGTGAAACAAGCGCTGATTAATCAGCAGGTTCCAAGACAGCTAATTTATACCCGAGGCTATGGCGAACATGTACCTGCTTGCTCTAACGGCGACACATACGGTCAGGCGTGCAATCGTCGAGTGGAGTTAACTCTATTGGTTGCGAATAATAAATAGCGATATAAAAACAAAAAGCGATGCATTAACAGCATCGCTTTGGGTTATTGGTCTATTAATTTATCGAATCAGCTTAAACCAACAATATTGCCGTCTTGGTCGAGATCAAGCGACATAAACGCCGGTTTATCAGGGAGACCAGGCATGGTCATCACATTGCCACAAAGTGCGTAAACAAAACCCGCTCCCGCACATAATCGAAGCTCACGAATCACAACATCAAAGCCAGTTGGCGCACCTTTAATGCTGCCGTCTGTGGTGATTGATAACGGAGTTTTCGCTAAACAGACAGCAAGGTGGTTGAAGCCTTGTTTTTCGTAGATCGCCAATTGTTGCTGCGCTTGATAGGAGAGAGTGACACGTCCCGCGCCGTAGCCCGCTTCACAGACTGTGGTTAATTTCTCTAGGATAGACTGCTCTTGGCGATAAAGCGGTCGAAAATCCGCTGGGCTTTCACAAGCACTGATGACTTGCTGAGCGAGATCTTCTGTCCCAGTCCCACCTTTAGCAAAGCCTTCACTGATTGCAACGCGACAGCCAAGCTTTTCAACCCACGCCATTAATGTCCCAAGCTCTTGTTCACTGTCTTGAGGAAAACGGTTGATTGCGACAACAGCAGGGACACCGTATTTAGCCACATTATTGATGTGCCATTTCAGATTTTCAAAACCGGCTTTAAGTGCGATCTGATCTTCACCATAGAGCGAGTCGGGGATCGGCGTACCGGGTTTGAGATCATATAAACCTGAGTTCGCCTTTAAGCCACGTAGCGTGGCGACGATAACAGCACAATCTGGTTTTTTATCGGTACTGGCTGCTTTGATATTACAGGCTTTTTCGAAGCCCATATCAGATCCAAAGCCGCCTTCAGTCACTGTGTACTGAGCGAGTTTGGTAGCAATACGATCGGCAATAACCGACGAATTACCATGAGCGATATTGGCAAATGGACCGGTATGAACCAAGGTAGGCACACCTTCAAGTGTCTGCATCAACGTTGGTTCAATCGTGTCCTTCATGCTCACCGCCATCGCGCCTGCGACCTGAAGATCTTCTGTGGTGATCGGTGTACCATCGAGCGAGTAAGCTAACACGATTTTACCGATACGGCGTCGTAAGTCGGCAAGGTCCTCAGAGAGAGCAAGAATAGCCATAAGCTCAGAGGCGGCAGAAATATCAAACCCATCTTCACGCTCGTAACCATTAATAGTTTTATTCGCTTCGTTACGTCCTACCGTCACCATGCGCAATGCGCGATCATTGTGGTCGACAACACGTTTCCAAACTACGTTACGCACATCGATCCGCAATGCTTTTAGACCCGTGCGAGCCTCAAAGTCATCATAACCTTGACGCTGTTCGTGGTATATGCGGGCATCTAAAGCTGCCGAAGCAAGATTATGCGCCGCCGTAACCGCATGAATATCTCCGGTCAGGTGCAGGTTTAACTCTTCCATGGGTGCGACTTGTGAAAATCCACCGCCCGCAGCTCCGCCTTTGACACCAAAGATCGGTCCCATGGAAGGCTGACGAATACAAGCAAAAACCGACTTTTGTAATTTTTTTAAGCCTTGAGAGAGACCAATAGTCGTCACGGTTTTACCTTCACCAAGCGGGGTAGGCGTAATGGCAGTCACCACGACGAGCTTGCCACTAATATTATCTTTTACACGGTGTAACGCTTTAAGCGAAACCTTAGCTTTATATTGTCCCTGCGGGTGAAACTCTTGTGCTAGAAGACCAGATTGGGTCGCGATGTCCGTTATTGAAGCGAGTTTAGTAGTACGACAAATGTCAATATCAGATAGCATTAACAGCCCTTAATAATCATTAAAACTGGTGACGTAAACGTTTGCGCGAGATAATACCCGTTCAAAATGCTTTGTAAAGCCATAAATCTGACAGATTGTGTTAATTTTGTGCAATTGGATAGTTAAGTGATTCAAAGCATGAGTAATCAACAGAGAGTCATAGTGGAGAGAGAATAGCTGAGTTATTTATAAATGTCTCAAAAAGGTGTTCGTTGCCAAGGTAAAACGTTGTTGATGCCAAGGAGAGAGTCCACCAAACCAGGGCAATGAGCAATGAGCAGCGGGTTGCGATGGAGCCGATAGCAGAGGCATTAATTGATAGTGTTGCCACTGACAGGTTGAAGACAAAACCGCCACTCGATTGAGTGGCGGTTACTAGTATTACTCAACTGTAACGGGCGCCTCGCTATAGGCTTTTGTTCCCCAAAGCGGTACGGTTGATAAACTATGCTTGAAACTACCATCGGTCTCTTTGGTGGTGTAAGACAGATAAAGCAGGGTTTGGTTATCGGCATCATAGATTCGACGAACTTTCATCGTCTTGAAGAAAATACTTTTGGATTTTTTAAAGACCACTTCACCAGACTTACTCCTGTCGATTTTAGCAATCATTTCAGGCGTAATTTCACCCGTTTGACGGCATGATATGGAGCTGTCACTTGGATCCGATAAGCTTAAGTCCGCTTCAATAGAAGCAACATGGCAGGTGACACCAGTGACTACATCGTCTTTTAAGTTCTCGATTTTGATATCTTTCAACGTAAAGAGACCGAGAGAAACGTCACCGACCTCGTTGTCAGAGCAACCCACTAGCAGAGCGGTGATAAATAAAGCGGATAGTCTCTTTTTCATATTTAAGTCCTTGTTGTAGCGCTAATAACAGTTTGTTTTATGGTGAATTGCAGCCTGATATAGTATCTTAGTTCCGCTTCATGGTATCAGCATCATGGAAAATAGCGCGCTATACCTTGCATTAAGGTAACAAAAAACAATACAGGATTACTATGAAAGATATCGCAGCAAGTCTTTATAACGCCAAAAACCATTGGTTGGTCGATCAGGTTGAAGTTGATTTCCCAACAAAAGAAAGTTTAGCAGGACGTGAGCTGTATCTCTCTTCTTTATCAAGTCGCCATATCGAAGAATTTTCTCCAGCGACCACTGATAACGACACCAACATCGAATGGCATTTAGCGGATTTCCACCGTTTAACCATTATGTTTTCTATTTTGCAATCTAAGCTCTGGGCAAGCGAAAAAGATCAGGCACTGATTGTCGAATTCCTCACTCAAATTATCTTTGAACCCGATTATCAGATTTACGTTGGTTTTGAGCAGGGCGAAGCTGTGAGTGCAGCGCTTGTGTCTCAAAATGACTCAATGCTGCTGTTGTCGGATATCGTCGCACCACTCGGTAAGACGTTGGAGCAATCGGTCGCTTCATTGTTGGCAGACAAACCTGAACTTAATCGCGGTCAGATATGGTTTGAAAAACGGTGATCTAGGCGTAAATTCTTCACATTAAATGCGCCGTATACCACAATCTGAAACTCTTGGCTTACTGCCTGCTGACATTTTGTTTTAACCTTTGTTTATCCGATAAAGAATAATAAAGAGCAATTATGTCAGCGGTAAAATGTGTAGTTTTTGATTGTGATGGCACTTTGGTAGACAGTGAACCACTTTGTTGTCAGGCACTTGTCAACGCTTTTAAACAAGTCGGTGTTGATCTCGATCTCCAACAAGTTTGTGATAATTTTGTCGGTGGCAAAATTGCCGATGTTCTTACTCGAACTCAAACCTTAGCTGGCAGCCAAGTGTCACTTGATATGCTTGAGCCGCTATATCGCCAGCAAACCGAAAGGCTATTTACGCAAAACCTACAGCCTATGACCGGAGTAGAAGCTGTACTGGATTATTTAGACCATTCTAGCGTCGAGTATTGCGTGGTGACGAACAGTCCCCCCAGTAAAGCACAACAACTGCTTTCGATAGTGGGGTTGGACGCTCGTTTTAAAGGTAAAATCATCTCAGCCTTTGAGGCAAATAGCTGGAAACCCGAGCCAGATTTACTCCATTACGCCACCACTATGATGGGTTTTCGCGTACAAGATTGTCTCTATATCGATGATACCGCTAAAGGGGTGACCATGGGAATTGATGCTAATATTCAGACCATTCACTTCAATCCGAGAAATCAATATCAACACCACAACGTGACCTGTTTAGCCTCCATGCCGGAAGTGATCGAGCATGTGGCGATGCTTAACCAGTAGCGTAACGGTTGATATCAGCCAGATTGACTCAAGCAAATCTCGCTGAACCTCACATCTTGAGGTGACTTGGGTATACTAGCAACAATTGCTTACCACCAATAAAAATAGCACCCTTGGGTGCTATTTTTATTGGTGCGATAGTGACTGCGCTATTACTTCTTACGAAAAAATCACTTCTTACGGCAATATTCGCAACGTAACCACATAGATTGACCTTCAACTTTACCTGAGAAAAGATCAGGATCGTCTTGAGCAAGACCGATGTTACGAACCATCGTACCTTGTTTCACGACCATTGATGAGCCTTTTACTGGCAGGTCTTTGATGATGGTTACCGTGTCACCTTTTTCAAGTGGAGCACCATGACAATCGACGTGTTTACGGTTGTTTTCGTCCAAGCCAAGCTCAGCCCATTTAGCGACATCTTCTTCAAGATACATCATATCTAGTAGGTCTTGTGCCCAACCTTCCGCTGAAAGACGCTTTAACTGACGCCACGCCATCACTTGTACTGGAGCAACTTGGCTCCACATACTTTCGTTTAGGCAACGCCAGTGGTTAACATCCATAGACTCAGGATTTTCGATCTGTGTTTTGCATGTATCGCAAAGCATAATGGCGTGGTCAACGGTCACTTGGGTATGAGGTGTTACCACAAAAGGAGACAGAGTGGTTTGAGAAGAGCATAGTTCGCATTTGCTTTCGCAGCGTTCTAACAGAGTTGCTTCAGTAGACATACTTAGACCTTAAATGTATTGATAATCACTATCACTGCACGCCGGCAGTGAAATGAAGAGTAAGGGGCGACCGTGCGGTCGCGCTCTCATTGAATGGCGCACATTATACATGCTTTAGTGAATTCGCCTCAATAGAAGAATGGGCATAGTGAGGCGACGCAAAATTAGATTTTACAATTGGGCTTTGAACCTTGATATTGCGGTAAAGTGCTCGCTTTGGCTTGTAAGTCGCTGATACGGGTACTGTGTGATGGGTGAGTCGAAAGCAGTTCCGGTGGTTGACTTCCGCCCGATGCTTTTGCCATGTTCTGCCATAATTGAACACTCTGGCTAGGGTCAAAACCGCTGGCAGCCATTAATTCAAGACCAATAATGTCGGCTTCGGATTCCTGAGTTCGTCCATAAGGCAAGATAACACCATATTGAACACCTAATCCAAGTGCAGCCATCGTCATATCTTGATACTCCGAACCGCCCAACGCCACATTAGTGATTTGTAAACCTGTATTGGCGATCTGTGATTGCGACATACGCTCATTGCTATGGTCGGCTAATACA
Organism: Vibrio hippocampi; assembly: GCF_921292975.1. Lineage (NCBI taxonomy): Bacteria > Pseudomonadati > Pseudomonadota > Gammaproteobacteria > Vibrionales > Vibrionaceae > Vibrio > Vibrio hippocampi. Next base: position 722,916 of record NZ_CAKLCM010000003.1, read on the forward strand.
TGGGCAATTTCATGACCGATAACGGTTGCCAGTTGATCTTGCGTCACAGCAACGTTTAAAAGACCGGTATAAACGCCGATTTTTCCGCCGGGAAGCGCAAAGGCATTGACTTGATCACTCTCAAATACCACGACTTCCCATTGTTCGAAATCTGGTTGTTTTGGCAAGGTGCTGGTAATAGATTGCGTGACACATTGAACATAACGATTGATGTTTTGGTCTTTACTGATTGGTTGTTGTTGCTTCATCTCTTCAAACGATTGAGCGCCCAACTGGCTCATCTGGCTATCCGAGAACAATATTAACTGGTTGCGTCCAGTGGGTGACGATGAGCAAGCGGTCAACGTCAAACTAACGGTTAATGGAATAATAAACCGAGCAGATACATGCATAGCCTTGGTCTCCAATGTTACGACTCCTTATAATCTCGCGGCTTTGTCTATGACTTATACTCAAACATTGCTTATACGCGAAACAAAGGGCATCATCCTTAAATTAAGTCACGGTAAGTATAGGATTTATCAATGAGTATCTGGAAAAAGAATCTTTCATTAGACATACTCAATCAAACCTCAGCCAACACACTTATTGAGCATCTGGACATTAAATATACCGCGTTCGATGAGCAGAGTTTAACGGCGACAATGCCAGTATGCCAATTTACTCACCAACCTTTTGGCATGCTTCACGGTGGCGCATCCGTGGTATTGGCAGAAACCTTAGGTTCGCTTGCGGCGAATTTTTGCGTTTCGGAGGATTACTACTGCGTTGGGCTAGATATTAACGCCAATCACATAAGAGCCATGCGTTCAGGAATGGTGATTGGGACGGCGACGCCGATGCATTTAGGGGCGACGACTCAAGTTTGGCAGATTGACATCAAAGATGAAAAGCAGCGGTTAGTTTGTACCAGTCGACTTACCATTGCCGTACAGCGTCACAAGAGAGCGCAACCATGATGATGGAATTTTCCCAAGGTAAGGTGATTGTTGCAGGTCAAGAAATCGTGGTGCGCCTAAACCAAGCATCGGTCACTTTGCAGGCGCATATCGATGGTGTGCAGTTATTGTTGCCTGGATGTGTTTTGTTAGCCAATGGGGCTGAATGTAAATGGTCGTTAAAACTCGATAATCAGCAGCAGGTCGAGCAGATTGCTCAGGCGACTGGTATTGAAATTATCACGGTGTAATGTGCGCTCAACATCTTGCACTCAAGGCGCATAAAGGGGAAACTGTTAGCAAATCAATCCAATAAGATTTCCTCTTTATGAGCAGCCCAAGATTACGTAAGCAATTTGAGACCTTGTTTGAGCATTTTGGCGGCAACAATGCCCAAACACAGCTGGACGATATCACGGATATCCTGTTCTGCACCCGACGTAACGCGCGTATTGTTCTCAACAAGCTTGAAGAAGAAGATTGGATTGAATGGCACCCAGCGGCAGGGCGTGGCAAGCAATCGCAACTTATCTTTAAGCGTAATCGCCAAGATGTTAGTGAGACGCTCGCAAAGCAATATATCGAAGAAGGGCGAATTGATCAGGCATTGCAAGTGCTTGATAAGGACACCAATAAGCTTTCTCAAGTCATTCAAGGTTATTTGGGCATCAGTCAAAGCGAGGGTAAACAAGTTATCCGCTTGCCTTACTACCGCGCTCTTAGCATGCTCAACCCATCAAAGCCGATGCGTCGTTCAGAGATCCACATCGCGAGACAAGTTTTTTCAGGCTTGACTAAGTTAGACGAAAACGATCAGTTGCTGCCCGATCTTGCCCATCACTGGCAGGCGATAGCACCAAACCATTGGCGCTTTTATATTCGACCTGGCGTGCGTTTTCATAACGGCGAACCGTTAACCGAAGCGCACATTGTTGAGAGTATTCTATCTCTTAAACAAACCGCACTGTTTTCTCACTTACAGCATGTTATGACACCATCACCTTGGGTGGTGGATGTTATTTTTAGCAGCGACGATCATCATGCCCCTTTGATGTTTGCTGAGAATATCGCCAAGATTTTGCCACCCGAGTCAATGCGTGATGAAAACTTTGACCGCATGCCTATTGGTACGGGCCCTTATCGCGTTGTAAAAAACGATGACAAAAAATTAGTGTTGAGCGCGTTCTCTGGCTATTTTGGTTATCAACCGCTGCTTGATACTGTCGAAGTGTGGGTGGCGGATAATGCCTACTCAAGTCTTGTATTTCCATCATTGACAGACCCGATCTCCGGCGCAAGGGAGCAGCTGCATGATGATATCGATCTTGATCCCGGCTGCACCTATTTGATGTTAAACCGGTCAACGGGTATCGCAGCGAACGATGAGTGGGCGCACTATCTGTGCCAAAAACTCAATTCTTTAGCTATCTTTCGGATATTACCGGATTCAACCATTCATGAAATGGGCATGGTGCCCGCTCATGGCTTAAAACCGGGTTGGTATCATCAAACCCCTGAGCTCAATCGTGAAGTGAAATTACCGCCGAGCAAAGACAAACAAATTCGCATTGCCTACTACCAGCAACACCCAACATTCCCAGAGATAGCGAAATGTATCGACACCTTACTTGCTGAAGATAGCGTTTCGGTTAAGTTAGTGCCTTATAGCGAGCAGTCACCCAGTGCTGAACAAATTGATATTTGGATACACCCCATGAGCATTGCGACGCAAAAGGAGGAGGCCTTAGTGGCTTGGTTGCTTGGGCATAGCCAGATAGAAACGTTGTCCAATCCTGAGCATTTTGCAAAATGGCGTGAGTTAGTCGATAGTTGGCGACAGCAAGCAGATGGACAGTTTTCGGCGCAAAGCCTAAGCAAGTCGCTGATTCAACATCAACAGTTGATCCCAATGTTTCATTGTTGGATGGGGATCAGTAAAGACCATTGCGGCAGTCTACAAAATGCGAAGTGTAACGCATTGGGGTGGTTTGATTTTGCGAAGGTTTGGATTAAACCGGAACAGGTGCAAGAGAGCGTGTCTGATCAATAAGTCATTGAGAACGGCTGTTCTCAATGACTGGGTTTAGGTGCTGAGCGATTGTTTATATGAAGTCTGTTTCCGTTAAGCCTGTTTACGTTGAGTCATAACGAACAGAGTAAGCGCGGTGATTGCGCCGAGTGTGTCGCATAACATATCTTTTTGAGCATCCCAAATATCGCCTTGAGAACCGAGGAAGGCGATGCCCTCATCACCACCGGCTAATGCCGCGTACCACCACTCAATAATTTCATAAGCGGCGGCAAGGCTCATAATGGCAAATAGACCAAATAGAATGGCTGGCCACTTGGTCATCAGCTGTTTCTTATACAGGTACTCAGTGATTGGTAGGGCATAGAGGCCAATAGAGAAGTGAGCAACACGGTCAAAGTTGTTACGTTCTGAACCAATCATTTGATTGAACCAGTCAAAAGGAACCTCGGCAAAGGTATATTTAGAACCAATCGTATGCAGACAGAGCCAGATAAACATAAGAACATAAGCCAAGGTTGAAAAGGTAAAGTGACGGGATACCCACCAAATAATGACCAAAATGCCGATAGCAGGAATGATTTCTGCTATCCACACGGCGCGGGAGCTAGGCTCTATTGCCGAGAAAGCAAATACGGCGCAATAGAATGCGCTGAGCGCGACGAGTATTTTGGGAAATGTTTGACTTTGAGTAGGGTGCATAAATCGGGTTCCAATCAGTCAGTGCGTGAATAAACATTAGAGCGTTTCATCTAGACTTGGTTCAAAACAATCCATGGTAACCAAGCGTTTATTGTTTTCAGTTTAAAGCTGCATCTTTTGAGTTTGTCTGTTTTGCAGCGATGCCATTTGAAGCATAGTATAACCAATATAAAACACCGTTCAATTGCTATTTGACTTACTCTGTTCGTGACCTTGCCTTAGGTCTATACTACTGTATAAAAACAAGTTGCTTGTGCGGGTTGCCCAATAGCAATAGAGGAGAGAGGGTAGTGACGGAAAATAGACCACACTCCATAACGGTGTGTCATGATGAAGAGAATCCACTGCTATGGTCGGTGTTGCAACTGTTAAAACGACAGTCAAGCGGGTGGAAAATTCATACCCTTGCACAGCGACTAGCAGAAGAAAATTTGATCCCCGAACTTGACGCTTGTCCTGAAAAAGATCTTTTTAAGCGTAATTTTTTATTGATGAATGCGCTGTACCAGTTGCAGCAAATGCTGTTACCCGATGCTTGGTTGCAGGTTGAGTCTATGGATATTCGGCTCTGCAACCCAAATCATGTCAACGGAGACCCGTTAGCTCAAGAAGATCGACTACGAGAGTATTACCTCGATTGGGGTCATTATGATACCGACAGCTCAGAAGTGAAGCGACTGTTAGAGCAATTTTGGAACAACTACAAACAGCATATTGGCGTCGTTGATGGTGATATTACTCGAAGTGAAGCGTTACAGCGTTTTGAATTGCAACAGTGGGCAAGCAAGCGTGACATTAGGCAGGCATGGCGTAAGTTCGCTTTTCAGTGGCACCCTGACAAAGAAGGAGGCGATGCGGAGACGTTTAAATGGTACCTACAAGCGTGGTCGACCTTGAAACAAGGGTTTTAGTTAGCGACTGGCATTTGTTGCTCATTTCACCGCGCCATCCTTGGCGCAGTAACAGCAGCACTATCAGTAAAAAAACAGAATAAACCTTCTATTGTGATCTTGGCTGACGCATTTTAGCCGCTCTTAAGCGATTCACTGCCGCCATAACGTCAACGACTCTCGGTTTCACCAAGTCACCGGAATTAGGCATGGTTTGGCTCCACGTATCACTCAGCAGTACACTGATATCTTTTGGTGGGTGCATTGACCAGTCGGGGTTTTGCGCCAGTTGGAATAATACCCAACCGATGGCATTAAGCTGACCGTTACATTCGAGTTGCTCAAGCGCTGATAAATCAATTGATTCAGTACCAAAACGGATCGTGTGCTTGCCTTTGCCCGACACTCTAAATTTACCATCGACAAGAATAGACTGTAGGTGCGTGCACTGAATATGGCGCGGGGCGAACAGTTCAAGGTTATCACTGCATTCATTGATGCGTGTCGTCGGGTGCTGAGCAATGACTTGTTGTGCTTTTTCAGTGACATCGACTGCTTGATAGTCTTGCATCTGAATCACGGTATCAGCAACATCAAGATAGTCCCCAGAACCGCCCATAACAATAATGGTGGACACCGCCAATTGGTCGCGTAACTGACCAACACGGTCAACAAATGGCGTAATTGGCTCGTCCGCTGCGCCAACCAATGCCTGCATACGCTCATCACGAATCATAAAGTTGGTGGCTGAGGTATCTTCATCAATCAATAAGGCTTGAGAACCGGATTCTAAAGACTCCTGCAACCAAGCCGCTTGCGAGGTCGAGCCCGACGCGTCTTGCGTACTGAAGTTAACGGTTTCCTTGCCAAACGGCAGGTGGTTAATATAGTTGCTTAAATTGAGGTTGTGCACGGGGCGACCATCTTCGGCTTTAATCTTACAAGCTGAGTCAAGGCAAACAACCCGTTCGCGACCATCGCCTGGGATATGATCATAGATAGAGCGTTCAATAGCCGTCAGCAAAGTCGACTTACCGTGGAAACCGCCACCGACAATTAACGTCACCCCTTGCGGGATGCCCATGCCGACTACAGAACCCTGATTTGGGCATTGTAACGTTACCTCTAGCGACTTTGGCGCTTGGAACGGAATTGCGCCTTTCATTGGTAAATCGCTATCACCGCTGACACGAGGAAGGACACTGCCATTACCGACAAAGGCAACCAAGCCTTTTTGTTCCAGTTGTGCACGCAGCGCAACTTGATCTTCAACCGCTTCACAGTGGTTCTTTAACGCTTCAATATCTAATTCACGTTCAAGTGTGGCCTTACGAATGTATTTCGGTAAGTGGAACGTAAGAATATTGCTGGCTTTCTTACCAAGAACTGAACGACCTTCCGCAGGTAGGTTAACTCTGAAACGCAGCTCAATGCCATCGTCGATGAAAACCACGGAAGTAGAATCTAATACAGTTTGTCCCGTCAGAGATATCGAGACACTGTTTTCCTGTTTAGCGTAGAGGGCAAATTGCCTAGCAATAAAATCACGAGCGGCAATCTGATACTCCGCTGACTGTTGGAGCAGCCATTGCAAGCCAGTTGGCGCCCAAGGGCGAACCGCACGTACCCGAGAAGCGGCAGCGTAAGGATCCGACTGAACATAGTCGATGTGAAAATCAAAATCGGTGAAATCATAGCTGCCTTTAATTTGTTGGTAGGCGCGATAATTCTGTTTTTCAATTTTCTTTAGTTTCGATATCAAGAGATCCATAAACACTTCTCGGATTAATTAGGCTAAGGGCGCGATTATAGAAGTCTGTTGGCATAGGGTAAAGCAGCATTGACGCGAAAGTCAGTGAATAAGCGCGTTAATTGGCGACTCAGGTGCGGTGTCTACGATAATTGATGGAAAATTTAGCTGATGACCATCGCGATTCGCGGTGGATATTGGTTTGCCAGTTGGGTTTCAAACACATCCAAGGGCATCGGTTTCGCATAAAAATACCCCTGTGCCACGTCACAGCCTTCTTGAGTCACAAACTGACTCTGCTCCAAGGTTTCGATCCCTTCAGTGACGACTTGCTTGTTGAGTTTTTTTGCAATACTGATGATAGAGCGGAAGATGGTTTTGTCTTGTGGATCATCAAGCGCCGTGTCGATAAATTCCTTGTCGATTTTTATCGCATCGAACGGCAATTTCTTTAAGTAATAAAATGAGGCATAGCCCGTGCCAAAATCATCAAGCGCAAACTGGATGCCATGATCTTTTAAAGTTTCTATATTGCGCTGCGCGATAGAAAAACTGTCCATAACGCAACTTTCCGTCAGTTCAAACTCAAGATTGTGTGGGGAGAGCTGAAATTGCTTGAGCAGGTGAATCACTTTCTCAGCGAATTTACTGGAACAGATTTGTTTCGCGGAGATATTAATGGACAGCCTAAAGTCCGGCGCAATCGAAACCCACTTAGTGGCGCACTCCATCGCATGATGCAATACAAAATAACCCAGCTCAATAATTAAACCATTCTGTTCAGCAAGGTGAATAAGAGGCTCATTAGACATATCGCCAAGAATAGGGTGTCGCCAACGCAGTAATACCTCGGCACCAATCCAACAATTGGTGACAAGATCGACTTTAGGTTGGAAGTAGAGCAGCAAATCATCGTTACGCACGGCTTGTAGAAGATAGCCCTCAAGCTGATTGAATTGATTTTGCTCTTCTTGGATGGCATGACTGTAGACGTTGACACTGTTGCCATTGGTTTTGCACGTTACACTCGCATGATAGGCGTAGTTGATAAGTGTGACAGGGTCACTTGAGTGGTGCGAATTGGCCAAACCACAGTAGGCGTGCAGATGTATCTCTTGTTGTTTGTATTCAAAACTGCGGGTCACTAATGATAGCAATTTATCCGTAATGTTAGGTAAGTACTGTTCATCGGTTGAAGGGACAAACAGCGATAAAGCAATTTCATCGGTAGAGAGGCGAGCGATGGTACACACCTCAGGGGTTTCGACATTAATTCTCACCATTAAATCGACCAACACTTGTTCGTAGGTGCGTTTACCCAGTCTTGCTTGCAACCGCTGACCATTACTGAGGTGCAATAAGACGACAGATAGAAAACAATCACCGTTGGTGACATGAGGAGTTGAAAGTTGTGCCTTGATTGCGATTTCAAACCCATAGCGGTTTAGCATTGGAGTAGAAAAATCATGGGTCTTGGCGAATGCCATCGCCTTACTGAGTTTCGCTTTTTGCTTGGTGAGCCTCTCGACTTTGCGGGTAAGTTTTTCTATTTCGAGATTTTTGCCTTCCAACTGTTGCTGGCAGTGAGCCTTAAATTGATCAAATGGAAGATCCTTTGATAGTTGGCTATCAAACGATTCCGGTTCGCTATCACTTTCACATTGTGATAAAGCTTGATCACGGGTCAGACTCACCTTGGTCATTATATTCACCTTTTGGGTGGTTTTTGGTGGTGTAGTTTAGGTATTGCTAACTATTTTTCATGAGAGACTAGTTGCATTACCCAATAAGTATATGATGGGCTGAGAGCAATAGGGATTTTTGACGGGAATTTTTTCTGAGATGGCGCGATAAGTGTGCTGTGTCTTAACTTTGAGATAGAAGACACAGCACAAATTAAACTAAGGGTTGAGTTCGTATAGCGCGGCTAGGTCGAGTTTCTTAGAGTAATCAATACCTTCTAACCCGAAACCGTTAAGATTAAGGAACGAGTTGTAGTAGCCTTCAAAATCACCTAAGCGTTTAAAGTTATTTGCATCCATCTGCGCTAAGAGGTCCATGACCTCATTCTGTACACTGGACTCTAATTCCCAATCATCCATGCGTAACAAACGTTCATTATCGACAGGAACGACGGATTGCCCGTAGAGCTTATCTGAAAACAGTCGCTGCATTTGTTCGATGCACTCTTCATGATTGCCTCTATTTTTCATTACTCGGTAGAGTGCGAGAAGATAAGGACTGAGACCCGGTATGAACACGCTAGCCTTAGTGACCAACGCCTTGCACACAGTCGCGTAGGCGCTGCCACCAATCTGGCTCAGTTTCAAATTGAGCGAGTGACTGGCTTGATGCAAATCGACTTTAGCTCGTCCCAACGTACCGTCAAGATAGAGCGGGTGAGTCACTTCTGGTCCAATATAGGAAAAAGCGATGGTTTTAAAGTTGTCGGAAACCGATTCGGAATTGATCAATAAATCGACCCACTGCTCCCATACTTCGCCACCCATGACTTTTAATGTCGCTTCTATTTCATCTTCAGTGGCTGGGGGCAGTTCACTCTCTACCCATTGCTGAGTTTCAAGATTAATGGTTGCGCCTGATACCGTATTACCAATGGGTTTAATCGCCGAACGCCAAAAATTGCCATCTCCTTTGGGGCGCATAGCACTGGCAAGACTGTAAATCACAAGATCAACTTCACCTTCAAAGTAGGTCTCTATTGCTTCGATCACTTGCTCTTGCACTTGGCTAGAAAATGCATCGCCAACGATGTTAATTGCAATACGCCCATCTTGCTGGGCACGTTGTTTGAAAAAGATATTGTTATACCAACCCGCGCTACCAACGCCTTTATCTGACGGTCCGCGTTCATAAGACACACCAATGGTGTCAGCTTCTGCCCCCCCAAAAGTGAGGGCTATACGTGCAGCGAGTCCAAATCCTGATGAAGCGCCGAGAATCAACACACGTTTGGGACCCTGTTTGATCGGTTTACTGCGCTTTACGTAAGCGATCTGGTTATCGATGGATTGTTGGCAGCCAAATGGATGCGCGGTGCGAGCGATGACGCCGTCGATAAGAGGTTGAATATGCATAACTGAACCTGTCTAAACATAAGTAACCGTTACAGGATAGACAAAAATGCCCCAGCAAATATTGCGCTGAGGCATTGAAAGCGGTATGTATGACCGTAAACGCTAAAATATGTGATCGAACGATGATAAATGGAACGATGATAAATGGATAGACGTTATAAATGTTCGGCAATGGACGCAGCGACTAATTCAGCAATAAAAGGTTGAGCGTCTGCGGTGGGGTGAAGACCATCCGCCATCATCCATTCCGGCTGGGTGATCACCGATTCCAAAAAGAACGGGATCAAAGGGACGGAGTACTGTTCAGCGAGACGTGGATAGATAGCTTCAAACATTTGTGTGTAGCGTTTTCCATAGTTTGGTGGAATACGAATTTGCATCAAAAGTACTTTTGCTCCTTGCTGCTCACTCAATTTGATTATCTGAGTCAGGTTAGTCTCGACAACATTGGGCTGAAATCCACGCAGACCGTCATTGGCACCAAGTTCAATCAACACCGTATCAGGCTTGTGCTCACTGAGTAGCTGTGGCAACTTAGCTAAGCCGTTACCGGTTGTGTCACCCGAGACGCTGCCATTATAAATAGTAATATCATGCTGGCCTTGTTTTGCCAGCTCAGTGTTAAGCAGGCGTGGCCAACTCTGTTCGATCTGCATATTGTAGCCAGCGCTAAGGCTGTCACCCAAAATAAGCAAGGACTTCGCCGATGCAAAGGGCGAAAGTAGCGTCAAAACAAAAAGAAGATAAAAGGAAACCCGATTAATCATGAGCCTATCCGTAATTAAAGCTGAATCTGTTAGCAAGCTAGTTTCCACCAAAACCGAACAATTAACAATCTTGAATGATATTAACCTGACTATCGATCAGGGTGAGTCGGTCGCCATTGTGGGAACGTCTGGAGCGGGCAAATCAACCTTGATGACATTATTGTCGGGTTTGGATATGCCAAGTAGCGGCAGCATAGAGTTGTTAGGTCAAGAGATTTCCTCTCTCGATGACGAACAACGTGCCAAAATTCGCAGTGAAAAATTGGGGTTTGTGTTTCAGAACTTCTTATTAATTCCCAGTATGTCAGCACTGAGTAATGTGACCTTGCCAAGTTTGCTTAAGGGTGAACAAGAAGATCAACAACGCGCTAAGCAGTTATTAGCTTCGGTTGGGCTTGAGCATCGTTTTGATCATTTACCCACCCAGCTTTCAGGGGGAGAGCAACAACGAGTTGCGATTGCCAGAGCGTTTATGACGCGCCCCAAGATTTTGTTCGCCGATGAACCGACCGGTAACCTCGATCAAAAAACCGCAGGTCGAATTGTCGAATTGCTGTTTGATATGAATAAGCAGTTTGGCACCACGCTGGTGCTGATTACTCATGATATGAGCCTCGCTAAGCGTTGCGACAGAGTGTTAACTATGTCCCAAGGTCATATGTCGCAAGATCTTATCTCTCAAGATCTCATGTCTCAAGGTCAATTGGAGGAGCAGTAAATGACTTTAAATCGTCGTCTGCTCAATTGGAGCCTAGATGAGATAAGACAGGGACAACTATGGCCAATTGCGGTCTCCATGATGCTTATTGTCTCTTGTATTTTCGCCTTATCTGCTTTAGCGGAGCGCATGGAGCAGGTCATTGTTAAGCAAGGCAAAGATGCCTTAACAGCAGATACGGTCTACATTACCGCCAACCCAATCAATTCAGAAACCCAACAGTTGATCACCCATGCTGGTTTAGAAACCTCTTTTTATACTCGATTTCAAACCATGGCATTCAGTGATAATGGCATGCAGCTAATCACGGTAAAAGCGGTGGACGATAAATTCCCGTTGCGAGGGGATTTTATCTTGCAGTCGGGAGAGATTCAGTCGCACCGAGTACAACCTAATGAACTGTGGTTAGATGCGCGCATTATCGATCGATTGGGGGTTAAAATTGGTGATAGCGTCAGTATCGGCGATGCCGATCTGATTGTAAAAGGGGAAGTGGTCTACGAGCCCGGAGTCAGTTTTAACCCATTTCAACAAATGCCAAGTGCTTATATACATCAAGACAGCGTCTCGAGCACAGGGGCAATACAGCTTGGCAGTCGGGTACAGTTTAGAGCGTATATGGTTGGCGATGATCAAACGATTGAACAGCTAAAATCTCAAATACCCATGACACCCAGTGATCGCTGGCGAGATGAGAACAGCTCAAGACGCACCAACGAAATCTTTAGTCGCACCACTCAGTATTTGTCATTGACTGTGGCGATTATCATCATAATGTCCGCCACCACGTTAGTGCTAACGGGACAAAATTATGTACAGAGCCGTCGACAAACCGTCGCTATGTTGAAGAGTCTAGGCGCGAGTCGTGAGTGGATAGTCCGTTGGTTGTCGATTCAAGTTCTCTTATTGGCAGGTATTGCCATTGTCTCTGGTCTTGCCATCGGTTTTGGTCTTGAAGCGCTGTTGCGTATTCCGCTTAAAGATCTCTTGCCCGATCCTTTACCCAGTTTTGGTGTGTTGCCAGTGGTGATTGCCATCTTATCGAGCTTGCTGATCGCTATTCCAGCATTAGGTATTCCGTTGTACAGGTTGATGTCTGTTTCATCGAAAGAGGTATTCCAAAATCAAGAGTCCTCGAGCCATTGGGGCATTTACTGCCTTATTTTAGTGCCTCTGATCCCTTTATTGGTCACTTATGGCGATAACACTCTGGTTTGGCTGGTCCTTGCTGGCATGCTGGGGCTATTTGCGCTGTTAGGGCTTATTAGCGTGTTATGCACCGTCATGATCAGTCGGCTGCAACTGCCGATAGCATTTAAGTTGGCAATAAGCCGTATCCTGCGAAGTAAGTCCAGTACAGCACTGCAATATGGCGCACTCGCGCTGTCGTTGATGCTGCTGACAACCATTTGGCTGGTGAGAACTGATCTGTTGCAGGATTGGCAACGTACCCTACCAGACAATGCCCCGAATGCTTTTGCTTTCAATATTGGTGATTTTGATAAGGCAAGCTACTTGCATACACTTGATAGCCAAAATATTCAGCGTTCTGAGGCGTTCCCGATAGCCAGGGGTCGCCTAGCAAAGATCAATCAGCAAGCGGCCAACGTTGAAAACCGACCGAACGCGAAAGACACGGATGCATTGCGTCGCGAGTTAAACTTTACTTTTGCTGACCAGTTGCCGACCTATAACCAAGTGGTCGCTGGTCAGTGGACAGAGACAAACGGTGTTTCAGTTGAAGAAGAAGTGGCAGAAGCGTTGGATTTGCAGATTGGAGACAGTTTGACCTTTACGATTAATGGTCAGGAGTTTGAAGCAATAATCAATACGATACGTAAAGTAGAGTGGCGCGATATGAAACCGAACTTCTACTTTATTTTTACCCCGGATGTATTGCAGTCACTATCGACCACTTGGTTGGTTAGTTTTCGTCTAGAGGCGGCTGATGATCCATTGATTAGCCAATTGTCGAGACAATATCCAACGGTAAGTCTGATGGACATCAGAGCGATGGGGGATAAAATTCAACAGTTGTTGACCCAGATTGTTTGGTCGATAACGGTGTTGGCGGTGTTAGGTGTTGCAGCTGGACTGCTGTTGATCTTCACCTTATTGCGTTTAAGTCTGACGCAACGACAACAAGAATTTCGCTTATATCGCACACTGGGAGCAAGTCGCAAACGATTACTTGCAACGATTTGGGCTGAATATGGAATCATGGCTTTGGTGGCGGGTATTGTTGCCACCATGGGCGCAGAGTTGGTTGTGGGCAGTATTATGAAGTTTGGCTTTGACCTTAACTGGACATGGCATTTATCCACCTGGCTAGCGGTTCCTTTAGCGGCACTATTTACCTTGGCAATTGTGTTATTTTCTTTGCTTAGACAGTTGGTTACGAATGATACAAAGACAGTTATGACACAATAATTGCAGTCGTGCTGCAAGTTATCCACAAAAACGGTGGATAAGGTCTTGGATAACTCGAGAGTAATTGGTGTTGGAAATTTCGTAAGCCTTTGCTGCTGCAAAGATGCGCTAAGATTTGTTGTTTTCATCGCAGCGATATGAGTTATCCAAGGCAATAGTGTCAAGAAAATTATGGCAAATTTTGTGATTTTTTTCGTTGGCGTAAAACGTTAGAATGCGCGGGCAAAATGACTTTGAAAGTTTGATAATGGAATTGAATATCTCTTCATCTACAGAAAAAAAACGCATCGCCATTATTGGCGGTGGGGTTGCGGGTGCGACCACGGCATTGTATCTCGCCAAGCAGGGGCTTGAGGTCTCTTTGTTTGAAAAAAACAAGGAGATTATTAGTGGTCCCCCAATGTGCCATTTACACGCAGGTGGCAATCTTTATCGTGAGCTCTCACATCAGAATTGTCTCGACCTATTAAAGCAATCCATAGACTTTGTTCGCTTTTTCCCTGAAACCATTAACCGTAGACCAACGGTGATTGCCGTACCAGCCAGCGATAATGGTGCACCTGAAAACTTGTTACCAAGATTAGAGTTGCTGCAGAAAACTTATCAAGAATTGGTCAGTTTTGACGAAAACAATCAGGTGTTGGGTCAACCACAAGACTATTATCGAAGCTTTGACAAGGCGACGCTCGTTGAACTGGCAAGCAAAGTTGCCCCAGCAGTACCTAAAACGGTAGAAGATTGGCTGATACCTTTCGCTAAAAACAGTGATTTAGACCGATTGAAATATCCGGTCTTTGTGGTGCAGGAATATGGTTTAAGTCTCTTTCGGGTTGCTGCCACGATCGAATTAGAAATGGCTAATCATCCCAACCTAAACATTTACCGCGGTGCTAAGGTGTCGAGTATTGTTCGCGATCAACAAGAGTTTGTTGTCACGCAGGAGAGCACTCCAGTCCGTCGTTTTGATTTTGTCATTAACGCCTGTGGGTTCCGAACCGGTGAACTTGATGATCAACTCAATTATCCAAGGCAACGATTGGTTGAGTTTAAAGCGGCATACGTGACGCAATGGCGCACCGATAGCAAAGAAAAATGGCCAGAAGTTATTTTCCATGGTGAACGTGGCACACCCAAAGGAATGGCACAGTTGACGCCATATCCTGATGGTTACTATCAATTGCATGGTATGACGCAAGAAATCACCTTGTTTGAGCGCGGGCTTGTCTCTTCTAATGAGCAGAGTGCGCAACCAACCTTGCCGCAGCATCTGATCAATAAGGTTGATCATGGTTGGTCACAAGAGAGCATCGAACGCCGAGCAAACAGTGCCATTGAGCATTTGTCCCAATTCGTTCCTGAATTTTCTTCCGCGTACCCAGCGGGCAAGCCACTGTTTGGTGCTCAGCAGATACCGGGAGATGACGTGAGCTTGAGGACGGCCGATGTTACGTTTGAGGCAAATGGCTATGCGAGACTGGAGATCGTTAAGGCAACCTCATCCTTGGTCGCCGCTAAGAAGATCGCTCAGCACTGGTTTGGCTTAGAGGACCATGTGATAGAAAAAGCCAGCAATCATGGACTGAATGATATTGAAACCAAGGCAAAACAACTTGCTCAAGATAGAGGTTATCCGCAGGCGTTGGCAATTGCCTATTAAGTTGGTTGGCAATATAAGTTAAATAATGCTCACTTATCAAAAAATGAGCATTATTCACATTTACAAACAATTAGTGTGAGATGATTCCGGTTTAAAAACCAACACTCGGGGTATTTATTGATCTAAGTCAGGACTTTTAATTTTAGGCTTTATCTTGCCGAGTGTTGTTGTTAAACTTCGCGGCAGTTAGGTTTAGTTAACTTTTTTCTATTTTTTTGGTTTTTAAACGACTTTGACTGAGGGGATCTACCATGGAGCTTGCGCTTATCTTTACTTTCGTTGTTGCAGCGATTGTTATGGTTAAAAAAGAGATGGCAGAACGCTAATCTCAACACTCTTACCTTTTTTTATACCTTTTGAGTGTTATCCAAAAACCGGCATTGATTGCCGGTTTTTTTGTCTCTCAATTTCTCCATTTTGTTGATAATTCCGCACATAAAAGCGGTTGAATTCTTAGTGACTCTTTCATTAAATTAATACTAATCAACAGGTTAATTAAAGGTCGTGTCGATAAATTATTTTTATCGACACGACTAGTATTAATCGTTTTATTTCTTCGCCAGAAACTCTTAAGGTGCGCGCTCTTCGTCGGCATCTTCAGCCGGGTCTATAATCATAATTTCAAACAATCACTAAAGAGGAAACTGCCATGCGTATTGCAATTCTATCTCGCGGCGAAACCCTATACTCTACGCGTCGCTTGAAGGAGGCTGGCGAAGAACGAGGTCATCAGGTCGATATTATTGATACGTTGCATTGCTATATGGATATCACCAGCAGCAATTCGACGGTACGTTATATGGGTGAAGCACTTCCAGCATACGACGCAGTTATCCCAAGAATCGGTTCTTCGATCACTTTTTATGGCACAGCAGTAGTCCGCCAGTTCGAAATGATGGGTACTTTTTGTGTCAATGAGTCGGTAGCGATCAGCCGCTCTCGTGACAAGCTTCGCTCACTACAACTGCTTTCTCGCAAAGGCATTGGTCTGCCGAGAACAGGATTTGCAAGCAAACCAGACAAAATCCAAGACTTAATTAAGAACGTCGGTGGTGCACCGTTGGTGATTAAACTCCTCGAAGGGACTCAAGGTATTGGTGTGGTATTAGCAGAGACAAACAAAGCTGCTGAGAGTGTGATTGAAGCTTTTATGGGCTTAAAAGCGAACATCTTAGTACAGGAATTTATTGAAGAAGCGAACGGCGCGGATATCCGCTGTTTCGTTGTGGGCGGCAAAGTTATTGCTGCGATGAAGCGACAAGCGGCTGAAGGCGAATTCCGTTCCAACCTACATAGAGGTGGTACCGCGCAGTTAGTCAAATTGTCTAAAGAAGAACGATTGACCGCTGTCAACGCAGCCAAAGCAATGGGCTTGAACCTATGCGGTGTGGACATTTTACAATCTAAAAATGGTC
This sequence comes from Vibrio hippocampi, assembly GCF_921292975.1. NCBI lineage: Bacteria > Pseudomonadati > Pseudomonadota > Gammaproteobacteria > Vibrionales > Vibrionaceae > Vibrio > Vibrio hippocampi. The sequence continues at coordinate 739,310 of NZ_CAKLCM010000003.1, forward strand.
CTGTGGTCATGGAAGTGAATTCCTCGCCAGGTCTTGAAGGGATTGAAAGCGCAACTGGTAAAGATGTGGCGGGATTGATTTTTGAGTTTATCGAAAAAAACGCGAAACCCAACAATAACAAAACGAAAGGACGTGGATAATAAATGAAAGACATATTGACTATTGGTGGTGTTGAACTGCAACCAGGGACGAAAACAGAGATTAATATTCCTGTTGCTAAGTTGTATACCGACGCCGAAGTATCGATACCAGTACAAGTCATTCGAGCCAAAAAGCCGGGACCGGTTGTATTCGTCAGTGCCGCCGTGCATGGCGATGAACTGAATGGTATTGAAATCATCAGCCGCGTGATTGCTGAAAACCTTAAACTGCAAAATGGTAGTTTGATTTTGGTGCCGATGGTTAACGTATACGGTGTATTGAACCAGAGCCGTTACATGCCTGATAGACGAGATTTAAACCGTAGCTTCCCGGGCTCAAAAAAAGGCTCGTTGGCTGGTCGTTTAGCGCATACGTTTTTAGAGTCTGTCGTTGCCCATTGTGATTACGGGATTGATTTACATACTGGTGCGATTCATCGCTCGAATTTGCCACAAATCCGAGCTAACTTGGATGATGAACAAACCAAAGCTCTTGCTGAAGCCTTTGGCGTGCCGGTGTTGCTTAATGCCAATATCCGCGATGGTTCACTACGTGAAGCGGCGGTAAACCACGGTGCGCGCGTGTTGCTTTATGAAGCAGGAGAAGCGTTACGTTTTGATGAACTATCCATTCAAGCGGGCGTAAAAGGGGTTATTCGTGTGCTTAAAGCACTCGGTATGGTGAAGAAGCGTATCAGCAACGCAAAAACTGAACCGTTCATTGCAAACCGCAGCGATTGGACTCGTGCCGGTGCGAGCGGATTTGTTAAAGAATACGTTGCTCTGGGTGCCATGGTCGAAAAAGGAGAAGTCCTTGCCGATATTAATGGTCCATTGGGCAACAATATTGATCAAGTGGTATCGCCGAGAGCTGGTATCATTATTGGTAAACAAAACATCCCTCTAGTACAAGAAGGTGAGGCGATGTATCACATTGCATATTTTGGCGATAGTGCGGAAGAAGTATTGGAGCATATCGAGATTATGCAAGAGTCTATCGTTCCCGTAGAGCCGAATATGTAACATTATGCCAAAATTTATTGAAGATAAAATGATCATAGGTAACCTCGAACTGTGCAGCTTGCCTGAGTTGGGGATACACGATCTTGAAGTGCGCATTGACACTGGAGCGAAGACCTCTTCGCTTCATGTTGATAACTTACAACGCTTTAGACGTGACGGTAAAGTGTATGTGCAGTACGACCTACACCCAGATATTTACCACCTAGAGCAGGTCGTTCATTGCGAATCTTTAGTTCACGATTCTCGTCGAATTAAGTCATCGAACGGCGATTCTGAGCAGCGTTGCGTTATCCAAACCTTGTTCCGTTTGGGTGATAAAGAGTGGCCGATTGAGATCACGCTCAGTAACCGACAGGATATGACCTATATGATGTTGTTGGGACGTGAGGCAATGATCAATCGGGTGTTTGTTGATCCGAGCCGAACTTTTATTGTCGATAATTAATAGCACCGATAAAGGGGACATTTGTCCCCTTTGTTATTAATTGTGAATACCGTTTATGAATACGGCTTATGCTTGTGGTCTAGGCGTACTGTTTATGCTCTAGGTGTATTGCTTGTGCCAGCAAGTTACCGCCTTTATTGCGTAAAAAGCACAAAAAAGCGGTAAAAAAAAGTAGAGCATTAAGCTCTACTTGGTCATAGCATTTAGGAGGGAAGATCACAACTTTGGTTATGCCGGCTCTAAGACGTCATCGTTCTCAGCATCGTATTCATAGTCCTTGGTCGGGTTATCATAGAACTTTGATTTACTGTTTAGTGTGTGGAACGCTTTTCGTCCGCGAGCTAAGCGAATGTACTTGAGCCAAGTATGTTCCAATTTGGATTTCGCTTTACTTGGGTTAAGCAATACTTTTGTGAAGTGTTTCTCCTCCGCGTTTTCAGGAGCAATTTGTCCACACTCAAGTGCGAGCATTGTCTCTCCAAACGTGGTTAAGATGTTTTCTTCTACAAGCGTAAAATCACCAGATTTAGCAAAACCACGAGGAAACTTGTTAGCATCGTAAAAACGCTTTTTTCCGTGGCGAAATAGAGTTTCAGTCATAGAGACCTCAAAGCAAATAGGTAGTAAAACCGAGACACGTCATAGTACAAGAGCTAAACTAAGGATCAGAAAGCAAACTCACGTACCCAACATGAATCCCGTGTTGGTTCGATGGTGAAAATAGAGCTAAACTCATTGAAAATACAACGAATTGTTTTTATTGATACTACAAATCTTCTTTATCCATAGGCATCGTTAAATATGTCAAAATATCGTACCCAAATGACCTGTAAATTTTTCATCTTTAGGTCGTTGGGTTGAGCTCAAGATGCCGTTAATATAATCAGCGCACGCATTCGTAACACGAAGTGCGCTTCTAATGAGAATCCAGTATGGACGTAAAAGTTTTTCAAACATTTCTAGAAGTTGCGAAAGAAAAGCACTTTGGTCGCGCATCGGAGAATCTTTATATCACCCAGGCCGCCGTGAGTGCGCGCATCAAGCAACTTGAAGAGTATTTTGATACTCAACTATTTGCCCGTCATCGCAATAATATCCAGCTAACCTCAGCAGGTGAACGTTTAGTCAGTTATGCCGAAACCATGGTATCGACCCTAAAGCAGGCCACGTTTGATCTTTCTCTTGAGAGCAACAAAGCTCAACAGCTGACGTTAGGTGGCACACCAAACATTTGGGATGCGTACTTACAGAACTTTTTAAGCCAAGTGACGGGAACATTGAGTGGCTATGGTTTTGTCGCTGAATCGTTGAGCCGTGAACAGCTCAACAGAAAGCTTCTTGATCGAACCTTAGATGTTGCGCTGTCGTTTGACCCATTCAAAGTCGATGAATTTTCCTGTAATCAAATTGGTGAGTTATCTTTGGTATTGGTGTCGACCGATATCAGGAAGCTCGCTAACGCCTTTGATGATAAATATGTGTACGTGGAGTGGGGAACCCAGTTTAGTTTTGAACATGCGCAAAGGCACGCCAATATACCAGCACCTTATTTACGCACCTCAACAGGGCGTATTGCTTTAGATTTCATTCTCGAGAAAGGCGGATGTGCCTATCTACCGAATGCACTGGTAATGCCGCTCCTAGAGTCTGGTCAACTCCACAAGGTGAAAGGCGCGGAAGCATGGATCCGTCCCCTTTATATGAGTTATCGTAAAAATAGCACCTCATTAGAAGCGATCCATCAGATCGAAGCACTCGCGAATGAAGTCGCGCCGACTTCACCGTATCTAGTGCAACAAGCGGGTGATATGCCACCGATTAAATAGTCGTCAGTCTAATGGTTACGCTTTCACTGTGACAGTTGACTGAGTTAGTGGCTTAAAACGAGCATGCTCGGTAAGCCACTGACTATAGCCATATCTTGATATGAGTTGATTTTGGCTATTGCAGTCTGTTTTATGCAATATACTCTTGATCTGAGTTCTCACAGTTTCTTTTGATACCTGTCTTATTTGTGCAATCTGTGAGCCGGTACAACCGCTAATTAAAAGCTGAAATACCGCTAACTCGGATGCGGTAAGCAAGGAATCGGTGATAAAATTGCTATCATTTATAAGGTCCCACTGCTTAATAAGGTGATGGTGGGAGGCACTAAAGTTTGCCCATGCTATCACTAACTCGATATGGGCTTGAAGTTGCTTGTGCTCTTTTGCATTGAGTTTACTGTCGCTTGAGAAGATAAAATGGGCTCGATACTGATGCACGATACGCTTGGTGATTTTATACTGATAATGCGTTAGCCCGGTCCCGAGGTTAACGTCACAACACTCGCTCAATGTCTCTTTTGCAACCGCTTCAAAGTTATCAGGTATCGTCGCTAGTAAATTGCTGCTTTGATTAAATGAGACCCTCTCACCATGATCGTGTCTTAGATCTTCACATCCTGTCAGGCAATACTTTTTATCCGCACTCTCAATAACAAACTGTACGTGGCTAATTCCAAGATCAGACAATGAGTGACGAAATTGTTTTTCTACCAGCGGGGGAGGTAGAAACGGGGCTGTGGATAATTCTCGACTCTCAGTCATAAGTAAAGCATCTTCTTATTTTGGTAATGGATTCAGTAATAAAGGCAGGATCACTAGAACGTGGCTTTCACTTTGTAACTGTTTTACTTTGTGCTAATAAGTTGAAATGATAAGGATTAACGATAACTTACCACATCACCCAAACGGGTTATAAAGCTAACTTGCCTATATAAAATAGCGAAAAAGGTATCAATTAGGCGTAAATCTTAATGTAACAGCGAACGGATAGTGAGCTAAGTTTACTTATAACTGCTATTAGCGCTTAAATTTGTCAAATAAATATTGATGATTTATTAAGCGCGTTAGGTTGGAAGGATAGGGGATTTTAGTTAGGTGCTTATAAGTCACCCACTTAACTGTAAAATCTTCTAAAAAGCAGGGTAAATTAGGATTATTTAGCGAGATTAGGTTATAAATCGTCTCAATTATTATAAATAGTCAGCATTGATCACCTTATGAAGCACTCAGACTTTAGCTTGATTCCTACGTTCGTCGCCATCGTTGAAGAACGGAGTTACTCAGGCGCGGCTAAACGTCTTGGCATTAGCCAATCGGCGATTAGTCAAAGCGTCGCTAAATTGAAGATTTTGTTCAACGATAATCTTTTCATTCGAGAGAGCCATGGTATAAAACCCACACAATTTGCGCTTAATATCTATCCGGAATTATCCGCTGCGATTAATGCCATAAAATTGACCACCCCTGAGCATAATAAGTTTGAACCTCATACCAATAGTAAACAGTTTATTATTTCTTCTTTAAGTGTATTTGGTGGCGAAATATTGCCCAAACTGTCTGCAGCGATACGTCAGCAAGCGCCCAATGTGTCAGTTAAAACGGAAGTTCGAGTCGATGACTCATCATTAATAGAGAACCTCCGTTCTCAGAAGTATGACTTACTGCTTGATGTCGATTACGGTCAACACCATCAACTCTGTGCGACCACAGTGATGGAAGAAGAGTTGTGTGTTGTTTGTTGTAATGATCACCCGCGACTTACTGGCAACACCATTAATGAACAGCAGTTTTTGCAAGAAAAGCATGTCGCGCATGTCAGTCCTAATCAGGAACAGGCATATTTGCTAGGTAAAGGACTCAATGCCGACAGTATTTTGAGAGAAAGAAGCATATTTTGGTATGCGAGTAACCTTTACGAGATGTTACCTATTATTGAACAAGGTGAATATATCGCCATATTTCCAGTCAAACTCGCGCAGCGGTATATAAAATACTCACAAATCAAAATGCTTCGCAGCGATCTGTTTAAAGATAAATTGAATGTATCGATGTTCTGGCACGCGACCAGAAATAATGATGCCGCTCATAAATGGTTTCGAGAACAAGTCGCAAGCGTAATGAAAAACCACTAAACCAATGATTTATATTGATGCATCCCCCTAATGGGTGATGCGTCGCTAAAATAGATTTTGTAACTTAATTTGCAGTGTTTTTATCAAAATAGTTATCAATATGCATCTTGAGTCGAAGTCGGTAAAGACATACAGAAAAAGCCTTGCTTGGTTGGTCGTGTTTTCATTCAGTGTAATTGGCTTGGATCAATATCTATTTAGCCATCATTCTGGTGCGCAGTTCTCACCATTGACGGCAGATCATGTGCAGCCTTATCTTGTCGATTGCCGTACCGATCCAAATAAGTTGACTGAAGTGCTAAAGCAAAGCGATGTGCCAGAGACGTTATACCTGAATGGCGTCTGTGAGGGGAGTTTCCATATTGATGGTAAAACGCTGACTCTGAATGGTGGAACATTGCGATCGGGAAATAGCGAAGCCGTTATCGCTATTTCGGGTGGTGCTGCGGTTTCGATTAAAGATAGCGTGATTGAAAATAGCGCCATATCGGTGTCAAACTACAGCAAACTATCATTAAGCAGTGTGGTTTATTCCGAAGGAACCGATCGCTCAAAGCAGCCAAACTACAATTTGTTGGTCGACAATGCGGAAGTGGTTATTGCGGGTCGGGTTGATAAGTTAGCGCTGTTTGCCACCAATCGAGGCAGTATTACATTTGATAATACGGTAGAGGGTAAACCCAGTCGACTCTATCTCACAACTCAAAGCATTGTTGTTAATCAAACGCCTAACTTAACGATTGATGAAAGTGTTTCCGTATTACTTAACTCTAGCCTTGCCGGCGGTAATCTCTATCTCAATCAACTACGCATAGAGGACCATTCGACGGTTAAAGTGGATGAGTTGTTGGTGACGGGTTACCTAGAGATAAACAGCGACTCGTTATTGCATACTCGCCATTTGCTTCATACCGCACAACTTAGCTGCCATGGCTCTCACATCGCCCATGAAGATCGCGTCTTAGTCGCTCGACAACCTAAAGACGAGTATAGTGCTGATGACTGTCAGATCTACCATCTTGTCACTCGAGATAGTCAACCGTGAAGCTTTTAGTCTGTGTATTTTTTCGTCTTGAATTAGTTCACAAAACTATTCAGTCACAAAACTATTCAGTCACAAAGGTCTACAATCACAAAGCTCTCCAATCACAAAACCGTTCGCCCATAAAGTTATTTGTAGATTAAAGCCATGCGTAGCTAACGCTGTTGGTCGATAAAGCGACTATTAGCGAGAGCCATTTATCAATATAGCGGTAAAGTCACAGCCTTAGATTAGTATTCGCTGTGGCGCTAGCATCTTACCTCCACTTGGGTATACTCATTACGCAATTTAATTAAAAACCATTGGCAAGCAAGGAATTAGCACCTGACACGCGGTCTGTTTGGACTACAGTTAATAGAATGGTTTATTAGAATAATAAAGGTCTGTAATGAATAGTTTTTATGCCGAAGTGACCGGATGGGGGAAATGTTTACCTCCATCCATCTTATCGAACCATGATCTCACGACTATCATGGATACCTCTGACGAATGGATCCGAACCCGCACTGGGATTGAGAATCGTCGTATTAGTCATGTGAATACCTCTGAAATGGCGACTGTAGCGGCTAAACATGCAATGGCTTGTGCTGGAATCGACGCAAGCGAAGTTGACCTAATCATTGTCGCAACCTGCTCGCCTGACTCACTGATTCCAAATACCGCATCTAAGGTACAACAAAACATTGGGGCACCATCGTGCGCCGCGTTTGATCTCAATGCCGCCTGTACGGGATTTGTTTATGGTTTAGAAACCGCAACTCGCCTGATTCAATCGGGCAACTACCGACATGCGATTGTTATTGGGGCAGAGCGGTTATCGTTCTTCCTTGATTGGAGTGAGCGCGATACAGCAGTACTTTTCGGTGATGGGGCGGGGGCCGTCGTGCTTAGTAAAACCGAGCGTCAAGTCGGGCTGCAAAACGCACAGTTGGGCTGTGACGCGAAAGGACGAGATATCTTAGCGGTGCCAAAGTTTGGTACTGCCATGGATCGATTTGCTGCCGACAATGGCTATTTTGAGTTCGATTTTGTCGGCAAAGAGATTTTTAAAAGAGCGGTTCGAGGTATGGGAGCGGCGGCAAGCACAGTGCTCGCGAGATCTGATCTCACCACAGATCAAATTGATCTTGTTATTCCTCATCAAGCTAACATTCGGATTATCCAAACACTGTGCGATCTCTCTGGAATTGACCGTGAAAAAGCGTTTGTGAATATCCAACATTATGGCAATACCTCTGCGGCGACGGTGCCAATCGCCCTCTGTGAAGCGGCAGAGTCAGGCGCGATAAAACCTAATAGCCATCTTTTGCTTGCTGCATTTGGTGCCGGTCTTACTTGGGGCGCAGGTCATCTTGTTTGGGGGCAACGTGTCACGCCACAAGGGCTAAGTGATGCAAAGTTGCCTGAGACCGATCTTACTGCACTGGAACTGATGGCGGATGCCATCCAACATTGTAAAAATAAGCCTCAAGCCTAATTGATTTGTAATTTGATTTTGTCCACAGGTCAGTGTTTAACACTGACCTGTTTTGCATTTAGGCGATGCTTTTCACCGTCAATATAGTTATCGCTAATTTGAATCAAGCTAAATTTGAAATTACTAATTAAGTATTGACTAATATACGAGAGCCAATACACTATAACTAAGTTCAAATTTTTACTAAGTTCAAATTTTTACTAAGTTCAAATTTTAAAGATAGGGTGCTTATGTCCATTGAAGCTATGAGGCAACGTGTCGGTGATGTCTCTGAAACACTGAAAGTCATGTCTCATCCAGATAGGTTGTTGGTATTGTGCCAATTGGTGGAAGGTGAAGTGGGAGCGGGCGTACTGCAAGCTAACTCTCAGTTGAGTCAGTCGGCTTTCTCACAGCACTTGACCGTTCTAAAGAAAGCCAATTTAGTGTCAGTACGCAAGCAATCACAAAATGTTTACTACTCGCTCAGTGATCCGAAAGTAAAGTCACTGATTCATCATTTGCACAGCGTATTTTGTGATGAGGAGTCATCATAATGGCGTTTCCTTGGCTATCTCTTATCGGCGGCATGCTATTGGGTGTGTCCGCATCTTTGTTACTGTTGTTTAACGGTAAAGTTGCTGGTATCAGCGGTATTGTATCCGGCACGTTCTTTAGTTCTGATAGAGGTTGGCGCGTGATATTCCTGTTAGGCATGGTGCTCGGTGGGTTTGTTGCCTCGCACTGGATAGACATATCAGCGATCAACATGGTGACATCACCAATAATGATCATCTTCGCTGGCTTACTCGTTGGGCTGGGGACATCGCTGGGCAATGGTTGCACTAGCGGTCACGGTATCTGTGGCATGGGACGTTTATCGATACGCTCGATTGCTGCGACTTGCGTGTTTATGTTGGTCGCAATGCTAACGACTTTTGTTAGCCTTCACCTTTTCGGATAAGCGGAGTTGATCATGAATATTATCGCTTTTATTAGTGGCTTGCTGTTTGGGATCGGCATGATTGTATCCGGCATGTCTAATCCTGAAAATGTTATTGCTTTTCTTGATGTTGCAGGAGACTGGCGCATCGATCTCGCCTTTGTGATGGGCGGAGCCTTGTTGGTTTTCGCTCCGGTCTATTGGTTTGTTATAGCAAAACGTCACAAGCCCATCATTGCCAATAGCTTTAGCCTCGCCGCAAAAACGCTGATTGATCGTCAGTTGATTATCGGCGCTTCGCTGTTTGGTATTGGCTGGGGAATCGCAGGCATTTGTCCAGGTCCGGCTATCGCTTCTATGTCGCTAGGCTCTTGGGAAATCTTTGCTTTTATTGCTGCCATGTTGTTGGGAATGAAACTAGCGAAACTAGTCCAGCCGCGGATTTCCTCTTAGCGCCTATTTTTGCACTGAGTCCCCTTGCAAAAAACCACCTTGCAAGAAAAATAAACACTCAGCAAAAAGCCATCTAACATCAAGTCATCTGGTGTTGACCTGTTATATCAATGAAGTTCTATGTAGACAGGGCAGTGATCGCTTAATTGATGATTCAATACCTGTTTCGTCGGGTAAACCCACTGCTTTGCCTTGCTTGCGCTTAGTGAAGGGCTGATTAGAATGTGATCAATTAATGAGCGAAACTGATGTGTCTTGTTTGGGTTGTTTCTAGAGCGGACTTTACAATCCGCTCGAGTATCGCGCGTAGTCAAAGTCGGCTGCTGCGTTAACCCATCCACTAAATCTTTCCATAACCAGTCGCCTTTAAACGCGAGATTATGATTAAAATCACCTAGCATAACGTAAGCTTCCCCCGCTTGGACACGCTGCTGTAACCAATCACTCAGCACTCTACCTTGTTGTTTTAATTGGCGGCAATTGCGATTAGAACCAGAATACTTACCGGCGCAGCCCGCTTTTAAATGCACGCTGAGCAATTGAATAGTTTGCTTGCCATCATTGAGTGCTACATGAGTGGCGAACCTAAGCCGACTGTCTGGCGTCAATGCAAGGTCTTTGTGGTCAGTGACATTGTAACGTTTTTTGATGGCAAAGCCTGTGTATTGGTTGATACCGTTAAATTGCAACGCGCGATTATTAGGCTGGGCGCGGTCAGAGAGATAGATTTGATAATCACCCCCCACAACCGCCTGAATTGCTTCGAGACTATCGACTTCTTGAAATGCTAATACATCGGGTGACATTTGTTCAAACGTGTCACGCAACAGCAAGAAATCGTTTTGCTCGCGTAGGCTTTGTGGATATCTAGTATCTCCATTGATGGTCAACCACTCTATATTCCACGATGCAAGGGTAAGAGCGAAAATATTGGGGCTAAATGTCGTTATAGCAAAAACGATACTCAACACCCTTTTGTAATAGCTGATAGTTCTATTCATAATGCTTTCAATTTTTGAAATTGGCGTTGAGCCAATGTGCCGCAAGCCTTGGCAAAATTGCAACTAAAAATCACAAAATTCTAGGTGAATTTAGTTTTTTTTTGCATAGCGAGATCTTCTTCATTAGATCGATTTCTTCTTACTCAGGAACCGTGTTTTATTGATCTAAATCAATGCTGTTGATTGGTGCTTTGAAGTTTAATACGCCACAATATATTGTGTCAGCATAACAAATAAAAGCCCTATATAGTGTATGTGTGGATAAGTCTGTGCGTATTCTAGGGGTAAGGAGAAAGGGTGAAAACAGTCGTAATCAAGAGAGATGGCTCTCGCGCTCCGTTTACCAAGGATCGTATCGAAGCGGCGGTCGTTAGTGCAGCAGAGCATTCAGACCAAGAACTGATCAATTATGCTAAAACTGTTGCTGTAGCGGTCGAGCTAAAGCTAGAGGATTGCGAAAATGTCGATATTCAAGAAATCCAAACATTAGTAGAAAACGAATTGATGCAGGGTCCATTCAAGCACCTTGCTCGTTCTTATATTGAATATCGTCATGACAGAGACATTGCTCGTGAAAAGAAAAGCGCTCTAACCAAAGAGATTGAGGGCTTAATTGAAGAGAGCAATGCCGATCTGTTAAACGAAAACGCGAACAAAGATGGCAAGGTTATTCCGACTCAACGTGACCTGCTAGCGGGTATCGTCGCGAAACATTACGCGAAAACTCGTATTCTGCCACGCGATATCGTTAAAGCGCATGAAGAAGGTGATATTCACTATCACGATCTCGATTATGCGCCTTTCTTCCCGATGTTTAACTGTATGCTTATCGATCTTAAAGGCATGCTGACGCACGGCTTTAAGATGGGTAATGCGGAGATTGATACACCAAAATCAATTTCAACGGCGACAGCAGTCACTGCGCAAATTATTGCACAGGTAGCAAGCCATATTTATGGCGGCACGACCATTAACCGTATTGATGAAGTTCTAGCGCCTTACGTGCAATCGAGCTATCTAAAACATTTAGAGATCGCTAAAGAGTGGGATATCCCAAATCCTGAAGCATTCGCTACGGCTCGCACAGAGAAAGAGTGTTATGACGCGTTCCAATCTCTCGAGTATGAAGTCAATACGCTGCATACCGCTAACGGTCAGACGCCTTTCGTCACTTTTGGTTTTGGTCTAGGTACAAGCTGGGAATCGAAATTAATTCAACAGTCGATTCTGAAAAACCGTATTGCAGGCTTAGGCAAAAATGCCAAAACAGCGGTGTTCCCTAAACTGGTATTCGCAATTAAAGATGGTTTAAACCACAAGCCAAGCGATGCGAACTACGATGTTAAGCAACTGGCTCTAGAGTGTGCATCTAAGCGTATGTACCCAGATATCCTCAACTACGACAAAGTTGTCGAGGTCACGGGTTCATTTAAGACGCCGATGGGCTGCCGTAGCTTCTTAAACACTTATGAAGAAAATGGCGAATTGCAGCATGAAGGTCGCAACAACTTAGGTGTTGTTAGCTTGAACCTGCCGCGCATCGCTATCAAAGCTCAGGGTGACATTAGCAAGTTTTATGAATTGCTTGACGATAGATTGAAGCTCGCTCGTCGTGCACTAGAAACACGTATTAGCCGCCTAGAAAAAGTGAAAGCTCGTGTTGCGCCGATTCTTTATATGGAAGGTGCGTGTGGTGTTCGTCTTAAAGCGGACGACTCGATTGCTCCAATCTTTAAGAATGGTCGTGCGTCAATTTCACTGGGTTATATCGGTATCCATGAAACCATGACGGCACTGTTTGGCACAGAAACACACATGTACGATGATGGTAAGCTACGCGATATGGGTATCGACATCATCAAACATATGAAAGAAACCGTCAATCGCTGGGCAGAAGAGACCGGCTATGCGTTTAGTTTGTATGGTACGCCAAGTGAAAACTTGTGCAGTCGTTTCTGCCAAATTGACACCAGAGAGTTTGGTGTTATTGATGGGGTGACTGACAAAGGTTATTACACCAATAGTTTCCATCTTGATGTACAGAAGAAAGTAAACCCTTATGACAAGATAGATTTCGAGATGCCATATCCAGAAATCACGTCGGGTGGCTTTATCTGTTATGGTGAGTTCCCTAACATGCAACGCAATATCGAAGCACTAGAGAACGTCTGGGATTACAGCTACACTCGCGTGCCATATTATGGGACTAACACACCAATTGATGAGTGTTATGAATGTGGCTTTACCGGTGAATTTGATTGTACCAGTAAGGGCTTTACCTGTCCGAAATGTGGCAACCATGACTCAACTCGCGTGTCGGTAACACGACGTGTTTGCGGATACCTTGGCAGCCCAGATGCAAGACCATTCAACTTCGGTAAGCAAGAAGAAGTGATACGTCGCGTTAAGCATTTATAATCGACAAGCATTTGTGATCGACAAGCATTTATAATTGATAAGCACTTATCATCAACGACTCGGTTTCGTTGCAAATCAGGGATTGAGCTAAAATTAGGCTCGATCCCTTTTTTATTGAACATGGCTCTCTAACAAGCCAAATCCAATACCTTGAAGAACAGCGCCTTGGAAAAATAGCAGAGTAAAATATGAATTATCATCAATACCATCCCATCGATGTAGTCAACGGTCCAGGCACTCGCTGCACACTGTTTGTTTCTGGCTGTATTCATCAATGTCGTGGCTGCTATAACCAAGCAACGTGGTCGTTACATTCTGGTCATCTATTTACTCAGCAGTTAGAAGATCAAATCATCGCTGACCTGAACGATGAGCGTATTAAACGTCGCGGCTTATCCCTTTCTGGCGGTGATCCTTTACATCCAGCGAACCTAGAAGCGGTGCTTAAACTCGTTCAACGTGTGCGTGCTGAGTGCCCAGACAAAGACATTTGGCTTTGGAGTGGCTACCTATTGTCGGAACTGAGCCAAGAGCAGCAACAAATCGTCAATTTGGTTGATGTGCTTATTGATGGAAAATTCGAGAAAGATCTAGCGGATCCAGAGCTAGAATGGCGGGGCAGTGCCAATCAAATCATCCACAGGTTTAAGCTGTAAGCGTCAAATTGTTTAAGACTTGAACTCGGTGGTGACAGGCAAATTTGATAGGGTGAGAATCACTGCAATAAAAAATATTTCAAAATATTCGCGCTAATGATAACGTGAAGGTCATTACTTGAATTTCAAAGGGTTGTGATTTCATGTTTTCCCAGTTACCCGAGCCAACGCTCGATCCCATTCTGTCTCTTTCTGTTGCCTTTAAAAATGATCCTCGTACTGAAAAAGTCGACCTAGGCATCGGTGTTTACCGAAACAGTGAAGGTCAAACACCGATCATGAAAGCGGTGGCTCAAGCACAAACTATTGTCACTAGTGAACAAACCACGAAAGCCTACGTCGGACTGGCGGGTTGTGAAGAATTTAACCAAAGCATCGCCAAAGTCGTATTCGGTGAAACGCCGGTCTATGACCGTCTAGCGGTTATCCAAACACCAGGTGCCAGCGGAGCGCTGCGCATGTTGGGTGACTTAATGGCTGTTGCGCAACCGGGCACGACCGTTTGGCTCTCGAATCCAAGCTATGTGAACCACAAACCCGTGATGGAAGCAGCAGGTTTACAGGTGAAGTACTATCGTTATTTCGACACTGACACCAAGCAAGTGAATCGTGACGCTATGTTTGCCGATTTACGCAATGCGGGACCTAAGGATGTTGTGTTACTGCACGGTTGTTGCCACAATCCGACAGGTGCAGACATCGCACTTGAGGATTGGCAACTGATTACTGAGATGAGCGTCGCTCAAGGTTTTACCCCTTTTGTCGATATTGCCTATCAAGGTTTTGGTGACGGCTTAGAAAGCGACGCCTATGGTCTGCGCTATATGGCGGAGCGCGTTGAAGAGATGTTGTTGACGACCTCTTGTTCTAAGAATTTCGGTTTATACCGTGAACGCACGGGGGCTGCCGTTTTGATCGCTAAGAATGCAGCTGAAGCAGCGAATGCACGCGGCAAAATGCTTACCCTTGCACGTTCCACGTACACCATGCCACCCGATCATGGGGCCGCTTTGGTTAAGACTATTCTTGCCGACAACCATCTGACTCAGGTTTGGAAAACGGAATTAGCAGAAATGCAGCAGCGTTTGGTGTCTCTGCGTGAGGGGCTGTGCAAACAACTAAATACGGTCCATTCCTCTGATAAATTTGATTTTATTATCGGTCACAAAGGGATGTTTACTGTGCTAGGCTTTACTGCAGAACAGATGCAAAAACTGCGCGACGATTTTGGTATTTATGGTGTCAATGATGGACGAATTAATATCGCTGGTTTGTCTGAGTCCCAATTGCCTTATGTTGCCAATGCACTGATCACGGTAAGTCAGTAGATCCCGTTCACAAGGAAGTGATAATAAAACGAATAAAAAGGTGCAGGAATGAATTTTTGGAAACGCCTATTACCCGTCGCCATTGCCAGTGCGTTGGCCGCTTGTAGTACAACACAACCCTCAAACGTTGAGGTTGCGCCGCAACCACCCGAGCAACCGGTTGTCTCTCAGCCAGAAATGCCTGAAGTCTCTCAGCCACCCGTCGTGGTAGAGCCGTCAGTCACGGAGCCTGCTGAGGTTGAAAAGCCGGTTGTCGAGAACAAACCGCCAAAAACTGAACCAGAGAAGCCGCCCGTCGTTGCAAAACCAACCAAAACCGAAGATGGGAAATTAATTCTCGGTGAAGAGGAGTTTGTGTCTTTGGTTGATTTTAAAATCACCACCAAAGCAAGAATCGACACCGGAGCGACGACATCTTCTCTAAGTGCCGTTGATATTGTTCCGTTTGAACGCGATGGCAAAGATTGGGTGAAGTTTAAAGTCAAGCACAAAGGCATCGAGTCAAAAGAGATCAGTTTACCGATTAAGCGTTGGGTCAAGATTAAACAATCGAGCAGTGAAGAGAGTGATAAACGACCAGTGATCGCCACCGTCATTAAGATTGGTGATATGGACAGCAGTACCGAGTTTACTCTTGCAGATAGAACGCATTTGAGTTTCCCGATATTGCTTGGTCGCAGTTTCTTCAGAGACGTTGCTGTTGTTGATGTAGCACAGAAATACGTGCAGCCTAAACCTTAAATGACACGCAAAAATAAAGGCTTCCAATTGGAAGCCTTTATTTTTCATAATGCGGTTTAATTTACTTTAAAATTCAAAGCGAACGGACATCTGTAATTGTGAACCATACAGACCATTGTCAGCGATGGCAGCGCCTAAAGACAGGGCTTCCGTCGAATGAAAGCGTGCACCCGCAGAGTAGATAAACTTAGTGTCATCCGCACCGTTCAACATACCAATATGACCACCTGCTTCAACATTAGGAAGCAACCAAATACGTGTACCCATATTAAATTCGGTTAAAAATTCATTATCGTAATTATCGTTATCTGTGCCTTTAACACTGTGAGCCATTAACTGACCATAGACGTCAGCAAATTGACCCAGTGGTCCGTTGAAGCCAATACCACCAGCAAAATCCCAATCACCCTCAAAGCGGCTGTCTCCGCGCACAATAAAGTGGGTATTTTCAGTAAAGAAAGTCGAAAACTCTGCACCGATAGTGCCTGGACTGGCGCCAAGTCTTACCGAAAAAGAATTGTAATTAAAGTTATTAGCGCTCGCCAAATTTGGGACTGCGAAAGTCATGGCTAATAGGCTAATACGTGTCACTTTACCTAGCATGAATACTCCATTGGGTGGTGGCGTTAGGTACTGAACCTAACTTTAGAGCGCCTAGTATATAAAAAAATGGTCTGCAAAATACAGACCATTTTTAAACATGATTAAATTAATCACTACTGAGTTCAAATTTTTCAGTCAACGCCGCTTTAATTTATAGAGGTTTGACCTAACAACGCTTTTACCTAATAAGTTTTCACTCAAATTGTCTTCCATTCAAAAGCTTAAGAAGCCGTTTTTACCAATTGGATATGTTCTACTTCAATTTCTGGTGTACTGCCGCCCTCATATTCACCAAACAGACGTACTGGGGTTTGATGATCAAGAGAGTGCTTGAAGTTAATATCTTCGAGTTCAACCTGAATCTCGGCTTTGCCATCACTGAATATAAAGGTATCAGCCGAAAGCTGACGCACTAGTTTGCCTTCAACGACCACTTTCTTTTCAGTAAATCGACTGGTATCAGTGAGGAGTTCTGCAACCTGAGTGGTTGTCACTGGACCTTGATAATGGATGTGAGCGTCGTGTTTGTTACCATGTCCGTCTTTAGCTAATGCAAGTGTCGGTGCTGCAATCATTGTCGCTGCGATAGCTAGAATCGTTGTGTTTTTCATAATATTGTCCTTTACCCTTTGTGTTTGGATTGAGGACATTAAAACAAACCCAAGCTTAACCGATTCTGAATGTCTTATTCATTTTGCAAATTAATGATCGCGAGTTATTGAACAATATTCCGTTGTACCTGTTTAGTATTGAAGCGAACTGTTTGATTTACGGACGCTTTGCCACACAGTTTGTTGTCGCTGAACGATGAAAACAGTTACACTTAGAGCCAAGTACCCGGTGAGTTTTGACCCATGTGTAATCCGGGGTTAGCGACGGGAATGAATAGGCTTCGAACATGCAAAATAGAACAGCGATTATGGTTCAAGGAACCACTTCCGATGCGGGGAAAAGTGTCTTGGTCGCAGGCTTGTGTCGCGTATTAGCGCGCAAAGGCATCAAAGTAGCTCCCTTTAAACCACAGAATATGGCGCTTAATAGTGCAGTGACTCAAGATGGTGGCGAAATAGGTCGAGCCCAAGCGGTTCAAGCACAAGCCGCGAATATTGCGCCCACGGTTGATATGAACCCGATTTTGATCAAGCCAAACTCCGATACGGGGGCGCAAATCATTATCCAAGGTAAACCCTACGCTAATATGGATGCCTGCGGTTTTCACCAATACAAACAACTCGCTATGCCCTATGTTTTGGACTCTTTTAATAAACTCACTCAACGCTTTGATGCCGTGGTGATTGAGGGAGCGGGCAGTCCGGCAGAGATAAACCTGAGAGAAAACGATATTGCGAATATGGGCTTTGCGGAAGCGGCGGATATTCCTGTTATCATCGTTGCAGATATCGACCGAGGTGGGGTGTTTGCTCATCTGTATGGCACTTTGGCTCTGTTGTCACCATCGGAACAACAAAGAGTGAAAGGTTTTGTTATCAACCGCTTTAGAGGCGATATTGCCTTACTTGAGCCGGGACTCGAATGGCTGGAGCAAAAAACGGGTAAACCAGTATTAGGGGTTCTGCCGTATCTCCATGGACTGAATATCGAAGCCGAAGATGCCATCATTTCCGACCAGCCACTTTCGGACAATATCAAACTCAAGGTGGCGGTGCCGGTGTTAACCCGAATCAGCAATCATACTGACTTTGACGCATTGCGATTGCATCCAGATATCGAGCTGCGCTATGTAGGTAAAGGTGAAACTCTGGATAATGCGGATCTGATTATTCTGCCGGGTAGTAAATCGGTCAGAGATGATCTCGATTACCTGCGACAACAAGGCTGGGACCGCGATATCTATCGGCATTTACGCTATGGTGGTAAAGTCATTGGTATTTGCGGTGGCTATCAGATGTTAGGTCAACAGATTGCCGACCCATTGGGTGTTGAGGGAACACCGGGAACGACAGAGGGACTCAAGTTGCTCAATATCACCACGGAACTCAAGCAGGAAAAACAGCTTACTCAAACCCATGCCACGCTTAACTTAGATGGCGCGGCAATTGCGGTCAGCGGTTATGAAATCCATGTGGGTCAATCACAGGTCAATGAGCATCAGCCAATCATACTCGCAGATGGTCGACCTGAAGGGGCGATCAGCTATGACCAACAAATTTTCGGCAGTTATATTCATGGTTTGTTCGATGCTGAAAAGGTATTGCCAACTATCGTCAATTGGGTCAATGGTGAAGCAATCGCAGAGGCGGGGATCAAACACAAGCAAGAGAGTGCCATCGACCGTATTGCCGACGCGATTGAATCCCATATGGATTTAACACGCTTATGGACAGAAATAGGACACCAATCACTTTGAAATGGTTAAATAAGTTACTGGTTGCTGGACTTTTAGTGACAGTGTCACTTGGCGTGAGGGCGGAAACCGTCAACGTCTATGCCGCCTCATCAATGACCAACGCAGTCGAAGCCCTAGGTCAGACATTCGCTGAGCAAACAGGGTTTAAAGTGGTCAATGTTTTTGCGGGTTCATCAGCTATGGCACGACAAATCGCACATGGAGCGCCAGCTGATGTTTTTATCTCCGCCAATCAGCAATGGGTCGACTATTTAGTGTCTCAAAGCGAGGTGTCTGATCTTGGAGTGACGCCAGACAGGGTCTATCCATTAGTCAGCAATCAATTGGTTCTAATCACCAATAATCGCAATCCACCATTAACGGATTTTGATCTGA
The DNA here is from genome assembly GCF_921292975.1 of Vibrio hippocampi. Lineage (NCBI taxonomy): Bacteria > Pseudomonadati > Pseudomonadota > Gammaproteobacteria > Vibrionales > Vibrionaceae > Vibrio > Vibrio hippocampi. Next base: position 758,260 of record NZ_CAKLCM010000003.1, read on the forward strand.
CTAGCCCGGAGTCTTGGCAAAGGCTGCTCGCCAACCAACGGATTGCGTTGGGCAATGTTTCTTCTGTGCCTGTTGGTCTATACAGCCAGCAAGCGTTACAAGCCCTCGGTGTTTGGCAAACCATCCAGCCGCGTACAGCACAAATGAACAATGTTAGGCAGGTGCTCGCTTTAGTGGAGCGCAACGAAGTGCCGGTTGCAATTGTTTACTATACTGATGCTATAGCGAGTAAAAAAGTGCGTATTATCAAATCAATATCACCAGATAGCCATGCTGAAATCGTTTATCCTATGGCTATGATCAAAGAGACCAATGCGAGTCGTCGTTATCGAGAATTTGTGTTATCGCAACAAGGGCAAAATATTTTGTTCGACTTTGGATTTCAACCTATCAGTGGATCGCACGATCCTAACCGGTAAGCGGAATGTTGACAGATTACGAGCGTGAAGCGCTACTACTTAGCTTAAAAGTCGCCAGTGTCAGTATGTTATGGCTGATACCTATCGGCGTATTTTTTGCGTGGCTGCTCAGCAAGAAACAGTTTGTCGGCAAGAGCCTTTTAGACAGCCTGATTCACTTACCTTTGGTGTTACCGCCCGTTGTTGTTGGTTATTTATTACTGGTCACAATGGGTCGTCAAGGGATCTTGGGTGGGTGGCTTTATGCGACGACCGGATTAAGTTTCAGTTTTAGTTGGCGTGGTGCCGCGCTTGCCTGCATTGTGGTGTCGTTGCCTCTGATGGTGCGCTCCATCCGCTTATCAATGGAGGCGGTTGATTATCGCTATGAACAGGCTGCTCGAACATTAGGGGCGGGAGGATGGAAGATTTTTTTCACCATTACCTTACCTCTGATCATTCCCGGTATTCTCAGCGGCGCAATGATCTCGTTTGCTCGCAGCCTCGGTGAATTCGGAGCCACCATCAGTTTTGTTTCCAATATTCCCGGAGAAACCCAGACCATCCCGTTAGCGATGTATAATTTTCTCGAAACTCCGGGCGCAGAGGCGCAAGCGATGCGTTTATGTATTATTTCTATTTTGCTGTCACTGGCATCACTCTATTTTTCTGAACGGTTGAATCATTGGATGACTCAGAAGTTGGGAGTAAGCCAAAAATGATAGAAATCGACGTGTTTAAACGCTTCTCAGAGCAAGAGTTTCACTTAAAGGCGCAACTGCCGTCCTCGGGGATCACGGCGGTATTCGGTCAGTCAGGGGCGGGTAAAACCACGTTAATCAACCTTCTTAGCGGATTGGTCACGCCAGATGGCGGCAGTATTAAAGTGGATGATCGCTTTGTTTATGATCATGATTCTGGGATTAATGTTCCCGTGGAAAAGCGCAACATCGGCTACGTTTTTCAGGACGCACGCTTGTTTCCTCATATGAAGGTAGCCGCCAACTTGCGTTACGGCGTCACTCAGTTTGATGCTGAACATTTCGCTCAGATTTGCCAACTACTATCAATAAATCATCTACTTAACCGCTATCCAAGCCGTTTGTCTGGTGGCGAGAAGCAGCGTGTTGCCATAGGACGTGCGCTGTTAAGCAAGCCGGATATCTTACTGATGGATGAGCCACTTTCTTCTTTGGACATCGAACGCAAACGGGAACTGATGCCGTTTATCGAGAAGCTGTCACATAGTATTTCTATCCCTGTGGTGTACGTGACCCACAGTTTGAATGAAATACTGCGACTCGCTAATCATTTGGTGATTATCGATTCGGGCAAAGTGACGGAGTGTGGTGATATTGAAACCGTATGGGCATCGCGCACCATGTCGAGTTGGCAGTCATTTTCTGATCGCAGCATGTTGTTTCGCGGGAAAATTACCGAACAAAATGAGCGCTATGGGTTAACCAAAGTCATGCTCAATCGTGATCATTACCTCTGGGTTCAGCATATTAATGGTCAAGCGAATGATGATGTGCGCCTACGAGTCAGAGCCAGTGATGTGTCATTAGTGTTAGAGCGCCCGAAAAATACCTCAATTCGTAATGTGTTAAACAGTCAAATCATGGCGATTCATTATGGTAAAAAAGGCGCAAAGCAGAGTGCAGAAGTGGTATTGGATTTGGGGGAAAACTGCCACTTATTAGCAACCGTGACGCTTTGGGCTATCGATGAATTGCAGTTGCAAGTCGGGCAGAGGGTTTACGCACAAATCAAAGGGGTCAGTGTTTCGCAAAAAGATATCGCCTTGGAGTATCACTAGTCCTTGCAATATCGCTCAGTCTTGTCCTTGCAGTAACAATCGCCAAATACCGTTATTGACGTCACAAAAAATACCCAAGCTAACTCGCTTGGGTATGATATTTTCAAAGCGTGGTGTTACGCCTTACTTGGCAAATACGTCTTTAAAGTCGCGCTTAAGAATGGCATCGCGACGCGCTTTTTTAAGCTGCTTCACCATATCTTTAATACAGTTTTGTAGCACTTGATCAAGCAGGCGAGCACGATAATCTTCTTTCTCTTCGTCGCTCATATCTGCGGGCATTTCCATCGAATTGATCTCTTCCATGGTGCTGACGCCAGCAAAGGCTTGGCTGACCGAAATAAGGGCGTGAAATTGCTCAAAGTTATCAAGAATATTTTGCGCACTTGCCGGTAGTCCTTCCCAAGATTCTTGCACCGCTTCTTCGGTCACCTCATGAATTGAAACGACCATGTTGTGCATTTCTGCTGGTACTGCATCAAACTCAATGACTTTACGCAATTCCGGAGAAATTGCATCTAGGTCTACGGCGACCATTTCATTATTTTGTGTTTCGGACATACTTCTATCTCGATATTTTTAAAACGTAATTATAACGCTAACATTTTTTAATGTCTTATCTCAAGAAGAAGATTATGATGTGCATCGGTGAATATATAGACTAATTTCAGTAAAATTATGGGCTTATGGAAATTGTGTTCTAATATAGTCATATAACACAAGGTTTTGATTATGAGGCAGGTGACACTTGTTGTAACGTATAGACAAGTGAGCGACACATAATCAGAGTGAAGGTATAGGAAAGGTTATGATTTCGATAGACGCGTCGATGAAAATTTTGCTGGTCGACGATGCTCAGTTGGAGCGCATGCAACTTCAAATCCGACTTAAGCAGTTAGGGCATGAGGTAGAAACCGCGGCAAGTGGTGAAGAGGCGCTGCAACGCTATCCAACGTTTGACCCTGAGTTAGTATTATTGGATATTTCCATGCCCGATATGGATGGCTTTGAGGTCGCCGCGAAAATACGAGACACCTATAGTGAAGATTGGGTGCCGATTATTTTCTTAAGTAGCCACGATGAACCCGAAATGATTGCCAAAGCAATTGCAGCAGGTGGCGATGATTATTTGGTCAAACCGGTTAATAAGATCGTTTTACAATCTAAACTGGTCGCCATGCAACGTATTGCTCAAATGAGACGTGAACTCAAACAAGCCAGTGCTCAACTTGAAGAAGCCAACCGAGCGTTACAACATCAAGCTAACGAAGACGGATTGACCAAACTGTTTAACCGTCGTTTTATGGATAGCAAGCTGCAAGAATTGGTGCAATGGCATGGGCGTCATCGCAGTCCGCTGTCAGTGATCCTGATGGATGTGGATCATTTCAAAGCGTACAACGACAACTATGGACATACCGAAGGCGATCAGTGCCTGATTGGTATTGCTCAGTTCCTTGACGCAACCTTTATTCGCAGTGGTGAATATGTGGGGCGCTATGGGGGAGAAGAGTTTGTCGTGCTGTTGACTCAATGTAACCTGGCGCAAGCAAAAGAGAACGCGCATCGCATTCGTGAGGGGATAAACCAACTTGCCATTCCTCATGAACACTCTGACACCAGTCATAACGTGACAATGTCACTGGGAGTCTATTCTGTTATTCCTGACGGCACGGAAGCAATCAGTCAACTTTACGAAAATGCTGATAAGATGCTGTATCAAGCAAAGCGCAGCGGTAGAAACCGCTATGTTTGTGTCGGGGACAGCGACAAGTTGCAAGCAGTTCAGTAGTTAGCACGACTATACTGTTTGTTATCTTTCTATGTTCAGGGCTACCTCGTGATCGCTCGACGCTTTTGTTATCAACGCTTCTGTTATCGACGCTTTTGTTATCAACGTATTTATTTTCGGCGCTTTGGTTATCTTAGCCCGCTGTGTATTGGCTTGCTTTTGATATCTAGCCCAATAAAAGCCGATCCGAGATTTAGTAAGCTGTTTGAAAATGCTTTCGCTGGCGCGGTGATACTATCAGACAGTGACGCCGTCACGTTGGGTTTTAAAGATTTTGATCCGAATAACTGGCTCAATATCGACGATGAAGATGCGGGCACGCCTGAGTCGGTCGATTTAAGAAAAAGCCTCAATGTTTATACGCTTCCTTGGACCGAAACCCTGACTCAGTCGCCTACATTCAATAATCAGTTAGTGTTTCGCCTATCTGCATTAGAAGCCGATGGAGATACCATTGATTTCCAGAGTTCCAAGCCCGACAAGCATCACGAGTATGTGTTGGGTGGCTACGTAGGCTATCAGCAGCAAATCAAGTTTGAAGATCACTGGTCATTTAATACTGGCGTTGGAGCTCACCTTCAGTATTACAAAAGCCGTTATAGCTATAACTCTGCAGCATCAAAGCAGTACCTCAAACCCCTTGTTGATGGGGTATTAGTCAATACCGATGCTTGGGCGACGACGGCTCAATCTGAAGTTGGTTTTAGTTACCTCAAACTCAAACAGTGGGGAAAGCTGACTTTTGATTCCAGTTTCAATTACTTTTACGGTGTCGGCTGGGGAGAGGCGAATCAGGGAGACGTTGGCTATCCGGAAGGTTGGTATTGGTCTAATGAAGCCAAACTATTTTTTGATGTCACCGACTTCGGTCGTTCAGTACAGACCATTTATTCGAGTATTCGTCGGGTCGATATTGGGGGCGATACCTTTAATACTATCGGATCTCCCTATTATTACGAGGCGACTCTAGGTTGGTTGATGACACCACCATTTGCGATCAAGTTCGTCGACAATATTGGTATTGGATTAAGCATCAATTATGGCAGCGCGCTGAAAGGGGGAAGTTTGGTGCTGTTTTTTAACCAAGACTGAGGATCATGCTCTTTGTACGCAGTTTCGACCTTTCTTCTTCGCTTGATACAAGGCTTCATCCGCCAATTTAAGAACTTCGTTTGGCTTACGGGTATGGCTTGTATCTGCAACACCGATACTAATCGTGATACTGACATGGCTTGCTTTGCTTTTTGCGCGTTTGGCAGCGCCGACTTTGTTATCTTCAGGGCGATGATCCATATCTCTTAATACCATTTGGTAGTCAGCGATCTCTTGACGTAAATCATCGAGGTATTGGTGACTGTCAGCGGCATTTTTGCCTTTGAATAGCACTGTGAATTCCTCGCCACCATATCGATAGACTTTGGCATTTCCTTTAACAGACGTCAGTTTAGAAGCGACCAATTTTAAGACTTGATCACCGGTGTCGTGACCGTAGGTATCATTGAACTTTTTAAAATGGTCGACATCCAGCATCGCGATGGCGTATCGACGACCTAAGTGCTTCATGTCCATTTCGAGCGCGCGACGACCGGGAATATTGGTCAAACGGTCGTTAAATGCCATTTGATGGCTTGCTGAAATCAAATAGATAATGTTCAAAATACCGGCTAATGAAAACAGTGTGCTTGAGATACTCGGTAAGTGAAAGATGATAAAGGTCGTGGATGCAAGCAGTACCGATGAATAAACGGAAGCGTCAATCGCCCGTTGATATTTCAACAAAAATATCCCCGTAGCACCGCTGATGGCGAAGCAATAAAGCACCAGCACTAACGGCAGACTGGAAATCTGTGGCACCGATGTCAATAAGGCATCACTAAAGTCGGCAAAGCCACCTTGCGCAAGGTGACTAATAATCAGATAACTCCACAAGATAAAGCTGGCTAATATGGCGATAAATAACGCCATTGTTTTGTTTAACAACCCAGTATCAGGGAACAAGTAAGCAAGACAACAAGCAACGGGGAGTAACAGACACAATAAAGACACTTCGAGTAACGTGGTGCCAGTGGACAGAGGCGTTTGAAGCCGTTGTTGAATGACAAAGTAGGCGACAAGCATTGCGATACTCACCATTGCCATCGTCGACTGCTTAAAGGTATGCCCAAGAGCAATAGCGGTCAAAAATAAGATATACGGTAGATTGGTAGAAAAACCAGCATTGGCGTTAGCAATCTGCACAATTTGTCCCAGCCCCAATAACACGCCGATGATCAACGCGATAGGAAGCAATAAGCGAACGAGGTGTGAACCAAGTAGGGAGTTAGACATAATCGTAAAAAAATCAATTGCTAGGCTGAGATAAGTTGATGGTTAAGGATACGGTAATTTGATGTTTTGCCAAGTGATTTATGGTGTTTTTTATCAGTTAACCGTTTGCTATTTAGTAAATTATTTCTTTGCGTGGTAAACCCGAAAGATCTTTATGAATTTAGTTGGTTAACATCGCATATTTTTTACATAACCAGTTGACCCGTTACCGTAAAGTCGACAACATGGGTTGAATTAGTTTCATAGTAAAAGGACCAAGTAATGGGTTTTCTTTCCAAGTTATTCGGCGGCAATAAAGCCAAAAAATCACCTTCTGTTGAGCCGGTCGAATACAACGAGTTTTTAATCTACCAAGAAGCAATCGAAGAGGGCGGTCAGTATCGTGTTGCGGGTAGGATCACCAAAGATATAGAAGGTGAAGTCAAAGAGTACCGTTTTATACGTTCTGACGTTGTGGCATCTAAAGGGGATGCAAACGAGTTAATGTTAAGCAAGGCGAAAATGTTTATCGATCAAATGAATGGCAATATTTTCAACTGATCGGAGCGCTGACCATTAAATCAATCATTGCTAACAATTTGCTTTGATATATATCATCTCGGCGTCAACGTTGTTTGTATAGGATTGTAATTCAAAATGTTACCTGTTCTTTGCTGTGGCTTTGGGGTTCAGGTAATGAGTACGCAAAGGTTGTACCACCTTCGGCAACATACAACGACAAAGCCACTTAATTTTAACATGCGTAGATAGTGAATTTGTCTCAAGGAATACAAAACGATTTACTAAGAGCCTTTTATTGTTTTCTAAAGGGACAATGACTCTATTAATAGTTAAGGAATAGCTATGCAAATAGGTGTGCCACGAGAAAGCCTCTCCGGAGAAACGCGGGTAGCCGCGACCCCTAAATCAGTTGAACAACTTTTAAAGCTTGGCTTTGAAGTTTGTATTGAATCCAATGCTGGTGCGCTTGCCAGTTTTGACGATTCTGCCTACCAAACCGCAGGGGCTTCCATCGCCACTCACGACGAAGTTTGGCAATCCGATTTAATTCTTAAAGTAAATGCGCCAAGCGATCAAGAGATTGATCTCATCAAGTCCGGTGCGAGTTTAGTCAGCTTTATTTGGCCGGCACAAAACCCTGAATTGATGGAAAAGCTATCAAGCAAGAATATCAATGTGATGGCGATGGACTCTGTTCCAAGGATCTCACGCGCTCAGGCTCTAGATGCATTGAGCTCGATGGCCAATATTGCCGGCTATCGCGCGGTGGTCGAAGCAGCACATGAATTTGGTCGTTTCTTTACCGGTCAGATTACCGCTGCGGGTAAAGTTCCACCCGCTAAAGTCTTAGTTGCAGGAGCGGGGGTTGCGGGTCTTGCCGCGATTGGAGCCGCAGGGAGTCTTGGCGCGATTGTTCGCTCTTTCGACGTACGTCCGGAAGTAAAAGAACAAGTTGAGTCGATGGGGGCAGAGTTTCTTGAAGTCGATTATCAAGAAGATTCAGGCTCAGGTGATGGATACGCCAAAGAGATGTCTGACGACTTTAACAAAAAAGCCGCTGAACTTTATATGCAGCAAGCCAAAGACGTCGATATTATTGTTACGACCGCTCTTATCCCAGGTCGCCCAGCCCCTAAATTGATTACCAAAGAGATGGTCGATGCCATGCAACCGGGTAGCGTGATCGTTGACCTTGCAGCAGCGAATGGCGGTAACTGTGAGTACACCGTCGCTGATCAGGTGATTACCACCGAAAATGGCGTTAAAGTCATTGGTTATACCGATATGGTCGGTCGACTACCAACTCAATCCTCTCAATTGTATGCCACAAACCTGGTCAATCTGCTTAAGCTGCTTTGTAAAAACAAAGATGGCGCAGTGGATATCGACTTTGAAGACGTAGTGATTCGAGGTGTGACGGTCGTTAAAGAGGGCGAAGTCACTTGGCCTGCGCCTCCTATTCAAGTGTCAGCGCAGCCAGCGCCCGCTAAACCAGTGGATAAGCCTAAGGTTAAACCTGAGCCAGAACCGACATCACCGGTTAAGAAATTCGCTGGTCTTGTGGTCGCGGTGGGTGCTTTTGCTTGGATTGCTTCAGTCGCACCGGCGGCTTTCTTATCGCATTTCACGGTATTTGTTCTTGCCTGTGTGGTTGGATATTACGTGGTCTGGAATGTTACCCATGCACTGCATACACCGCTAATGTCGGTGACCAATGCTATCTCGGGCATTATTGTTGTTGGTGCTTTATTACAAATAGGTCAAGGCAGTGGTGTGGTGACCGTCTTGTCATTTATTGCGGTATTGATCGCCAGTATCAATATTTTTGGTGGCTTTACGGTCACAAAACGCATGCTTGAAATGTTCCGCAAAGACAAATAGGAGGGCGACATGTCATCAGGATTAGTACAAGCAGCCTATATTGTCGCTGCATTATTTTTTATCATGAGTCTAGCCGGACTCTCTAAGCAAGAATCGGCGCGTTCCGGAAACTATTACGGTATCACCGGTATGGCGATTGCGCTCATTGCCACCATCTTTGGTCCAGATGCCCAAGGTTTTACTTGGGTTATCATCGCCATGGTGATCGGTGCTTCTATCGGTATCTATTACGCCAAAAAAGTCGAAATGACGGAAATGCCCGAATTAGTAGCGATACTGCATAGTTTTGTTGGTATGGCAGCGGTTTTGGTCGGTTATAACAGTTATATCGATGCACCAGAAGCGGCAACGCATGCTGAGCATGTCATCCACTTAGTTGAAGTGTTCTTAGGTGTGTTTATCGGTGCCGTGACTTTCACCGGCTCAATTGTTGCGTTTGGTAAATTAAGAGGCGTCATTTCGTCTTCACCACTTTCCATTCCGCATAAACATAAGTGGAATCTAGCGGCGATCGTTGTTTCAGTCTTGCTGCTTATCTACTTTGTCAAAGCCGATGGCAGCATGTTTGCGTTGATCATCATGACCTTGATTGCCTTTGCGTTTGGCTACCACCTTGTGGCTTCCATTGGTGGTGCAGATATGCCAGTGGTTGTGTCAATGTTGAACTCATATTCGGGTTGGGCAGCTGCGGCAGCGGGCTTTATGCTTGCCAACGATCTGCTTATCGTTACCGGTGCCTTGGTCGGTTCGTCAGGGGCTATCCTGTCTTATATTATGTGTAAGGCGATGAACCGCTCGTTTATCAGTGTTATTGCTGGTGGCTTTGGTCAAGAGGTCGTCATCTCTACCGATGAAGAGCAGGGTGAACATAGAGAGATCACAGCTGACGATGTGGCTGAGCTACTGAAAAACAGTAAGTCGGTGATCATCACTCCGGGATACGGTATGGCGGTTGCTCAAGCACAGTATCCAGTCCAAGACATTACCGAAAAGCTGCGCTCGTTAGGTATTGATGTGCGCTTTGGTATTCACCCAGTTGCGGGACGCTTACCTGGCCATATGAATGTCCTGTTAGCGGAAGCCAAAGTGCCTTACGATATCGTGTTAGAAATGGATGAAATCAATGACGATTTCCCAGAGACCGATACCGTGTTGGTTATCGGCGCTAACGATACGGTCAACCCAGCAGCACTTGAAGATCCCAATAGCCCTATCGCTGGGATGCCGGTTCTTGAGGTTTGGAATGCTCAAAATGTGATTGTCTTTAAACGTTCAATGAACACTGGCTACGCGGGTGTTCAAAACCCATTGTTCTTTAAAGAAAACACATCCATGCTGTTTGGCGACGCAAAAGAAAGCGTTGATGCCATATCGAAAGCACTGTAATAGTGTGATCGTCGATAAAAAAGCCAGCATTGCTGGCTTTTTTGTTTATTTTCAAGCCATAAAGTCAAATTTTTACCAAACCATGACGCGCTAAGTGGTATATAGTTGATAATAATTACAAATGTAACAGCAAATAAACCGACTCGATCCAAAAGAACTCTGTATTGAATATTTTAATCCGCACATTCGCACTTGTTAGCTCACTCCTGTGTATGTTCCCTGTAATGGCGGAATCTCTCCCAGAGCGTATCGATAATTTTGTCGGTCAATTCGACTATACCAACGCCAACGCGTCCTATGATGTTCGAATCATTCAAGCGGATTATCCCACTCAGTTGCTGATGCCTGAATCCATGTTGCCACAAACAACAAAATATCCGCTCAAAGAAGTCCAGCAACTGTACCATTTGGCACAAAACTGCAGCGGTCCTTTACCACTAAGTCCTCTTATCACTGAACCATTGGTGTTCACCCGCGCTATCTGTAACGGTCGAGAATTAGCGCAGCGTTGGTTCGCTCGCAGTGGTTTAATCCATCCGGGTGGCGGGACCTACGCGGCTCGTTATATTAACTCCCATCCAGAGCAGAAATATGTGCTGGAACAGTATATGCACATTAAAGAGCGTGATCAGGCACCAATGAACTCTTTACTTGGTCGTTTACAGACCATGGGCGAGTCAACGGTAATTTCTCTTATTCGTGGATCAACCATGTTTGTCGAAAATGAAGAGCTTTGGATTAGGCGAGGTGAGAGGTATTACCTGTTTTCGGCCGAAGTTTGGCATGCGAATGCCCAAGATTCAGGTTTAAGGTTTAAACTGGCTTCAAATTCAGAAACTTGTTTTGTTCGCCGTGGCAATATTTGTTGGGAAACGGAAGATCATACCGACTTACTAAAAATAGGCATGATCAGTTTGATCATTGCCAATATATTATTGGTGAGCGGTTGGGCGATTTATCGTTGGAATAGTAAACGTAAAGAGCTAAGAGCACGTATGTTAGTGCTGCAAATTTTAACTCACGAATTGCGTACACCTATCGCCAGTTTATCACTGACGGTCGAAGGCTTTAGGCGAGAGTTTGAGCAATTGCCTGAAAGTGTTTATGATGAATTTCGACGTCTGTGTGAAGACACCCGCCGCCTTCGACAACTTGCAGAAGCGAGCAAGGACTATTTACAATCTGACAATAAACCATTAGCCACCGAATGGTTACCTTCTGTACAAGAGTGGTTAAGCTTTAAAGCAGAAGAAGAATTTGATGGTCAAGTGGCGATAAATCTCGATCAAGACCGAGCGGTTAAAGTGAATATTTATTGGTTGGGCACTTGTATCGATAACCTAATTAAAAATGCCATTAAATATGGTGTCGCACCCGTCACCATTAATGTTAAAACAGCCAATGGACAACTGCGAATCGAAGTACAAGATCAGGGTCAACTGACCGAAAAGGACTGGCGTCAATTACGCCAACCTTTCGTTAGTCAAGCAGGCTTAGGTCTTGGGCTTACCATCGTCGAATCTATGGTAGGACGCATGGGTGGTAAACTCACTCTTGTTGGTCCACCAACTACTTTTATATTGGAGATACCTTGTGAAACAGACACTGCTGCTTGTTGAAGACGACAAAAACCTTGCCGATGGCTTGCTTGTAAGCCTCGAACTCGCAGGCTACCAATGTTTACACGCAGAACGAATCGCTGACGTGAGTGCGCTCTGGGAACAAGCAGATCTTGTGATCTTAGACCGACAACTTCCGGATGGTGATTCGGTAGAGCATTTGAGCGGATGGAAAGAAAAGAAAGATGTTCCCGTGATTTTGTTAACGGCGCTGGTCACCGTTAAAGACAAGGTGACAGGACTTGATGCCGGAGGCAATGACTACCTAACCAAACCGTTTGCTGAAGCAGAATTGTTTGCGCGCATCAGAGCTCAGTTAAGAACACCGGAATCTGATGAGACTGAAAGCACTAAAGTCACCACTGAACATTTGGAAATCGATAAAACGACCCGCGAAGTGTTTTACAAAGGTGATTCGATTACCTTAACGCGCACCGAGTTTGATCTTTTATTATTCCTAGCCAGTAACCTAGGTCGCGTATTTACCCGTGATGAACTGCTTGATCATGTTTGGGGATATAACCACTTTCCAACGACAAGAACCGTTGATACGCACGTGTTGCAATTGCGCCAAAAGTTACCAGGTCTAGAAATAGAAACCCTTCGTGGTGTTGGTTATAAAATGAAGGCGTAATGAAAAAGTTACTCACGGCTATTCTGTCAGTATGTTCAGTGTCACCTGCGGTAAATGCCGCTTGGTTCGAAAATACCAATACGGTGACACAGGTCCATCAGCATCTACTCAACAAAGATCTCAATGCGATGTTTCAGTCGTTGGTAGAAGAGTGGCAGTTACAACCGATTCCCAGTCTTCAATCCCACATCAACCAACTGTTCTTACAGTCGCTTGAAGTCGATTGTGGCAAAAGCCTGACTCAACAACACTTTCCAGAATGGATCAAAAGCGTTGTCATCAATCAACAATACCGTGAGAGCCCAGGTCGTGATACCTATGTGACAACGGTTGAAGTCATGTCTGATAGCGTTATTCAGGAAATTAGCCTAAATAAGTGGATAGACGGCGATATTTCTAATGACAAGGAAGCGTTTGTTAATGACATTAGTGACGCTGTAACTGAGTCGACCGAGTATGGTATTCGATACAATCTAGTTGCACCGTTAGAGATTGGGTTATATCAACTCAACATCTATAACGAGGGTGGCGAGCATTGGAGCCAATGGGTAATCTTGAGTGAAGAATCACTGGTTCAAACGGTTCGATGGGCCTCTAAAGATGAGTGGCGTATAGAAAAACACGCCTTAGTGAACTCGTATTGCCCTTTACCTATGTTACGAGTTGGGGTTTATGATTACATTGATAACGAGTTCGTCCCTGTATGGACTCGAAATTATGAATCAGATTATCCGACAACGATCGAGAATAAAACCATCGCCCCCGATCGTTATGTGTTGTCGATAGCCATGACACAAAGTCGCTGGCAGGGGCAGATTCTTTTTGAGCGCTCGCAAATTATCAGTAAGACCTTTGATGTTTCCGCCGAAGACTAGAGAATTTTTGGTAAATAATTAAAGAATTGAGTTATCTCGCCGTTAACCCCTATAACAAGGTTGTTTACAAACGTTATAACTCAATGAAAAATCATATTAAAACCCTTTCCGCAATTGCAATTCTATCGAGCTTTTCTGCATCGGCAACCACGTTGTCTATCGAGGCAAGAGGTGATGCAATGGGTGGCGTCGGTGTCGTGTCAGCTTCCTATCTAACAGCACCATTCTATAACCCTGCTTTGGTGGCAATTTACCGACGCAATGATGATGCAGGCATGCTCCTTCCAAGCCTTGGTATCAACTATGACGATCAAAATGGATTAATCGATCAAGTTGATCAAGCTGTTGCGACGGGAGATATCAGCGCAATTTCGAACGACTCCGTTGCCAATTTAGACTTTGGTGGTGCAGTCGCATTTGGTCTACCAAACCGATTTGTTGCAGCAAATATATTTGGTAAAGCCTATGTAGAAAACGTCGCTCAGCCAGATATGGGCAGTACCGTTACGAATTCAGCCGTCAAATCGGCTTCTGTTGCGATAACAGAAATCGGACTTTCGTTGGCTAAGTATCAAACCGTGCTGGGGCAACATTGGTCATTTGGCGTGACACCTAAATTTCAACGCATCTACACATTCACCTCAGTCAGCAGTTTGCAGGATTTTGCACTCGAAAATGTGACAGATAATAAAGAGGGTGAAAGTGCATTTAACATTGATGCAGGCGCACTTTGGTTTTTTGGTCCATTTAGAGCAGGCGTATCTGCGACCAACCTTCTTTCGCGAAACATAAAGACTGCTCAAGGTACGACGTTGGTCGGCGGTCGTGCTGTTGATTATGGTTATGAGTACAACCTAGAACCACTTTATACAGTGGGGGCTGGTTATGTCGCAGACTACTTTCAGTTCTCTATCGATTACGATTTGAATAAAGAAACGAAGTTCACGCAATTTGACGACGACACCCAAATGATTCGTGCCGGTCTTGAAGTCGACCTGATTCGACAGATTCAGCTTAGGGCAGGGTACTATAAGAACTTAGCCAAGGATAATAGCGACGGTACGATTACCGCGGGTATCGGTTTAACGCCGCTTAATCTGATAGAAATGGATATATCCGCTCGATATACCAATGCTGATGCTATGGGCGCTTCGATTAACTTTGTCACGACCTACTAGCGATTGTTTGCTCAACAACATCTATATCGAAATTGTGTTTGATCGACACGGCTTTTGTAATATAGTCCTCCCCAACAATGGGAGGACTTTTTTATGTTTGACGACTTACCAACTTTATCTCACCAAGAGCAGCAACAAGCGGTAGAAAAAATACAGCAATTGATGCAGCAGGGGATGAGCACAGCACAAGCTATCCAAACTGTGGCAAATCAAATACGCGCAGAGAAACAAACCCAGCAGCCATAAATTCTCTAGATCAGATATAGCTCTGCCCATAGCCCTCTTTAACAGAGGGCTTTTTTATGCCTCATGATAATCTATGCACTTAATGCATAGATTGAGAGTATTGGCTTAGTTGAGCTTAGGTGGCAGCAAAAACAGCCTCTATAAATGAATTAAATTCAAATAATTCAACATCTTACTAAAGGATAATTAACTGGTAACGATCGGCTTTTGTTGGCAGTTGTAATTTAATTACAGGTGCGTTCAACATCAGTACAAGCAACCAGTGTTTTATGCTGGTTGTTTTTATTGACCTACAGAGAAAGTAAGTGTTTACGTCAAATCATTTAAGATCTCTATCCGTATTGGCACTTCTCGTCGCAGTAAGCCACCAAATAGTCGTTAAATTGGCGATGAAATGCACACTAAGCATGATATTTAAATCGGTAACTGGCGATAATTACGGTGGGAGTTGAATGAAGAAACCACTGTGGCGCGCAGTTTTTTTGTTTTGTGAATAGCAATATCTGAGCTATATCGCTTGCTTTGTTCGTGCAATAGCTCAGCGAGTGACGCTGTCACATAGTTAGGTATCCTTGATACGCTTCAGTCGTCGAACAATAGGTGATTATCCTGACACATACATACAGCAAAAACGGAACGTTATCCTGTCACGCTTTTCTAACATGATATTGGGTAGATGAACCGATTTTATTGATCTATGTATTACAACACATTGAAATTTATGCCATATTATTAACCGAGTCGAAGTAACAACGATATACGAACAACCAAGTAAAGGAATTGATTGAAATGAAAAACATCTTAGTAGCAGCAGGATTACTTTTGGTTGCCACATCGGCATCAGCTCGTGACGATGTATTGGAGCTATCTGTGGCGGATGCGATGGCTAATGCCAAAGTGTCTCAAGCGGTTGGCGATGGTGTTCAGTTTTATTTTGGCGGACAAAGCCACGACACGGTCAAGCAAACATTTGGTGAATGGAGTACCAACAAAAAGACCAATGCATTCGGTAAGTCCGATGAGTTTGCTTGCCAATGGGCTTTCGCTGGTGCGTTGAAAACTTTAAAGCAGCGAGCAATTAAAGAAGGCGGTAATGCGGTAATTAATATCCGCTCGAACTATAAAAATAACCTGACGTCTAGCGACACACATTTCAAGTGTGGTGCCGGAAACGTAATCGCCGGCGTCGCGCTTATTGGTGATGTGGTAAAACTGTAATCATTTGAATACAACATGTTTAAACGGTCGGGCTTTAAAGCGACCGTTTAAACAAGACCGTATAACTAATGGTGACTGACATCGTTAAAACACCCAACTGATTTAGAATAGGTTCACTAGGTAATGTTCGGTCATTGGTGCTTTGATCTTATGTTGCTGGTGCGTATTATCTATCTTATGTTAAATATGATTCACTTTAGCTTGAATCTATTCGCTTTTACGTGCCTAATCCTTCGATAATCACCCACTTTCTCTGCACAATTAAACATAACGGCTATTTACCATAAAATACCTAATAATCAGTTAATTCAACCTGACGGTTGAAAACGGATTATTAGGTCTAATGCCGCAGACTATTGGTAGTGACGACTTGTAATCACGATCTGTTGCTTTGAGTTAACGCTTTCTATTAGCTTCAAGTGCTATTAGCTTCAAGTTCCAAAAATGCCAGCTACAAAAAAAACCGTTAGTTTTGCACTAACGGTTTTCTATTGTTTATCGTCACTAACGGAGACCTATCAGCCGCCCGCCAGTTTCACGGTGTAACCTTTTTTCTCAAGTAACGCTTTGATTTTATCACGCGCATCGCCTTGGATTTCGATGGTACCGTCTTTAATTGAGCCGCCACAGCCGCATACTTTTTTCAATTCAGCCGCTAATAATTTAAGGGGTGCATCATCGAGGTCTAATCCTGTCACAATTGAGACGCCTTTTCCTTTGCGTCCTTTGGTTTGTTTTTGGATTCGAACAACACCATCACCTTTGGGACGTTGAACTTTTTCTTCTTCTGGCTTTATTCGACCAGTTTCTGTTGAATATACAAGAGTCATAATATGGTTATTTCTTAGCTTGTTGTGCTTGTAGCGCTTTTTGCTTTGCGACTAAATACGCTTCGATATGTTTCTGGATAGCAACTTTACTACCTTTTATCAACTTACTATTAAACACGCAATACCAAGCATTGGCTTCTCCGGTGTCGTTTTTAATATTGAAACCATGAAACAATTCTTGCGTTGCCTTGCCGCTGCGACTGACCTGAGGCTTAGCGATCTCTGATGGATCGACTATTTGCGAAGTATCGCACCACCAGTCAATGGACTTTTTTACTGCTGCCAGTGAGCCCTTAAGCTCTCTATTTTTTATGACAACCTTCCAAACTTGGTCCGAAGTTCCCACAGATTTTAGCGTACAACCGCGATAACTCGCTAATGCCATAAGGTATATCTCTTGAAATTTGTAACATTCATTTTCAGAACAATATTAGCATTTTTGGGACTAGGATCAATTATCACTAGACGCATTGCTTAACAAAAGCCGACCAGAGGTCACGAATTTAATATTTAAGTGCTATTTATTGATAGATTCTTCAATGCAATCTTTCAATAAATCAGAAAATTTCACTCCAGCGTGTTCAACCATTTTAGGGAACATTGAGATTGGCGTCATACCCGGAAATGTATTGACTTCATTGAGGTAGATTTCATTATCTTCCGTTAGGAAAAAGTCAATCCTAGATAAATGACGTAATTTCATTTGGGTAAAGACTTTACGTGCACTTAGTTCGATTAATTCCAACTGTTGATTGGTCAAGCCTTTCGCTTCTATGACGGTAGTTGAATGACTATCAGCACTGTATTTCTCTTCGTATGAGTAAAAATCGCCTTCTGGCGCAATCACTTCACCGGGATGAGTAATATGCAATTGACCTTGATATTCAAACGCTGCCACTTCAAGTTCGCGTGGCTTAACGGATTTTTCAATCACTACTTGGTCGGAATAGCCAAATGCGGCGTCAATTTTTTGTTTTAATTGCTCAATATCAGTGACGCTGTAACATCCTACTGATGAGCCCTGTTTGGCTGCTTTGACAAACACCTTTCCCCACTGTTCGAAAGCACTTTTAGCCTTTTGATAACCTGCTTCACTATTTTCAGCTAAAAATAAGTAAGGCGTGTTAGGGATCTCTAAGGTGTCATACCAAAGCTTAGAGGTGATCTTATTGAAGCTATTACTGCTTGCTTCAGGTCCACAGCCTAGATAAGGAATTTTCGCTAACTCAAACAGCGATTGAATATCGCCGGTTTCGCCAGGGAATCCGTGAATACATGGAACGACATAGTCTATTTTTATCTTCTGATCGCTGGCGACTAACTCACGTTGATTAATATCTAAGACAACCAAATCGCCATTTTCGCATCGCCAACCCGACGTGGTAATTTCTACTCGAATGACTGAATAGTTCGGGTTTACTTCTAATTGTGTTTGCAAATAATCTGCAGAGACAAGCGATACTTCGTGCTCTGAAGATCCCCCGCCGCAGAGCAATAAAATATTGTAGTTTGACATGCGATGCCTATTAATGAACTGAGTTGGTAGCATGATAAACCAACCCGCATTGTAAATCAGTGAAAATGTTGTACGGATGGATGCTTTTGCTCAGGAAATGCACAGCCCTGAACATCACGTTAGATGATCAGGGCTCACAAAAGGAGGGCTAGTTTAACTTGGTCAGCGTTGGATAATCAGACTGTTTGATTTTATCAATGCTCTTCACGAAAGGCTTAAGTTGTTTGAACTCAGCAGGTAATGTGCTGATCGCTGCTTTCGCTTCAGTGCGAGTCGCATAATCACCATAAAGCACTGAATACCATTTTGTCCCATTTACAACCTTGTAGTTTTCCCAAATAGGTTGTCCTGAACGAGGGAGCTTTGATGAAAACTGCTCAACCTTGTCCTTACTACCGACAGCAACTACCTGCAGTGTATAACCAAAACGATAGTTGTTTTTAGACTGTGATTTAGAAGGCGGAACAATTTTTACCACTGGCTCTTGGCGCGTCGCAACTGGTGTCGGTTGTGACTTGGTTTCGGTAATCACTGGCGCACTGTTCGCTATAATAGGCGTTTGCGTTGGTGTGACATTAGATTCAGCGATCATCACTGGCTCTGATGTCACAACGGGTTCTTGAGCAACAACAACGGGTGTGTAATCTTCTCGAAAACTCTCCGATTTTACGTCCACTGTATATTTGCTTGAAGAGCATGCGGCGAGTAAGCCCGCTAAACTGACGATAACAACTTTTTTCATTTCTTGCTGCCTAGTTAATGAGTCTTATGGCATGATTGAATGCCTTGTGACATGTTACACATTATTTGTATCTCATCAATATGTTATGTCTAAATTTAGGAATTTGCATAACGAACCCATAAAATTCCTGAACTAATATTGAACATAACGTCATTTTTGACCGACGATCCAGTTGGTAATGCACAACTATGACCATGATTACTTAGTTATCGTTAACTAAAGCAGGAGTCAATATGCTGTTAGATGCCCTACTCAATCCAAACGCTGTCGCTGTTATTGGGGCTTCGGAACAAGTCGATCATCTTGGTCATATTGTGATGACGAATCTGCTAAATAGCCAATTTAAGGGTACGATACTCCCCGTTCACCCAAGACATAAATCGGTGGCTAGCATCTATTGCTATGCGTCGGTTCAGGCACTACCGATTAAACCGGACCTTGCGATCATTTGTGATATCGCATTATTCGACCAAGAGTTACTGCAACAGCTACATCTTCAGCAGTGTCATAGCGTCATTTTGATGCCAGTTAGTTCGGTATCAACATTGACCATCAATACTGATCTTTTTCAACTGGCACAGCAATTTGGTATCAAATTACTGGGACCTGAGAGTATTGGTGTTATTGCACCATGGCGAAACCTCAACGCCTCATGCTCGCCAGTCAGTGCTCATCCCGGTAAGCTTGCCTTTATTGCTCAATCGAATTCCGTCTGTACCACGGTTCTCGACTGGGCCAGTGAAAGAGGTATTGGGTTTTCGTACTGTATCTCCCTTGGTGAAAGTTACGATATTAGCTTTGATCAACTGCTTGATTACCTATGCCGAGATAGCCATACAGAAGCTGTTCTGCTTCAGATTGATTCTATTCAAGATGCGCGTAAATTTATGTCTGCCGCAAGGGCTGCATCGCGTAAACGCCGTATCTTAGTCTTTAAGCCCACGGACAAACTCGGGTTAGGTAAAAACATTGTTTCCGATTTAGTGTACGATGCGGCCATCAAGCGCGCGGGAATGTTAAGAGTGTACGACACTCATGAACTGTTCGCTGCTATCGAGACTCTCACTCACTCTATCCCATTACGAGGCGAAAGACTTGCGGTGATCACCAATGGTCAAGCCACGGGTATGATGGCAATCAACCAGCTTGATACGCTTGGGGGCAAGCTAAGTAATTTATGCAATAACACGCTAGAAACATTGACCGAAAGCTTGTCGATTCCTCAATATGCACAGACGCCGATTTATGTCGGTAATAGTGGCGGGATAGAGCATTATGAAATTGCCCTCTCAACACTATTAGACAGTGACGATGTCGATGCGATCTTAATCATTTTGTGCCCTTCTTTTGCCGTCAAGCATCAAGCGTTATCCCATCGGTTAATTGAGATCATTCACTCTCACCCGCGCGCCAAACGTTTTAACATTTTTACTAACTGGACTGGCGAAACGTGTGCGCCTTCGCGTCAGTTATTTACCCAGCATGGGATCCCGACCTATCGCACACCAGAGAGTGCAGTGACTGCGTTTATGCATTTGGTGGAATACCGACGAAATCAGTGGCAATTAAAAGAAACCCCCGCCACGATAGAAAGCTACACTCAGCAACAATTGCAATCAATTCGGGCTTGGCTTGAACAAAAAACAGAGCACAGTGATCAAAGCAACGAAATGATCACTCTCGATATCACGTCGAGTCAAGAGCTGTTACAACTTGCCCAACTTCCTATACTTCGCTCTCAATTGGCGAAATCTGCGCAGGAAGCCGCCCAGTTTGCGGATGATATTGGTTACCCTGTCACTGTAAAGTTGGCAAGCCCCGATATTATCCATAAGTCCGACGTGCAAGGCGTTGCGTTAAATCTAAATAGTGCTGAAGAAGTCGCCACAGCCGTGGATTCTATTATCGACCGCGCGAATAGTGTTCAACCGGATTCAGTGATACTTGGCTTTATTGTACAGCCGATGGCGCGATTGTTTGGTACGCAAGAAATAAGGATCAAAATTGTCGATGACACGGTATTCGGTCCGACTCTATTTATCGGTCAAGGCGGTTCAGGTTGGCGGATAAGTTCTCAATCAGTCGTGAGTTTACTGCCCGTAAATATGGCACTTTCTCAGTATTTGCTGGTACAGGCTGTCAATAACGGCGATATCCGTTTTGAACACAGCGCCCTGATCCCCAACTTCGCCATCATTGCTCAATTCTTGGTGAAGTTGTCAGAAATGATTGTCGCTTGTCCGCAGATAAAGGAGCTCGATATTCATCCATTGCTGATCGATGGTAATGAACTCACTATCCTTGATGCCGCGATCAAGATTGCTAAGTTTAACGGTGAGTCACACACCCGTTTAGCGATCAGACCTTATCCGGTCGAAATGGAACGTGTGGTCAACCTTAAACACGGAAAGCCTGTGCTACTTCGTCCAATAAAACCGGAAGATGAGCCACTGCACGCCGAATTTCTCACTCATGTCACGCGAGAAGATCTCTATAAACGTTTCTTTTCCGATGTGGGTGAATTTGACCATGCCGCCTTGGCTAACCTTACCCAAATTGACTATGACCGAGAGATGGCTTTTGTTGCCATAGAAGATTTTAATACTCCGCAACCTCAAATTATCGGTGTTTGCCGCGTGATGCTTTCCGCTGATAATCATGATGGTGAATTTGGTATCTTAGTTCGGTCACAACTGAAAGGTCATGGTTTAGGTCGTATTTTGATGCAACAACTCGTTGACTACTGTCAGCAAAAAGGCACCCGCTATCTTGTGGGTATGACGATGCCCAACAACTCCGGCATGTTAGCCCTTGCAAAATCCCTCGGTTTTGAGATCGATATAAGCTTTGAAGACGGCACTGCTGATATGCGATTAACGCTAGAAAACCAATAGTTACAAATTAATAATAATGTTAATGATTGCAATTATCATTTAGATTTCATACACTCCCTCCTGTTAACGCACAGGCACATTAGTCTGTGTACTGCCCCACTTTCGATATCTACCCCGCAGTGGTATTGCCATTGACTTGCGTAAGTCAACACATTGGATTTGTGGAAAAAACAACAATTAGGATATTAAAAGGTATTTTAATCGATGCGTAATAAAACCATTTTAGCCAGCTCTATCGTCCTTGCTCTCTCTCAAGGCGCTCACGCTGAAGAAGCTTATACATTTGATGAAGTCGTTGTGTCAGCAACACGCACAGAACAAAATAAAACTGATGTTTCAAGCTCGATTGAATCTGTCGACTCAGAACAAATAGATAGTTCTCTTTCAACTGATTTAAAAGATGCACTTAAAACCACGCCGGGTGTAGACGCGACAACTTCTGGACGTTTTGGTATATCTGGTTTTAACATTCGTGGCATGGATGGTGATCGCGTTAAAGTTGTTGTTGATGGGGTCCAACAAGTCACTCCTTTCAACCCGGGTGGCGGTGCAACTCAAGCTATTTATCCAAATGCTATCGAGTTAGATACTCTTACTTCTATTGAAGTCAATAAAAGCGCATCGTCAACACTTTACGGTTCAAATGCACTCGGCGGCGTAGTTGTTCTTAAAACCAAAGATCCAGAAGATTTCCTTGTTACGGATGGCGATGAAAATAGATTCGGTCTTAAGTCGTCCTATTCGTCTAAAGATGAGCAGTTCAAAAACACCCTCACTTGGGCGATGCGTCAGGGTGATTTAGAAACGATCTTGATTGGTACTTACGCTCAAGGTAGCGAAACTGAAAACTACGGCGGTAACAATATTGAAGGTGATGACCGTACTTCGGTTGACCCTGCGGATAAAGAACTGAATAACGTATTAGCTAAAGCATATTACAATCTAAATGACGCAAACCGCGTAGGCATTGTTTTTGAGCGTTATGACTATGAATATGATGAAAACCGTCTAAGTGGCAACGAATTCAATGATTATGGTCCATACGGTCATTTCGGTTATGAAGACTCAACCAGTAATGATAGCAACGTAAGGACTCGTTATGGTATCAACCATGAATGGAAAGCAAACAACGTAATTTTCGATAACTTATTCTGGCAAGTTAATTATCAAACAACAGAAACCACAAACGAAAATTATGCCAACGTATCCATTTACGATGCTGCTGGCTACTTTGGCTATACTCCTGGATTTACTTACGATGGCGGAAGAAACCGTATTCGACAAGCGGAAGAAAAAACTTGGCAAATAGATAGCCAATTCGACAAATTGCTTGAATTTGGTAACGATTACCACGAGTTAACCTATGGATTTAGCTACCTTCATACTGATTTTAGCCTTTATAACCGTGATATTTTCTTTGAAGACTCAAGTTTAAACGGTCCGGGTTCTACGACGGTTCCTGACGCTGAACTAATTCAGTGGGGTGTGTTCGCGCAAGACAACATGTTCTTACTTGATGAATCATTAGTGATTAATCTTGGTCTTCGTTATGACTCTTTTAAAGCAACTCCAAGCGCTGACGCTGGCTTTGAAACTGAGTTCGATGAAAATAGTAACGATGCTTTAACAGGTCAGGTTGGTGCTGTTTATCACTTTAACGAAAATCTCAGCACGTTTGCACAAATTAGCCAAGGTTTCAAAGCACCTACCGTTAAGCAGCTTTATTTTGAATATGATACAGGCTCCGAATATATTCCAAATCCTGATCTTGAAGCTGAGAAAAGTACTTCCTATGAAATTGGTCTACGTGGACAGAATGATTTTACTCAATTCGAACTCGTTGGTTACTTCAATAAATATAAAGACTTTATCGCAACGGTTGATCTAGGCGAAAATGCAGCAACTGGCAAAGATCAGGTGACTGTTGTCAATTTAGATAAAGTTGAAATTAAAGGTATTGAATACTCGCAAACATTGTTACTTGATCGTCTGAGTTTTGTTCCTCAGGGCATATATTCTACTGTTTCACTTGCATACTCTGAAGGTGAGGACAAGAGCACAGGACAAAGCCTAGATTCAATAGCACCTCTAACGGGTGTCTTTGGATTCGGTTATGACAACATTGCACATAGGTTTGGTGGATTAGCAACTTTGAAAGTGGTTGATCGTAAAACAGATTGGTACAGCGACGACAACATTGAAACAGCGGGTTACGGTGTATTTGATGTCACGGCTTATTATCAACCAGCTACAGACCTGACGCTACGAGCAGGTGTATTTAACTTATTCGATAAGAAGTATTTCGATTATCAGGATTTATCCGGTTACGATAGCAGTGATAATTACCAACGTCTTTCTCAACCAGGTAGAAATTGGGGTGTGAGTTTAGACTATCAATTCTAATATAATCTAAAACTGATTAAAGGGTGGAAATGTAAATTTCCACCCTTTTTTATGTACAGTTAATTATTAAATTATCATTTAGCTGTATTGCCACACCCTCTCCCGCCTGCATGTTAAAAATAACATTTCACCACACCTTTTCTTTATTTGCATGTAACTGCATACAAATAATTAAATTATTTGTTTTAATGTATATTACTGATTTATATCTCTATTGCCTTGAGCGCATCATATTTTAAAGAGATATTTATTATGAATATAATCAATAACGCCACCACCTTGCCTGAGTTTGTGTCAACTAAGGTTGAACAGCATCTTGAACAGTTAATCTATCTTCCCGATAGCGGCAAAAACCTTGTGGTAGGCAAGCAGCCAAATCCTGAAGATATCGTTTTGCAGAGCAATGACTATTTAGATTTGAGCAACAATGAAGAGATAAACCGATGTCATGCGGATGCAATACTGACTCCGCAGCAGTCGACGTTTATGTCAGGGGTATTTCTACACGATGGTGATATTAAACAGGTAGTCGAACAACGATTATCGAATTTTGCGCACTTTTCGAGTTGTTCTCTATTTCAATCTGGTTGGATTGCAAACATTGCTTTGCTGCAAACCATTTGCGACCAAACGACCCATGTCTACATTGATTTTTTTGCTCATGCGTCTCTTTGGGAAGGAGCAAGAACCGCGGGAGCGAACCTGCACCCATTTATGCACAATAATGTGCGCCACTTTGAAAAACTGGTGAAACGAAATGGTCCGGGAATTTTGATTGTAGATTCAATCTACAGCACCCTTGGTACTATTGCACCATTAAAGAAAATGATTGAAATTGCCAAACAATATGGCTGTGCCATCGTCGTCGATGAGTCTCACTCACTCGGCACTCATGGTAGCCAAGGCGCTGGGCTATTACAGCAATTAGGACTGAGCCACCAAGTCGATTTTATGACCGCGAGCTTAGCAAAAGCATTTGCCTATCGTGCTGGTGCGGTTTGGTGTAACAACCGTACCAATGAGGTGATTCCTTATGCCGCCTACCCTTCGATTTTTAGCTCGACACTTTTACCGAGTGAAATCTGCCGTATTGATGCTACGTTAGACGTTATTATTCATGGGGATGAACGACGCGCAAGGCTTGCAAATAATGCCAAACTGTTAGCGAAAGAGTTACAAAAGATTGGTTTTAACATCCGTAGTGAATCTCATATTGTCTCTTTGGAGACCGGAAGCGAGAGTAACACCAAAAAAGTCCGTGATTTCCTAGAATCTAAAGGCGTATTTGGCTCGGTGTTTTGCCGCCCAGCAACGACACCCACGCAAAACATCATTCGCTTTTCTATCAATTGCTCTGTTACAAAACAGCAAATCCAGCGCGTCGTAGATGTGTGTAAGATGGCTTATCAGATAGAGGCGTTTACATTCCGATAGACCATTTCCGCAAAGCGAACACGCAAGGATTGGGCTGAATAATAAGACCAAGTCGCTGATTGGGTTAAATCCAATCAGCGATCTTATCCAGTAATTTTTCTGTCGCGGCGGGTTTAACGATGTAGTCCGTCATATTCGCTTGATGTATCTTCTTAATTATCGCAGTGGACGAGCTGCCTGTGTAACCGATTATCGGAATAGCCGCTGAACGAGAATCTTTTAGCTTGCGTATCGCTTTGGTGGTGTCTAGACCATCCATTTCAGGCATCGCTATATCCATAATAATTAAATCTATCGAGTTCGACTCAAGTTGGGTTAAAACTTCAAGACCGGTTTTTGCCTGCAGCACATTAAAGCCCTGTTGACCCAGCAATATCGCGGTATAGACACGCAAGGACTGGTTATCATCAGCGATCAAAATGGTTTTGCCTGATACCGATTCTAGTTTCGGTATACTTGTTCGGTCAGCAAAATGTTGATTACTGTTCTCAAAAAATAGTTCAAATAGGTGCTTTTTAACATTGTCGATTAGCTGACTTTTCTCTACTGCTGCAAAGCTAAGATGACGATCATAGTCGCCAAGGTAACGATTGCTTGAGTTGTAAAGAAAGACCAGACGAGCCTCGGTAAAATGCAGCAGCTTTTCCAACTGCCTGAATCGCTGTGGTTTGTCACTAAACTCATCAAGATCAACAAAGATCAATGGGTATTCAAATTCGTATTCAGATCGCTGGCAGGCTTGCTCTACCGTCACTGCAGTAAAATGATAACCCAAATAAAACGATTGGCTATTCAGGATCTTAAAGACAACTTGTTGTTTGGATCCGATGTACATGACGGACTTGTTTTTCACAAGTTGCTTCTTGATTTCAAGTACTTCTGCAGAATCATAGTCTGAGAACGATAAACTAAACTCGGTCCATGCTCCAAGTCGAGAGCGACAACTGATCTCTCCGCCCATCGCCTGCATCACTTTTTTACAAAAAGGCAAACCCAATCCATAGCTATTGCGTTTTCCGGTTGAGTAAAAATCTTCGAATATGTGTTCCATCACTTCCGGTTTAATGCCCAGACCATTATCTCTAAATCGGATGCAGTTATAACCATTGTCCGCTTCGATCTCGATAACAATGGAAAACCCCGTATTCCCTTGATGATAAAAAGCATTTTTTAATAGATTGTAGATAACATACTTAAATAACGTATCGCTTCCTAAAAAAGCAAAATCTTGCCGAACATTCACCTTCACGGCTTGACGATCGACTAAGGACTTGTATGAAAATCCGTCCACCGCCGAACAAACCACCTCTTTTATGGAGTGTTTAACATAGTTTCCCGTCGCGATACGGCTTTGATCGATTGAGGTAAGCAGCATGTCAATCGTTTCATTACCCGACTCAATAACATTGTTAGCATCATTCAATACTTCTTTTGCTAATATGACTTCCTCTTTAGTCATAACAAACTCACCCGTCCCATGAGCATCGAGTTTCGGTAGCACGCTGCTTAACACATCATTAGACGCGCGCAATGCACTTAATGGATTACGCATTTCATGTGCTATGCCAGCACCAAAATACTTTGCAATCGACATCTTAGATTCATGCTCTGCTTGGTTTCTAAAGAAAAACAAATTGCCAAAAATATACGTGAAGACAAAGACGGGTACATAAGACCAAGTGATATGTTCATTAAACTTATACCAGTCGCTGCCATAGGCACAGAAATAAGCCACACCGATACTAGACAAGCTCTGCAGCATCATCACTCTGGTGGTATGAACAAGCAAAATATGCAGAAAAATAGATGCCATAAACGAAGTGACCCATACGGTTGTCCACTCGTTTTTAAACATCATATAACAGAAGAAAAATGGCAGTGTGTAACTGATAGTAAACAGATAGTGATACGGGAGATAAGGTTGAACAAATGATGGCAAATGTTTGCGTAACGCGACAGTAACCAGCAGTATCGAGCCAAATAGCCTGAGCCAGATATTTTCGTAGGGCTGAGGAAAAATGTCGTGCCACATGAAGTAATACAGTGGGAAACCAATAAAGCCAAGCCAACCCACCAAACTAAGATTAGGTTCGGAATAGCGATATATTTTTTGAACTTCATCCTTAAACATCAAATCCACCAACCGGCCTAAACACGTCACCCAAGTCAGATAGGGTCGGCTTTCCGGACATTATTACTCTATTGACTACAAATCGCTTTATCGACGACCAACGCAGTGCCGAGGTGAGCTGCAACGCTCTTATTAGACTAAGACAGTTAAGCACCAATGCGGCCAACACCATTAAAAGATGGTTAAATAACTGATATACATGATTTAGCGCTGCCAATATTACTGCGTTTCTACGTTAATACCAAGTAACAGTTACTTACTTTATGGCGCTAATATTAAAAATGCCGGTTATGTTGAATACGGTCTTTGTCCAGTATCCAGTTAGAGATAAATCCATCGACATAAAAAAGGAAGGTACAAACCTTCCTTATGTAACAAACACCTTGGTTTAATTTATTGCGCAATCATTCCAGTCTTGATTAGTGCTAGCTTTGGGGAGCTATCTAACCTAATCACGATGAAACGAACACCGTTAAGCCTTGTTCGTTACCCGTTTCATTTCTGCTAGCTCACGAACAAAGCGTGAGGGTTGCGATTGATAGCATACCCATACCTTTTGCTTAGCACGCGTCAATGCCACATAAAACAGTCTGCGTTCTTCGGCATCCGGGAAGTCGTCTGTGCCAGCGGTCAATGCACTATTTAAATGAACAAATTTCTGTTTACTCGGGAATTGTCCTTCATCAACCGCAACGATAATCACAAAATCCGCTTCTTGCCCTTTGCTGGCATGACAGGTCATAAACTCTAAATCGAGCTGCTCAAATTGTGCTTGCCAGTTTTCCAGTTGCTCGGGTTTGTGATAGTGATTCCTGCCCAGTAACAGCACTCGACTGGATGATTTTTTGTTGTTAAGGGACGTTAAGATCCCTTCTATCTTAGACCCATGCTCAATCACAACCGCGTTTTGCTTCACGGTTCTGGCGCTGTTCAGTTGTTTGTTCAATTGCGCTGGATTTGCCTGAATAAATTCTGATGCAACGTGACCAAGGTTGTCAGCAAAGCGATAGGTCGTATCTAATTGATGGATTGAGGCATCAGGAAATCGACGTTGGAAACCTGTGGTTAAATCGACGTCAGAGCCGGTAAATTGATAGATGGACTGCCAGTCATCGCCCACCGCAAACAGTGTCGCCTCAGGCTTTTTCTGCTCATCTTTATGATGTTCATTGCCTGTATCCGTTTTAGCTGTCTTTCTACCACGACAAAGTGCTTCAAGTAATGCTAAACGATCTGGAGAGATATCTTGATACTCATCCACCATCATAAATCGCCATGGTGAAGTGAAGCGCCCCGACTCCACTAACGAAGTGGCTTGGGTGATCATCGTAGTAAAATCGACCTGCTTATTCTCGCGCATCATCTTTTGCCAAGCCTGATAACACGGCCAGCAAAGCGCAAGTTCACTATTCAGGCGGGTATAGTCTGGGTGATTGATTATCTTCTGTTGAATGTCTTTTTTATTCAATGAAGAAGAGATGAGTTGGTCCAGTTGCTGTTCAAGCCAAGCAATTAACTTAGGATTTTCACTCTGGCTTCCTAGCTCATCGTCACCAGTTAAATAAGCGATGGGCCAAGTAGAAAGGTGTTTTTGCCAACGTTTAAAGTTAGCGGGCGTCATCCAGTGTTTCTTCAACCAATCAATACACCAAGCTTTCTTTTGCGCCATATCGGTCACAATGGGCGCGAGACTCACCGACTGCTGCCCCGCTTGATTGATAATTTTTAAACCGAGTTGATGAAAAGTAAGTACGCTCACCGCATCTGCACTCTGACCAAATTTGCTCTCAAGGCGCGCTTTCATCTCTTGTGCTGCGTCACGACCAAACGCAACCATTAGCAGTTGCTCTGGTTGAGCGATGTGACTTTGCAGTAAATAAGCGACCCGAGCCATCAGCACGCTGGTTTTGCCACTGCCCGCGCCTGCTAGGATCAGGTTTTGATCGTTGTTGTGCAGTACCGCGAGCTGTTGCGATTCATTAAGCGGCGAACGTTCAGATTGAGAAAACAACACTTGCCAATTTTGGCGTTCGTTGGCGATCCATTGATCATTACGTTGTTGTAGTTGCTGCTGAGTATCTTCAATCCATGTTTGCAGGTAGGCGATATGATCGGGTAATACACGATGGGCTTCTTCTAGTGACATCTCCATTTGCTGGAATTCACGTTGAACCTTACTTCGCCATTGCTGAACATCCGATGCGGGTAAAAATCGTGGCAAATTGACAAGTTGTGTCAGTTCATTTTGCCACTGCGGTAGATACTGATAAAGATTGCGACACTGTTGGTGATGCCATTCCTGATAGCGGTCCAATGCACTTGAGGCAAAAGATTGCACCGTTTGCCAATCAAGCCCCATCACTTTCCAGTGTACTTGTTGGTCCTGTGCAGGATGACACACAACGGTGACGCTCGACCAAAGCATACCTCTGTTAATTTTTAACTTGCCACTCCACTGATTAAATGGAATCGACACTTCGACACGACTTGAATGTAAAATAAGTGAATCTTGCATCAACTCAATAGAAGTAAATTCCTTAGAGATGAAAAATTGAGCTGCATTAGAGGCGCTGATTAGCATGAATAACAGTAATAATTTGGAAAAAACTCAAACTAGTTTACTGCATTAATCAGCGATTAACATCGATAATGGTCGATTTTCTAGTAACCTGATGAAATGTGTGTGATTTGTTACCCATAGCGGCTACAATTTCTATTCAGTTTGATATTAATGATAAGCAAGTTTTAGTTTGAATTTATCTGCACAACTCCGCCAACAATGGGCAAACAAGACCGTCAACTACAGTGGCCTTATTTTGATCACCCTGTTGGGTATTGTCATTCCAACTTGGTATCTTGGTTTAAAGACTTGGATCACTCCCCTAATCTTGGGAGTGATCGCTGCTGCACTGTCGGAAACGGATGATAACTTTTTTGGTCGTATCAAAGCCATCTTACTGACGCTTATCTGTTTTGCCATCGCCGCGTTTTCTATCGAAATTTTGTTCGATACTCCCGTGCTATTTGCTATCGGCTTATTTTGCTCGAGTTTTGCGTTTATTTTGCTTGGCGCGATCGGTCCCCGTTACTCTAGTATTGCATTCGGTTCATTACTGATCGCGATCTATACCATGATTGGTGCCACACAAAGTACCGACCTTTGGTTTCAACCTGTGATGCTGTTGGCAGGCGCTTTGGGTTATTTCTTCATGTCAATGATTTGGTCGAGTATTGCCCCGTGGCAACCGGTTCAGCTAAGTCTTTCTGCCGTGTTCAATCAACTGTCCCGCTATCTCGCTGGAAAACGTACGATGTTTCATCCCAGCATCGAACTTAGACTGCAACCTTTACGAGTTTCCGAAGCCAACCTAAATGTAAAAACCGTTGCCGCCCTCAATCAGTGCAAAATGACTCTGCTCAATCGTTCTAAAAAAGGGCATGTTGATGGACCGAGCGATCGTTATTTACAGCTTTACTTTATCGCACAAGATATTCATGAACGGATTAGCTCTAGCCACTATCGTTATCAGGAGCTATCCAAAAAATTTGCTCGTTCCGATGTCTTATTCCGATTCAAACATGTGTTAGAGATGCAATCAGAGTCATGCGCCGCCATTGCATCGGCAATCAGTCTTGGTCAGCCTTACACGCATGGACAAAACTCAATTCGAGCACTGGCTGAACTGCAAGACTCCATTGAATATCTAAACCAACAATCCTTGCCAGATTGCAGTGAGCAACTGGAACAACTCAATTACCTATTCAATAACATGGCAACCGTCGAAAAGCTGCTAAGTAATGTCAGCAACCCAGATATTGAGTCGATTGAGGAGGCGGTGCTGGATGATACCAATCCGCATACGTTGTCAGCGATGTGGTCAAGGATCAAAACGCACCTCAATAAAGACTCGCTGTTATTTAGACATGCTACTCGCCTTTCGTTGGCACTGACTTTGGGTTACGGCGTGATTCAGGCGCTTAATCTGGAACATGGTTATTGGATCCTGCTGACAACACTGTTTGTGTGCCAACCCAACTACAGTGCGACTCGACAGAAACTTTACGCGAGGATCATCGGGACGGTTGTTGGCTTGCTGCTGGGTGTGCCATTGCTTACCTTATTCCCTTCCTTTGAAAGCCAATTGTTCTTTATCGTCATTTCTGGGGTGATGTTCTTCGCACTTAGACTCAATAATTATGGCTATGCGACGGGCTTTATCACTGTGTTGGTTTTATTCTGTTTCCATCAACTAGGCGATGGTTATGCGGTGGTATTACCCAGATTGTTTGACACGCTAATAGGCTGTCTACTTGCGGTGGGGGCGGTGTATTTTATCTTGCCCGATTGGGAGTCGAAACGTCTAAGCAAAACGATGTCAAATGCGATTGAAGCCAATCGCCAGTATCTTATGCAAATTATCGCTCAATATCGTATTGGTAAACAGGATACCCTTGCCTATCGTATTGCCAGACGACGCGCCCATGATACCGACGCTCAACTCGCGAGCACCATTGCCAATATGCTGGCAGAGCCGGGACAATACCAAAAATCAACAGAACAGAGTTTCCGATTTCTGACGTTGAATCACGCCCTTTTGAGTTACATTTCTGCGCTCGGCGCGCATAGGCAGCGTCTAAACGACGAATCAATTCACTGTCTGGTATTGCAGGCACACCGCACGATTAACCGTCACCTTGAGGTGCTTAATTATCAACTAAGTTCGCATATTCAAGACCATGAGTTTTCCACTGTCGATCAATTCGACATTCATCGACGTTTGGTTGAATGGCGCGACGACGATGACCGCTCAGCTCGAATGGTGTTACAACAGTTACATCTGATCTATCGCTTACTCCCCGAATTGCATAATTTAGCGAACCATTTAGCAGACCAAGCCCCGAGCGACTCCGATCCTAATGACAAAAGCTCTGACAAAGCTTAATGCCTAGTCTATTTTGCTAACTCACTGACCATTCGAGCTTTTAACCCAATACGGGCTCGGATGGTTTATATCTGGTTACAGCAAACTTCCATTTTTCTTACAAAACTCGGACAAATCCTACCCTAAATACCTCTAAATTAGTGACCTATATCACAAGGAACCTTGGTTAGACTGCGCTAACTCTTAAATGAAATACCAAAGGTTCTCGGCACCAAAGATACAAGCAGTAAACGGTGAATGGTGGGATTATTGTGATGAAAGGAACTCAGACTGCTTATTTTGTAAATCGCTCGAAAGGTAATCTTATGTCGAAGCAACAGTTTGAACAGCTTAAAGAACAACTAAAACTACTTTCTAATTCTCAACTTAAAATGTTACAAGGTCAGATCTCTAGCCAGCTAACGCCAGTACAATCTGAGTTGATTAGTGATGAAGAGATGCAAGCGTTAGCTCAGTTGTTCCGCTAATATTGTCACAGCACCACCTCTCACAATTTGCCCTGCCGAGGGCGAAATTTGCATGTCTTGGTAGCCACCGCTAAGATAGCGACACCGTTTTGCGTGACCTAACGCACCCCCATACCTAAAAAGCGCTAATAATCACCATGCCAAAACTTAATCTCCATAAGCGAGACTACTTGACTAATCTAGGTCAGGATGTCACTGAATCAGAACTTGAGGCACGCCTCTCTCCATCTCATGCTCCAATCACACAACGCGTGAATCGAAGCCCTTATATTAACCAAAGAAATCTCAATGATCGCTGGAATAAGCTCAACAACCCTGCGGCGATGCAGCATTTATTTGATGCGCATACTCAGCAAACCATGTCTGCTTATGAGAAGAATATTGAGTATTTTATTGGCACAGTAAAACTGCCTATTGGCACGGCAGGTCCATTACGCATCAATGGTCTTTTTGCCAAAGGAGATTACCAAGTCCCCCTTGCGACGACCGAAGCTGCCCTTGTCGCTTCCTACAACCGTGGCGCGAACCTGATCACCGAAGCCGGTGGAGCGAGTGCGATGCTACTGAATGAAGGCGTAACGCGAACCCCCGGATTTGCATTCCAATCCTTAGTTCAAGCCGGACAGTTTGTCGCATGGGCCGTCACACAATTTGATGATTTTAAGCAAATAGCTGAAGCGACTACTCGACACGGAAAATTAAGCGATATCAATGTCAATATCGAAGGAAACCATGTCTATTTAGTCTTTGAGTATCTCACTGGCGACGCGTCTGGACAAAATATGGTGACGATAGCCACCAATGCGGTGTTCGAATTCATCTTGGCTAAAACGCCGGTGACGCCTGAATTTGCTTTTTTAGACGCCAACCTTTCTGGTGACAAGAAAGCTAGCGCGCAAACACTGCGCAGCGTTCGCGGTAAAAAGGTTACGGCCGAGGTGACGATTCCAGCGGCTTTGGTTGAGAAACACCTGCATACCACACCGGAGCGCATGGCTCAGTTTGCGCAAATGACGACGGTTGGTGGCGCATTAAGTGGCACTATTGGTATTAATGCCCACTATGCCAATGCGTTAGCCGCGCTCTACATTGCCTGCGGTCAAGATGCCGCATGCGTCGCTGAATCTGCGATAGGCATGACACGTATTGAACAAACCTCACAAGGGGATTTGTATGCCAGTGTTACGCTGCCGAATTTAATGGTAGGAACAGTGGGTGGCGGTACCGGATTACCGAGTCAAAAAGCTTGTTTAGACCTTCTTGGCTTATATGGAACAGGTCATTCGCAAGCACTTGCGGAAGTCACCGCTGCACTTTGTCTGGCAGGTGAATTATCCATTGTCGGCGCGTTTTGTGCGGGTCATTTTGCTCGAGCGCATCACAAACTGGCTCGTTAAGTGTTTCCGCCTAGCTGTTACATCCTAGGCGGAAGTCTTCAAATAACGGCAATGTTATAACGGACGGGTTTGATCAACCTTTAATACAGGTGATGGGTCAAAGAAGTGCTTTTTAAAGTATCGCAGACTGTCATTGAGCGCTTTCTCTTTTATCGGCTTCACGACAATATAATCCGCACCCGCGTCAATGAATTGCTGCCTAGTACTCTCTTGGTTATCCGCCGTACAGGCGTAGATCGGCACTTGTTTATGCCAGGTATTTCGAATCATATTCGTCGCTTCGATACCAGACATGGATGGTAATTGGTTGTCCATCAATACCAAATCAAAGGCTTGGTTAGCGATACAATCTAACGCTTCCTGACCATCTTTAGCCCAGACGACTTCCATACCGTACTTTTCACAAAAAGCACGAGCAATAAAGGCATTAGTATGGTTATCTTCGACCAGCAACAATCGCAACGGTCGTTCAAAAAGGTCAAAATCTAGGGTGTTTTCGACCCGATATGCACCTTTATCACCCTTTTGACTATCCATAGGGATAAAGAGATTAAATATCGACCCGATCCCCACTTGGCTATGCAGCTGAATGTCACCGCCAAACATTGACACGAGATGCTTCACTATCGCGAGACCAAGTCCACTGCCGCCATATTCACGGGTTAGTGTCGACTCCGACTGGATAAATGGGTCAAAAATCGTCGACAATTGAGTGTCTGGGATCCCTATCCCGCTATCTCTTATCTCAATATGTAGTTCACCTTGGGTGACGCCTTGCTTGTTTTGGCTGTGACTGCGATAGTCAAAGGCGACGGAGACCTCACCTTCATGAGTAAACTTAATTGCGTTACTGACTAGGTTAAACAAAATTTGATTGAGTCGAACCTGATCACTGGTCACCAGTATGTCTTGGTCAAGGTTAGTGGTTAAGTTGAACGTTATGCCTTTGCTATCACACAATGGCTTAAAGATCCCCTCCAATGCCACCAATACATCTTTAAAATGGAATTGATGCATTTCCAATTTAAAACGACCGTTTTCGATCTTAGAAAAATCAAGAATGTCGTTAATGACCGCCAGTAAATGTTCACCGCTGTTGTAAAGAACATCCACTTGCTCATGAAAGCGCTTGTCGCCCTGTTGCACACGCAGCAGTTGGCTGATACCCAAAATACCATTAAGTGGCGTACGTATTTCATGACTCATTCTTGCTAAGAAATCAGAACGCGCCTTTGCTGCCGCTTCTGCTGAGCGGCGTGCTTTATTACTTTGACGCTCAGCATCAAGCAAAGTGGTAATGTCCTGACCTTGCGATAAGATTAACACTCTATCGTTATGAGCAGAAATAGCAGAGAAACTCCAGCGATAGGTTTGATGACCGATAGGAACATCGATGCCGGTTAGGGTCGCGCCCATTTTGGCTTTGATAACGTGCAGGGTCATCAAATCAACGAATTGAACCATGAGTTCATTCTGCGCCGTATCCTCATCGACGCCCTCAACCCCCAAGGCTTTGCGACCTGCTGGGTTGATTTGCAGGATTTTGCCATTTTCTTTCCAAACAATAATAGGAGATAGGGAGAAGTTGAATAAGTCTTGAAATAGCTTCTCTTGCTCGGAGAGTCTTTCAAAGGTATTACTTAGCGTGCGCCCAATGTGGTTAAACTCGTAAATAGAAGAGCCGTCATAAGGCGTGAAACGATCTTTATTGCCCGCTATCGCGGTATATTGCATTAGTGATGCAAGTTCGGTGGTCACTTTGCGGTTTAACCAGCGACGAAGCGCCAGCGATAGCACAATGATCACCAGAATCGAACAGACAATCCAAAGCAAATAACTTTGCTTGAGCGCCAATACGCCCGGATTACGTTGTATCGAGTAGACATTGAGTTTTAGAGAGCTTTCACCCATGTCTAATTCGGTTTCCGTGATGAGCACCTTATCAAAGGCCAACTCACCACTGTCGATATGTGATGATATCGAGTCTAGGGTGTAATGATCGTCACTTGAGATAGTCGACGCGATAAATTGCCCTTTATGTAGCAACATAACATCGTCACTATTGGTCCCTTCCATCAATCGACTTAGCAACGCAATGTTATCGTTCAGCACTAAACCAACGTAAAGATACCCCAACACTTCACCAGATTCGCTGGCGATTATGGGGGTTTTTCGCACTAAGATATGCCGCTCTCCCAACTGCGAACTGACACTCACGACCGCCCATTGGTTTTGGAATTCAACCTGTGAGCGTAATTCAAACAGGCTATAGTCCTCTAAACCATAGAACAAGGCATTGCCATCATCCCAAATAACATCACGCAGGTGGGTAATAAAACGAAAATCCGGAGAGTGTAAAGGCTCTAAGTTGTCTTCACGTAAAAAGAAGTAATCTAACGCTTTGGTGTCCACGTCCTGAAAGTACTGCTCCACCGCGTCACTTTTGGCATTACTGTCTTGTAGAATTTGTAGTGACGCGAGTCGGTAATCGAAAAAGTTGAGCACCAACTGTCGTGTTTGCTTAGACGTGCGTTGGACCTCTTGGGTAATGATATCGCGACTTAAATTCCAGCTTTGCAACAAGATCGCTAAGGTGAAGGTGCCAATCACCCACGCTACAGTGCGTGTGATGAGTGTCGCGAGTGATTTTCTGCTATTAAAGTACGTTAAACTCATTAGTTTTGATCAGAATAGCGAAATGCTTGTTGTTTGAGTGTATTGATTCTTTCTTGGCTGTCATCACTTGTCACTAATTCAAAGTCACCTGAGTAAACAGTCGGTACCGGCTTGCCCTGCAAATCGAGTTTTATCGCTTCAGCCATCGCAATCCCTGTATCATCATTCATACGCATGACAGTAACATCGAGTTGTCCATTGCGTAGGGCGTCGAGTTCAGCAGAGCCACCGCCCCAACCGTTAATAAAGACATCTTCACGCTGATGTTTTGCCAGTGCATCAACCGCTCCTAACGCGACATCGGTTGAGCATGCGTAGATAAAACTGATATCAGGATACTGAGAGATTGCATTTTGAGCGGCTTTAAAGCCGGTTTCTTGGTCCGCTCTCGTATAATAAGACGAAGCAAGTTGATAGCGACCTGTACTATCCATGGCATGAATAAACGTCTCTCCACGAGCGTCGCTGATGTACCCTTCGGAAAAGTAGAGAAGCGAATAACTGTGCTGCCCTTTAAATCGCTGTTGGAAATAGTCCGCCAGCAACTTTGTCCCTTCTACATGGTCGAAACCCACATACATAAAAGGTTGCTTATTGTCCCAAGCACGTAAAGGTGTGGTGATGTTTTGCAGAATCAGCTTAGAATCAGAGGCATTGAGAACGTGCTCAATAAATTTTTTGTGGCGGCTAGTATCAAGAGTGAAAATTAGATAATCAGGTTGGGCTTTGATGGCTTCGCGCAACGAACTGCTCTGTTCACGGGTGTCGGTACTTGGTCTGGTAAATACCTGATTGATTTCATAATCAATACCGAGTTCATCCATCCTTAACTCGAAAGCCTTAATGTTGCGAACCCAATAATCTGACACCTGTTGACCCGGGTAGATAACGGAAATAGTGACCGGATCATAATTTTTACTAATGGCGACAGCCTCTTCCCTTACCGTTTCTGCTAACTGTTCTGTAAGTTGTTGCTGTTCCGGATGAGCGTCCAGAAATGCATGGTAATCCCAATAGCTTGGTAGGATGTCATGGGCGTTCGCCGACATCGGGAAAGGAACGGTGAGCAATAAGAAACGAAGTAAGTGCTGCTTCATTGGCAATCAACCATGCAATGTTTTAAATTTAGTTTATACAACATATTGTTACACTTCTAGCTTTTCCGTTCATACGCTCTGTTTCACGACTAAATCTTACCCATTGCGAGTCGTGTTGATTGATTTATTGCGTATTCAACAATTGAAGATGGACAATACGTTGCCGCTACACATTCAGATGCATATACAAATATTATAGACCCAATAATTGATGTCCAAATAATATAGCTTAGATGCAGAGTTATGAAGTGACTTGTTGATGTCCTGCTGATTACAGTTCAAATCGGCGTGCTTGGTTGACTAACGCTTCTTTTTTGACTTTAGGCAGCTTTTTGATAGCAATCTCGACTTTCAGTGCCTCGCTCTTACTGCTTTGAGTTTGACTCCACACTAACTCTAAAGGTCCTCGACCACGCAACGCTTTCGCGCCCTTTCCTTGGGTATGCTGTTTAAAGCGGCGAGCGAGATCGTTGGTAATTCCACAATAGAGTTTCTGCTCATTGGTACGAATCAAATACACGTACCAATGTTGCTCTTGGGATGCTAAAGATTGACTGGTCATTGCTGATAACAATTCAGTAAATAGTACTAGTCAGCCAATTGTTCATTAACCCACTGCTTAAATTGGCTAAATTCCTCACGCAGTTGCGCTAATTCTTGCTCCAACTCTGTGACGCGGTCACTTTGAATGGCGTCGAATCCGGCTGAGGCGCTCATGGTCGACGCAGCAGTGCTTGACGCCGCTAATGCAGGGTCAACCTCACCGCAAAACAAGTGCATATATCGGGATTCTCTTTTTCCTGGTTCACGCTCAAGTTTGACGACCAATGAGCCAGAAGAATCGTGAGCGGCCATTTTATCAAGTAACGATTCTACCTCTTTCACATCGCTAAACTGACATAAACGATTGGTACGGGTACGAATTTCACCGGGTGTTTGAGCCCCTCTTAGTAATAAGCAGCAGACGATGCCTTTTTCTTGAACGGTAAGTTTAAGATCACCAAATTCTGTATTGCAGAATCTATGTTGAAATTTAGATACGCGACTATTAAATTGACTCTCGTCACTCACTAAGCGTCGTTTAACCAGAGCATCAACTGCATCTTGAACCTCGGCTTCACTGAGGCTCATAACCGGTTCACGGTTGCTTTTTTGGTTACATGCATTGGTGAGACTATTGAGGGTAAGAGGATAGTGATCAGGTGTGGTGACTTCCTTTTCGATTAAACAGCCGATAATTCGCGCTTCTACTTGGCTCAACTCAATGTTCATTGCGGGTTCCTTTTTATTTTGGCTAACAATCGTCGTGTCATTGGTACTAAAGACTCGCCTTTTTGTGTCACGATTTACAATAACAACCTGATGTCGCCTACTTTTTATACAAGATTAAACTATCATTGATTTAAGGAATCATAGCGCTAATTGGAGACATAACTCAATCTTTAACACTATTATTATGAGCTATGAAATAATTCCACAGTTTTATGTTGTTCTCTCTTAGACTCTTGTGTTTTAATTTCCTTAGTTTTTGACAATCAAGGTAGGAATCCAGTTATGAGTAGCGTATTTGAAATCGTTGCACAGGCACGTCGTAAAAATAAACTAAAACGCGAACTGCTCGATAATGAAAAGAAAGTTCGTGACAACCGCAAGCGCGTTGACTTGCTTGAAAACCTAATGGACTACATCAAGCCAGAGATGACCCATGATGAAATCGTCACCATCATCAAAAACATGAAGGCTGACTACGAAGATCGTGTTGACGATCACATCATCAAAAGTGCTGAGATTTCTAAAGTACGCCGTGATATCAGCCGCCGCATTCGTGAACTGACTGAAGAAGACAAACAAGCGGTTCAAGGTAAAAAGTAATCCAACTAATACCAGGCAGCAATTAGTGACGTAAGTGCTTCCTGTGCGGATACTTCCTATTTTAATAGTTTCTGTGCAAATGGTTATGTAATAAAAAGCCCTCTTATGGGCTTTTTTTGATGTTAACTAAATTCAATCATTCAAACCGAACCTGACACATTGACTTGCCATTCTCTACCATTCTGTCACGTCATTGCCTAACGATATACTCAAAACGTTTGCGTAATCGCTTGCGATAGCGAAAAGCAAAACGTGGCTTTCATCACACCACGCTTGTTGTTATATTCGCCGCA
Organism: Vibrio hippocampi; assembly: GCF_921292975.1. Classification (NCBI taxonomy): domain Bacteria; kingdom Pseudomonadati; phylum Pseudomonadota; class Gammaproteobacteria; order Vibrionales; family Vibrionaceae; genus Vibrio; species Vibrio hippocampi. The sequence continues at coordinate 798,830 of NZ_CAKLCM010000003.1, forward strand.
TCAATTCTCCCCAATTGGGTACTCGAACGTACGAGAGACAATTATGAATATTGAAACCGTCGAACTCCTTGGCTATGCAGCGTCCATTATTGTTGCGATCTCATTTACGATGAAACAGATTGTGCGACTGCGCGTGATTAACTGTATCGGCTGCGTACTATTCACACTCTACGGTTTCGCTATTGATTCTGTTCCGGTCATCATCACTAACGGCTTCATTGCTGGTGTGAATGTGTTCTATCTACTGAGAACCTACAAACAACAAAAGCGTCGCGGCTAAAAAATGGCAAAATTAAAGCGGCGTAGAGAAGCTATCTCGATTACGCAAAATAAAAAGACCAAATCATGTGACGGATTTGGTCTCTTTATTTTTACAATCATCATACCAAGGAAGCGAACCCACCTATCGCATCTGCTGCGCTTTAGACTGTGGTAAACAAACGGTGGCGACTTCGGGTTGTTCTGATAGCAATTTGACAAAGCAATCCGACATAGACCACTCGGTGACAATCCCCTCACCATTCATCTGCAAGATGGCGTCATAACCCTCTTTACCTTTCATGGTGTAGGCACTGGATGTCGCCATATAGCGCCGTTCTAAGTCTAACGGCTCTCCAGCAATCATAATATCAGTGACACGTTTACCCTGAGGCGCATCGGCGTCATATTGGAATGTCAACAAGTAGGTGTAAGGATAACTGCCTGATCCCGTGCCGTTAACGCCATTGCCTAAAGCGTTGTTAATCGCCCCCTCGATCACAGCGGCGATATGCTCGCCTTGTATCTCATAGACACCAATAGGTACAACAAAAGGCAATAAGCGACCCGCGACATCGGCGACACTCAAAGGTCCTTGATTTAGTGATGTACGCACGCCTCCCGCATTATGCATGGCAAAATCGACTTGATAGCCAAGTTGACGCATGGCGTAATAAAACGATCGTGCAACGAGCGGAGCCACTTCACTGCCTCCCTGAGCATCTGGAATTCGAATATGGCGTAGGTCCTTGGGCAAAGAGATCAACTTCTCTTGCTGCAACGCTCGTACTTTGGTTTGATATTTCTCGATTAAAAGACGCTTTATCTGCGGGTCTTTACGGCAAACCACAACGTTAGGGTGTTGTTGTACGCGCTGCTTAATCGCATCGTAGTCATTGTCAGCTTCAAACCCTTCGGTGTTTACAAATAGTCGCCTTCCCACCAACAGTTCATTGTTACCGGCAAACTGGCTAATCACGCCTTCACTATCAAAGGTAACTTCACAGTGACCCAAGGTTAATGCGTGGTATCCAGCCTGAACCACATAAGTATCAGCGACTTTTTCACCGTATTGATCTTGGCTAGCAATACCCAGCTCAGAAAAGTTACCCTGTAACACATGACTGTGTCCACCGATAATTAAGCTGATGCCTGAGACAGCCTTTGCCAATTCAAGATCAGCGTCATAGCCTAAGTGACTCAGCAAAATAATCTTATTGATACCCGCCTGACGGATTTGGCGGAGCGTATTTTCTGCCGTCTGCTGGGCTGACTCAAACCACGTATCGCTATCGGGATTGGCGATATCCGCCATTTTGTCGAGGGACAGACCAAAAATCGCCACCGAATCGCCATTGATGCGCTTCTCTATCCACTGAGCGACCTGTTGCTCAGGATCGTAGTGATAAAGGTTAGATTGATTCGCCAGCGGATACTGTTTCTTGCCCTCTTGGCTTAAGTTCCAGTTCCCAGCCAATAAAGGAAAATTGATACGTCGAACAAATTGCCCGACGGGCTCGTTGCCAAGATCTAATTCATGATTACCTAACGCCATCGCATCAAGGTCAAGTTGATTGAGCAAGTCCGCGTTCGCTTCCCCTTTGAACAAGGAGAAATACAGCGTGCCTTGAAAGCAGTCGCCCGCATGTAAAAACAGGAAACCATCGGTATCAGCCTGCTGTTTTAACGCTTTTACTCGGGTCGCGATACGAGCAAAGCCCCCAGCACTAACGAACGGGTGATAGTCCTGACCGAGATGATTCACGGTCAATTGCAGCGGTGTCGGTTCAAAATAGGAATGCGTGTCATTGATATGGGCAATGCTCACAGTAAGAGGTTTCTGTTGTTTTTTCATAAGCAAATCTCATTCTCTCTTCTGCGATGTTAAACCTAATTATATGACAGATAGATGAAGCCCGGTCACAAGCCAACTATTATCAAAGGAACTAGCGATGAGTGCAAACAAATAAATGTTACTGCTCAGTTTTATGACTAAGCTTACACATCCAAACAGGCAAACCTCTTATAATTTAATGAGATAACGTGTGGTTCAACCTTAAAAAGGCACGCTTATTATCGGCAATATACCTGGTAAATCTATCTGTAAAAGTCACAAATATTTTTTGGGAGTATGGTATGAAACTAGAGCGAGTCGACATCGCCGGATTTCGAGGTATTAAACGTCTTTCCCTGCCTCTTAACGAGTTGACTACCCTGATTGGTGAAAATACCTGGGGTAAATCGTCACTGCTTGATGCACTGTCTGTTGCACTGCCATCCAACGGTTCTCTTTATTCGTTTGAGATTCGCGATTTTCATGTGGATTATTCCGTTGCTCACCCTCAATCTCAGAGTATTCAAATTGTCCTTACTTTCGGTGCTATCGACACACAAGAGCTACATTCCGGTCGCTATCGTAAGCTGAAGCCGTTATGGCAAATAGACGATAATCAACAACAGAAAATCTACTACCGTATTAGTGCCAGTCGCGATGGTCATACTATTAGCCAAAGTTATGCATTTTTAGACATTAAAGGCAATACCCTACCATTGCATCACAGTGAAAAGCTGGCTCAAGAATTAATGACTCTGCACCCTATTATCCGTCTACGTGATTCACGCCGCTTTTATCGCGCCGACACAAGCCCGATACAAAGTAACTCACGGATTGAGAAACGCATTAACAATACCTGTCGCAGGCTGGTCTCTAAACCGGGACATGTCGATAAAGCCGAAATCAAAAGCACACTTAATTCAATGCGAAACCTAGTTGAGCATTACTTTTCCTTTAAAAGCCACTCACGCTCACCCCACAAGCATAATCGTGATGGTGTGTTTTACAATCGCGTTAATCATGATGGAAATCTGGTGCAATTGATTGATAGTACCAGTAGTCAACAGACACGTTTGTTGCTACTCGGGTTGCTCAATGCCTACCTACAGGCAAAAGGACCAAACCAATTGAGACGCTGCGCGCGTCCGATACTGATTGTGGAAGATCCCGAAGGGCGACTGCATCCTACTCATTTAGCGAGAGCATGGAGCTTGCTACAAATGTTGCCGATGCAAAAAATCGTCACTACCAACAGCAGTGATCTCATCAGCACCGTGCCCATGCGCTCTATTCGCCGCTTGGTACGTCAGTCAGACCGTACCATCGCGACGCAACTTGCCGTCGAACAATTCAGTAAAGATGAGTTACGCCGCGTTGGATTCCATATTCGATTTCATCGCTCTAGGGCGCTATTTGCTCGCTGTTGGTTGTTGGTTGAAGGCGAAACTGAGGTATGGTTATTTAATGAATTAGCCAACTTATGTGGCTATAACCTTGCGGCTGAAGGGGTGCAAATCATCGAGTTTGCACAATCCGGCTTAAAATCGTTGATTAAGGTGGCCAAATCCCTCGATATTGAGTGGCATGTGGTGACAGATGGTGATCCCGCGGGTAAAAAGTATGCCGCCACCGTCATGCACCAACTTAGCGGTGATCATCCCCGCCACCATCTGACCGAATTACCCGATAGAGATATTGAACACTTCCTATATCAACATGGATTTGAAGACTTTTTCCGTGAGTTAGTCAAAATACCACTCGACCATCCAGTTCCGGCTAAAAAAGTCGTCATGCGAGTATTGAAGAAATTCGCCAAGCCTGATTTAGCCTTAGCGATTGTTGCCGAGTGTGAAGACCGCGGAACGGAATCAATACCATTGCTAATACGTTGGATTTTAAAACGCGTGGTCACTATGGCAAATGGCAATGTGTAAGTTGCTTTTGATGTATATGTTCTGATGAATAAGCTCTAATGAATAAGCTTGAATGAATAGGTTCCGATGTATAAGTGCCAATCGGTGAAACCAAAAAAAAGGTAATAAATTGATCATCAATTTTAATGATGACCAACCTGTTACCTTATGTTTCTTATTAACGTTATATGTTTCTCGCTACCGCTTATGTTTCATCATGCGTAGCCCTTCACGCCTAACACACTCGACTAACGGGTTTTCCGCCATATCAGCACGCCAGATAAAGGAAAGTGTCCTTTCCATTTTTAACTCAGGCACGTTAAGCGCCACCAGTTGCCCCGACTCAATAAAACGTTCTACATCGAGATAAGGCAAACAAGTGAGATATTGACCATTTGACACCATGCTTCGCAGTACAGGAACGTGTTCGTACTCTCGCCATACATCTAAATCGGCGATTAAATGGTGGATCGAGCTATCAAAGATAGCCCGTGTACCGGAACCATGCTCACGAAGAACCCAGCGTGCTTGCTCAAGTTGAGCCAAGCTGACTTTATCGCGTTGTGCAAAAGGATGATGTGCAGCGGCGACGACCGTCAAATGGTCGCTGCACCAAGTTTCTTGGTTAATACGGTGATCATCACAGCGCCCTTCTATGATGCCTAAGTCGTATTTGTAATCTAACAGACCATCGATAATTGAATCGGTACTTCTGACTTGCAGTGAAATACGCATTTCTGGGAAATCATTATCAATAACACTGATAAGATCAGGCACTAAGTGTTCAGCTGGTGTCTGGCTTGCGCCAATTTTTAGCTCGCCACTCAATAAATGCTGCTCATAGAACCCCATTTCTATTTGCTGAGCATCTTGTAGCAGGCGTTTTGCCTTCGGTCTCAACCAAACTCCCCAATGAGAGAGTGCCATCTGCTTGCCTTGTCTTTCAAACAAAGGTCGTCCAAGCATCTTTTCTAACTGCGCAAGTGACATACTGGTGGCGGATTGAGTAAGCGACAATCGGTCTGCCGCTTGACTCACGCTACCAGTGTCAGCAATCGCATCGAATACTGCCAACTGTTTTAATGAATAACGCATTGAATTCCTTCTACTTACACAATTCAAAGTGGTTCGAATTTTAAAATATCAGTTTCGCTTATACTGAATTGTTTCTAGGCTAAAACACAGAGTTTGGAGACTGTTTTTAACTATAAATTCTAATCCTTTACTTACAGATCCTTAACGCCAAACCCCTGTCGACCCCTATTCTAACTGGATTTCTCAATGTATCAAATTATCTGATGCGTTTTCTAAAAATTATCAATTTTACTACTACCCCAAAACCGCCTTAATCTAATTACGAACCAAGCATGGGGCTTAGTTCTCGCTCTTATCTAAGGCAATGAACAAGAGCGGCAATTATCTCGAATCCATAAAGGAGTAATCAATGGCAACAGCTAGCTCTGACAATGGTCTACTTTTCTCTCCTGTCGAAATGATGGCAGAAGCAGAAAAGTTTGCACTAAGTAAGGCAAAGAAAACCAGCAGTATGATTTTTGGTCTGGCAATCATGGCGGGCGCGTTTATAGGACTGGCTTTCTTGTTTTACATCACTGTGACCACAGGCAGCGCAGATGCTGGTTGGGGGATCAGTCGATTAGCCGGCGGTGTCGCATTTAGTATGGGGTTAATTCTCATTGTGATATGCGGCGGTGAACTATTTACCAGTTCTGTTTTGTCTAGCATCTCGTGGGCAAACAAACAAATTAGCTTCGGCAAGATGCTCTCTATCTGGGGCAAGGTCTATATCGGTAACTTTATCGGCGCGATGTTCCTACTCGCTATTGTTGCAGCTGCTGGCTTATATCAGCTCGACAACGGTCAATGGGGGCTCAATGCTCTGCATATTGCTCAGCATAAGCTGCATCACACATGGCTACAGGCTTTTGCTTTAGGTGTGTTGTGTAACTTATTGGTCTGTCTCGCGATTTGGCTAACGTTTAGCTCAGCCAATGCCATGACCAAAGCCGCAATGACGGTATTGCCTGTGGCGATGTTTGTCAGCACGGGTTTTGAACACTGTGTCGCAAACATGTTTATGGTGCCACTAGGTATTGTGATTCAAAACTTTGCGAGTCCAGAGTTCTGGAGCGCAACAGGGACAACGGCTGCACAGTTTAGCGATTTAACCCCGATGCATTTTTTAACGAACAACTTAATCCCTGTGACATTTGGCAACATCATTGGTGGTTCTGTACTGGTAGGCCTTGCGAACTGGAGCATCTACCGTAGACCACAACTAAAAGCAACCAACGTTACAACCATTACCCAAACCACCGAAATTACGTCAGTTAAGGAAACCACTATGAACAGCAACATCATTATCAAAGACATTATGAACACTCAACCTGTCACTCTTAGCGTAGAGATGCCAACTTCTGTAGCTCTTGACACGCTTATGGAGAACAACATGATCAGCGCTCCGGTCATCGATGTTGAACAGCGCCTTGTTGGTTTCTTCTCTGTACACGATGTGATGGTTGACCTTTGGTGCCAAGACTACCTACCTGAAGCTGGTCAAAAGGTGGTGGATCTGATGACTCGTGACGTCATTGCCATTGATGCCAACGAAAAGCTCGTCGATGTTGCTGAGTACCTATGTATCGACAAAGACCAACTATACCCAACCACTTCAATGGGTATTGCGACGCGCTTTAGCACACTATCGGTTGAAGAACGTGCCAAAGCCATCAAGGTAAGTCGTCCACAAAACCTACCTGTACTTGAGAACGGTATATTTATCGGTATGTTGACTCGCGTTGATGTACTAAAAGCGATGCGCCCTATCTATGGCGAGCGCCTAAACGTTGTCACTGAAGAACTGGCAACAGCGTAAAGAATTTTTGGCTGGAAAATAAGTCGTTTGGCCAAAATAGCCCCGGCAGAGGTGTCGGGGCATTCCCATATTTATCACTTGCTCATGTTCTAACCAGCAACTCTTCTAAACCGCTCTCCGTCATTCCAATGCTTTACTTGTCGCACTTACCGCGGGTTATCCTATTTCCAAACGTTTCGCTGCGTTAGATAGGTTCTACTCTTCATCAATAGTCACGAATTCAGGAAGCTGGTTAATGTTAGCATTTTTCACTCACCACCAATTTCGACATCGCCGTTTATTGATGGTCGCCATTGTTCTAGTTGTTTGAGAATACGTTTGTTTTTTAACGACTTTCTTTGTTTAATTCGTCGCCACAACCAAAGACTCTGCTTGGCGGTAGGTGTTTGATTTTGTATGCGATGAGAATGATCCTGCCATGCCGTTTGTTCACCAGTATCGCTAAAAGAAACCTGTTTCAACTGGCGTGTATTAGCTCGCGTTCTAACACGACGATAAATCAAGGTACGCACTTGGGGCCAATTGCTCTGACTTACTTGGCGTAACAGTTGCCATACTTGTGGCTTAGGTCGATGTCGGTAGTAGCGCAACACTGCCAACAACGTCGCTATCGCTACGATAAGACCAAAGCCAACGAACACAATCTGCTGCCAGTATTGAGTGGTCAAAGAGCGCAAAGTGTGAGCAACATGGATGGTTTTCTCAGCAAGCTCCACCGTTTTGATTTGTTGGCTGTCGGTATCCCACCAAGTCACAGTTTGCGCTGGTAGAGTGAAATCGCCTCCTTGTGCTAAAAGGTACACGGTTTCATCCACGCGTTTCGCCTGATAATCCCCTCGACTCTGGCTGTCTAGCAACTCAGATGGTTTGGGATAGGCTTTTAAGCCTATTAATGCATCACTTAATTGATTTGTGGGTGGCAATAAAATTGATAGTGTATCGTCAGCGCTCACCGTGATGCGGCGACTGATGGTGTCTCCCGCTTGCAATGAGTCAGACGATGAGTCCCATGACTGCTGCACGTTGACATTGCTGGCAGCAAACCACGCTTGCTGCTGGGTCAGCGTTGCATCTGGCAGATAGGTAAACAGAGACATGGGCTCAGTATAGAGTGTTCCAGATACGTTACTTCCATCAGGCGCAGAGACTTGCACCTTAACCGCGACCTTCGGCAATTGGTATTCACCACTCTGCTGAGGATAGAGCGTCACTTCCCAATGCTGATAGGACCATGTTTGACCCTTTTCTCGGCGAGTGTAATTAGTGGCAAACGGGTTACGTTGTTTAACGATCAGCTCAGGTAAACCAAACGCAGAAATACGGGTTCCTCCAGTAAACCAACGTGGCGTGGCGACTTCAATCACCATAATAACCTGCTGCGTTACCGCTGCCGGCTCGGATACATCCGTGCCATCACTGAGCCAAGCATTTAACTTAACGCCCCCTTGTTGTTCAAGTTGGTTTATCGTCATCGCGGCATAGGCGTTGTTAGCCACCGCCACCAACATCAGTGCGACAACTAATCGCCCTAAACCAACGGTCTTTGGGAGCGCTAACCGGGGAAAGCCTTTACATCGATTCACTGTTTCCCCTCCAATTGTTGATTCAGTTGCAGCTGAAACTTAGCGCGAAGAAATTTTTGCGGATCCGCTTCAACCTTACGCAGCCACTTGTCTGCTAACTCTTGGCTACCTAAGATCTCCTGTGCGTTGAGGGTTTCTTTCAGCATCATTTGTTGGGTGGTTTTTTCGTCCGCGCCTTCACCGGTTCTTGGCTTATCCCCCAGTTCCGTTGACTCTTCCGGCCCATCGGTTGAGCCTGCTTGACTGGCACTTAAACGGTTAATTTCGTCGACTAACTCACTCATAGCTTTAAAGTTTTGCTCAGCTTTGCGCTTAATTTCATCGCTGGTCGCGTTTTGACGCAAATCATCGAATAGACGTTTAGCGGCAAGATACTCGCGCTGTCTTGCAAGCGCATTGCCAAGGTAGAGTCGTGCCGTTTGATTGTCGTTCAATTGTACAAACTGAGCCTGAGCCAGCGTAAATTCGCGCGCATAATAAAATGCGATACCTTTACGCAGCGGATCTTGGTAGTGATTGGCTGCTTTAAGATAGTCGCCGCGATTAAAATACCACTGACCTTGCTGCTCTGGTGTCATCCACAAGTCGAGCCAGTGCTGCTTTGCTCTATCAAAAAAATTGATAGTGGTTTTAGGGGTATGATCTTGGCTGGTTGCTTGGCTTGCGACTAACGTATCTGACTGACTTTGTTGGGCGTAGACATCGGGAGCATAAGTCATCGGCAAACTCAGGCTCGCGAGCCACAACCACTGAACTAACCAACCTTTCCTAAACCAAACCAACGCCAGCAGGACCATCGGAAACAGCAGATAATAACCCATATCCTTCCATGGCATGGTTGACTCGCCCTCTATCTGGGTATGACGCTCCACCGCATCAATAATATTGGCAGTATCTCCATCATCCAGCGAGAGCGCGTAAAAATAACCGTCGCTGTTTGAGGCTAAATCTTGCAAACTTGCCCAATCTGGCGCTGAAGCACTGCTGGCATTCTGATTACCCACGCCAAGTACCATCAGCAGTTGATTATTGTTGCCAAAATAGTCGCCATATTGTTGGATTGCCAAATCGCTCACGCCATCAGACACAACAAGTATCGACGCTGTCGGTAACGACTCCGACAAGGCTTTGATCTGCGGCAGTGCGGTCTGTGCCGCTTTGCCCTCTGCGGGCATCACTTTGGGGCTGATGGCATCGAGCAGTGGCAAAAACACTTGATTGTCTTCAGTCAAAGGCATGGCAATATGCGCGCTGCCTGCATACACCACTAAGGCAGTTTTGCCCCCTTTGCGCTGCTGCAATAAATCACGGATCTTAAATTTGGCTCGCTCTAAGCGCGTCGGCGCAACATCGGTTTGCTGCATGCTTTGGCTAACATCCAGCACAATAATCAGCGCCCCTTTATCCTCACCAAATGGAGAAGCCTCGCGCTGCCATGTCGGTCCCGCACACACCAAGATAGCCAAGCTTAAAATCAACATCAGCAACTTCAAAGGTAACTGACTTTTCCACCCTTGCTCGCCAATAATCAACGCTTGCTGCAAGTGCTTGGGGATAATGTGATTCCAATTGGATTTGGTGCTTCTACGCCAGCGTAAAACGATCAATATCACCAGAGGGAAATACGCTAACAACCACAAGGGGCGGATAAAATGGAATTGGGTCCAGAGTTGCTCTAAGTAGAGGTTGATCATCGCTCTACCTGTTGTTTTTTATCCGCGTTGATACCTTGATAACGTAGCGTCGCTAACATAAATGCCAATAAATAACTGACGACCACCAACATAATAAGATAAGCGTGCAACGACTGCTTTGGACGGTAAAAGGTACTCTGGTAAAGCTGAGGCTCCAGTTCACCAATGACTTGATACGCTTGTTGTAAGGCTTGCTGGTCTAACGCCTGAAATGACTGCCCGCCACTGGTCGTTGCAATATCCTCAATGGTTTGCAAATCCATCGCTTGCTCGCCGACAGTCGCCGGATCACCCATGGCGATAACGTGAATTCGCACCTCTTTCGCTGCCGCTACTAATGCAGCGTCTTTGGGCTCAACGAAACTGCCAGTATCATTGCCATCGGTCAGTAACACTAATACTTTCTGTGTATCCGGTGCGCCTTCCGATTGCTCAAATACCTTAATCGCCAATCCAATTGCATCGCCAAGATGAGTACTTTGCCCCGCCATGGCGACTTCGGTTTGATCTAACAGTTGCAACCAGACCTGATGATCTGCCGTGAATGGGGTTTGCAGATAGGCGGCATCGCCAAACAGAATCAGCCCGAGGCGGTCGCCTTTTCTATCCGCTGCAAATTGTTTTAGCACCTGTTTGACCGCTTCAAGACGCGAGATAGCACTGCCTTGTTGATCGAAAAAATCCATCTCTGCCATCGAACCCGAAAGATCCACCGCCACCATCACATCTCGCCCTAGCTTTTCTCTCACTTGCGGTTCGCCTAATACGGTCGGTTTACACAACGCCAAAACCAGACAGCACCACGCCATCTGCAAAAACACACGCTGCCACCCAGTGGCGGACAGTTGCGTCGCCCCGGTTGCTGGGGTTTCACCTAAGATTTGTAGCAATGACTGAAAGAATGGCACCTTGATAGCGCTCTGTTTGGTCGTGTAAGCCGGTGCCAGTCGATAAACCAACCAAGGCACAGGTAGCAGCAATAGCCACCAAGGGTAACTTAGGGTGAGGCTACTCCACTCCATTGCTGTCTCCTTGTTTGCTGTTTCCTTGATTGCGTTGCCCTTGATTAATCGCGCCTTGCGCACTCGTTGCTTTCAAGGTCAAACGGCTAAGCCCGCGTTTGACCACAACGCTGAAATTCCACTGTTCCGATAACCATTGAGGCACCCTATGAGCGCTGAGCCACTGCTCGGTGGCGGCAAAAATGGCTTGCGAGTCCTGTGAAGAAAAGTCTTGGTTACCGCCAACAAGGTGATTTAACCAAGCTTGGCTCAGTTCGGGTTGAAAACAGGCTTTGCCCGCGCACTGCCGGTTTAAATAGTCCAACCAAGCTTGCCCAAATTGCTTCTTCTGCTGCGGGTACTTTTTCTGCTGCAGGTAAAGGTAGTGTGAGACTTGAGTTAGAACCTGATAACACATCAAGTCGCGTTTTTCGTTATGTTGATTGTGTTGCAATATCGCCAGCGCCTCTCGACGGTATTGATTCATGCGGTAATTAAGATAGCGCTTGGTTACAACGTAACTAAGCACCAGCAAGATAATCACTAGCAGCAATAGCCAGCCTAATGTCTGCGGTATCAAGCTAACACTATCTGGATTGGCGACCTCTGCCATATTTCGCAGGATATAAGAACTAGGGGCTGATTGACTCAATATCCAACTCCTCCAATCGCGAAGGTAAATTGTTCAATGTGTTTGCCACTGGTATTGAGTTCAATCAGAGGTAAGCGATGGATTGCCATCAATTGAGACAGCTCATTTTGGCGTTTATCCGATGAACGTTTGAGTCCCTTATTGGCGCGTTGTAACTTTTCGCTTTCACTGACACTTAATTGATATTCGCCGTCACCCAACACCAGTTGAGTATTGGTAACCGATGGTAATTTTCGTTCAAGTGGGTCGTAAATCATCACGCTAAGTACGTCATTGCGTTGTTGCAGATATTTGAGGCGTTCGATATCGGTTTCGCTGGCACCTGCCCAATCACTTAATATTATGATGGTCGCGTTTTTGGTTTGGTTGCGGATCAGAGTATCAACGCACTCGCTCAGTGAGGCAGGACCTTGGTTAACGCTACTGATATCTAAGGCATGATTAAAATCGCATAAACGGCGTAGCGCGTGAAGCAGATGGTGTTTGGATCGCTGCGGTTTAATGTATTCCACTTGATCAGCGCCAATCAGCACAAAGCCGACTCTGTCGCTGTCTTTAATAATACGCCAAGCAGACAACGCCGCCACTTGCGCAGCGACCACAGATTTCATGGTCTCAACCGAGGAAAAAAACATCCCGCTTCTCTGGTCAACACAGAGAATAAACTGGCGATCTTTTTCTTCGGTGTAGGTGCGCACATGAGGCTTACCGGTCCGCATAGTCACTTTCCAATCGAGGTTACGGATATCATCGCCGAGTTGGTAATGACGCAGTTCCTCAAAGTTCAGACCCCGCCCCCGAAAAGGTGATTGGTTACGCCCCGACATACTGCCTTTAGCAATCAAGTGAGGCAGTAGACTGAACGAATGGGTCTGCGCCTGTAGTTCGATCAGTTGCGAGTAGCTGACGTAGATCCGAGAATCATCAATGGTCGCTTTCGCCATCACATCACCCAATCGCCACGCAGTCTAACAACTGGTTGACGACCTCATCGGCGGTGATTTGTTCCGCCAGTGCTTGATACGACAACGTCACTCTGTGGCTGAGTACCCAAGGCACCACGGCGCGCACATCATCAGGCTCGACATAATCTCTGCCTTGTAACCAAGCATAGGCGCGGCTGCATTTATCCAGGGCAATTGACGCTCGCGGTGAGGCACCGACCGTGATCCATTTTGCTAAGTTTTGCTCGGTTAATTGCTCTGGCTGTCGGGTAGCCATCACTAAATTGACGATATAGTTTTCAACGATTTCAGACACGGTCATTTGACACAGTTCAGCTCTCGCCTGAAAAATCGCCTCGGTTGAAACTGGGGAAAAGGCTGACTGAGTGGCGCTGTGATTGTGCTCTTCTGCCCGCACCAAACGAATAATCTCTCGTTCAGCTTCACGCTCGGGATAATCAACAGACACTTTGATTAGAAAACGGTCCATCTGAGCTTCTGGCAAGGGATAGGTGCCCTCTTGTTCTATCGGGTTTTGCGTCGCGAGTACCATAAACAACGCTGGTAATGCGTGCGTCTGCTTCCCAATGGTCACGGTACTTTCTGCCATCGCCTCTAATAACGCCGCTTGTACTTTCGCCGGAGCACGATTGACTTCATCCGCCAAGACGATGCTGTTAAAAATAGGACCATGTTGAAAGTGCAGTTGTGGCTTTCCCTCGACTTCTTGATAGATTTCCGTGCCGGTTACATCAGAGGGTAAAAGATCGGGGGTAAATTGAATCCGACCAAACGGGGCTTGCAGTTGCTCAGCCAGTTTTTTGATAGAACGCGTTTTCGCCGTTCCTGGTAAGCCTTCTAATAGCACGTGACCATTGGTCATCAAGCCGATTACCAGCGCGGTGACCACATCTCGCTGTCCAATGACAGATTGCCCTACTTGCTCTATTAAACGGTTAAGCTCTGATTGTGCTTGATTCATCAACATATCCCCGACTTGGTGGTACGGATTACGTCTGTTCTACACCTCAAATTAATCTTAGACTAACCCAGTTCTGTATTACTTTAGGTTATATCCTTCATATTACTACTGCGACCATATTGCTAATGCGACGATATTGCACCGAGACAGTATGTCTACGGCAACATCTGCTGCTTAAGTTGCTTAATCACCTCTGGCGGCGCGTAAGGCGTTAAGCTGTCGATACACTGCGTCGCTCCAGAGAGCTTTTTGTTCACCATCATTTGGCATTTTGCATACAGGTGTTCAGGGTTACTGCTCACGCGAAAGGCTTGGTCAAAAGCGTTTAGTGCTATTGTCGGCTTGGACTCTTGAGTGGCAAGGGCATACACATACCAATATTGAGCGTTGTTTGGCTCAAGCTCTGCTGCGCGACTAAAGTAGTGTGTCGCGTCCGTTGCGTCACCGGTTCGAATCAATGCTAAACCGGTACTGTATTGGATTGCCCCAGAGTTAGGGATATTGCTTGCCCCCAGTTTTAATACCTCAACGGCTTGTTTTTGTTTGCCAGTCTGTCGATACACTTCGGCAAGATTGACATAGCTGTTGGCAAAATAGGGCTCGATGGTGATTGCACCTTGATAGGCTGTGATCGCCTTTTGCCACTGTTTTTGTGAGGCATAGATATTGCCCAGATTCGTTCGTCCAAACCCTCTATCACTATTGAACTGCTGAATTTCGATATACTCTTGCAGTGGCTGAGCCAACGCCTGTTTCTGTTGCGGATTCAACTGCGACCAATACGCCACCAAAGCACCTGCGGTTTCGGCTCTTACCGCAGCAACGGGGTCGGTAAGTAATGGCTGAAGAATTTGCCATCTCTCTTTGCCATCAAATGCGGCACTGCCTTGAATCGCCCCCAAACGAATGGTGGCATCTTGATGCTGCACCGCACGCCCAAGGGTAATTAAGGTATTGTTTCCCTGATAGCGCCCCAGTTTTTGCAATGCCGAGCTGCGTATAATCGCTGCTTCATTATGATTTTGAGCAATATAAGCTAAAGCATTTTCCGCGCCCTGATGACCAATCTCATGGGCATAAAAAGCGACGGCGAAATGTTGGCTCTGCTGATATTGTGAGTTTGGATACCACTGCTTAAGCTTATTCATTGCCCACGTATTGCTGTTATCGTCATGACATTGAGTACAGACATTCGGGGTCCCAAGATGTTCGCTAAGATCGGGGCGCGGTACGTGCCAACTATGGTCACGCCTCGGATCAACCTGCATGTACGTCGTTTCCGGCATATGGCAACTGGTACATTGATCCGCTTCACTGCCCGCGCTATGGAACGTGTGTTTTTCAGCGCTATACTCCGACGCGACGTGGCATTGCAAGCACACCGCTTGCTCAGGAATGGCTAATTTCGCGCTATGCGGATCATGGCAATTGGTACAGGTGACACCTTGCTGCGCCATTTTCGACTGCATAAACGAGCCATAGACATAAACCTCATCATAGATTTGCCCGTCTAGATGGTATAACTCCGGCGTAATATTGCTGATCAAATAGCGGTCGAGTAAATGTCCCGTAATAGGGTCGCCTTTCTCATTGAGTTGAACACGGCGGGAATGACACTGAGCACAGGTATCCAGTTGTTGGCTGTCTTGCGCACCTTGCGGTTGCAATGTTTTATGCCCTTGTTGGAACACCCAGGATTGCACCGTTTTGGCTAACTGCCGATCAAAGCCATAGTGAAACGCTTTATCCCACTGTTTAGGCTCTGATTGTCCGGACGCTGATCGTTCCATTGTTTGTTTGGCTAAATTAACATGCCGTTCGCCCGGTCCATGACACGCTTCACAACCCACCGTAATTTCACTCCAAGTGGTGTTATAGCGATTGGTTTGATCGTCATAATTTTTTTTGAGATTGGTTGAATGGCAATCGGCGCACATAAAGTTCCAATTTTGACCGGTATTGGTCCAGTAGAACTCATCTTGCGGTGTGGTATCGGGATAGAGATGGAACCACCTTTGCCCCCCTTCTGTCTCGGTGCGTGAATCCCAAGCAAAAGGGATCAGTTGAACACGACCATCAGCAAACTCGACCATATATTGTTGCAGTGGATAGTGACCAAAGGTGTAAGCAATTTGGTGATCGACCAAGCGTCCGTCAGGTCCCTCAAGCGTGACCCAAAACTGCTGACCAACCTTAAAGAAGCGGTTAATTTGGTTGTTATGCGTGATACTGGCGTCGTTAAAGTCACCCAGCACACTATCCGATGTGGCGTGATCCATGGCTCGCTCATGATCGGAGCCTTTCCATGCCTGCGCTTGCTCTTGGTGACAATCAATGCAGACTTGGCTACCCACAAATCCGTCAGAGTTCACTTGTGAAGCACCCAACGCCTTAGTGAACGTCAACACTCCCAAAGCCAAAATTAACGCGCACTGCTTTATCATTAAATGCCCTATCCCTAGCCATTATTGTCAAACGAGCTCTTGCACTGTACGTATCACCCTGTTTGAAAGACAAACAAAATACTGCAAGTGACTGTTTTCGATATACTAAAGATAGGACAGTTTCTGTCGTTAAACGGGTTTTATTAGTTATCTAAGCCACAAAGTTTAAGTAAAACTTGTTCTAATTGATCCCAAGGCAGCAATTGACTGTCGATCACCTCGATACGAGACTCAAAATTCTCTAACGACATCTCATTCACCGACACCACACCATTCACAACGTTAAACGCATAACAGCCTTTGTCGGTATTCATCACCGCTTTTACGCGTTCGGCAGTCAACGCCGTGAGCATGGAAAACAGCTGGTCGAAATCAAACAGGTATTCGCTGCCAATGATCCAGCCACAGCTATAGTGCCCTTGACCTTTGTTTTCCTTACGCACATAGGATTGTTCAGGCGCTAATTCAAAAACAGGGTCAAGGTCATCGTGATCGTGTGTATGAGAGTGAGCGTGTCCATGAGCCTCTGCTTGGGCTTGAGTTCTCGGTTCAATATCTAATAACTCAATCGGTAATTCCCCATTTTTGACCAATTTATGAAATATCTTCGCGGGGTGCTGTTCGGTGACCCAATCGTTGAATGCATCAATATCTTCGGCAGAACACACATCCACCTTGTTACCAATCACAACCTCAGCCACCGCCAGTTGGTCGTTAAAATTGCTATTGGTGGTATATTTTTCATCGCTGAGATGACGCGGGTCCATCAAAGCAATCGTGGCGAACAGTTCAACGTAAGGCTGATATTGCTCAGATGTTAAGGTTTTTAGGATTTGTTTCGGATGACCAAGCCCAGTAGGCTCGATTATCAAGCGGTCTGGACGCTGACGCAGCAAAGCATTGATCGCCACACTGGTTGGAACCCCTGCCGCACAACACATACAACCACCCGGCACTTCCTTAATCAAAGCCCCGCCCTCTGCCATCATTGCACCATCAATGCCAATCTCGCCAAATTCATTGACCAACACCGCCCATTTTTCATTGTCAGGCTTAGTTTTTAGCAAGTTGAGTATGGTGGTGGTTTTTCCTGTGCCCAGGAAGCCAGTGATGATATTGGTAGGTACTTTGCTGCTCATAGCTCGAATCCGTTGATAACTGAGCGCTTTAGTATATCGGCAAAGTGCCAGTATGTCATAGTGTGTAGCGCGCTCTTGAACCATGTAATGCCTCCCTAAACTATGCCGTGACGTATTTGATGGGCAGGGCACTATCAATATGCTAATTCTCTCCAAACTAAGCCACAGGTTAACTACAGACAGTATCTACCACGCAATTTTTATTTTTAATCGAAAACGACAGCTATTTGGTAACAAGGTCTTAGCCTTCTATTCCAGAATAGTCGTTAAACTCTAATAATTATCACAATTATATATAATTTTATTATTTAACTTACCTTCAACATAAGTTGTATAAGAGGCAAAGCCATTGTTATCATTAACATATTTAAACGCACACCCGTATAGGTCAGCTTTAAGACCACCTTTACCATAATTATAATGTTCAATAAAGTAATCTATCTTATCTAAACTTAGAGTTTCAGTTATATACGACAAAATCAAATAATTCCTAACACTCTCTAAGCTATCATCCTTAATAATATATTCTAAGACTAAATCATGACTTTCACCATTAAACTCATAAATATCATCTAGATTTAACACCCAGTACATCAGTTCCGCGTACAATTTCCTAGACGTATCACAAAAATCCACAACACCACTATATATTTTGCAATCTTCTGCTGGAAAGTGTTTGTTAAACAAAGATGACATCTGATTGTGAAAGTCATCAAAGTTAGTTTTCATAGTCATGTTTTCGTCTGGGTAATATTTCGCATAATAAGAAACAATTTCAAAGAACTTAGTGATCACTTCAAAATAGTTACCTATAGTCTTTCCATGTGAAGATGCCAAATAGAAATCATGCGTATTAGACTTAATTAGATCATTTTGTTTTGAAAACTTGACATAACTCTTATTGCCAGCTAAATCTATGCCTTTATCAAATACATAACTGAATGTGTCAAAAACTTCCTCCAACGTCCAATTAGAGCCCCAGTCACTTTCACCATTAACATACTTAAAATCTCTAACACTTCTCTCCTTTAACAAATTAACCTCATTTACAAATAAATTAATATCATATTTTTCAAAGCTTAAAATTATATTGCTAGATATATAAATCGGTTTATAATCATAGCTTCCCATATACTTTCTAAAAACATCTATATCAACTCCTTTTGGTTTGATAGAAATTGATTTTGTATTGTCCGCATCAATCAACTTGATTTTAAAAATATCTGTATTAACTCCGGAAATAACAGATATAATATTAACTTCCTTTCCGGGTCGGACGGGATCAGTCTCACTTCTGAAAATCTCAAAATACTCATTCCCTGAAAACATTTCTATTAAATTAATTCTCCCACCATTAAAATGATAGCTAATCTCATCGAATGTCACCTCGCCATTTTTCAATCTAAGCGTCGCAAGGCAATAATGGTATTTAGTATCTGACTTACGCTCAAGCCTATCTTCTGATAAACTATACAACGGATCAAACTTAATTAATTTCGCTGCTAAGCAAACTGATTCGATATCCTTCTTGTAGATTTTTTCAAACATACCCACCTTGTTATCATCATGACCATATAAAAACTGAATTATTTTGTCTATAACACGTTTAACATCCATGCCAAAAAACATTGATAATTTCTCGTCATCAGATTGACTTATATTGCTATTATTACAACTATATTGACCTGAGTTTACTATTGAATCACACACCGCACTTTCAATAGGAATTATTACAAACCTATTTTCTTTTACGTCTTTGGGCAAATCAATTTCATATAGAGAATAATTATCATAGAAAGCCCATAATAATAACAAAATCGGTGCCAAAATTACTACAAAAAACCAGTTACCAATTAGCTTTACTATCATTTGATCAAAATAGAACTCTGGATATAACAACCTAGCCTTTAACTTCTTAAAAAACTTTAAATTAAATATTTTAAATCCATCCAAATTTGGAACGCCAAAATATGCGATTACAATGCAAATAATGGTAATGTAGTAATGTCTATCAATGTTTATGGGGTTATAGACATTTTCATGCAAACTAAGCCATGTTAATATAACAAGGCAAAATACAATCAGAGCACTATAATTTAAAAACCATTTAACAAAAAACAATTTAGATGGGAAGCACTTCCCACTTACTATTCCATCCTTGTTTTTTAGCGTCACCCATATGGAAATGTCAACTCCATTAGACAATTTAATCTGAATTGGAATCTTAACCTGCCGCCAATCCTCGATATTACCAGACATACCATCAGCTAAAAGTGAAATGTTTATATTATCACTTTCATTTAACACAATATCTCGATTGGCTACACCATTATTATCAAGCCACTTTAGTTCAATGTTTGATAATGGAATCTTCCTAATTTTTTCTTTTTTCAATATCGATGCAAAACCATAGGTCAGCTTACAATTTCCACATGATACGCCTATAATTTTTATCAACTCATTTTCAAATAGATTGAAATTCAACTTTACTTCGGCTGTTATGCTACCTTCACTTTGTTCATTTAGTAATCCTTTAGTTACTTGTATATCCATATTTAACCCTAATCACTACCAACCTAGTTTGTAGCATGATTATAGTACAAGATTACACCGTTCGATATTTTAGTCTAATGAATTTACTAACTATTCTCTGTCAACACTAAAATATACCCACTGTTAAATTTGATAGCGTGTAATTCCCCCTCAACCTTGTAATGCATCTATAAACTACTACACATTGCCACTATTGGAAGAATTAAAGGAAAACATACGCACTTCGTCACGAGCGAACCACCCCAGTTTTTGGTAAAACCCTTGAGCATTGAGATTATCATTGGCAACGAATAGGTGCGTTTTTGCAATGCCAATGTTTGCAAGACCATCTACGGCTGCTGAAATTAGTTTTGCTCCTATACCTTGACCACGGCAATTGGAATTGACAGCTAGATGCTGAATGTAGCCCCGACGACCATCCGTTCCGACCAAAATGGCACCGACAATATCGCCACCTTTGAGTGCGACAAAACTAAGATTTGGGTTGCGCTGTAAGTAACGAGCAATGTTTTCCATTGAGTCTGCATCACGTAACAGCATCGCTTCTGTTTCAGACCATAATTCAATCACTTGAGAGTAATCGGAGATATCCATTTCTCTTATCACTGCTATTTTCCTCTAAATAAATAACGGTAGTGCTATTGTACCGTAAATATTTCCTTGATTGGTTCTAAATCACCCAGCAATAAAAGAAATTTTCAGCAATCATGAAAAACTTGAATTCGAGTTTGATCCTCGGATTTTCATGTAGTTTGGCGGGCTTATTGAGGGTTGGTTGGATCATTAAAAGTTTAAATAGCCAACGAATAAAGCGATTCCAAAGCTGATTAGAATCAGTCCAGCAAAGCGTTCTACAATATGAATATAGCCACTTAAAGGTTTTTGAACACGAGGCTGACCTAAAAGTGATGCAATAAGTAAATCCCAGATAAGAACGGCGAAAAACATCCATAATCCACACGAAATTTGTTGGATAAGCGTCACTTCACTGCCAAGAATAACGGTCATTAGGCTCATATAAAACAGTGCATTTTTAGGGTTAAGTAGTGCCGAGTTTAGTCCCAACATCAATTGCTTTTTAGCTGTAGGGATTTCTAGCTGTTCAAAATGAAGTTCAGTCTCTCGTTTTGTGCTTCTGAATAGAGCGATACCTAACCACAAAAGATAAATCCCCCCTAAGACTTCGACCAATAAATACATCACTTTATTGTCACGTATACTGGTCCAGCCAAATATCGCGACTCCGATATAGACAGCATTACCTAATGCAACACCGAGACAAATAAAGCGGCTACCTTGCAACTTATGTCGAATTGAGTGGGCAACAATCAAGAAAAAATCTTGTCCCGGACTGAGTAAAGCAACAAAGTGAGCGAAAGCGAGTGCAGGAAAAGCAACAGGGAAAAATGTAGAGTACGACATATTAAAGCATCCATAGTAAAACCGATTCCTTAACTATGCTGCTTTTAGGTTAGTGATTATTGTCGAAAATTGACTTTATGTTTTGATATTGCCTTGGAGTGGAGGCTGTATAGTTGACGAAAGATCGATGCAATTGACTCTGGTCAGAGAATCCAACCTCAATAGCAACGTCGGCAATCTGCATGCCACCTCTGAGCAATACTTTAGCCTTTTCAATTCGATGGTTATTGAGAAATGATTTCGGTGTGATTCCAAACTGACTTTTGAATTTTCTAATTAATGTCTCTTTGCTTTGTCCCAACTGGCGGGCAAGCACATCTAGTTGCGGAGTATTCTCTATGTCTTGCAGAAGAAGCTGTTTGAGTTGCAGAGCTAATTTGTCATCATCAAGCACCCCATTTTTCGGTGTACAACAAAGGCTCAGTAAATCGATAAGAGAGCTTTCGACCATGGAAGCAGTTTGCAGAGACTCCTGTTTCAATAGTTGTGGAATTAATTGTCCTAAGCCACTCTCATTGACTGGATGGCGAAACAAGGCTTGGTCAACAGTAAAGGTTAGCACCTCGAAACCAAAGAGTTTTGATAACCTCTGACAGCACCAATCGTTGTCGATGTAAAGCATGTGATAACTGCGAGGTTGGTTTTCTACCGGGTTACAGGCATGAACCAATTTAGGTTCAATCAGGATCAGATCGCCTTTTGTTAGAAATAGGTGCTCGTTGGGTAATGACAAGTCTGTTTTACCTGCCTCGATAATTCCAATAGATAAATCAGCGTGGTAATGCGCCTTATAGCTTTGCCGACTGTCTTTTGTATATCGAACAGTCAGGTGAGGCATAAACTGGCTTGTCCAGTAACTCTGATCAATATCTCTTACGCTTCCAACCATGACCGTAACATTCCTTTTCGCAAGCCGACGTATTGAGAGAGTTCCAGATTACTTGAATCAAGTCAAACGTTGATGGTTATATATTAATACAGTGCTCTTGATGAATCGCAACTTCGTAATACAACCAGTATTCTTCTGACAATCCCACCCTCAAAAAAAGAGCCTACCCAAAGTAAGCTCCTATACCGAAAAAATCATTGAACGAATTAAATCAATCCAACAGCTTTCTCACGTCCACCCAGCGGTCATTTTTACGGATCAAGTCGATAATTTGCTGATAGCGACAACCATCTTCAAAGGTTTGATAGGCTTCATCGCCGTTCCCAGAAATATCGTTGACCAACAGGCGTGCAAGGTGAGTCCAACTGCGTTGAGTATCGTCATCAATATCCGGTAGCAACGCACTAATCTCAGCGGGAAGCGTTTGCTCTTGCCATTGCGCACCATCCCAAAGGTATAGCGGACCACCGCCATAATGTCCTTTGATATAGATAGAGCCTTTGCTGCCATGGAACACAATATGATCGTCATTGAAACGCGGCACCAAACCACCATGCTTAAACAGTACTGATACCGGATTTGCGGTTTCTATACGGCTTTCCACTTGTGCCATAACGGTGTAGGACCATTCCACATCGCAATCGCGCCACTCAAGATTCGGATCGTCGATATCTTTAGGGATAAAGTTGCGGCGCTCAGTAAAATTATGCACGCCACTTACCACGGGAGCTTTGGGCATATCGTTTCGTACTTCGCCACAAATAGACAGTATGTTTTCACCAACAACAGAAGTCACGATAGACAGCAGGTGAGTAAAGTTATTGTTGAGTCGTCCACCGCCCGCGGCTTGTTCGTGCGACCAACCAAACGGTATGTAGCGATCAAGATTAAAATGCGAAATGCATTCAACTTCGAGTGGCTCGCCAATCGCCCCTTGCTCAACCAATTGCTTGGCATGAATGATATTTGGCATATAACGGAAGCTGGAAGCGAACGCGGTTTTCACCCCGCGCTTTTGCGCTAATCGATATATCTCAACAGCGGATTCCCCGCTCTCAGTCAGCGGCTTGTCACAAAATACATGACAGCCAAATTGAATGGCGTCTTTAATTGGCTCAACGTGAGCACCACCCGGTGTTGCAATCGCGACAATATCGGGCTTACAAACCTCTAAAGCCAATTGCCAGTTGGTACCGAAGTATGGGATGTCGAGTTTTGCCGCGACTTCTTCAACCACTTTTTCAGTACGACCGACAATACCCACGACTTCCGCACCCGCATCACGAAACGCGGCGGCGTGACCTTGCCCAGCGAAACCAGTTCCATAAACTAGGACTTTCTTTGCATCTGCTTTGTTGTTATTTACTGTGCTTGCTTGCGTCATTATTTGTTTCCTTTGTTAATTCGTGTTCCCTGATAACATGAGCGGCATTGTCTCGATACCATGCCGCCTGTCTCTGATGTTACCAATGCCATAGCGTGCCATCTTCTAGACGACTGACTGGCAGGTACGAACGCTTGTATTGATATTGCTCGGCTTGTTGTTCATCAAACTCCACGCCTAATCCCGGTGCGTCACTGACGATGATCATGCCATTATCCAATTTAAAGTCGTGCTTAAAAATCTTCTGACATGCTTCATTACCAAAACCAACAAACTCTTGGATCCCAAAGTTATGTGTCGCGGTATTAAGGTGAGCATGAGCCGCAAAACAGATAGGCGATAAGTCAGGGGCACCATGGGGTGCAGTGCGAACGTTATATACCGCGGCAAAATCAGAGATTTTCTTAACGCCAGTGATGCCTCCTGCGTGAGTCGCTGCAACACGGATAAAGTCAATCCACTGGTTTTGGATCATGTCTTTACAATCCCAAATCGTATTGTAGGTTTCACCAATTGCTAAAGGCGTGGTGGTATGCTGGCGGATAAGCTCGTAGTTAGCTTGGTTTTCCGCAATAGACGCATCTTCTAAAAACAACAGGTTATACGGTTCGAGCATTTTGCCAAGCTTAGCGGATTCGATTGGCGTTAAGCGGCTATGCACATCATGAAGAAAGTGAACCTGATCGCCAAAGCGTTCTCTTGCTCGTTCAAACAACTCTGGAACTAGCTTAAAGTATTTCGCGGTTGACCACTCTTGCTCGGGTGGCAAAGGACGGTTACCTTGCAGCTCAAAGTAATCTTTTTTATCACCTAAAACGCCATAGGTCTCTTTTAGACCAGGAATAGCGGTTTGCAGTCTTACCGCCTTAAAGCCTTGCTCGATACATTCCGCCACTTTATCCAAGGTATCGTCGATGGTTTCGCCGTTTGCGTGCGCGTAAACCGTGACACCTTGACGGCACTTTCCGCCCAGCAGTTGATACACTGGGAGGTTCGCTACCTTGCCTTTAATATCCCACAACGCCATATCAATCGCAGCAATAGCCGCCATGGTCACCGGACCACGACGCCAATAAACACCTTGATAGAGGTATTGCCAAATGTCTTCAATATCTTGCGGGTTACGACCTATTAAGCAAGGCGCGACATGTTCTTCTAAATAAGTGGCAACCGCCATTTCTCTGCCATTCAGTGTTGCGTCCCCAAGACCATAAACCCCCTCATCTGTACACACTTTCACCGTGACAAAGTTACGACCTGGATTGGTGACAAATACTTTTATTTCACTAATTTTCATACTAATTCTCTCGCCTTATTATTTTTGTTCGCTGTGGTGACATTAGGATAAGCACACGGTATCGCGACTCGGTACATCAATTGACTATACCAACCAAGTAAACCAATTTAGTAAACCGGTTTACTTGAATAATAGTCTGCTAAAAGTTAGGATGTCAATCACTTGATTTGAGCCAGATAACAATTTTAAAAAAATACCTATGAGCAAAATCCGAATCATCGACGTTGCCAATCATGCAGGCGTTTCAAAAAGTACCGTTTCTCAATACCTTAATGGACGCTATGGTCATATGTCGGAAGCGACGAAGGGGAAAATTAAGCAAGCGATTTCTGACTTGAACTATGTGCCCAGCCCAATTGCTCGCAATTTAAAAAGTGACAAAACCAAAACCATTGGGGTTGTTGTGCGTGATATTTCAGGCTTTAACACTGGGAAAGTGTTGCGGGCGATCGATGACTACTGTAAACGTCATCAATATAATGTGTTTATTTACAATACCGATTTCGATCCTGAGATTGAAAAGCAATCGCTGCAGATTTTGCGTCAAATGCGAGTCGATGGAATCATCTTAACCTCGACTGGGCACAATCAAGAGTTGATACATAGCTATCAGCAACAAAACTTCCCTATTGTCGAGTTTCAATTGGAATATCCAGGTACGCGCTCTAATATTGTGGTGTCGGATTATTTTGCTGGTGCGAAACAGGCAACAGAATACCTGATTAAACTGGGTCATCAGCGTATTGCGTTTGTGACTCAGCCTTTTGAATCTGGTGACTCGCGATCGCAACGTTATCAAGGCTACCGAGAAGCTCTAGCGCTGCACAATATCGAGTTTGAAAGTGATTGGGTCATTGATTGGCAGCGAGAAAGCGGCTTTGCCACCAACCCGACCGTTCTAATAAATAGCGAACAACCAGTAACGGCCATGTTCAGTCAACACCTTGCGATTACCATGGATCTTTTGAAGTTGCTTGATAGCAATAACATTAGCATACCGAATCAGGTATCCGTGGTTGGTTTTGATGAAATCCCGATGGTGGACATGTTTAAAGTACCGGTGACTGTGATCAAACAGGATGCTTATCAAATCGGTGTCGAGTCCGCTAAGTTGATGTTGCAAGCGATCAACGCTCCTGAACAAGCAGCACAAAAGGTCATCGTACCCTGTGAACTGATAGCGCGTGACTCATGTAAATTACTATCTTAGCTAGCGATAACTCTATGGCGCGCAAAGGGTTCTGGTCTCTCAAACAACAAAGCGAATCTTTTAAAGATTCGCTTTGCTTTTACCTAGGGGTTCACACGTCGTTACTTAAAGCACACGCTCCACTTCCCCCGACTTGAGAGTAAAGCCTTCTTGATCTTCTACCCAACACTCTACATGTTCGCCCTCAATATCGATGCGATCACAATCCTCTAAGACCCCAAACTGACCATTGGTCAGCATTACCACAATATCCATATCATCACCTTTTTATTTATAAGTTTCTTTAGTTACGTTGCTTGTTGTCTTTTGGTATCAATTGCCTTGATTGCTGGTAGCTTGGTAGCTTTTAACACATGAGCTTCTAAGACGTGAACCTGTACCGTGTTAGCTTCAACCCGATCCGATAACACTCTCACCAAGTCAAAACAGCCGTTACCTTCCCTAACAACACAAAACGACATGGGACAGCTTAAATTTAGAATGGTTTTTTGCTGTTCGCTAGCAATTACTACTAAAGTCTATTAAAAATTTTATATTAATAACTAAACATCGAGATAACAGCTGATTACATGATGATCTTTATTAAACTGATTGGTATGATGCCGCCGCTCGCGAATGGACAGGTGTGAGTATAAACCGATAGGTAAAGGTGCAGGAAGCCCCCAGACCTAACACGCTTACTTTACACTTGTCACTTATGAGAGCTTGATATGCAAGAAGATCTTGTTGTTATCCTAGATAGACTTGGGAACCCGATTGGCGAAGAAGAAAAGCTCGCCGCACATCAAACGGGTCTGCGTCACTTGGCTTTTTCCGTACTCCTTTATCGTATCCATGAAGGGAACACGCAGTATCTATTACAGCAAAGAGCCCATTACAAGTATCACAGCGGTGATTTATGGAGTAACACTTGTTGCTCTCATCCGCGTCCCAACGAAAAGATCATCAAAGCCTGCCAACGTCGCCTTGTCGAAGAAATGGGCATCAGCGCAAAGCTTAACCTAGAAGATATTGGTCAAATCAGTTACCGCGCAAAGTTTGCTAATGGCTTAACCGAAAACGAGCTTGATCATGTGGTGATTGCACAAGCCGAGGGTATCGAATGGCAACTAAACCCTGACGAAGCCCAAGATTGTCGTTGGTGGAGTGCGCAAGACATTGCCCAAACCTTAGAGAGCCAACCTGAGACGTTCAGTGCATGGTTTCGTCTAGTATTCGATAAAGCTGAGCAACACCTCAATAAACCCGATTAGCGGTGGGTTTCAAACTAATGCTTTGGCTAACACGCTTATACTTTGGTGAGCACACTAAAGTATAAGCAAACACGTTACAACAACAGTTAAATTGCAGCCGTTAGTTCAGAATAAGCGCATCCGATTTATCCGATGCGCTGAGTTAAACGATATCTTAAGCAAGATATTATTTACATTGTAAATCCCAGATACCGTCACACTTCGCTACCCTCCACTCTTTGCACCAAAATGAATCAACACGCGATTAAATGATCCAATTTAATGCAACCACCCAACTTGACTCACAAAGTTAGTGCAAAGCTTGACCCCACTCCTCGATGTTGTCCTAAAATCAACAGATTACGAGTTGGCGCACTTCTTGTAAGTTTTTCAACTAAATGACCAAATTTGCACAATTTCAGGGAGAAATAAGATGCAAGACGTTTTGACTATAGTGCTTGCCGGGGGTATGGGTTCACGCTTGAGCCCTTTAACGGATGACCGAGCAAAACCGGCAGTACCATTTGGGGGTAAATATCGCATTATCGATTTTACACTGACTAACTGTTTGCATTCTGGCTTGCGACAAATATTGGTACTCACTCAATATAAATCACACTCTCTTCATAAACACATTCGCGACGGTTGGTCGGTGTTTAACCCAGAGCTTAAAGAGTACATCACCGTTGTTCCTCCGCAAATGCGTAAAGGTGGTAAGTGGTACGAAGGAACCGCAGACGCGATCTATCATAATATGTGGTTACTTTCCCGCAGTGAAGCCGACTACGTTGTGGTGCTTTCTGGTGACCATATCTACCGCATGGACTACGCGGCGATGATCGAAGAACATAAAAGAACCGGCGCGGCATTGACGGTTGCCTGTATGGATGTGCCGAAAGAAGAAGCGACAGCCTTTGGGGTGATGCAAACCAGCAGCGATAAACGCGTTGAAGCGTTCAGTGAAAAGCCTGAGCAGCCCGCCACCATGCCAAATGATCCGACCAAATCACTGGTGTCGATGGGGATCTATGTGTTTGACATGAAAACACTACAAGAGGCACTAAATAGTGATGCTGAGCTAGAGAGTTCGAGTCACGACTTTGGTAAAGACATCATACCAAAGCTGATCGACACTCATGGGGTTTACGCTTATCACTTTGGTGAAGAAACCGGACGTGTCGCCAAAGACAGTTATTGGCGCGATGTTGGAACCATTGACTCATTCTACGATGCTAATATGGATCTGTTAGAGCCAGTGCCACCGATGAACCTTTATCAATCGAACTGGGGAATCCGTACCTATGAACCACAATTGCCCCCAGCACGCACCGTACCCTCAGCGACGGGTAACGAAGGTATCTTTATTAACTCTATTATCGCCAATGGCGTGATAAACTCGGGCGGTTCTGTGCATCATTCAGTTCTGTTTTCTAACGTGCGCATTAATGATGGAGCCACCATCGCCGACAGCATTATCTTTGGCGATGTCACCGTTGGCGAAAACTGTCAGCTTGCTAACTGTATTATTGATAAACACGTGGTCATTCCCGATGGTACGGTTATCGGATTAGATAAAGCACAGGACGCGGAACGCTTTCATATCTCCGAAAATGGTATTGTCGTTATCCCCGAAGGCTATGTGTTTGCCGAATAAGCTTTAAATACATTAAATACAAGATAACGTTGAGCGGTGAAGATTCACCGCTTTTTTGTTCCCGCTTGGTACGATATTAACCCTTGTTGAGTATCTAATCGCAAAACCGTTAACGTAACAAACTCGTTAACCACTTCTATAGCCAAGTCACCTCAAGATTCAGAGTTCAGAGGTAACGTGGGTATAGGTCAATTCCGCTCTCATGTTTCAATTTCAGTTCTATACTTCTATCACAGTCAAGATATCTAGCCATTTCAAAAATAGTCGAACAATAACTGAGCTAATTCGTTAATAAAACGTATATTTCTTTGTTTCTTACTTGAAGCAAAGACTTTTCATCCCCAGTTTAAAGGGACAATAAGTACAACCCTCGAGGGCATAGTGATGCAATTTAGTTACGCAAATCCTACCGTTATCCACTTTGGCAAAGGTCAAATTCAACAAATCGCCAACAGTATTCCAACTGATGCCAAGGTATTGGTAATTTATGGAGGCGGCTCTATTAAGAGCAACGGTGTCTACGATCAAGTCGTTTCCGCTCTCGCTAACCATCAATGGCAAGAGTTCTCCGGCGTTGAGCCAAACCCAACCAAAGAGACGTTAGACGGCGCCATTGATATCGTCAAACGTGACGGCATCGGCTTTATTCTTGCCGTTGGTGGTGGCTCGGTCATTGATGGCAGTAAGTTTGTTGCCGCAGCAGCGCTGCATAAAGGCGACAGCTGGGACATTATGAGCGGAAAATACCGCATTCAAGATGCGGTGCCACTGGGTGCGATACTCACTTTGCCAGCGACAGGCTCTGAGTCAAACATGGGCGGCGTGATCACCAAGAAAGCAACCCACGAAAAACTCGCCTTTATGGCGCCAGCTTGCTATCCAAAGTTTGCCGTGCTTGATCCTGAAGCGATGAAAACCCTTCCTGAGCGACAATTGGTTAATGGACTGGTTGATGCTTGGGTTCACGTATGCGAGCAATACATCACCTTGCCGACAGGCAGTATGGTTCATGACGGCTATGCAGAAGTGTTACTGCGCAACCTGCTTAAATTGGGTGCTGACTTCGGCAATCAAGATGATGCGTGGCGTGAAAACCTTATGTGGACCGCGAACCAAGCGCTCAATGGCTTGATTGGTACTGGTATGCCTCAAGACTGGGCAACCCATATGATTGGTCATGAGCTTACTGCACTTTGGAATGTTGACCACGCTCGTTCATTGGCGATTGTGCAACCTTCCCTACTACGCAATCAAATTGAGTCAAAACGTGGCAAACTTGAGCAAATGGGTCACAACGTATTCGGCTTAGAAGCTGGGGCTGATCTTGCGGAACGCACCATCGACGCCATCGACAACTTCTATGCTAGCTTTGCATTAGACACGCAACTCTCCGAAGTACCGGGAGACAAAACAGACGCTATCGAGTCTGTGGTGAAAAAGCTCATCAATAACGGTTATACCGCGTTAGGCGAAAATCAAGCAATCACGCCTGATGTTAGCCGCGCAATTCTTGAGCGAGCATTGTAGTTAATGATGCCCCTAGTTCTAGGGGCATCATAATGAGCGTTAACTATTGCGCCAGTTTTATTTGAAAATGGTATCTGCCCAGCGTGTTAAGCCTGCGGTTACAGAGCCGAAGTGATCGCCGGCTACCATTGGCGTGTTTGGCAGCAAGCCTTGCACAGCATCGCGCAGTACCGTCGAGCGCGATGAGCCGCCTGTCATGTAAATCACATCCGGAGTGATGCCGCTTTGAGCTACCGCTTCGAGCACCAAGCTTTCTATCTTCGTTGTCGAGCTTTCGATAGCCATTTGCATTTCAGACTTACTCACTGGGATGGAAATTGTCTCATCAATCACGGTTAATTGCGCAAGGTGTTGGTCGGATTCAGAGAGGGCTATTTTTGTTTGTTCCGCTTGATGTATCACGCTATAACTTAGCTTTTCTTGATAGAGCTTAATCAAACGCGCCACTTTTTCTGGCTGCAACGATTCTTTGTGAAATTGTTTTAGCACCGCCAGATTATCATGCAAGTAAAACTGCTTTTGCGCCTGAACATCATTGACGGCGATGGCATTCCAGAACTGAATCAATGGAATATCAAGCCCCGACTTGCGTTGCGTTTCCTTGCCAAATTCTGCCATAAACGATTTAAATGCAATCGCAATGTCGAGATTGTTACCGCCTACCATTTGACCTGAGTGCGCCAAGATAGCGTTGCTGCGATCTTGCTTGCCTACCCAGCTTGGTCCCATACGCAGCATAGAGCAATCGGTGGTACCACCGCCGATATCAACCACTAATACATGCTTATCATTGTTTAAACTGGCTTCAAAGTCTAAGCCTGCCGCCACGGGTTCATATTGAAATTCAACCGACTTGAACCCAGAACGCTTAGCGGCTCGTTCAAGAATCCCAATCGCCTGGCGGTTAGACTTATCGCCACCACGCCCCAAGAAGTTGATCGGTCTACCAATCACAGCTTGCTCGACTTGGTGTTGTAAATGGTCCTCAGCTCGATGTTTGATTTCACTCATCAATGCACAGACTAAGTCTTCAAAAAACGAGAGTTGTACTTCCCTTAAACCCATCGTGCCAAGGAAAGATTTCGGCGACTTAACATAATAGACATCGCTGGGATCTTGCAGATAAAGATCCAATGCATCGCCACCAAATTTTAAGTCCTCATTGCTAACGTCAAGCCCCTCTTCACGATTGATCTTGATCGCGCGTCTAAGCACTTGTTCACCTTCCGGCGTACTTGGGCGAATATCTTGGCAACGAAACAGATACTCAGACACCGTTTCTGGATTGGGAGCACACAAAGACGACAATAGATAAGGCGCGTTGTTGAAGAGTGGAATAGGTTGCACTTGTTGCTGAAAAAAATGAGCAACCGAGCAATTTGCGGTGCCAAAATCAAAGCCAATAGTCATTGGAGCGGTCTCCGAAGCTCAGGGTAAAACCGCGAATTATAAACCTGACTGCCGACGTCTGGTCAAGGGACAATTTGTAAATGGCATAAACTGATCATTTGGCTTTAAGAAATCTTGTGCTATTGACCAATGATTTTGGTAGAAACGGCGATATAGGTTTTGACCTGACCGCCCGATAACCAAGTATCGATCACTTTGACGCTGCGCTGTCCGACTAAACCGGCTTGCTGATCGATCGTTGCGGCTAACCTTCCTTGCTTAATGGCTTGCTTAGCAACATCGGTTCCATCATAACCCACCACAAGAACATCGGCATGTAACGCTTCAATCGCTTCGACTGCGCCCATCGCCATTTGATCATTATGTGCAAATACGGCATGAATTGACGGGTTCGCTTTGAGTAATTCAAGCATCACTTTCTTGGCTTTACTACGGCTATAATCCGCTTCAATACTCGTCATTAGATTAAGACTAGAATTATTCACCACATTCATAAAACCTTGATTACGCTCACGCGTAGTCGATAAATTACGATACCCTAATAATTGAACCACATTAGCCCGATCACCTAGCTTGGCAATGATAAAAGAGCCTGCCATCTCTCCACCTTCAACATTGTCACTGATCACACGAGAAAGCACACTGCCACGCTCTACCCTTCTATCCAGCACTACAATGGGAATATTGGCTTGATTGGCAATCTTAATTGCTTGGTATGATCCCGTTGAACCTGTTAAATCTGTTGGGTTATAGATGATTGCCGTGACCTTTTTTTCTACCAATGCTCGGATACTCGCCAGTTCGCTATCCAACTCGTTATTGGAGTCATAGACCAGCGTCTCATAACCCAGTCTTTTACTATGAGCATCAATAGCATTTTGCACCGCTATAAAATAGGGATTACTTAAATTGGATAGCACAACGCCGATTGTTTCCTGTGCAGCGGCCGAAAGTGCGGGAATACACCATAAAATCAGAGCAATTATGCTCGGCATTATTTTCGTTTTCATAAAATCCAACCCTAACCTAATCGCCATCATCTAGTTAATTTAACGACTTTTATACCGTAAACTTTATAGGCAAGTATAAAAAATTTCCTACCAATGGATCACAGGTGAGATCACTATTTTATCAATTACTCACTAACTGGAGATGATATGTTGAATATCCATTGTTAACGATCATTCAATTCACTGACGCAAGCCCTCGAATCGCTTGAGCGCCGACAATAGATAAATGACGAAAGTAAGCTTAATACTTCATACTTATTGGGAATTGGGAATTGGGAATTGGGGAAAATATCTATCCCCGACTCCTTACTGCAAAGCACAACTGCCAGACAATAAAAAACAGGGATAGATAGTGATACGCGAAATAAGTTACATCATGCCCATAAAGTAAGGAATAATTAAGGCATTAGCTAAGTCGATAAAGAATGCACAGACCAATGGAACAATAATGAACGCCTGCGCTGAATAACCGTATTTGTGACTCACTGCCGACATATTCGCCATCGCGGTCGGTGTTGAACCCAATGAGATACCACCGAATCCGGCACAAACCACAGCAGCATCATAGGTTTTGCCCATCGCTGGGAAGACCACAAAGATATTGATCACCACGGCAAGCAAGAATTGCATCGCTAGAATGGCAAAGATAGGACCGGCTAAATCAATCAAGGTCCAAAGTTGCATGCTCATTAATGACATCGCTAAAAACGTACCGAGCGCGATTTCAGCAATAAGGTCAATCGCTGCAGTACGTGTTGGCCATTTGGTGCCTGTCAGTCTTGGATAAGAGTCCGGGATTAAGTTTGTAATCACAATACCGGCAAATAGGCAGGAAACGAATAGCGGCAATTGTAACCCCATCTCTGAGACCGCCTCGTTAAGCACAGCACCAACCACAATACAGATATGAATCGCTAAAATCGCGTCAAGAAACTCGAATGACGTCATGCGACTAGAAGTGCCTTGCGCCTGCTCTACGCTGTTTGTTGGCGATGTTGCATCTTTATGATCGGAGACGAGGTTATGTCTTTTAATCAGAAATTTAGCAATCGGACCACCCATCAAACTCGCCAAGATCAGACCAAAAGTCGCACTCGCGATACCAATTTCCATCGCACTTTGTAAGCCAAACTCGTCCGCTACCCTCGGTGCCCATGCAATAGCTGTCCCGTGTCCGCCAATCAAAGAGATACTGCCGCTTAAAAGACCAAACACCGGCTCTAAACCGAATAGACTGGCGACTGAAATACCAACCACGTTTTGCATCACCATAAAGAAAATGGTGATCGCCAATAGCACAATTAACGGCTTACCGCCCTTGAACAGATCCTTAAGACTGGCATTAATACCAATCGTGGTAAAAAAGTACACCAGTAGAATATCGCGCGCGAATAGATCGAAGGTCACTTCGATTGAGGTAGTGGCATACAATAATGCAATCAAGGTAGAAACCAAGATGCCACCAGACACAGGCTCAGGGATACTGAACTCTTTCAAAAAGCCAACGACTTGATTCAGTCGGCGTCCAATAAATAGCACCACAATCCCCAGCGTCACGGCGAAGAATGAGCCAAGGTGCAGAATGCCGTTTTCAAATTCCATAGTTGTTCCTAATTAATGCTTAAAGATAATGATCCAGTGACTGCTAAGCGGACTGATATGAGATACAGAATAAACTGGACAAGCCAAATTATTTCAATATGTTACCAATTAAACCGCTCAGCGTAGGTTAAGTTTCCGACATCACCCAGAAAAATGCCAACTCAATCACATTAACCGTAACAAAAAAGACCAACACCCTAAGATATTAATGTGTGTTATGCTGTTTTTTATCCGTTTGAACCGAGCGTTGCCCCACTTTGACTACTCAAGAGAGACCTACGCAAGATATGTCTACACAAGAAATCACTTCAGAACAAATGACCGTGGAGCAGAGTGCGTTTATTAACCACTACCTTGCCACGCTGCCGAAAGATAAATCGTTTGATATCGATAGCGTAGCGATTGATTACTTTTGTGCCGACGAATACAACGCAAACCTGTGTGCAGATCTCGTACTGCAAGGAAAAAAGACCGCGACCTGTAGTCTGAGTTATTGGTATGAAGAAAAACGAGAACCGATGCCTGAGGTCGGAAATCTTATGCTTGTCACGCGATGGGATGGCACGCCTAGTTGTATTATTCAAATTACGCACGTCGAACAACAAAGATATTGTGATGTAACGGCAGAGTTTGCCGCAGCAGAAGGCGAAGGTGACCAAACGCTTGAATGGTGGCGCGATGCACATTGGACATTTTTTAGTAAGGAATGTCAGCAAGAGAATATTGAGATGTCGTCGCAAGTTATGCTGGTGTTGGAGAGGTTTGAGGTTGTTTTTGGGAAAGGGTGTTAGGTGTTAGGTGTTAGGTGTTAGGTGTTAGGTAATTGTAAAGAAAAGGGTAGCTATCGTAGCTACCCTTTTCTATCAATCTGCTATTCGACTTAAGCTTTTTTAAGATCTTTTGCCGGATAAGTTAGTGACATGCCATCGACAGAAACGTGCACGTAATAACCGCCTGCGCTCAAACCAGTGACTACCATCTGGCCTAGATCGATACCTTTTGTTGCAACAACAACATCATCAATTGAAAACATAGCTTTTACCTTAAATCAGAGGAGTCACTGCGACTCAACGGCGGCAATTTAAGCAGAGGTTATGCGAGTTTCCTAATCGGATTTTTTATCGTAACGATAACCAATAACACGCTTTGATATTTGCGTTATTTGTCCACCTGCGCAAGGCGCATACTGACTAAGCTCGCCACCATAATGGCAATATAAAAGCTACCTATTATCGACTCCATAAACACGAAAAACTGGGCGACAGGAACCGCCGGAGAAATATCACCGTATCCCACGGTTGTTAAGGTGATGAAGCTAAAATAGAGAGCGCTGAACAGATTAGAAAGCCAAGGTTTCGCCTCTAATCCTACAAACGCATTTGGGAACAATTCTAGAATCAACAGATACATCGTTGCCCAAGCCATCCCCATCAGTAAATAGATGCAGATAGAACCGACAATATGATTGGTCGTAATGCCTTTATTCGTCACTACCTGATTAAACGCAGAAATAATATGGGACACTAGAAAAACCAGCAAAGCCGACAAGGTAATTACCGAGAAGTTGTAATTATCCCAAAATGAAAACATACCCGAGACACTGGCTGTGATGAGTAGCATGCCATACCATGAGCGGTATAACGCCCTTCCTTGATTAATACCCGCGATTGAGAACGCTAAGGTCACGACAATCAATGTCAATATAACTTCTTGACCCTGAGGGTAAAATTGCTGCGCCAATGCGCAACCAAAAAATAGCACCAGCAGAGCGCAAAATAGAAAGTAAAAATTATCGTCTTTAGATACCCGAGCCACTAGAAAAGTCTCCTAATTTGATTTGGTCATCGAGCATTATACTATGGTCGATGACCAAAACTAATGACGAGTGGTCGTGATAATACCCTTTATAATTCAACTTTCAGTAAGGAAGCGGTAAAACCCCTCGACTAATTGCATCGAACAATAAGACTGCGCCTAATATTGTAAACGCGATATTGCTCATCACACGCTTACTGATTGTTGGCAAACCAGACTTCAACGCTGTTTTTACCATCACCGACTCCACACTGCTATCAACTGGCATAAGTTACCTTTTATCTTTTTATATTCATGTTTTTAAAGGTATACGTTAACGTGAAAAAAACAAGTTTAGTTGCTCTTATACCCAAGCTCACGAAAACAATCGGACAGAGAACGCGGGTTCCGCGCTAACCCTTTAAATATATCAACGGCAGTAAGGCGCTTATGCCCTACTGCCGTTTGCTTGTTTATACCCAGCAGCGTTATAGCGCTGTCTCAATACGTTGAGCGGCTTGAGGAGATACCCAAGGTTTCCAAAGCTCTGGATAAGTCTCTAAGAAATAAAACATCGCTTCTTCTGCGTCAGCTTGGTTGTCCTCCATCCAAGCCAACAACTGACTCATTTGCTGGTTCGTTAAGCCGCGTTGCGATAAATATTGGTAGGCAACAGGTTCGCGGGTTGCAAACGACTCGGTGGTAATAGTATGAACTGGCGCGGGTGGGTACATCGTTACCTTGGGTGACTCACATTCTGGCTGTGTGGTGCAATTTCTGAATTCTTCAACATCAGTACCGCTACCAAAATCGACCATTACCATCTCATACTTACCCAAAACCGGTGTTGGAGACCAATAGTAACCAAACCAAGGCTTTTGACGCTCGTAGCTTTTAGCGATAATTCCCGCCAAAGCGGCACCTGAACCTGGGTCAACCATATCAAACCCTTTCTGCTCCAGTTGCATCGCATTAAATAGATGTTCTGAGGTGATCTGGCAAGTCCAACCGGCTGGGCAGCCATAAAATGCCGATGCCTTTGGGTCCTCAGGATGTTCAAACAAGTTGGCATGTTTTATCACCCCTTCAATGGTTTTAAGCTCTGGGTACTGCTCAACCATATATTTTGGCACCCAGAAACCCTCTTGCCCACCATCCACTAATGACTTACCCGCATAGCGTAAACGCTTTTCAGCCACGCCTTTATCCAACGCTTCTTTAATACCATTCGTCCACATTTCTGGGGCAATATCAGGCTGTCCTTTCTCAATCATCGACGTCCCCGTTGGCACGCTATCGCCGGGCACTAATTCAGCACTGCACTGATAGCCCTCATTGAGAATGAATTGATCGATATGGGCTAAGAAACTGGCTGAATTCCAGTTCATATCGGCAATCGTTATATCCCCGCACTCTTGAGCGGAAACGGAAAAACAAGCTGCAGACAGCAGGGTGACGCTTAAAACGGACTGAACGCTTTTCATCAGTGACTTCCAAACAATAAATGAAAATTAAGTATAGACATCAATGGAATAAGTAAATGGTCAGCAACATAAATGTTTACAAAACACATTAACAAGATCACAAAAATTTGGCGGAAAAAGCGAAAACGCCACCTGATTTGTGGTGGCGTAAACTTAGTGACAACGTCACTAGATGAGGTGCTAAGTACTAGCTTTAAGCTGACTAAAGTAATCATGCCAGCGGATATGTTCGCGCCCCGTTGCTTGCTGATAGTGACTGGGGTTGTCAGACTCGCCCAACTGAATACCTTGATAAATACCGCTGATAACCGTGCCAATAAACTCACCGAGCTCGTTAATACGGTCTTGTTTATAGTCCTCAACAGTCATTGCTTGGTAGCTTAAATTCGTATCGAAAGCCAAATTCATATAACTGGCTAATTGCGCTTGCGTGATAGCTTCACCATTAAGATTGTAAGTATGGCCATCGTGTTTGTCTTGGGTCAACATGCAAGCATACGCATGGGCGAGTTCGCTGCGCGTGGTGTATCCACACTTGCCTTCTCCGGCACAATTGATAATAGCCCCAAGCTTTTTATAGCTTTCGATATATTCAATATCCGGCTCAATATAGATCCCATTGCGACCAATAACCCATTGCAGCCCACTTTCTCTGACATCTTGCTCTGTTTGACGATTGCTTTGAATAACCGGAGAAAATGCAGTTCCCTGTTCTGCTCCCTGCACACTGGTATAAACCATTTTCTTTACACCAGCCTCCACCGCACTATTAATGACGTTTCTATGCTGATCGATACGCTTATCTGGCGCATCCATTCCAGAAACAAGCAAAAGGGTGTCGATACCGACTAAAGAGGCTTTTAGCTGCTCAGCATCATTATAATCACCCGGTCTTACTTCAACCTGCAAAAATGCCGCTTTGTCTGGCGTTCGGGCAAGCGCTATCACATCACTCGCTGGAACCATTTCTTTTAGCGCTTTGACGATGGAAGCACCAAGCTGCCCGCTCGCTGCTGTCACTGCTATTTTCATGTAAACCTCCGAAGCTTTATATACCCTATGGGTTACTTTGATTCTAGTGACTAATGAGTCACATGCAATTTGATGGCACCCAATGAGGTACTCTTTTTGGTCAGTTTGTTGTTGCACTGCAACATAGGGGTAAGCTGACTAAAACGGCAAAAAGCCCTTACTCGGACCTTTTTGATATTATTGGTTGTTTTTAATGTGACTTTTTAGATTCTGCATAAATTGCTTAAAATGCGGCATAAAGTCTACGAACAGCGGGTGTTTACGATTTTCCATCAACACCGGTCCTAACAGACGCAGAGCTAAACCAACTCGTGTCGCGGTCTGCGTTTCTAATCCACTGCCCGTTTTCATTTTCTCAATCACGTTGAGTAAATCTTCACGATCGGAAAACTCCAACTCGACACTGCGCCCTTGTTCGCCTCCAGTGACTTGTTCTTCAATTGTAATGCGATAGGTATGGTCTTTACGGATAATTTTATTCATTACAGTCTCTCACTTATTGTTCATTTGGTTGATAACATCAACTATATATTATTAATTGACATTGTCAACTACATCACCCAACAAAGTCACTGACATATCATTAGTTAGGGTTGGTTTGATGTGGACCTGAGATGATGAAGGACTGAGTTGATAGACGACTGCTACGCATTGATGCAACAAGGGTCACGGTATACAATAAGCGGCAATGTGAACCGTAAAAACTCGGGATAGGTGACAAGATATCGCCAAATCTTTTGAGATTAGGATTATGAAAAAAAGTGATAGTGTTGCCCGTATATTAACCAAAACCCAAGATCATTGGCCCGAGTCCGCCGCACAAATTACCCCTGCAATATTACGGATGCATCGCATTCATACTTATCTACACAAAAATTTAGAGCGAGTGTTAGTACCGTATCAATTGCAAGCGGCTGATTTTAGTGTGCTTGAAACCTTGCGAAAGGAAGCGCCGCCACACTGCTTATCCCCTACCCAACTGTATAGCGCGATGCTGTTCAGCTCCGGAGGGTTAACTAAGGTGTTAGGTCGATTACAGCAAGCGGATTTGATTCAACGCTTAGACAATCCAAGCGATAAGCGCAGTAAACTGGTTCAATTAACCGCTTGTGGTAAACAATTGATCGACCAAGTCATCATCAATTTGCACATCAGCGAACAACCCGCGATCAACACACTCTCAAAGCAAGAGCAGCAAACGCTTGATTCACTGCTCACTAAACTGTTAGCTCACTGGGAATAATTGCCGTAACAAGGTAAGTTTTTCTGATAGAAAAAAAGCCTGTAGAAACAGGCTTTAATGATACGTGAGTATGGAGGTGACACTACTGCATGCTTAACATGCAAATAAAGCGGTTTTGTTTTGACTGGCTATCAACAATCGCTTGCGTCGTCGCTGAATAAACCTGCCCATTTGCGATCCAATACGAGCCTGCATCCAACTTATGACTCTTAGCTAAATAGTTGTACACATCCTTGGACGCCAGTTGCGCGGACAATTTTTCCTGACAATACTGATCAGCACGTTGCTGTGACAAGTACACCGTCTTTCTCCCCGAATTTTTATGTTCTACTGGAGACAAATAGTGATAAAGCTCGTCCTTATGAATCACCGTGTTGGAATAGTAGTTAGCGGGTTTAAGTTCGTCGTCATTAGGCTGAATAGACAAGCCACTAAGGATCTGTTTAGTTAAGCTAGAAGCATTTTCAGCGGTTTTTGACTCAGGCTGTTTGCTTGTTTTGCTGGTCGTTTTCTGACTAGCAAATGGAAAGAAATAGTCGCCATCGTTTTCTAGATTCAACTTCAGTGACTGAGTTTTGCCGCCTTTCACCGCTTTGACATCGTAAACACCGACATAATTGCCTGAAATCTGTACCTTTTCACCACGACCTACTTTTTGATCATTGATGTAATACTCGGTCCCTTTGGTATTGGAGCGGAAGACAAAGAAGATCTTCTCTAGACCCAAAGCTTTACGCAATTCAACTTCAAGGTTAGCGTTATAGACACGCTTATACTTTGCATTGACGGTATAACTCAAATCGCCACTCATTTTTTGCGTCGCGTCCGTCACCTTAAACGAGTCGATAGCAATACGCTCAGCGCCCCCTTTACCTAACACAAATGAGTTTTTCATGGAGGTAAGATTGCTATTCACGCAAGCAGAAAGACTCTGTGTAACATCACACTCAATTTGACCGGTTACGGTATCACTCAGCACGGTTCTTGCGCTGCTGACATGACGGGATTTAATCTGTTCGTAAAGTGATAGCAACTGCTTGTTTTTGGTTCGCGCAAGATGATTGACGTCATTCTGTCCCGTCGCGATGCTTTCCGTTAAGGTGGCGAGTTCTGTTTCGTTGTTCGCCAATAGCGTCTTTAAGCGCGCGATATTGGCTGACATATTGCGCAAAGTCAGCACTAAAGACTCGTCATATTGACCTGCAATTAACTGATCTTTCAGTTTTAAACTGTCCGTGTTAACGATATCAATACTATTGGTTAGCTTTATTTTCACTGACTCGATATCGGAACTAAGCGTATTATAGTGGCTTACGTTCTGCTCTAAGCCAGTTGCTTGATAGCTGCTTTCATATTGGCGATTAATGTCATCAAGTGCGATTTGCTCATCAAAATTAATTAACTCTGATGCGCTCGATAGACTGCCATAACTCAAGCAGAGCACAGCGACTAATGATGCTGCTTTAGTATTCAACGTAAAAAGTTTACAACTCACGCGTGACCTCGTTCCCTAACAATACTGACTTTTTGACTCAAACGGTACGAAATACACCATTTGTCTCATAATATTCCTTAAATAAGGTCACTCAGTTTAACAAAACCAAATTTCAGTGTCGCCTACTGAGGTGTTAATTATGTCACTTTTCGTCGTCACTCTACGACATAGATCAAACTGCGGCGATTTAAACTGCGTCCGTATTTTGTGCTGTTGTCAGTATGAGGTTGATTTTCGCCAAAGCCTTCCAGCTGTACATTATTACTATGTACGCCTTGATAAATGAGCACACTCGCGCTGTTACTGGCGCGTAAAATACTTAACTTTTGGTTGTAGGCGTCAGAACCGCTATTATCCGTGTGTCCATCGATTTTCATTTTTAGTGTTGGTTGCGTCGCTATTTTTTGAGCGACACCTTGCAAGCTTTGCGTTGCGAGTGGTGATAGTTTAGCTTGGTCAAACTTAAAATGAATCGTCGCTACTTGTTTATTGTCCCTATTGTAAAGGGGTTCATCACTCACAATGTCCAAACAATCTTGGAGGTGAAATTGATTAAAATTTTGACTCAAAATCTGTTCAGATAATCTCGGCGCTTGTATCTGAGTAATATGTTGTGGATGACCATCGACATGATGCGTCAAAAGATTCACTTGCTTTACTGTACTCACCTGCCTGATCTCGGAAGCGCCTTGGTGGCAATAACTCTGTCGGTCTAACTCTATGGCAACGCTTTTTCCAGCCCAAAGCAAAGTGAACCCAACCAGTATTCCTGTTTTATGCAAAAGCATATCGACTCCTAATATAACTTAGTCACGCCATTGGTTTTGGCACCTTTGGCGATTAATTCTTCAATTTTTTCAATCAATTCATCGAGATTATTCACATTGATAATATCTTCGTCGGGCTCTAGTACACAGTCTTGGAATCCACTTTGCGTATCTGCCTCAAAGTCGATACCGATAATGCCGATATACAAGCCTGGTATATTTTCTCGTGCTTTATCGCACAGCTTGGCGTCGACAAGACCACTGAGCACACCATTATCCGGAGATTCTTGACCATCGCTCAGTATCAACAACATTTTCACTTTGTTGTCGTACTCTTCTTGTATCTCATCATCGTCGGAGTTTGGATCCCCTTTCGCAAGATATTGAATACCGGTTAAGATCCCTTGAAACGCAGCCGTATTACCACTCGCAACCATTTCATCAATGGTTTCAAGGTTTGAGATGTTGTTTGTCAGTTCAACATTCCAGAACTGTTTTTGACTTGATTGACCAAAGCCGGAATATAAATCGTTATCGTCAATTCGAAACGCAGTGTTTAAATTTGCAGAGCTGTATTTATCCACCATCATCTGACTGACCGACAAATCAAAATCGACATAGTTATAAGTGTCATAATTGTTGGTTTCGAATTTGTCTTTATTCTTACTGTCATGACGACTGGTCATCACATCTTCAATACGCTTGGCTTGTTGTTGATTATCTTTCTTTTCAGTATTGTTCTGACCATCACATTTGCTATATCTGTCCGCGCAGTCTTCAATATCGTCATCGTCTTCTACACGCCATTTATCCCAGTCAATATCTTCGTAGCTATAATCGGATAGCGAATGATTATAGTCGTTGTATCTTAATTGGCTGACAATATACGTATCGTTACTCGTATGCTCTCTAGTGCGTATATTGTACGGAACAAACGCAATTCTATTATCTAACTTATCACTCGTCGTATCAGCATCATCAGCGCAGCGATCTTCTCCATCTTCATCGAGTTCGGTATTGCTCACAGAGCTACACAAAATATTTTCCGATACCGCTTCGATCGCTTGTTTTAAATCGGCAATTTTACAACCTGAATTACTGCTATCACAGCTCGACTTTGAATCCCAATAACGGTTCATCGAACCAGAGAAATCGGACACAAATACAATATCAATGTTGTTATCGCCTAATAACGTGGGATATTTCTTCGCCGTTGATTGAGCGGCTAAATCCTGCTGCTCAGAAAAACTCGGGATAAAATTACTCGCAAACCAAGAGTCATGGGTTGTAATCGAATCCACTTGGTATTGAATGTATTCGAGCAGATCATTGTCGTCATCGCGTTCTTGATAGGTACGAGTGATTTCAAATTGGCTTGCATCAATATCACGCA
The DNA here is from genome assembly GCF_921292975.1 of Vibrio hippocampi. NCBI lineage: Bacteria > Pseudomonadati > Pseudomonadota > Gammaproteobacteria > Vibrionales > Vibrionaceae > Vibrio > Vibrio hippocampi. Next base: position 842,565 of record NZ_CAKLCM010000003.1, read on the forward strand.
CATAAGCATCGACGTAGCCTTGTGCCATTTCGGCACTGCTCTCTTCACTATCGGCAATAGTCACCGCTAAAACAGCCGCTTCCGTTGCGTCTTTTAGACGACTCGATTCTTGAACGTAACGGGTTCCCTCGACCGCCCAGAACGCAAAACCCATAATCGGAACTAAGCTCAATCCCATCCAAATAGCGGCGACTCCGCGCTGCTTGGAAGGTGCGACTGAATATTGTCCTTTCCCCACCCTTACCTCCCTGCAATCACTGAGGAAGACACGATTTGTATGGTATCCGTGTCTGAATTAAAGAAGGATTGGAACCAAGAGTCATGCTGAGCACACAACGTCACACGATATAAGGGATAGTAAACACCGTTATCAATCGGCGCTAAATCTTGGTAATCCTCAATACTATTCGTGCTGCAGTTTTGTGTACGATACTCATCGCTCATTCTGGTATCCACTTGGCTTCCCGAGAGCAATGACTCAATCTGGATTGCCACCTCATCTTGTTGTTTGTTGAGCATTCTCGCGGCGACGGTCTGCATATCTAACAAATCATCACTGTCTAATTCCAATCCGGTTTGATTGGTAATATCAGCATCAAAATAGCGCGTACGTTCCTTAAGAACATTCACTAGCGCATAACTTGAGCGATCCAAATTTGCTCTTAGCAACAGTTGATAACTTAAGTCCGTCGCAAATAAAAAGATTGCACACAGCCCCACCAAAACAAACGCAAGTTCTATAGCAAATGAGCCTCTTTGCTTGCGAACCGTCGGTGATGGTGACCGTAACCGTGAGTGGTTATTCCTCATCATCCCACCCCTCATGCTCAAGATTGAGTACCATTGTGCGGGTAATCGTGTGTTCCTGATTACCAAACACCTCAATCATTGGACTATAGTCGTAGCTAACTGTGATTTCGGCTAGGTCATAGCTTGAAGCTAGGTTTTCATAGTCGGTGCCGATGTCATTGATAAAATCGGAATAGCTCAAGTAGTAGCGCCCATCCATGGAAAATTTTTCGTCATCCATCAAAAAGTGCCACAAGTTACTGTCGTCCTGAATAATGCGATTAAACTGCTCTAAATATTTATCATTGACGCTGCCACCTTGATAAGTTTTGGTGCTTCGAACAGTTTCCCGCAGGGCATATTCCGTCATATTCACCACATACACCTGATAGCAAGCTTCAAAAATGGCAAAGGTGGAGAAAATTAATACTATTCCCCCCATGGCAAATTCTATGGTTGTGGTTCCCCACTGCTTACTTCGTCGATGCATGCTCTTTATCCGCTCACTGGTTTCAACTGTCTTGAAATAAGATAAAGCTCTGTATCATTAAACTGGTCGCTTAACAGTTTCTGTGCCTGCGCTTGTTGCCCTGTTTTAAATAACGCAACGGCAAGGTTCGCTTTGATCACTTGATTATCCGGATGCTGTTTAAGCAAAGGGATCAGGGTTTCAATGACCTTGGGGTAATCTTGCTGTGCCAAATAGATCACTGCGAGATTATTCTTAATGGTGAGATCGTCGTAACCCAGTAAACGCGCCTGATTGAATTGCTCAACCGCTTGAGAAAACTCATCCAATTGACTGTGAGCAATACCCAACAAAACATAAATTTGCCCCCCGTTTTGCCCGGCTTTTACTGCGTCTTGATAGGCAACCAGCGCAGTTTTTGCCTCGCCTTGTTGCATCGAAATTTGCCCATGCAATTGATACAAATTAGCCGTGCTCACACCTTTATGTAACAGGTGCAATACCCAAAACTGTGCTGACTCAATATCGCCTTTCGCAAGATAGGTCTGGGCAAGGTTTTCCATGGCTTTAACATCGTTGTTATTCTGCGCGATTTGCTGTTTATAGTGCTCAATTAATCCATCGTAATTGTTCACTTTCTCCATCTGCGCAACTTGAGACTCGCTTTTGATATTGACTTCGGAGTCTTGGGAGGTGTTTGCTGTGGTTTGACACCCCAGCAACAAGGACATGGCGACGGCTAAGACCGACGTAGAAAACCATTTCATCTCGCTCACTTTTTTATTCATCTCGCTAACCACCCACATTTAATGACATTTGCATAATCCCTGGAGCAAGGATCAGGATAACAATGGGAAACATGATTAAAATAATCAGCGGCACACTCATCTTGGCAGACAACTTACCCACCTTCTCTTCCACTGTAAGAATTTGCACTTTACGAAGGTCTTCGGATAGATCCGTTAATACTTGTGAAATTGAGGTGCCGTATTGGAGATTTTGCACCACGGTCAGTACAAAACTTCGTATCGGTGGCGTCGGTACACGCTCACCAAAATCATTTAAGGCTTTTTCCAGACCTTTGATTTTCGCAGAGTCTGAAATGCGCTTGATTTGATAGCAGAGATCTTGGTCAAACACTTCCAATTCATCGGCAAGATACGCTAATGATGCTTCAATCGTCATGCCGGTTTGTACACAGACCGCCATCATATCGAGTAGATAAGGCAATTGACTGGTGACTTTCCGCACCAAACTGCGACGACGTGTATTGAGGATCAGATCCGGCACAACGATAACCGCGACCAAACCAACCACACCGATAATCAATTTTTGGTTAAACTCGACCGGAATTAATACCGCCGCAGCACCAACCGCGCCCAGCAGGATTAGCTTCATTGGAAAATAGTATTTCGCTAACTCCTTGTTATAGATACCCGCATCAACGAGTTTGCCCTCCAACTCCTTTTGGTGCCCTTTACCAAAACGCACCAAGAAACGGTTGACCTTAACGTAGGATGAAACGTCCGGTGACTCTAAATAAATCTCAATCTGGCGCTTGCGCTTATCCGTTTGCAAAGCATCGTAAATGAAGAACAACACCGCACAGACCAATAATCCCATCGCGAGCAATAACATCATATTCTGACACCTCGCACTAACCACCAGATAATACTCAAGCCCAGCGCCTCGCTGCCAAGCACGTAGTACAGTACGATTCGACCCTCAGGGTCATTGACAATAAAGTCGATACTTTGCGGGTTAATCATGTTAAGAATAAACATAAACGCAACGGGAATCAGAGCCACAATCTTTGCCGACATACGTGCTTCTGAAGTCATCGCCATTTTTTTCTTTTCTAGGGTTCGAGACTCAACTAATACTCGAATTAAGCGAGCCAAGACGCCCTTGAGCTGTCCACCGCGACTAATATTTGCCCGCAATGTCACCGTGAAAAAAATAAATTCAGGATAAGGGTAATGTTTGCATGAGCGCTGCAGCACGACCTCTGGGGTCTCACCAAGGCGCAAACGATCCCCCATTAACTTGAACTCCTTGCCGATGGCATTATCCATGGTATCGCCCACGTAACAGATTGCCTGCATCAAGCTATCCCCCGCCGTCACGGCGCTCATCATAATGTTTAATGCATCGGGAAAGGTTTGTTCAAATTGACTTCGACGTCGATTGGTCACCAGTCGATAACCAAACGCGACAATCACGATACTGATAGGAATGACCAGCCAATAATTATCACTAGACAGTAGATTCGCCAGAATATAGAAAGCCGCCGCGACACTCGCCAGTATGTAAAGAACGATATATAAGGCAAACCTCGGACCGAGAATCGCCATAATGGGCAACATCGCCTGTTTAAGTCTCTGTCCTTGTTTGTTACCAGAAAGAGACTTAACGTTGATCGCTTTGAGCGTTTCTGAGTCATGGGATTGAAGATCAAAGTAATGATCGATCTTTTTCTGTTTTGAGTCGCCCATAAACAGTAAGGCAATTGCAAACAAAATCAGTGAAACCCACAACATATTACACCCCTTTGAATGACGCCATCAGTTCGTTATACAAGCCAAAGAACTGCGCTTTTTTCACCAACTGTGAGCGCTGCATAATGCCACTGGTGACAAAATCCCCTTGCACTGTTTCACCAAAGTGCGCCTCGTCGTAACGGAAATGGAAGATCTCTTCCATCACAACGTTGTCACCTTCAAGACCAACGACTTCGGAAATACTGGTAATTTTGCGCGAGCCATCTCTGAGACGGTTGACTTGCACAATCAACTGAACCGCACTGACGATGGTGCGACGAATCGCGTCTAAAGGTTGGTTAAGGTTGGCCATCATCACCATAGATTCAACACGGCTAATGGCATCGCGAGGCGTATTGGCGTGCAGTGTCGACATGGAGCCATCATGACCTGTGTTCATCGCCTGAAGCATCTCAAACGCTTCCGAGCCACGACACTCACCTAATACAATTCTATCAGGACGCATACGCAGCGCATTGATCACCAAGTCTCGCTGGTCGATAGCCCCTGTTTGCTCGATACTCGCGGCGCGCGTTTCGAGCCTGACCAAGTTGGGTTGTTGCAACCTCAGTTCTGCGGCATCCTCAATCGTCACCACACGCTCATCATCGGCGATATAGTTGGATAAGGCATTGAGTAAAGTGGTTTTACCTGAGCCGGTACCACCTGAAATAAGGATATTCATCCGACAGCGAGAAGCCACCATCAGCAACCTCGCCATATCCGCAGACATGGAACCAAAGTTGACCAAGTCTTCAAAGCCAATATTCTGTTCACGGAATTTACGAATCGATATTGAGGTTCCATCAAGAGCAATCGGCGGGATGACTATGTTGACACGGCTCCCATCCTCCAAGCGCGCATCGACCGTTGGCGACAGTTCATCAACACGACGACCCACTCTTGAAGCAATGCGTTTGGCAATCGCCAGCAACTGTTCTTCGTTAACAAAGCTAACGTCCGCTTTTATAACCTTGCCTTGGCGCTCGAAGAAGATGTTGTTGGGTCCGTTCACCATAATATCGGTGATGCTTTGGTCTACAACCAATGGCTGTAACGGACCCAAGCCAAACAGTTCGTCCATCAGGCTTTTGACCAAACCTGATTTCATCATATTAGTAATCGGGCGCGGGTAGTTACTTGCGAGCAGGTCGACCGCATTTTGGATCTGCGACTCTAAATCGGCACGTTCCATCTTTTGCACTGCCTCGGCATCCAGTGCTTCAAAGATTTGTCCACGAAAGGCGAGATATAGTTCTTTATTTGAAATCATGCTTTACGTGACCTTTTAAACCATTTACCCAGCCCCTCGTCAGCAATAGGCTGACCGTTGATAAGCTTAACAAGACGCTCAAGCGCTCGACCCATTTGACGGTCTTGTTTGTAGGCTCGCTTACCGTCGATAATTAAGTGGGCGAGTTGCTTGCAATAACCGATATGCAATTCTGGCTCACGACCAAGATACTTTTTAAATTCGTCTTTTTTCAGCACGAAACTGCTCTCTTGGCGATGTGCATTCACCACGGTGATAACTCGTGTTCGGTGTGATAACGTCAGTTGCAGGTTGTCGATTTTTTCACAAAACTTCTTGGCATTTCTAACAGCAGAAATCGACGCATCAAGCACAATCACCACCACATCAAAATGACTCACTAACATCTGCGGTTCGACACGAAAATCGACACTGCCGGAGAAATCTTCAATGATGAAGTTGGTATTGCGGGACAGCAGGTCACAGAGTGTTTGACTATAATTCAGCACATCGCCTTGTTCCATATCACCCGTGATCGACAATAAACGTAGGTTCTTTCGCGCCGAATGTAAGAAGGTCAACGCCGCATCTTCATCCATTTCATGCAGAGGCGTGGTAAATTCATCGATTTTCTGAGTCTGGAAATCTTTCAAAGCCAGCATCACATCAATATTGCTATGACTATATTGGTGATCGACCAAAATGGTATCTGTCCCCTGCTGCGCGAGCACTGAACTGATTTCAGTCGCTAAGAAAGTGGTGCCAGTACCTCCTTTAGCGCCAACCACTGCCACGCGTTTAGCTTTGCGCTTCTGGCTAACGCCACTAAAGGTTTTTAGGTTCTTATTAACGTGGGTCAAAAAGTCAGCAAACTCTTGCTTGTTCACTGGCCAAAAAACGTAATAAAAGCCCATCTCTTTTAAGGCTCGCAGTGTTGAAATTGCATCTTCACGACCAATAACCACGACGCCTTTTTGGGTGGGCAGTTTGCTTGCAAACGCCTTGGCATCTTCTACTACATCTGCCGATTCGTTTAACTCAAGTAAAACGATCTGACTGGTTTGTGCATTGGCAGATTTATTCAGTTCCGTGGTTTGCTTAACACAAGTAGGATCATTCCATCCTTCAAAACGAAATACTTCTTGAACCAGTTCAATACATTCTGTGGTTTGATAATAGAGGGTACAAGCGGCGATGCCGTTCGGATTCTCTATAATAGAATTCGGTTTGCTGGTCAGGGCTTTGGTTAAATCAAACATCATTCGGCTCCCATTAACCTAGCCTTATTGGCAGTGTGTTCAAACCGTGCCGCATCAACATAACAGTGCGATTGTGCATTACGCACACCAATCTGCGCAGGCTGACACTCTGTTGAAAGCAAGGTTTGGCTATCGACAACCAATTGAACGTCGGCAATCATGTCCGTATTGCGCTGATATTGAACGCGATAGGAATCAATATCACTGAGGGCGTATTGGGCAACCGCTTTACCAACTTGACTGCGATAGTTCACTTGATAGCGATAATGCTGGCTCTCTTGGCGCTCACTCTGCTGCTCGAACTTTTCGACCAGTGCTTTGACTTGCTGCGTAGCGACTTTGCGCTCTTTGACAACAATGTCGATAGTCTGCTGTTGCTGCACACTCGCCACTTGGAAACCCGCTCCATTAAAATAGCGTTCTTTGGCACAACCGGTGACTATCAGTATCAGTGATGGCAACAACAGAGTTTTGAATAGCTTGCGATCCATCATTCGATAAACCCTCCCTGAGACAGTAGGCGCTGAGTCGCGTCTTGTGGCGAGTTTTGTCCCTTAATCTGCGGAGCTAACTGCTTGTTAGGTGATAAGTTCAACCAACGAGCTAAAGTCGATGTCTTGCGAATAGTCGGTAACTGTAACTCGGTTGCCTTGCTCGGTTTCACTAGGTTTACGGTTGCAACGATAATAAGTTCGGTACGTTTGCGCTCAGTGATAGACTTGCGAAATGCCGCGCCGAACACTGGAATATCACCAATGATGGGCATTTTTTGTAGCTGTTCGTAATCGGTGCTGTTCATCAGTCCACCTAAAACAAAGCTGTCGCCGTCAGCGAGTTCAATCGTCGTCATTGCCCGGCGTGACGCCAACTGAGGAACTTCGATTCCTGAGGCTTCAATATAGGCTTCAACTTCACTCACTTCCGGTGCCAGTTGCATGCGAATTTTTTGTTCGCTCATCACTTTGGCAGTGAGATCGAGCTTAATCCCGTACTCTTTGAAGCTGATATTGACTGAACCGTCACTGGTCACAATAACCGGCACTTCACCACCAACAAGAAAACTCGCCGATTCGCCAGACAATACCGTTAGGTTGGGCTCCGCTAAGATCTGTGCAACGCTATCATCAGCGAGAGCGGAGATAAGGGTTGATATATCGGGAGCGTGGAATTGTTCAAACAGAAATTCACCGACACTCTGTCCCGCACTGCTCCAATCAATACCCACGGTTTCAGAGAAATTTTCGGTCACTTGCGCCACGGACACTTTGACATTTACTTGCTGAAGCGTGTTGATGGTCAATTTTTCAATGATTCCATCCCAAGTCATATTACGCGCGAAGATCATACTTTGAGGCTCTTCCATGTCGCCGCTATCAGACTCAAAAGAGAGGAGTTGCGAAGATTCATAACGAGTAACCATTTCTCTGCCAAGCAAATTGGCAACAAGACGGTAGATATCATCGCGCTGCTGTTCGGACTCTACGACGCCACTTACAGCAACTTTTTCGCCAATCGAGGTTAATTTGATATTAAGTTCTGGATAGTGAAATTTGATCTGCTTTCTAACCTCAGCTAAATCAAGATCAACCAGCACTTTATCGGATAATAAGACTTCTTGTTCTACCCCATAAACAATCAAGCGTGTTTGACCCACTTGGCGGGCAAAAACGACCAAAGTGTTGTCATTAATTATTTTGTAATCCGCAATATTTGGATTGCTAATAAACACCTTACTAATGGGAGCGGATAGCGAAATATGTGTCGCTTCATCAAGAGTGATATAGCGTTCTGCTGCAACCACCATCGATGTATTGACCAGCATTAGTGTCCATAAAGCCGTTAGATAGAATGAGATATTTTTTAGTATTTTATTATTTTGCCAACTAGAACGTTTTGATCGCATTACAGTGATTCTCCCTCACTGTCCACACCACCTCGTAACTCTTCGATGCCCATATAATTATCCATAATATTGCGCACTTCTGCATAAGTCGGTTGTTGGTAGGTTTGACTACGGTATATTTCGATGTGCATGGTCCGTTGTGCCAGCGCTAACTTAGTCAGTTGGTCTGGATGGACTTCTATTACAACTGTCGTTTTACCCTCTTCTTTTACCGGAGAGCGAGCTTGAATTGACTCATTTTCTGTTTCATTACCGATATTCAATACTTTCACGTGCTTCAAAAATACCGATGATTTTATTCCACGAAAGCGTTTTGGTTTGTCGGCATTAACCGCAAGATTACTGTTTGGTGAACTGACCGTTAGAATGTCAATAAAGGAGCCTGGTCGAATATAATCTTTAACTAAATTAGAAGTTGTGACTTGTAATGGGTAGAGCGTCATTCCTTCGGTCACTAGAAGGTCAACATATCCTGGTTGTGACTTTTTAGTTTGATACTCTGGCAACATGTAACGACCCTTATCTAAAGAGATATTAATAAGGGTTGACGGGTCAAAGTCCAAGACAATATCTTTTTTCTCACCTAATTCCAGTGCTTGATTAAGTGGTAACTGACGCTTCTCCACCATATCAATGTTAAGGACTTGCCCTTTTTTTACGTTCTGATTTAATTGCCAAACAGTGATATAGGTCTCTGGCTCTTTCTGCTCATTATTGACAGCCACATTTGTATTATTAGGTTGCGCCAACAGATCTAACACACCTTTAACCCCAATCCCTAAGGCAAGCAATGCAACAACTAGAACTATCCTTGATCTCATTAAATCCACCAAATTTTGATGTCTAAATTTATAAATTAGACAATACGATAGTGACTAGAAAACCCGAACAAATCGCTACACCGTATGGCAATCCAGGATCACTTCCTTTCGGTGTTGCCAACAACCATCGGTACTTGATAGCGTATATAATGCTTAATATCCCGCCCACCAACACGGTATAAGACGTTGCATACCATAAGTAGTTGAGAGGAATGGCTGTAGACAAAGCCGTCGCTAACTTAATGTCTCCGTAAGCGATTAACCCGGCTTTTCCCAAGATTAACCCACCTATCAATACCACTAGCGCAGATTCTAAACATGGAGAGTTTTTGAACCCAAGGCTGCATAAAACTAAAATTAGAAGTGAAAGTACATTGGGTATTCTACGTCGCCTAATATCACTGACTGACACCAAGAAACAAAGCAGCAACAAAATAACTAATGTTGCTGCTGAAGTGTCCTGATAGCCAATGGTCAACACTATTAGGTTGGCGTTGCTGAGCTTAGTAGACTACTGACTTTGTCAAACGCTGCATTTAGGTTTTTCAATAGTTCGCCATCAGTCGAACTAAATACTGCACCTAAAACTACCGCCATTGCGACAGCAATCAACCCATATTCAATCGCCGTCACACCGCGCTCGTCATTTTTTACTTCAGCGAAGTAAGTCGCTGCTTTTACATAAAGTTTAGTAAGCATATTAATTCCCTTAAAACTACTGTCATAAAAATCGTAAATAAGTTTAATAAAGTTTATATCGATTTTAAAAATGACAACTATCGACTACATCAATAGCCTGACTGCTATTAATAAAACTGTTTACTATAAAGTCATGAAATCCACGTCTCATCGTCGCTGTCACTTAAGTTAAACGAAATCGACCACACTTATATTCACAGCAAGCCATCTAATGCTTAACGCTGGTTTTGTGATATTAATCACACAATATTGAGTGACTACTCTAGTTCTAGTTTTCATATTTAAAACAAATCGAGTGATATCACTTAAACCATGTTAACATTTGTAACATCTAGATGAATGTTAATGACAACGACAACCCCAGTATCATTCCACTATTTGATAGCAATAATATTGAAAAACATGTGTAAATATCGTCAGTAAACGGTATAACGTTTATAAACAAAAAAGATAATATTTAGGTTGGCTAGAATGAAGTTACAATTCGATTATATTGTTTCGTTTGTTACGGTGGTAGATGAAGGTTCATTTAGCCTAGCGGCAAAAAAGCTAGGTAAATCTCAATCTACCGTCAGTACGGCGATTCAAAACCTTGAGGCGGATTTAGGCGTCGAACTATTTAATCGTCAAGGCGGTAAAGCGACGACCACAAATAAAGGCAAACAATTTTACGAACTCTCCTATAGCCTAGTGGCTAAGTTTAAAGACCTGATGACAAAAGCGGATCACCTCGCAACAGCCGATCGAATCGTATATCGTGTTGGTGTTGACCCGATGGTTTTTAATCAACAGACAAAGCAGGCGTTGCTCGATTTTTCCGAGACATTTCATAATATCGATTTAGTTATTATGACAAAGCCTAGTTTTGTATTAGGGGATTATTTGATGGAGGGAAAACTCGATCTGGCTATTGGCAATCCATACTATAAAGGTGAGCTGGATTTCCATATCGATGAACTGTTCCCCGTTAACTGCTGGTGGGTACACCATAAAGAACTGGTTATAGACCAATCTCGCGACGTCAACCGTCTATTGCTAATTGATGGCTGCGAACAGTTGCTTAATGTCAGTAAACTCAGTTCGAAAAATCTATGGCACCTTGACGATCTCAGCACAATTACCGATCTGTGTTGCGATAAAAAAGGCATTGCACTACTTCCGGAACACTACATCCAAACCTACTATAGACGAGAACAACTGAGTTTGCTGCGGGGGCATCCTGAGTTCTATGGTAAGAAGATTTGCGCCTCCCTGTTCTGGGCTGAGCACAGCGATTTTGCACCCTATAGAAAATGGTTTAAAAATAGACTGAAACCTGTCACTACCCAACTCGCTCCCGAAGTAATGATCTAAGCTACTTATAACGTAAGCAACTTATGACGTAAACAACTTACGACCCAAATAAGTTTGTTTTTATCATGACATTACGCAACAACTATCACGGTTAATCATGCTAGTATGGCGCGCTTTTCGCGCCATTGTTTTTCGCGCTATTTCTATTGTTGATTATCATTATTTTTGTTGTTACAAGGTCACGAATGAACAGTACCATTCGCTATAAAGTTATTCTTCTCGCTTGTTTAATTATCAGTGTTGGACAGTTAAGTATGGGATTGGTGTTTCCTTCCCTGCCCTGGATTGCCACCGATTTCAATATTTCCCTCGATCAAGCGCAACTCTTAGTGAGTGTTTATCTGCTTGGCTTTGGACCTTCGCAGTTTTTATACGGTCCCATCTCCGACGCCATTGGGCGAAAAAAAGTTCTGCTTGTTGGTCTGATCATCGCAATGAGCGGCTTGGTGACGATTATCTTACTGCAAGACTCCTTTACTGGTTTGGTGATTGGTCGTCTATTGCAAGGTATCGGAACCGGATGTTGTGCCGTGCTTGCCCGAGCTTCAACACGCGACCAATTTAGTGGTCCAGATCTGCCTCTAGCAATGTCTTACATTGCTATGGCAGCGTCTATTACACCGGTTATAGCACCTGTTTTAGGGGGCTTTATTAACCACTACTTTGGTTGGAATATGGTGTTTATTTCTCTGCTGGGTTACGTCGCCTTTGCATGGGTGGTTATTACCACTTTCTTTAGAGAAACAGTGACTCAAACCTCGGCGATTCCAACGCCGAAAAAAATGCTTGGTCAATATTGGAAGCTATTAAGCAGCCGCTATTTTATGAGCTTCGCGAGTATTGGCTGGCTTAATTTCAGTTTGATGATCACAACCGTTTCGGTCATGCCTTTTATCATGCAGAAACAGATAGGTATGGACTCTGACGAATACGCGCTTTGGGCACTGATCCCTGCATTAGGCATGATTTTAGGCACGACTATCTGTAATCGTGTTCGTCCTATCATTGGCAGCAAAAAAATGCTGCTTTGTACGCCTGTACTGCATGTTATGTGTGCTATCTGGCTGTTTGTCTGTCCACTCGAACCGATCTATCTAATGCTTGGTCAACTGCTTATGATTTTAGGTAACGGCATTGCACTACCCTGTGCTCAAGCGCTCGTTTTATTACCTTACAAGAAGCAAGCTGGAGCAGCGGCGGCACTTTCAGGCGGTGGTCAAATGATCGCGTCCTCGTTAGTCAGCATGACCTTAGTGGCACTTGGCTTGAGTCAGCCTTGGCACTTGGCGCTGGTGGTGGTGTTATTTGCCATCATTACTCTTGCGAATATTATTGGTGGCTTTAACGCCAAGCAAGATATGTCAGAAAGCGAGCATTAACTTATTAGACATAACCCGCCAGCTCACTTAATGAGCGCCAATTTATAAACTCAGCGCTCATCTATAGATCCTCACTTTAATTGCCTGATATTAAGGAGTTTTTTATTGAGAGGCTCGGTCATGGCATGTTAGGATCAATATTAGAATGTTTACTCTAATATTGAAACATCGTGATTTAAGGAAAAAGGGTTATGTCTTCTGCTCAATCTATTCAAACTCAAGCCGCGCTGCGCAATAAGTTTGGCGTATTAGCTTACGGTCTATTTGTTATCGCCAGTTTCTTACCTATCGCCTCAGTCGAATTCTTTGGTATGAACAATATCGTCTACGGCATTGACGTCATTCCAGTCTGGGCAATTGTCATGATGGCGCTTGGCGCATTTCTATGCGGAATCGGCGCACCAAAGTTATTTGCTAAAGGGATTGCCGTTTTTGCAATTTGCTATTTTTACTATGAGTGCTTTCGTACCTACCAAGATTTAAGCCAAATGCTGTCCATCAACGATATGCAAAACCTGTTTTCTAACCGTTCTTATCGTCGCGACATGGGCAACATTATCAGCCAAGCATTGAACATGCTGTCTATCGGCTTTTGGTTGATTACCGCAAGCTTCTTTATGATGAAGGCCTTTATCTTTACTCCATACAGCGAACGCTATTCTTTAGCTGAACAACCAGCGACATCCAACGCAAACTAATCTGACACTACAAACGATAAAAGCCCTCAATGTGAGTCACATTGAGGGCTTTTTGTTATGGATGACTTTGGTTATGGACTGCTATTTGTTACGGCATAATCAGATAAAATTAGCACTCACCTGATGGGCGAGATAACTATCCACATTACTTAAGGTGGTGTCAGCAATATTGTGCAAAGCTTCGCGTGTCAAAAACGCTTGATGACCGGTAAAGATCACATTGTGGCAAGCAGAAAGGCGTCGAAATACGTCATCGGTTATCACATCGTTGGATTTGTCTTGAAAGAACAGCGCTTTCTCTCCCTCGTAGACATCCAAACCGAGTGAGCCGATCTTTGCCTGTTTTAAGGCTTCAATAGCAGCGCTTGAGTCGACCAACTCACCACGGCTCGTATTAATAACCATCACACCATCTTTCATTTTACTGAACGCGTCAGCATTCAATAAATGATAGTTTTCTTTGGTCATTGGACAGTGCAAAGAGATAACATCGGACTGACGAATCAAGGTATCCAAATCACAGTACTCACCGCCCAGTTCAGTAACAATTTCATTCGGATACGGGTCATAACAGAGCACCTTCATGCCTAAGCCCGCCAAGATACGAATGGTCGCCTGACCAATTTTTCCGGTGCCGATAATGCCCGCAGTTCGTCCGTGAAAATTGAAGCCGACCAAGCCTTCTAATGAAAAGTTGGCATCTCGCGTTCGTTGATAGGCTTTATGAAACTGACGATTGAGCGTCATCATCAGTCCGACAGCATGCTCAGCAATGGCTTCCGGAGAATAAGCCGGTACACGAGCGACCTGTATACCCAGCGACTTGGCGGCATCGAGATCAACATTATTAAAACCAGCGCAACGCAACACCACCAATTTAACCCCTAACTCACTCAGCGCGGTTAATACCTTGGCACTCAAATCGTCATTAACGAATACACAAACCACTTCGCATCCCGTCGCCATGGGGACTGTTTTTTTGTTGAGCAAAAAGTCATAGAAATGAAATTGCCACTCCCTATTACCCTTTGCTTGCTCAAACGCCCGTTGCTCGTAAGATTTGGTGCTAAAGAACGCCACATCAGTCATTGTCACTCCCTATGATTCAGTTAGTTAAATATTTTTATCCTAGTTTCATTGTAGATGGCGGCTGTAACGCTTGCGAAAACTCATCGGTTTTATTTTTGGACTTGGCTAATTTTATTAGACTTAACTTCTTGTTTTACCAAGCAACTGTTTTCGAGTATCTGTTTTTCAGGTAACGACTTTTTAACACTACTATTTTTAAGGCGACTATTTTTCCTAGGAAAATTATTATTTGCCTAGACGCTTTGCTCGATTTGAGGCGCCCGCTGTTGGTTTGTCAGGGACCGCTTTCCGTTCATGGAGTAAATGACGTATGGAAAGAATCGGATGTGGCAGCAACATTCTTGGTCCGGAATAACGCATCACTGCTTTCATCTGCTGCTTTGGTTCAGGTTTATAACAGTGAATTGGACAACGATTGCACGCTGGCTTCTCTTCACCGTAGGGACAGCGATCCAATTTTGTTTCAGCAACCATAAGCAGTTGCTGGCACTGTTCACACAAGCCATCCTTATGCTGATGTTTATGATGAGCACGACAATAAATTTCCATCATTGCTGTCACGGTTTTCAACTCGATCAGCAACTTGCCATTCAGCAAAGCACTTGGATTATTCATCGTTCATTATCCGAGCAGTAAGGTGTCATTGACGGGCCAATACTCCTGTGCTGAGTCAATAAGACCTTGTGCAGTGAGTTGTTCAACACTCACCAGCGTCACAGAGGTATTAAACCTAGCTTTAATACGCTCAACCAAAAGCTCGAAATCACCATCACCAGATAACAGCACCACTCGGTCAACGTTAGGCGCAAGTTCGAATACATCTAATGCAATGCCCACATCCCAGTCTCCTTTCGCACTGCCATCGCGACGCTGAATATAAGGTTTAAGTTTTACCTCAAAGCCTATCCCTCTCAGTATATGGTGGAACTGGCGCTGTTTTGGGTCTGTGGACGCAATTGCGTAGGCGCTTGCCGAATCAATTTGATACTTGTCAGACACTTGAGCCCAGAGCGCGTTATAGTCAAAATTTCGCCCAAAGCCATGTTTGGTGGTGTAGTAAATGTTCTGTACATCGACAAATAGTGCAACCCTTGGTTTCATGGTGATTCCTAATCTAAATTTTGATACATAGTAGCAGAAAACTTAAGCCACTCCATTTGCTCTCCTATACTTCACAGTGAAAGCAAAGTGATTTTTATTTGCTTGTCGCTTGCTCATTGCCGCCCCGGACTGTTTTTCCCTCATCAGATCAATCCAAGATAGCGGCGAGATCGTACTAATTCGTTAGTTGACGGAAGGAGCGGAACAATGACGCTGATACTTAAATCCACATTACTGATCGTGTTTACAGGTTGGCTCTTGATCGCTTTTAATGCACACGCCATGAATACACACACCTCTAGCCCTACTTACCGTTTTCAAACCGTCGGTCAACACTACCACGGTTACGCGCCGCATCGACGGATACTCTATTTTGCACCGAGCAAAGATGAACACGTCGATAACTTTTTGTTGGGAACGTTATCCCATCAATGCGCGCTTGAAGAAAGAGATGTGGTGATTATTGTCTTTACCGAAGACGGCTTTGTCAGTCCTAAATGGCTTAAGGATGTATTTGACTACAATATGTTGAAACACATGCATGACCTCAGCCAAGGTGATCATACTGCGATTCTCATCGGTAAAGACGGCACTGAAAAACTACGTTGGGGAACGCAGACTGATTGGTCGCTGATTAAGTCGACAATTGATGAAATGCCTATGCGTCAAGCAGAAATGCGTTCTGGTTCTTCGAGATGCACACTGTAGCTATCCATTTTACTGAAAAAAATGCGACTGAGATACGGTAAGCAAAGGAGGCTCAAGTAAGCGAACCTCGTTGCAACACGTTAGATCTGCGCGGAAAGGCGTGCCTGCCTGAATTGGCTAATTGGCTAATTGGCTAATTGGTGTGAACGGTAAAGCGACGACAGCGTCGAGAATGGTGACACTGTCACCTATAATCACAACATCTCTTTGGCAATTAAACGCAGTAAATAGGTTTCGCGCTCTATACTCATGCCCTTTTTATCGCTTTCTGCAATGGTTTGCTCATTAAACGCGATTGCCTGATGAATATTGATCCAAACCGGCTTCATTCCGTTTTTCACTTCATAGTCTTCGTAGCTTGTTGCGCCTAGTTGACGATCGACTTTACAACTATAACAGTAAGACGTCATATGCATCACATCCGCATCGTCTTTGTACCAAGGACGAAACTCTTCATAAATACCAAATGGCTTTATGCCGTGAATGTTTTGTGCCCCGGTCTCTTCCGTCAGCTCTCGAACCAGACCTGCGATGACATCTTCACCTTGATCAAGACCTCCACCCGGCAGCGAGTAATCATGATAACGCTCGGTGTAGAGTAAAAGAATGTCTTCTCCATCAAGCACAATTGCACGAGTGGCTAAACGCGCTACGATACTTTTGTTATCAAGGTGGTCAATGTCAGGGTGAATGGCTGTGGTAATGTGTCTCATCAATCTTAGTCTTACTAACAATCTGGGGGCGAGAGTTTACCATATACCCAAGTTACCTCAAGATGCGAGGTAATTTGGGTATGCGTAAGATATTTACTCAATTTGCCACACTTTTTCCTATCTTCTCCTACACTTACCTCAAGAGACAGTCTAAATTGATTCAATAGTCCATGATTAACCATTAATAGGAAAATACGGGAGTGACAATGAAACAAAGCGTATGGATTTCTGCTGGTATGGCCGTTGCCCTATTAGCCGGATGTAGCCATTTTCAAAAGCAAGAGCCGGACGAATACAATGTCGATGAGATTGATGTGATCAGCGAACCGGCCTATGTATACTGCGTCAGTCAGGGACATAAGCTTGAACGATTCAGCGAAGGTGGCAAGCGAATTCCTTACTGTATTATCTCCGATGACGAAAGATACACGGTATGGGAGTACTATGAAAACCGAGAGCAAAATCAGCAATAACCCGGCTCAATGTTACCAGAGCTATCAGTGTTTCTAAGGTAGCCAATGTTTCTAAGGTAACCAATGCTTCTAGGGTAACCAATGCTTCTAGGGCAATAAATATTTCTTGGGCGTTCTGATCGCTTTGTGAGAAAGGCGGTGTTGCACAGAACGCAAGCTTGCTCATAAATTCAGAGTTCAAAATAGCAAGGCGAGCTAGAAGCTCGCCTTCTCTTTGCTGCTATCCAAATTAACTGCTGTACAAATGCAGTGCCATTGAAATCAACAGCGATATAAAACAGACCACATTTGTGGCTACGGCACGCCATGCCCTTTTGACGCCACCCAGATACGGAACCATTGCTCTCGTGTCAGTTCCAACTGTAGCGAGTCTACGGCAACTTTAACCCGTTCAATATTACCCGAGCCGATGATCGCAACCGGATTAGACGGTAAGCGACGCACCCACGCATAGACGACTTGATCGATACTCGCAGCACCAATTTCATCAGCAATCGCAAACAATTCTGCACGTACTCGCTGGACTTGCTCGGAATCACCATTAAAAAGCTGACCTCCGGCAAGCGTTGACCAAGCCATAGGCAAAGTGCGGAGTTGCTGCATCTGATCGAGTGTACCGTCATCAACCACATCAAAATTAAGCGGATTGATTTCAACCTGATTGGTCACCAGCGGTTTACTCAAACGCGACTGAAGCAAATCAAACTGTCGAGGTGAAAAATTAGACACACCAAAGTGTTTTACCTTGCCGACTTTTTGCAGTTCGGTAAAGGCATTGGCAACTTCGTCGGCATTCATTAACGCATCTGGACGATGGATCAGTAACACATCCAATTCGCTCACACCGAGTCTTTGTAGTGAGTTATCCACGGACTCGTAGATATGCTTTGCACTAGTGTCATAGTGGTTAACTTTGCGCTGTGGAAACTGATCACTGCACAATTTAATGTCGCACTTAGAGATGATCTGAATCTGCTCTCTAATGCTCGGCTCTAGTGCCAACGCTTCCCCAAATAGGCGCTCACACTCATAGTTTCCATAAATATCGGCGTGGTCGATCGTAGTAATCCCAAGCTCAATATGTTGCTTTAAAAAAGTTAAACGTTGCTGCGGGGTCATATCCCAATCAGCTAAACGCCAATAACCTTGAACCAATTGCGATATATCGGGTCCACTTGGCGCCATCGTCACTTTTTGTACCATAGCATTCTCCTTAATCATGTCGAAACTCTATACTGGCAAAAATAAAATCCCACTACGCATAACAATGAATACGTATAACCCAGTAAAAAGAGGTTGGAAAATCTTAGTCACTTTCTAAGGCTGGGCATATCAAACTTATATGATTTTATACAATTCTGTGACCAAATTAGGACAATGCGTTAGAAATTCCGCTTCAGTTAAACAACATTAATACATTGCGTTAACAAGTCTCACCTAAAATTATTGTGACCCATTTCGGTGCATGCTCACCTTTTTCACCCATTATTAATTAGCGATTTGTAAATAAAAATGTCATCTACAGCCGTTATTCTTGATTTAAATCACAAGTAAGTTGTCGTAATTGCTGTGATTTTCATGGAAAATTCGCATCATGTTGCATAAAAACAACGTAATATGAAACAGCAATCGCTCAACATGGAACAAAAAATGCAGCATTGTCAGGGAAGATACTCGTTTCAAATCAAGTTCAACTAAGTATTCAAGGAGTGAGATATGTTGGAATCTTTTTTAGAGTCAATTGATACCCATAGTCAGCTTAAAAATATCACTGTACGTTCGGTGTTTGGAGGGAAAGGAGTTCTCTCTGAAGGCGTTATGTTCGCATTAGTGAAAGACGATCAGCTTTATCTTCGCGCATCAAACGCAGCATTCAAGGCAGACTTTATTCAGTCAGGATGTGTTGCCTACGAATTTAATTGGCGCTCCCATTCTCGTAACTACCCTAGTTTGTCCAATTACTATTCGGTCCCTTCTGACATTAGTCACTCTATGCAGCAAATTACCACACTGGCAGAAGAGGTTTGGAGCACAAGCCACAAGATTAAATTGGAAAAAGACACCCCAACTCGTATCAAAGATCTACCCAATATGCAGTACAAAACCGAGCGAATGCTGCGTAAAGCGGGGATCAACTCAATTGAAGAGTTGCGTGAGTTAGGTCCAGTGAACGCCTACCGTGCTATCTGCTTAAATCAAGATAAAAACCCGGGTGTTAACCTGCTGTATCATATTGCGGGCGCGATTGACGGCATCCATTGGTCAATCATTCCAGAAAACATTAGAACATCACTAAAACGTGAGGTTGGCACTGAGTTCTTAGCGCAGTAATTGCGGTTCTCAGTCTCTGTTATTGTTAGGTAACAGACGTATATCAAGCACCTTCGGGTGCTTTTTTGGTGTCCATATTCAACGACCCATGCTTTGAGACAACCAGAAATGTTGATGCAGATTTGGCAGCCCGCGGTGTTTACGCAACAAGAATATACACAAGAGGAATATACACAACAAACGTAAGTGATGATTTTTGAGGGTAAAGAAAATCCATCGGTTCCAGACGACAAAAGGCGCACTTTGCATGCGCCTTAATCCCTCGTTACTCAATCGTGAGTTTGCGTATCTGTGCGCTCTTATGTAGGAGCGAGATGGTCATACGAGGATGTACATTATATTGAATTTAACATCCAAATTGTAGGCGGGAATCTTGTCCTCCATGTTTGAGCTTTTTCCCACAATTTAACTATGGTTGATAATCTCAATAATGCAAGTTTTGCCCTAGGCTTTTCGATTAAACGATGTCCGCAACGTCATCCAACCACTCATCATTTACCATATGTGCAATTAAAGATTACTTATTTGCAGCACGAATTTTTATCGTAACACCATTAAATCGCTAACACCTTGGTATTACTTGCTTAATCGCTACTCCACTTAAATGAACCGTTATTAGCAAAGCGTCATTTTTGGTCTAGCAAATGATTATTCATAACTAAACATACAAAACTTAAGGTTTTTTTCTATAAAAAATATATACTGTGCGCCCTAATCTTTTCCGGTATTCATCGCTATCCTGTCGCACCAAAAACTCGCTTATTATCCCGCTTAAAGGCGATATAAAGGCAAGGTGACATAAAAAAGCAACCTAACTTAAAAAATAAAGAGTAAATAGTGACCATCCGCTTAGCCGATTTAAAACGCTTGATTCAGTTTCACAATGTTCCTACCTCCCAAGCATCACTGGCACTTGGCATGATAGGTCTAGGTCAAGCATGGGGACTTTATGTTCCTGATGTCGGTGCATGGCTACACCCTATTCTGGCTTCGATTGGTGCTTGCTTACTGATTCCGGTATTACTCAAATATGCTTTAAATCGTCACATCTTTGCTGCCGATATTAAAAACCCGTTAACCGGGAGTTTGATGGCGCCTATGAGCATGGCGCTGCTGATTTTATGTGACTACTTGGCTCATGTGCTGCCGTTAATTGCCTATCCACTTTGGTTTGGTGCCGTCACCTTACATATCTCAATGGCGATACTATTCTTTTTCCATCAATTGCGTGCTTTTAGAATAGAAAATATCGTTCCGAGTTGGTTTTTATATCCGGTTGGTTTAATCAGTAGTTCTCTGGCCGGTTCTCAGTTTGGTCACACCGTCTATTCAGAAACCATCGCCACGATCTGTATTACTATCTATTTCTTTATGCTGCCGCTGGTGTTATATCGTTTGGTATTTGAAGGTATGTTGCGTAAACGCGCAAGACCCACCATCGCCATTATGGCCGCCCCAATTAACTTGACTCTGTCTGCCTATTTAGTCAATTTCAACGAGCCAGACCCTATTCTTACTGGTGCATTAGCAGGTATTGCGATCACTATGACCTTGATGATTTATCTATGTTATTTCCGCCTTCTAAGGCTCAAGTTTCAGCCCTCAATTGCAGCGATTACGTTCCCATCTGTGATCAGTTCCATCGCGATGCATAGATTGACCAGTTTTTTCGAGAGCGCATACCCACATTGGCACTGGTTGCATAACTTTGGTTATTTTGAGTTGACGATTGCAACCTTAGCAGTGGCATGGGTGAGTTTAGGCTTTATTAAACTCTACTGGCCAGAAATCAAAGTTCCACTGATCAATTAGCGCTTATTTCGTAAGGCACTTGGTATAAGCTTTGTTTTGACTCGACATCCGAGCAAAACAGAGCCCGTAGCCGATGCCAAGGAAACGAGTTAAGAAGTAAAAACAGAGCCCCCACATCCAGATATTATCCCCTGAAACCAAAGGAAACTCGGAAACCGCACTGGGGATAAACTCACTCTGACCGACCACAAATCTATGCCCAACCATTTCACGCACGGCATAGGGAATCAATAAGCTATAAACGCTAAGCGCAAGGTCTGAAACCGATGACATCAAGACACTCGAACCATAGGTAAACACAATCAGGTATTGTATTACTGCAAACAGGCTATAGCAGCTTAATGTCGTAAAGATATCGACCGAATTAGAAATCAGATACACGAACATCATCAGGTGGGCGATTGTTTGAGCGGTAATAATACCTTTACGATAAGGCTTTTTCATTGTAGGCGACCTTACATTTATACAGGACGACGTCCTGATTATAGCCAAAGTAGCCCACCCATTCGATTCCCTTTTTAGGCGAACTCGCCCCTATTTGAAGCAACTCACACTTTACCGTCGTTTATTGATAGTAATTATGTCAATTTATAAAAAACCTGCATATTTCGCTCACATTTGCATGATTTATATACATTCTGATTAATACCGTTACTTCGGCATCTTAATGATATTTTGCATTATTTCTAATTTAATCAGCTGATTTTATTGAATATATTATATAAAAAAGAGAGCAGGAGAACGTCAATCAATGCCTAGAGGCTTTGTAAATTCAAGTATAGATGGTTTCGTTTCTTGCCCCATCAAGTAATCTGGGCGTGTTTTCAACAACGACGAGTGACTTATTATGAAATCATTAGTTCTTGCCACATTATCGACCCTTGCGATGACCTCTGGCCTGACTTTGTTTACGGCTTCAACGGCGGATGCCGCACCGAACCAAAAACAGAAGAGCATCGTAGTCAAGTCCAAGACACCGAACAAAGTAAAACGCAACGTCGTGATTAAACCGACGTCAAAGCAGCATAGTGCAAAACCTAGATATCGAGCACCAGTTAAACGCGTTTATGTCGGTAAGCCTTATCGCGGTTCACTGTCATACTGGGCTCACCCGATCGCATCAGCTATCGCCTTTGCTATCTTGATTGATGCTACCACAGGCGATCTTCAAGACGACAAGGGCAATAACGTTGTCGTATTAGGAGATGGTGGTGAGGTAAAACACACTTACCAGCAAGATGGGACTGTGTATATCATTACAGAATAACGATCACTGAATCGATACTAGATAAAACAATGGCGCGATGGGGAAACCCTCGCGCCATTGTTGTCTTTTAGCGTATTTTTCTCTAGCTTATTTGTTTTCAAGCTTCTTATTTTTTAGCATACCGCTTTCTAACATACTGCTTTCTAAGATACCGCTTTCTAACTTGCTGCTTTGTAACTTACTACTTTCTAAACCGATCACGTAGCTTTGAAGCGCCGTTATACCATCAGTTTCAATAACGTTTGGGTTGCATGGCGCGGATCTTTAGCATGACAAATAGCCGACACCAACGCCAAACCATGAACCCCTGTTGCCCACAATTGAGGAATGTTGTCGCGGTTTATTCCACCGATTGCCACAATAGGAACGTCAACACAACTTAGCGCATGCCTTAGCCCTTCCACACCCCAATGAGTTTTGGTGTTTGTTTTGGTTGGCGTTGGAAATATGGCACTTAAACCAATGTAGTCGACTGAAAGATTGGCGACTTGCGCCAATTGCGCCTCGCTCTCAATAGATAAACCGACAATCTTATCTTTGCCAAGCAGTTGTCGAGCATATTCAACCGGCATATCAGATTGACCAAGATGCACTCCATCGGCATCAACGGCGAGTGCCACATCCACACGGTCATTAATGATCAAAGGAACACCGGTTCCGGTCAGTGCTGCTTTGACCGCTTGTGCCCGCTGAATAAACGCTTGCACATCACCATGCTTTTCGCGCACTTGGACCATAGTCACGCCACCCAACACCGCCTGCTCAACAACATGGACCAGCGTATCGACATCCTGTTGATCATCGGTGACCAAGTAAAGCTTATACGGATTCAACATGACCTATCTTTCCTTAAACCGTAACCGTTACACCTGCTGCAGTTTCAGTCGCTGCAACAAGTTCTCTTGATCAATTTGATACAGTTGATCAAGCAAGTTAACCTGCAAACTGCCAGGTCCCGTCGACTGCTCTGCCGCTATCTCACCCACCACGCCGAGAACCGCTGCCGCCGCTAAACCTGTCTCTTCACCCACCGCAGCAAACGCTCCGGTAAGTGCGCTCAGCGTACAACCCATACCAGTAACGAAAGGCATCATCTCATGACCATTTTTCAATGCGACTGTGTGCTCATTCGTCACTACATAGTCGGTCGCGCCAGAGATCACCACATTCGCTTGATATGTTTCCAGCAAGTAGCGAGCAGCGCCTAAGGCGGTGTCACTGCTGTCGAGCGAATCGACGCCTTTACTTTGAGCTTGTTCTCCTGCCAAAGCGATAATTTCAGACGCATTGCCTCGAATTATCAACCGTTGAGCCAGTTGTGCGATTTCACGGGCGGTGTCAGTACGCAATTGGCTTGCGCCGACGCCCACAGGATCGAGTACCACGACCTTATTATTAAGATTGGCTTGTTCAACCGCGAATAACATTCTTGGTATCCATACACTGTCCAGCGTGCCTATGTTAATCACGAGACTGCCACTAAACGACATCATCTCCGGCATCTCTTGACTCGAATGTGCCATGATCGGTGATGCGCCGATGGCCAACAACGCATTAGCCGTATTATTCATCACGACATAATTGGTGATATTGACCACTAACGGCTTATGTTTTCGTACCTGTTGTAACGCGGTGATAATGGTTTGTTGTAACACAATACGACTCCTATTTTGTGTTTAGACCTTGCTGCCAAAACGCCACTTCCATTCGGGTCGCGGTTTTGAAAATATGCAAAACATGTTGACCACGTTCGCTATCAAGCTCAATACCCGCAAGCAGTTGATTAAAGTATTGCGCGCCAGCGGCGACGCCCGTTTGGAATTCGTCACCGCTATACAGTTCTATCCAGCTGCGATAAGGGTTGCCTTCCAATACTGTGTCTGGGTCTTGCGCTAACATTTTACCGATCACCGCATAGCCAATTGAGCACGGTGCCAAGGCGGCATAAAGATCGACTAAATCCCCTGCCATGCCCGCATCGAGAACATAACGGGTGTAGGCAACGGTGCCAAAATCTTCGGCTTCATTCTCCAAGTCCTGCTCCGTCAAACCCCATTGATTGCAATAGGTCACATGGTGGGCAATCTCAGAATCAAGCAGTGCGTATACACTTGGCAGGGCACGACGCATATCCTCTAACGAACGCGCTTTGTAGATGGCTAACGCATAAGCTCTGGCGTATTGCTTAAGAAACAGAAAATCTTGTTTTAAGTAATGCAAAAAGCTCTCATGAGGCAGTGTTCCGCGTGCCAACTGCTGCACAAATGCATGCTCTGTGTACTGTTGCCAATCCTGTTGGCAGGCTGCAATCAGATCTTGATACTTCATTGGCTTTTCCTTTAATTGAAGTCCGGCACATAGTCGCGTGCTTTGGGCAGCGACTGGATAATGCCTTGTTTATGCATAAATTCTGCGTAGTTGTCGTAACGCTGCAGATCGACCGCCGCAGGACGCAAGGCAAAACGAGTTAAAGTATCCGCCCAAGCGCGCGCGTTTAGCTCATTATCTAGGGTATCGGGTGCGTAGCTTACAAACTGCTTCCAAGACTCATCAGGGTGGTTGACGATATAGGTAGTTGCTTGTTCTAAAGCGCGGTTAAACGCTCGAATCGCTGCTTTATCGTGTTGATTAGCATTGGCGACAAACACCAATTCATCATAGGTAGGGACACCGTGCTCTTCTGGGAAAAAGGCTTTGGCTTTAAAGCCCTCAAGCGCCAGTTGGTTGGTTTCGAAATTTCTTAATCCCCCCCAAATCGCGTCCACTTTGCCGGAAGCCAGAGAGGAAGAGAGCGCCCAACCAACGTTAATAATGTCTACGTCACCAAACGCAACGTTCTCTTGGTTTAACATGGTGCCAATCGTCGCTTCTTCGTTGCCCGCAATCGCAATACCGATCTTCTTGCCTTTTAAATCGGCTAAAGAATCGTGCTTTCCGTTATCCAGCACCATCAATGTATTCAGTGGTGTTGCGATTAATGTTGAGGCACGCACTAGTGGTAAACCAGCGGCTACATCCATGGTCAAACTGGGCTGATACGAAACCGCAAGGTCAACACGCCCCGCCGCGACCATTTTTGCCGGAGTGCTTGGGTCGGCAGGTTCTTGAATTTCGACCTTAAGTCCCTGTTCTGCAAAGTAACCTCGTTGCTTTGCGATCACGATAGGTCCGTGATTCGGGTTGACAAACCAATCGAGCATTAACGTCAGTTCAGTTTTCGCTTCGCTACTGGCTACCGACACACTAGAAAACAAGCCGACCAAAGTCGCGGCAATCCACTTTTTCATTCCGTTATTCCTTTTTTTAGTGATGCATATTCGATGATGCATGTTCCATGACGTACGACTATGTGACGTCGTCATAGTTAGACTGAGTTATTTATCTACTTCCAACTTTTATCTTCTTCTAACTTTTATCTTCTTCTAACTTATATTGACTTCCAAACGACTAGCGATTTTCCCAAGGGATCGCTTTTTTTAGAATTTTGTCTGTGCCGAAATAGAGCGAAATCGACAGCAAGGCTAAGATCAACAAGGCAGCAAACATCTCGTCGATAATCATTCGAGCGTTAGCTTGCAGCATTAAATACCCAAGCCCAGCACTCGACCCCACCCATTCACCGACAACCGCACCAATCGGGGCAATCACCACCGCAACACGAATACCTGACGCTAATGTGGGTAAAGCGGCGGGTAATTGGATATAACGTAACAACTGCCAACGATTAGCATTCATGGTTTTGGCGAGATCTAAATAACCACTTGGCGTGTTACGCAATCCGTCATAGCAACAGGTTGTCACTGGGAAAAAGATAATAATGGCCGCCATCACGACTTTCGATGCCATACCATAGCCGAGCCACAACATCAGCACAGGTGCAATCGCGAACACGGGCACGGCTTGACTTGCAATCAATATCGGTAACAACCAGCGTTTCAAAGGTTCAAACAGCAACATCTGTAGCGCAAAAATCAGCCCCATGCTCAACCCCAGCAGCAAACCGAGCACAATTTCTTGAGCCGTTACCCAGGTGTGACGAAGCAGCACCTCATGGCGATCAACCAACTTATTCAGCACATCCATTGGCGCAGGCAGAATAAAGCTTGGCATATCAAACAACACCACAATCAACTGCCACGCCGAAAATATAATCACCACCGTCACTGCAACCCTAGCCGCGGGATGATTTACGGTCTCTTTTGTTGCTACTTGCTCAGTTGGGGCGCGTAATTGGCTCATATCACTCATTCTCTAGCCCCAGTTGGTGTAGGATTTGTTGCTGTAACTGCGCACACTCTGCATCCAATTGTCGCGGCGGTGCACTGTTGGGAACCTCAAGTGCATAAGCATGAGAGGGAGAACCTTTTAACACATAAAGCGTATGCGCCAAACGAACGGCTTCTTGTGGGTCGTGAGTGATCAAAATAACGGTTTTATGTTGCAATAACTCCGCCGCCAATTGTTGCAATTTATAGCGCGTCACCGCATCCAGAGCAGAAAACGGTTCATCCATTAACACCACAGGTTTATCCTGCATCAGCGTTCTTGCCAATGCGACCCTTTGGCGCATGCCGCCCGACAATTGATCGGGCATGGCCAACGCGTAATCGGCAAGCCCTACCTGCGACAATAGCGCCAGCGCCTGTGCTCGAAAGTAGCCGGACTTAGCCGCTTTTGGCAGAAATCGTTCACTTAAACAGACGTTGTCCACCACATTCAGCCAAGGCAGCAACAGATCCTGCTGAGCCATATAAGCCACGCGATTGAGCAAAGGCTTACCGTCACTGGTTTTAAGCTCACCTTGCCAATAAACTTGCTCGTCTAATAAGCCAGCTAAATAACGCAGCACGGTGGTTTTTCCGCAACCACTTCGCCCAAGTAGCACGCTCCAACGACCTGCCGGTAGAGTGAGATTCAATCGATTCAAGGTGGCAGTTGCGCTATCCCGATACCGCAACTGTCCAGCCACCACTTCTATCCCTACCGGCGTCGTAGGCAGGATTGGCGATGATTGAAGCGTGGTTGCCATCGCGTGATTCAGCTTATTGTTTGGCATGGATTGCTTGTTAGTATCAGGCATGGATTGTGGGTTATTTGGCATAGAAATGATGCACAGGTCCATGACCCTGACCAATCGTCAATTGGTCAGCATGCTGAATCGCTTGGGTAATATATTGCTTCGCTGATTGCACCGCGTCTGGCAAGGCTTGCCCTTGGGCTAAATAAGACGCAATGGCGGCCGAAAGCGTACACCCCGTGCCATGAGTGTTTTGCGTTGGATGACGCTTAGCACTCAATAAATGGGTGTCATTTTCCAGCACCAGCAGGTCATTGCTGTTTTCATCTTGTTCAAGATGTCCACCTTTTAGCAGCACCGCTTTAGCGCCTAACTGACGCAGTTGCTCAATCATCTGCCCCATTTCAGCTTGCGTTTTCGGTATTCGGTTATCCGCTATTGGGCTGTCGGTTATTGAGCCGTTGGTGATTGAGCCGTTGGTTATTGAGTAAGCGGTTAACGCCGCAGCTTCAGGTAAATTGGGCGTGATAATATCCGCAAGGGGGATCAACTCTGTTTTTAGGGTGGCAATCGCCGATTGCTCAAGCAATAGATCGCCACTGGTGGCAACCATCACCGGATCTAATACAATGAATTTGGGTTGATACTGTTTTAGCTTCTCCGCAACGACAGTAATGATCTCACTATCCGCCAACATACCAATTTTAACCGCGACGACATTGAGATCACTGAAGATTGCGTCGATTTGGCTGGCAACATGGTCAAGCGGGATCGGGAAAATGGCTGACACGCCTAAGGTGTTTTGGGAAGTAATGGCGGTAATCGCCGAGCATGCATAACTGCCGGTTGCGCTAATCGCTTTGATATCCGCTTGAATACCTGCGCCGCCGCCGCTATCAGAGCCGGCGATCGTTAAAACAATCGGTGTAGAGGTTTGACTACCATTGTGTGCCATCATTATTACTCCTATTTAACCTAGGGTAATAGACGGACATCTGGCGCTAGACAAAAAACCGCGTCGAACGCGATCCTTAGAATGAAGCTAAGACAAGATGTGACTAGTTCCCTACGTCAGTATTAACTGAATCAGGTTCAACGGGTCTCGAATTCGATCTCAGCATATCCTCTATGAGTCATGCTCCCCGACTAATTGGGCGTCATAATAACAGGAGTTTAACGCTTATACACTTTTAATTTTTTAGTGGTTAACAAACGAGCAAACTATTGAGAGGCATCAGTGGTTAGCAACTAAAAACAACTGACCTAGTTCAGAAGGCAAATTGAACGCATTGGTGTCATTGACGTTGCTAACAATGGCATGGCGATCTGCGGTGGGCATATTCCGGTCGAGTTGAACAAAACCGAAATAGTCATCATGATTGACACGAACAATATATAAGTGCTTGCCACCACTGCGATTTTCAAAACGATTAATGACTTCAACCTGATCCTCTTCCCCAATGGAATTGGCGCGTCGCACCGGAAAGTTAAGGTCTTTGAGTTGGCGTAAAAAGTAGCGCGCCACAGGGTCGTCGATTTTAACTCCCATAGTGCCTGCGGTGGTTGAAATGCTTCTAGCAACCCCTTCACTTTTCACTGTCTCTTGGAAAGTAAATAGCATTGCGTATTTATGCTTACGACCCTTTTTAAACGCCTCGCACATCTCTGCCACGCAGATAACATGAGACCCAGCTTGTACCACGGCTGATTCGAGGTATAACTCCATAGTGATTTTTCTTGTAATAATTTCCTTACAAACAAATTAACACAATGATAATGCTCGGGAAACTTTGGGGAGAGTCAACGTAAGGAAAGTAAGATATCGACAATACAGTGGGCGATTGTGGTAAGGATGAAAAAAATCAAGCCTCCTGATAGTGAGGCTTGAGTTTCGCATACTGATAGGCTAATCCGTCATAACTTAGCGCAAACCATGTAAAAATTCATGGCGGGTCGCGGGATTAGATTTAAAGATACCACCAAGTGCGGTAGTCGTTGTCTCGCTGGTCGCGTCCATCACACCACGGGATTTAACACAGTAGTGAGTCGCATCAATGGTCACCGCCACATCATCGGTTTCCAATAACGTTTGCAGTGCAATCAAAATTTGCTGAGTCATACGCTCTTGCACTTGAGGACGTTGGGCAAAGAACCTAACGATACGGTTGATCTTTGACAGACCGATAATTTTG
Source organism: Vibrio hippocampi (assembly GCF_921292975.1). Classification (NCBI taxonomy): domain Bacteria; kingdom Pseudomonadati; phylum Pseudomonadota; class Gammaproteobacteria; order Vibrionales; family Vibrionaceae; genus Vibrio; species Vibrio hippocampi. The sequence goes on from NZ_CAKLCM010000003.1 coordinate 872,430, forward strand.
CCACGCGGAATATAGGCAACAGCGGCTTTTCCGTCGATGGTCACGAGGTGATGCTCACAAGTGCTGGTGACTGTGATATCTTTCACTCTCACCATCTCGCTCACCTTCATCTTGTTTTCGATAACGGTGATCTTAGGAAAGTTGTTGTAATCAAGACCGGAAAAAATCTCATCCACATACATCTTTGCAATGCGTTGCGGGGTTTCCATCAGGCTATCATCGCTGAGATCTAACTCAAGCAATGTTAAAATTTCACGCATGTGGTGTTCAATTCGCTGTTTTTTTTCTGCTGCGCTGACACTGTTTGGCAACATGGGCGTTTCTAAACCACGCTCAGACAACGCATCCACTACTCGTTGTGCTGATTCACTTAAACCTGACATTCAATTACCTCTTGCTTGTACTCTCTTCCCACGCGACATGAACTGCGGGGGCTAAAGGATACTCTCAATCTTTCGGAATTTCATCCACAAATTCTGTACCGAATAATGTTAACTCTAAGCTGACATAACAAATTTCCTTTGTTCGCTCATTTACCGCCCTTACTGACATAAAAAGTGTGGTACATTTTGACGGTAATAAATAGAAAACGATGAAACAAGGTACCTTATGGGATGCTGTGACGCTCCGGGCTTAATGCCTATCGAAGAAGCACTATCAAAAATGCTCTCGCCAATCTCCCCTATTACTGACACGTTAACGCTGCCAATCCAAGACGCGATTGGTTATGTGTTGGCACAAGATCTCCGTTCTCCGATTCATGTTCCACCATTTGATAACTCGGCGATGGATGGATACGCGGTCAGAGTTGCGGATTTTAGCCAAACCGACCGCTTTGTGATCGCCGGAAAATCCTTTGCAGGCGCACCGTTTGATCAACACTGGCCCGCGAATAGCACAGTGCGCATTATGACCGGCGCGCAAATCCCAGAAGGTTGTGATGCGGTGATTATGCAAGAAAACGCCACGGTTGAAGGCGACCAAGTGCGTTTTAACCAACCCAACCTTAAGCCGGGTATGAACATTCGTCCTACCGGCGATGACATTTGCCAAGGTGATACCGTTCTGGCTCAAGGTGCGAAGTTAACGGCTCGTGATATTCCGATGATCGCAACACTCGGTATCGCGACAGTCGAAGTCTACCGTAAGCCAAAAGTGGCGTTTTTTTCCACTGGTGATGAACTTCGACCACTGGGAACCGAGCTTGAAGCCGGCCAAATATACGACAGCAATCGTTACGGTATAAAGCCTCTGATTGATAATTTTGGCTGCGAAGCCATCGACCTTGGCATTATTCCCGATTGCCCAGAAACATTAAAAGCGACCTTCGAACAAGCCGCACAGCAAGCGGATCTTGTGATTACCTCCGGTGGCGTCAGTGTCGGAGAAGCAGACTACACCAAAGATATCCTAGAACAGTTGGGACAAATCGGTTTCTGGAAACTGGCGATTAAACCGGGGAAACCTTTTGCTTTTGGGTCGCTTAATAGCGCTTGGTTTTGTGGTTTGCCTGGCAATCCGGTGTCTGCCGTACTCACCATGTATGTATTGGTACAGCCGTTGATCGCGAAACTCGCTGGACATACTCAATGGCAAGCGCCTCAGTCCATTCCGGCTATCACCCACAGTCGTTTTAAAAAGTCGCCGGGCCGAACCGATTATCAGCGCGGGATCTACCGCATCGAAAACGGTCAATTTGTCGTTGAAAGCACGGGCAATCAAAGTTCTGGCGCATTTCGCTCCATGAGCCTTGCTAACTGTTTTGTGGTATTGGAGCGTGAGCGTGGACACGTTGAAGCAGGCGAAACGGTTCAAATTCAACTGTTCAACCCAACCCTATACTAAGAGGTCGCTGTGGATATTCTTTCTGATGAAGAAATGCTGAGATATAACCGGCAAATCATATTGAAGCAGTTCGACTTTGATGGACAAGAGGCGCTAAAGCAGGCCTCGATTCTGGTGATCGGTGCCGGCGGATTAGGTTGCGCGGCCAGTCAATATCTCGTGGCGGCGGGTATTGGTCGTATCACCCTTGTGGACGACGATAAGGTAGAACTGTCTAATCTACAGAGGCAGGTGTTGCACACCGATGATCGTATTGGACTTAACAAGGTAGACTCCGCGCGTATTGCTTTGCAGCAACTCAACCCACATACCGACATCGTGACCATCAATCATCGTTTATCCGACTCAGAATTGAGTGTGCAAATCGCCAATCATAGTTTGGTTTTAGACGCGACCGACAATGTCGAGACGCGAAATCAACTCAACCGTCTCTGCTTTGAGCACCGCAAGCCGTTAGTTTGTGGTGCCGCTATCCGCATGGAAGGACAAATTAGCGTATTTCGCTATCAAACCCACGACGAGCCTTGCTATCAATGCCTAAGCAGTTTGTTTGGTGATACCGTACTTTCCTGTGTTGAAGCGGGGGTTATGTCTCCTGTCGTTGGCATTATTGGCGCGATTCAAGCCCTTGAAGCAATCAAAGTGATTGCCGATTATGGTCAGCCTAAGGTAGGCAAACTATTGATCTTTGACGCTTTAACGTTATCTTGGCGTGAGATGGGTATCATGAAGCGCAACGACTGTCCGGTATGCGGACACCATCATTGATAATTGATAATTGATAATCCATAAGCCTATTCCCCTCTAAGCCGCCTAATTGAGGGGATTTACAATGTAAAACGAACAGGAGGTTCTATGTCTTATTCTCCGCTGGTCAGTGCTGAGTGGCTACAACAACAGCTCAGTTCCTCATCAAAACCCATCGTGCTTGACGCCAGCATCGAGTTTCAAATCCCTTTGGAGCCTGAAAAAATCACTCACGGTGTCATTCCAGATGCAATGCGTTTCGATTACGACACGGTATTTTGCGATCCTGAAAGTTCCCTGCCGCATACCATGCCCAGTGAAACAAGATTTCACCAACTGCTAAATCAGTTCGGTATCCAGCGCCAAAGCGTGGTTGTGGTCTATGACAACTCCGGCACCTATGCCTCTCCGCGTGCTTGGTGGATGCTAAAAGCGATGGGGATTGATCAGGTCTATATATTAGATGGTGGTTTACCCGCTTGGTGTGAAGCCGGATTCGCGCTACAAGACCGTTACCGACAACCCGCTCCCACCGAATCCGAGTTTCAATTCGAGCCAAGTTATTTTATTGGCGCTCAGCAGGTATGCGATCATATCGACAACCCAGCGAGTCAGATTGTTGATGCTCGTTCATTAGCCCGCTTTCAAGGTACTGCACCAGAGCCAAGAGAGGGGATGAGAAGTGGCCATATTCCAACTTCAGTCTGTTTGCCTTTTGCTCAATTTTTGGATCAAGGTAAGCTCAAAACCGTCGATCAACTGCAACCGTTATTTGCATCCATCGCGACAGATCGCGACACATTGATGGTGTTTAGCTGTGGTTCGGGCATCACTGCTTGTATTTTGGCTTTGGGCGCCTTTGTTTGCGGCTATCGTCAACTCTCTGTGTATGACGGTTCATGGAGTGAATGGGGACAACGCCCTGATCTACCGATAGAAAGATAACATTGACTTGTTGAAGTCAGCGTCATCCAAGACGCTGACCGCATCGATAAGTTAACCGTTATACGCACCACTGGAATAAGTCAACTCATAGCTGTGGGAATAGATCTCCAAAATGTTGCCAAACGGGTCTTCCATATAAATCATTCGATAAGGTTTTTCTCCCGGATAGTAGTAACGGGGGGCTTTCATGCGCTTTTTACCGCCAGCAGCGACCACTTTTTCCGCTAATCCTTCAACATCTGGATCCTGAACACAGAAATGGAAAATGCCCGTTTTCCAATATTCAAAATTGTCATCTGGATTCACTTGGTCTTTAAACTGAAAAATCTCGACGCCAATGCGATCGCCAGTCGATAGATGAGCAATCTTGAAACTTTCCCAGCCGGAACCAAAGACATCGGTACACATCTCACCAATGGCTGAGTCATCTTCAACAATCTCGGTTGGTGGCATGATTAAGTACCAACCTAAAACTTCAGTGTAGAACTTCACAGCGGCTTCTAAATCCGGTACCGAGATACCAAGATGTGAAAACGTACGGGGATAAGTATGATTTGTATTGGGAGGTACTAGTGCCATTGCGCTTCTCCTAGAGTTTTGGCATAAACCAATTTCAATAAAAAACGTTTTGCTACAGGTAGCTAATACGTGATTGGACTCAGTAAGGTTCCAATACAAAAAATTATCCTTTAATCTAACAAGTAATAATATTTTGTTATGGAAAGTCCTTAGTATGTTAAACGCTCAATGGCTCAACACCTTTAAAACCTTAGTCGAGGTGGGGCATTTTACCCACACCGCTGAAAAACTTTTTATGACCCAGCCCGGCGTCAGTCAACAGATCAAAAAACTCGAAGCGGCCGTTAATTGCGCGTTAATCATTCGCGAGGGGAAATCTTTTGAACTGACTGAGCAGGGGCAGTTGGTTTACCAGTACGCACTAGAGGCGAATCAACAACAACAGCAACTATTGGAAAAGATTAAGTTTGATGATCCTTACCAAGGAGAATGGCGACTGTCAGCGCCGGGGGCGATTGCAACCGCACTCTATTCAGAGCTATTAACGCTGCAAAAATTGCACCCCAAGTTATCCACTCATATGGAAGCGGCACCGAATCGTAAAATCATTGCCGACGTTTTAGAGGGGAGCATTGACCTCGGTATTGTTACCTATCAGCCTCATAACAGTGACTTAACTTGTGAAGCGATCGGCGTTATGGAGTTAGCGCTCGTTGGTCCTAAACACTATCAGAGTCAAGGAAAGCTACTTGATGATCTCAATATTTTGGGCGTGGTGGATCACCCTGATGCTAGGCATTATTTTGAGAAAGTCATCGAGGCGGGTGATGTGGCAATACAGGCCGAGTTTGATTGGGAGCAATTGCCCAAAGCCACTTACATCAACCAGTTTAGTCAGATCTTACACCCAGTGATGCAAGGCATCGGCATGACGGTTATTCCCAAAATTGCCATTACAGAAGCCGCGGCGAACCAAAGCCTACAACAGTGGAAGACCAGTAAAGCGATTAGTGATCCCTTGTACCTTATCCGTCGCAAGCGCCGTGCGTTACCCGCCCGCTATCAATTATTGCTCGAGACAATACGAAACCAAACATTCAAATAGCCCGCCCACCTACTTTGAGTTCAGTTTTATCGATTGGCTATGTAGCATCTGTTCGTGCAGGTTGAGAACCGTCAGAGCATTACTCACACTGGTGGCTAACACATCCACAGCGCCGGTTCTCAAGGCACCAAGTAACGCCATTGGCTTGGTATTTTCTGCCGCAATGGCAATCACTTGCGAAATACGCTTGAACTCTTCCAAACCGAGACCAATCACGCGGTCACTCATCACGGTATTGGCTAATCGACCTTGAATATCAAAAAAGTCATAGCCAGCAAAATCCCCCACCACTCCTTGGTTAAGTCGAGATTGCACCACTTCATCGGCAGTGAACCAGCCTAAGTTGACCATATAACTGTTCTCGCTCATATCACCAATACCCACCAGCGCAATATCCGCTTTTCGCGCCCGCTCTAAGGTTTGGTGAATCGTTGAGTTATTCATAAACGCCAATTTTTGCGCCCGGTTCTCCGCATACGCAGGTGCATAAAGCGTCTCTGAACTGCCACCAAACTGCTTAGCGAATTGGCGACAGATATGATCAGCGTTATACCTGCCCCCTTTTGGGTGAATACCGCCAATACCACAGACAAAATTACAGTCCCGCTGGCTAATCACCCCATTGTGGTGAGCAACGGCAGAAACGTTTCTTCCCTGCCCAACAGTAACCACCATGCCATTCTTTAACGTGCGGTTCAGATAATTCGACACTAAACTCGCGACTTGCTCTCGTTGTTGCAGTTCGGTTGCGCTATCTAACGCTATCAATGCACGACTGATACCAAAGGTATCCACCAATCTTTGCTCGATTTTTGCACTAAACACCGGATGATAACGCACGCTGATTTCAACGATTCCCTCGTCTCGTGCTTGTTTAAGCAGGCGCCCTATCTTGGCTCGAGAGACCGAAAATTTCTTAGAGATTTCCTCTTGGGTGGCACCATCTTGATAATAGGCAATGGCAATTTCTGTCAATAAATCATGATCATTGGGAAGCGTATCTTGTGTGGTCATTATCTTGTCTCATCTAACTGAACGCCGACAGTATACATCAAGATTTATCATTTGCTCACCTGCATTACAAATGCTCAGCGCGACGTTGAAGGTATTGTTGGTTAAACATCCGACATCCTTGGTGGAAAAATCATCAAGTAGCGACGTGAGTGGATGAATTATGGTGTAAAAACCATTTTATCCACGACAAGGATTGACAATGTACAGCGGAGGCGTTTATATAAATTCAAGCATTTACTCACTCGCGTGACATGCGCTCAGCGCAGGTAGCACAATGACATGGATAGCCTATCTTTAATAACAATGAATGACATTGGCCATCATCCATGATTTACCCTCTATAGGACGACCTTAGGTCTAAGAAACAGGAATTTACCCATGAGCAACAAACTAGAACAGCTTCGTAAAATGACTTCTGTTGTGGCTGATACCGGTGATATTCAAGCCATCAGCAAGTACCAACCGGAAGACGCAACTACCAACCCTTCTCTGATCTTAAAAGCGGCGCAAATCGAAGAGTATGCACCACTGATCGATCAAGCGGTTGACTACGCAAAATCACAGAGCGCAGACAAAGCACAGCAACTGCAAGACGCTTGCGATATGCTTGCTGTCAACATTGGTAAAGAGATCCTAAACATCATTCCAGGTCGCATCTCGACCGAGGTTGATGCGCGTCTTTCGTACGATACGCAAGCGAGTATTGTACAGGCTCGTAAGCTCATTAAGATGTATAACGATGCCGGCATTACTAATGACCGAATCCTAATCAAATTGGCGTCTACGTGGGAAGGGATCCGCGCTGCTGAGGTGCTTGAGAAAGAAGGCATCAACTGTAACCTGACCCTGCTGTTTTCTTTCGCACAAGCACGCGCTTGCGCCGAAGCTGGTGTCTTCCTAATCTCACCGTTTGTTGGTCGTATTATGGACTGGTATAAAGCGAAAGAAGGTCGCGACTTTGAGGCTTCAGAAGACCCAGGTGTTCACTCAGTGACTAAGATTTACAACTACTACAAACAACACGGTTACAGCACCGTTGTTATGGGCGCAAGTTTCCGTAACACCGGAGAAATCCTTGAACTCGCTGGCTGTGATCGCCTCACGATTAGCCCTGGACTGCTTGAAGAGCTTGAACAAGCTCAAGGTGAAGTGGTTGAAAAACTGGTTGCAACATCAGGTCAGCAAGCGAAACCCGCAGCGATGACTCACTCAGAGTTCCTATGGGAGCACAACCAAGATGCGATGGCCGTTGAAAAACTGGCTGAAGGCATCCGAAACTTTGCCGTAGACCAAGGCAAACTAGAGCAGATGATCGCACAAAAACTGTAATCTAAACTCATAAACATCAAACCTCCGTGGTGTAACGCTGCGGAGGTTTTTCATTTTTAGCCGTCATTCATCAATATTGGCGTTTATATTAAACCATAGAGTTACTCGTCAACGAGGTTGGTTGCTTGACCATCTGACTGACTTTCGAGTTGAAGATCACCTGTGACCATATCTAAGGTCGCGATATGTGACTGATTGGGCTGACCATAGTCTCTAAAACGGAATTGATAAGTGTGTGCAGGGAAGAAAATCGGAACATCTTGGATATGAACCAAATCGTAACCGTCTTGCACATAGACTTCTTGAACTTCAATAAACTTAGTGGCGGTGTTTAGCTCTTTATCACGATTGTATTTGGGTTCAACGGATGGATTGCTTGGATAAGTCCCGTCCTCAAAACTCATCTGGCGTAAACTGCCATCACTCCAAACATAAAAGTCTTTCCACCCTTGCGATTCGCGGTTAGCCAGTAGAATGGGTTCGCGCACCACGCTCATCTTGGTGACCACTTCCCCTTTGTAGTTGATAAGATAAGCACTGCAACCACCACTGCCACAAAAGTAGGGATCTTGCATCACAATCATCAACTCCTGATGACCATCCCCATTCAAGTCCGCTTCCCCGACTTTGAACTGGTACTCTTTCTCAGTTGGGTCCAAACCCTCAGGCTTGAGAATATCGTCGTTAACCAAACGAATGATATTGTCGGGGGTAAAATAGCTCGGTCTTGGCTCTACACTCGTTTGAGGCTGACAAGCCGTAACCAAGACTAAGCTTGCAACGGCTATGTTTTTAAGGACTAAGCTTTTAAAGGCTATGCTTTTAAAGGCTATGCTTTTAAAGGCTATGCTTTCAAAGACTAAGCTTTTAAGAACCAAGCTTTTAAAGACCAAGCTTTTAAGAAACAAGCTTGCAACGGAGCAAGGACGCAAATAACTCACAGGCGATCTCAACATTAACTCATCTACTAATTAGTCTAAGAACTGGATGATCATTTCTCAAGTTGACCGCGTCATCATGCTCAGAGTTCTTGAAATAGTGACAAGTTGTATTGCTGTCGCAAATCATACATCCGAGAGAGCAAATTTAACCGCTGCGTCGCTGTGTATCTGCGTTGTGTCATACAGTGGCACAGCGGTATGTTGCTGGTTAATCAACATGGCTATCTCGGTACAACCAAGAATCACCGCTTGTGCGCCGTTTTCACACAGGTCACAAATCACTTCAAGATAATCTTGGCGTGAACTCGGCAACACGTTTCCTTTAACCAGTTCGTTATAGATAATATCGTGTACCAGTTGACGTTGAACCCCATTGGGCACCACAACATCAATACCAAACTTATCGATTAATCGCTGCTTATAAAAATCATGTTCCATGGTAAAACGAGTGCCCAATAAACCCACCTTGGTAACGCCTTGTTGTTGCAGTACCTCAGCGGTCGCGTCAGCAATATGTAGCAATGGAATTGATACCTTCTCAGCAATCTCATCAGCAACTTTATGCATGGTGTTGGTACATATAAGCAGACTGTCTGCACCGGCTTTTTCTAATCCTTGCGCGGCTTGGGATAAAATATCTGCGGTCTCCTGCCACTTATCCTCATGTTGCAACTCTGCAATCTCTGCAAAATCGACACTGTGCATCACGATTTTCGCACTGTGCAAACCGCCCATAGCCTTGTTTACTCCTTCATTGATCGCTTTATAGTAATTTGCGGTCGATTCCCAACTCATACCACCGAGCAAGCCAACTGTTTTCATTTTTTTTCCTTATTCATCAACAAGACAACATAGTGATCATACGCATTTTATAAACTGAGGTGCAAACCCAAAACAGGCTATAGAACTCGAGATAGATTAGTTTTTTGTCGCACAACTGAGACAGCCTATCATTTAATTATCCAAATCCATAGAGCATGCAACACCACTTATAAATTGTCAGTTACAACACACGCAAATGATCACCATAAAAAAATTTCATGCAACTTAACGTAAAGAAAGTATGTTACAAGTCGATAATCAATACACGAAAGCGATGTTGCTCACGTATTTGATGTTTACTTAGCTGCCCGACTAGCAGCGAAATGGCAGGCATAATTTAGCCATAAGGATGTTGTATGAAGTTCAGTCATAAAATTGTTTCCGCCTCCGCGGTCCTACTCTTGGTTACCATTGCTACCCTCGGTGCCACCCAAATTTTTACTGTTCGCTCCGAACTCCAACAAAATATTGATGCAACGATCAATGAGCTCCTAAACAGTGTCAATACCACTATTAGCCACGATCTAGACGCAAAGCGTGACATTGTCACTACTGTTAGTGGTATTCTTGCTATTAATCCAAACGACTCTGCCTATGTACAGAGTGTCATTGACCAACCGAGGCTTAAGGCCACCTTCCAAGCGGTTGGATTAGGTTATGAAACCAATGGACAGTTTTTAAATAACATCAACTGGACTCCTGACTCGAGCTACGACGCTAGACAGCGCCCTTGGTATCAAAGTGCGAAACAGCAGCGTAGCACCATCGTCACCACCCCATACGTTGATTCTTCCAGTAAAGATGTGGTAATCAGCTTCGCGGCTCCAGTTACCGAGCAAGGTCAGTTTATTGGCAGTACCGTATTCGATGTCACCCTGACTAAGCTCGCCGACCTCGTTAACCAAACAAATCTATTTGATGCTGGTTATCTGTTCGTACTCAATAACGACGGTATGATTATTGCCCATCCGGAAAGCCAAAATAATGGTCGTAAAATCCATGAGATTTATCCATCTTTGGATTTGGTTGCAGGAAAACAGCTGATAGAAAGCAAAGGACAGGAGCTACAAATCAACTTGGTGAAAATTGATTCCGACAACTGGTACCTCGGTTCCGTTGTTGATACCTCTATCGCCTTTTCTGCCGCTGATAAGATCCGTAACCAGTCTTTGATGTTTATGTTGTTGGGACTGATTGTGAGCGTGGTCGTATTAACCTTACTCGTGCGTTTCTTGATGCGTCCATTAGTCGCTCTTAATTCCGCCATCCAAGATGTTGCGATTGGTAACGGTGATCTTACTCGTCGTTTAGATACAGATACCGATGAAGAGTTTTCGCAACTGGCAAAAGGGTTCAACCTGTTCACGGAAAACCTACAGCGTCAGATGCAGCAATCCAAGCAACTATCGAGCCTGATTCTTGAGGGGAGTCAACAAACAACGGCAGGCGCACAACGTTCTAACAAGGCGATGGTGACACAGCTCCAAGAGCTAGAACAACTGGCTACGGCCATGAACGAAATGGCCAGTACCTCTTCGGAAGTGGCAAACAATGCACAAAGTGCTTCCGGTGTAGCGCAAAACGCCGACCGTGCCAGTCTTGAAGGTGCCAATGTTGTTAAAGACACAACCGACGCTATCTCTGATTTATCGGAGCAAATCGAACACGCGGTGGCTGAAGTCAAAGGGCTCGAAATCGCAACCGACAACATTGAAACAGTCTTGAAAGTGATCAACGACATCGCAGACCAAACCAATTTGCTTGCGCTCAATGCCGCGATTGAAGCAGCACGTGCTGGTGAGTCTGGACGTGGTTTTGCAGTTGTCGCTGATGAAGTAAGAACCTTGGCACAACGAACTCAACAATCAACCACTGAAATTAAAACGATGATTGATCAGCTGCAATCTGGTGCACACGCAGTGTCAAATGTGATGACAAACAGTCAGACATCAGCTAAGCAAGCCGTTGACCGCTCGAAAAGTGCTAACGACACGCTATTGCATATCAGACAAGCGATTGCAGAGATCACTGATATGAACATTCAAATTGCAGCGGCTGCGGAAGAACAGAGCTTGGTTGCCGAGGAGATTAATCGTAATACCCTAAAAATAAAGGCGTTAAGCGAAGAAGTCTCCACAGAGTCGAGCAACACCAATAATGCTATCAACGAACAAGTCGAGCATATCCACCAACAGGAAGCGCTATTGAATCGTTTTAAGCTGTAAGTCACTGTGAGTGGTTAATCGCTCTGAGTTACAAACAGCCGGGAGTTACAAATAGCTCTGAGTTACAAATAGCCCTGAACTGTCAATAATGTACTACTAAGCCGTTATTATTGAGCGGTCGACCTTCAAGAACAAAAGCCAGTGTTTGCGATAAGCCACTGGCTTTTTTATTATTCAGTTCTGGTTCACTGGTTGTTCCGCCGCTGCTGGCAGTCTCTTCAAATTGTCTCCACAATATGGAGTTAGCATACTGGGCTGCCGTTTGGGCTGATACCTTTGACTGCTTAATGATTTACTGAGGCGATTTGATGCGTTTGTCTATATTTCACAAGATCTATCTCTCTTTGCTACTGTCGAGCTTACTGCTACTGCTCGGAATGGGTTGGCTAATCAACACCAGTTTCAAAGAAGGGCTACAAAACTACATCAACGATGATGAAGCTGCCAAAGTGGCGATCATTGCCAACAAAATCGTCGCCTATTATTCCGACAGTTATCAGTGGACTCGACTGCAACAGTCACCGCATCTTTTGTCGAGTTTTATTCAGCAAGTCGGAGAGATCCCTGCCCCAAAGCAAAGACCATTTGGTTTGCCAAAACGTCAACCCAATCGACATCAGCCACCGCCGCCTACAAACCCAAGTTCATTAGATGATGAGGCGCCACCACCGTTACCTCGTGAAGCCACTGCCAAGGTAGAACCCAGTTTTTTCGTGCCGCTGGGCATGCGTTTATCACTGGTTGATACCGAGGGCAGATTGATTCTGGGTGACGCTAAACAGAAGCAGAACCTAAAGCCAGAGCAAATAATCCGTAAGATCGAGATCAATAAAGACGGTAAGCTCGTCGGTTGGTTTCATTTGGTGCAACAGACACAAGTCTCAGGAAAGTTAGCAAGAAGTTTTCTTTATTCGCAATCTCAACATATCTTAACCATCACGATAGCGGCGTTATTGCTGAGTCTGCTCTCGGCTTTCTTACTGGTTCGCTACTTACTTCAGCCTTTACAGGCTTTACACAAAGGAACAGAAGCCGTCGAACACGGTGATCTCGACTATGTTGTTAAACGCAACAGTAACGACGAAATCGGTGAAATTATTGCGTCATTCAACCAGCTAACGGCGACACTTAAGCAGCAGAAACAGATGCGAGAGCAGTGGCTATCGGATATTTCTCATGAATTGCGTACTCCCATCGCGGTGTTACAGGGAGAACTCGAAGCGATGCAAGATGGTATTCGCCCCATGAATCAAAAAGCCATTGACTCACTGCACAGCCAAGTACGCAACTTAACCAGTTTAGTGAACGACCTGCATACGCTTTCTCTCTCTGATGCCAACGTAGAGTTATTTAGAGAGCGTCACAACGTTTCACTCGCAGAACTATTGGAGCCGTGCTGCGATCGCTATCGCTTACGCTTGGCGGAAAAGTCAATCAGACTGCTGACCGAGTTTGAGCATTTGCAGCAGGTGACACTGCAGCTTGATAGCAAACGAATCCAGCAAGTCTTTAACAACTTACTTGAAAACAGTTACCGCTATACCGATAGTGGCGGACTGGTTAGAGTGTCCATTCACAATCTTGCTAATCATGTTTCATTGGTGGTGGAAGACAGTTCGCCCGGCGTACCATCGGATTCATTACCGAGATTGTTTGACCGCCTCTATCGAGTGGATAAATCACGCAGTCGGATAAATGGTGGCTCAGGGCTAGGTTTATCGATCTGCCAAAGTATTGTGTTGGCTCACGGTGGGCACATTTCCGCCAGTCATTCTGACATTGGCGGCGTAAAAATTACCGTGACCTTACCAAAATAATTAGAAGGAAATGCAATGATATTGATCGTTGAAGATGAGCCAAGCCTTGCATCACTGTTACAAGAATATTTGCAACACAGCGGACTTGATTCAGAAGTGATTGCTGATGGTCTTTTAGCCATTGATAGCATCAAACAACTGCAACCGGATCTTGTGATCCTTGATCTTATGCTACCGAACAAAAGCGGTCTGGATATTTACCGTGAACTGCGTTCATTTAGTCAGGTGCCCGTTGTCATGGCCACCGCCAAAGTCGATGAAATCGATCGCTTAATCGGACTGGAACTGGGAGCGGACGACTATATTTGTAAGCCTTATAGTCCAAGAGAAGTGGTGGCAAGGGTTAAAAATGTGCTGAGACGAACACAAGGCAACGCAACCTCAAATCAGACTGAACCTGTTAGCCCCGCGCATATCGAGAAATTATCACTCAACGAGCAACAAATGCGAGTGCGGATTGATGACCAAGCGATAACCTTAACTCCGGCAGAATTTAAGTTGCTGCTGCATTTTAGTCATCATCCTGATGTGGTGTTTAACCGCGATCAGTTAATTGACCGAATATACAGCGATGGTCGCGTGGTGACCGATCGCACCATCGATAGTCATATCAAGAATTTGCGTAAAAAAATCTTGGCGGTCAATCCAGAATATGACTGGATAAAGTCGGTGTATGGTGTTGGCTATCGCTTTGAGTTAGAACAAGTTTAAGCTTTCACACTTTTACCCTAGCTCCATAGTTACTTCACATTTACGACCTATTCTTTTCTGGAAGACAATTAGTGCTATAAATGATTTAAGTGAGTGAGCGGCTTTGTGCATCCTTTGAAGCTTGGGCGAGCCCACAACTTTGACATCAATGGAGTCTAAAATGGGAAAAAATATTCAACAAGCGACATTTAGCCGCTCTAAACTCGGGTTGGTGATAGCCACGTTTATCGCTTGTGCATCGGCAACCCCGTTCGCTTATGCCAATGGTCAATACCCCATCGTCGACACGAATCAAACTCAATGTAGCGGAACCCGCCAAGTACTTGAGACTTGCCCTACTTCAGGGGAAGCTGGATTTGGACAAGATGCGCAATATATCGGTCATGTCCCAAGCTACACCCAAAACAGCGATGGCACCGTCACTGACAATGTGACCGGTCTTATTTGGGCTGCGTCTATCGACACCAATGGTGACGGTAAAGTCACTGCGGCTGATAAAATGACCTATCAACAGGCGCTAAACTATGCCGCAACTCTAACGCTCGCGGGTCATTCAGATTGGCGTATCCCGAGCATCAAAGAGCTATTTTCACTTATTCTGTTAGATGGTGAAGATCCGAGTGGCATTAATGGTGCGGGTGAATATTCCATTCGTCCTTTTATCGACCATCAAAACCTCGATTTTCAATCTGGTGATATGGATGCTGGCGAACGTTTAATTGATTCTCAGTATGTCAGCAGTAATAAATACGTCAGTAAAACTCAAATGGGTGACCGCACTGACGATACCGTGTTTGGTGTTAACTTTATTGATGGTCGAATCAAAGGCTATGGTATGTCCAGTCCAAGAGGCGGCGAAAAAACATTCTATGTTTTGGCCGTTCGTGGCAACAACGATTATGGTATCAACCAATTCAATGATCAGGGCAACCAAACCATAAAAGATGCGGCAACCGGTCTGATCTGGCAACAGTCCGACAGCACCCAAGGCATGGATTGGCCATCAGCACTTAGCTACTGTGAAAACCTTGAACTAGGTGGACGTAGCGATTGGCGCTTACCGAACGTAAAAGAGCTGCAGTCTATCGTCGATTATTCTCGTTCGCCTGACACCTCAAACAGCGCAGCAATCGATCCGCTATTTACTATCTCAACCATCACCAATGAAGGCGGTAAACTCGATTATCCCAATTATTGGAGTAGCTCGACTCACCAAAACCTACGCAATGCAGCCAATGCTTCTTATGTCGCGTTTGGTCGCTCTATGGGCTATGTCCGTGGAAGTTGGGGTGACGTCCATGGTGCGGGAGCTCAACGCAGCGATCCTAAAGTAGACAATGGTAAAAGTTATCCCGAAGGTCATGGTCCACAAGGCGATGCAATTCGCTTCGATAATTACACCAAGTGTGTGACTGGCGGCGATGTACAGTTTGTTCAGCAACCAGCAGTACAGCAAAGGGCGACTAAAGTTTACACGCTCAGTGAAGTTGAAGATGAAATGTCTGGTCCGGGTGGCAACGGTGGCAGCGATAAGCGTTCAGGAAAACGTAACCCATTTGTCGACCTTGATAGCAATGGCGACGGCAAGTTATCTCAGCAGGAAGTAAAAGGTCCTTTAGCCCAACACTTCGATAAGCTCGACGTAAATGGCGATGGCTATCTTACTCAAGACGAAATACCTGCAAGAAAAAAATAAATTCGCGTAGCACCAAACCCACTGGTGCCGTCGCACTCCTTATTCATTAGCAGTGGATACTACCGACAAATCCCTAGCCATCGTTTGCGATGGACTAGGGATTTTATTATCTAGCGCTCCCCCTTGTGCACAAGCGTGTCAAATTTTCCATACACTTTAAACCTTCAAAGGCACTGCGAACAATCATTGACAGCGCGCCTTAACGGGCAGTGAAAATAAATTTACGCCAATAATTCATACAAAAAGTCCAGCGTAAACCAAGCCAAGCCGCACCAAATTAGTGCATCAATCAGCACTTGAATGGTGACATTCTATAAATCTCAGGAAGTGAAATACGCGTCCACTACTGCTAGCACATCATTTGCAACGCACAATAGTGAGTTCAATGATGAAAAAAACAGCAGTTAATTCATATTTTTTCACAAAAACTAGAAAATTCCACTTTTGGGACTTCCAACCTGAACCATAAACTGTTTTACTTGTCACCGATTTACGCGCTTTGATAAATTTTAAAAAGTGTACAAAAATGTATACAGCAAACTTTTGAGCGCCAAGAGCAAAACACAACAATTATTTTGGAGTTAACGTGGCAACAAGCAACGCGAACACAAAGCCCCGTGATACTTGGGGCTCGAAACTTGGTTTCGTTATGGCAGCAGCAGGTTCTGCTGTCGGTCTTGGTAACATTTGGAAATTCCCATACACCGCGGGTGAAAGTGGTGGTGGTGCATTTGTTGCTATCTATCTTATATTCGTTATCTTTATCGGTTTCAGCGTCATGCTGACTGAGTTTGCAGTGGGTCGTAAAACTGGTCTTTCTGCAGTTGGTGCATTTAAGTCTACTGACCGTCGTTGGACATTCGTTGGGGTTATTGGCGTCATCTCTGGTCTATTGATCATGGGCTTCTACCCTGTTGTTGGTGGCTGGTCTCTCGCTTACATCCAAAAAATCGCAACTGGTCTGTTAGACACGCCTGAAGCGATCGGTGGCAGCTTCGGTGCATTCATCTCGGATCCAGTACAACCTCTACTTTGGATGGCGCTATACCTAGTGCTGAACATTGTGATTGTTATCAAGGGTATTTCAGGTGGTATCGAAAAAGCAGGCAAGATTCTTATGCCTCTGCTATTTATCATCCTTATCATTGTTTCTATTCGTGGTTTAATGCTACCGGGTTCAATCGAAGGTCTTAAGTTCCTGTTTAACCCAGATTTCTCCAAAGTAGACAGCAGCGTTATTCTTGCGGCTCTTGGTCAAGCGTTCTTCTCTCTAAGTCTTGGTATGGGCTGTATGATTACTTACGGTAGCTACCTGAAGAAGAAAGAGAACCTAGTTCAAACCACCGCTATGGTAACAGCGATGGATACCAGCGTTGCTATCCTTGCTGGTGTGGCAATGTTCCCTGCTATGTTTGCTTTCGGTATGGAGCCAACCGCTGGTCCAGGTCTAGTATTTGGCGTTGTTCCACAACTGTTTGCTGAAATGGGCGGAATGGTTGGTTTACTGCTTGCGCTACTCTTCTTCGTTGGCCTAAGTGTTGCCGCGCTAACGTCTTCAGTTTCTCTGCTTGAAGTTGTGGTTTCATACCTAATCGACGAAAAAGGCATGAAGCGTACTACGGCTGTATTGCTATCTGCTGTCGTGATGGCACTACTTTGTATCATCGCATCGCTATCACTAGGTGGCGTGGGTCCAACTCTGTTTGATGTTGGCGCATTTGATATCTTCGACCTACTGACTGATAAGATCTTCCTTGCGGTTGGCGGTATGTTAGTGTGTATCTTCGCGGGTTGGAGACTAAACCGTGAAGACCTTAAGAAAGAAATCACTAACGATGGTGACGTCTCTTTCCCACTATTTAACCTATGGTACAACCTAGTTAAATACGTGATTCCATTTGCTATCGCTATCGTTGCAATCGCTGGTGTTAAAGGTGGTTTCGATGCGGGTAAAGGCGAAATCATGGTACTTGGTCTGGTTATGATCGCTGTGACTGCGCTGTTCTCGAAAAAACTGTAACTACAATTTTTCGAAGCTAGTCAAAAGGGAAGCCAATGGCTTCCCTTTTCTATTTCAAAATTTCAGTTCCCTCTACTCTATTCCGTCTATTCCGTCTATTCCGTCTATTCCAAGAATAACCACTCGTTGATCGGTTCCAAACCAACAAAATCGTATTCTCCACAACTCCTCCATATTGTTTTCATATTTCCCTGCCTTTTGTTACCAATACTTACAACTATCCACTAAGCACTTTCGTATCACAGTCCCTTATTAAAAAGGGAATGTTTAATTACCTTGTGAGGTTCAAATGAAAAAATATGTACTTACTTTAACCAGCTTGCTTCTTGTCTCTAGCCTTGCTTCTGCCGAAGGTCACCGTAAGCCACCAAGTTTTGACGAAATGGACCAAAATGGCGACGGTGTGCTGACCACTGATGAATTGCGTGGTCCTCTTCTGGATGATTTTGATAAATTTGATGTGGATGGCAGCGGTACATTAACAGAGGACGAACTACCAGAGCCTCCAGAACCTCGCCAATAAAATATGCGCCCTATTCATCGGCTTGCCTCTGTTTTCGGTGAGCCGTCAAATTAAGCACTGCCGTTTTGCTTGTCCTTCCCCCCACCCTAAAAGGGCGCAATACGGCGGTGCTTTCCCATATAGTTATAAAGGGATTTACTCTTGTCTGCTTATAAACACTTTCCCTACTTGTTCGTTTTAGCTCTTGTGCCGAATCATGGTTTTTCTGCACTGTATCGAGTTGTCGAGGTCGACACCTCAGCATTTCAGTCGGCTTCTGAGTACTACTCAGCATCCATTGCACCTTCAACCAGCCAAACTTCCTGCTTTGATAGCAGTTGCGACGAAGATGACCACCAAGTTGTTGGCTACAGTATGAATGGTTTAGAAGGATTACCTATCGACGAAGAAGTCCCGTTTGATATCGACAACCACTTTTACTATCTGACCTATAGTGATTTAGAAGACTATTGTGAGGATCAACTTGGCTACGCAACTTGCGAAGCGTGGGCAGAAAACCGTTGGTATGGCAGCTCGGATACTGGGATTGGCGGGTTACAAAATGAGCGACAAGCTTATTACAATGCAGACTATTCACCGTTATATGCCTCTTTTATCGAGAACGACAGTGATGTCACCCAGCAACAAGTCGTGCCCGATGATTATAGTGACGATGTCACCAGCGTTGATGACACCATGGAAATCAAGGCAAGAAAGGTAGATGCACAGGGCAATATTATCGCCAATGCCAGCAGCGGATACTTCAACTACAGTGGCTATTATGTGCTGCCTTATCGCTCTCGCGGTTTAATTGTTACCGATGACCAAACCATCAGCCTAGAACCGCAAGCCGACACCGAACTCACCTATGCCGATGAAGAATCCGAGCAGACCATTATTTCCCAAATGGGTGGGACGATCGCTTTTGACTCGTTCACATATTCAGATGGCACAGAAAGCCAAACTTATGTGGTAGGCAGTGCTGCTGTGGCAACATTTGACTACGATGATGACTCTAAAGAGTATTATTCAGACGTTGATATCTGTGCCGATGGCACTCTCACTCAACCGCTTCTTGATAGCGGCTGCCAAAACTTCCGTTTTGCATCAAAAGCCTACATTTGGTCACTGTCAGACGACGGCGAGACACGATTTTCGGTCGCCGATTGGGATACCAGTGATTATGCCAACTATGATGAAGCCTCTGCTCAAGCCAGTGTGCGCAGCGCGACGATTGTTGATCGAGAAGACAGTGACTATGACGGACTTCCCGTGTTGGTGGGCTTTAACACGGAATTAGAAAGTGACGATGACGCGATGATGATGCAAGCCGCCGTCTTTAGACCCAGCAATACTGAAAGCTTTGCCGTCGGTGAGGATGCGTGGGAAAGTACCTTTATCTCCAATACAGAATTGGAGCAAGATGGTGATTATATCTATAGCAATTCATTGGCTAAAGCCGTCAACAGCAACCTAATCGTTATTGGTGAAGCCAAGCGTAAAGGCAGTGTCCCTGTGAGTGGAACCGCAGCCAACCGTATGTTTGTCGCCGACGCCAATGACGCCACACCTAGTGCTACCTATTTCAACAATCTGGGACACAGCATCTTCTTTACCAGCGTCGGCGGTGAAGTCAACGGGATAAACAGCTTCAACGAGATTGTTGGTGAGGTCGACGCCGAAAGTCACTCAGAGATTGACAGTAGCCAACGTCGTCGCCGTGGTTTTATCTTGCCTTATGATGGCGAGGGCTCCGACGAAGATCGTATGACACGATTTGAATCAACCGCATGGTGGTTAGACGACTTGACCAATGGCGGTGACTACAGTGACGACAATAATGCCTATCGCATCGTGACCGCTTCGGACATTAATGATCAGGGTGTGATTTCCGCGACAGCGATTAAGTGTGAAGGTGGCTATGACAGTACTGAACACTTCGCAACCTGTGGCGAAGGCGATCAAGAAGAAACCGTGGTCGCGGTTAAATT
The DNA here is from genome assembly GCF_921292975.1 of Vibrio hippocampi. Lineage (NCBI taxonomy): Bacteria > Pseudomonadati > Pseudomonadota > Gammaproteobacteria > Vibrionales > Vibrionaceae > Vibrio > Vibrio hippocampi. Next base: position 892,659 of record NZ_CAKLCM010000003.1, read on the forward strand.
GATGCCGATTCAAGACGCGACCAGTTATGACATTGAAGAGCGTGAAGAATCCACAGATACGGTTGATAGAGAAGGTGGCAGTAGCTCTTGGTGGTGGATGAGTTTGCTTGTTGCTTTGCTATTGATGCGTTTTGGTAGAGTGAGTAGAAGGTGCTAGGCTGATATGCCCCCGCAAAAGTAGACACGGGGTTTTAATTCATTAGTTCGAAATCCATGGGACTGACTCCACCTGAGGTCTCATGCCTTCTTATGGGATTATATGAATTAGTCTAGATGTAATCTGTCAGTTCCGTTACCTTGATGTGACTAGATCTGGCAGGTTGCCCTAAATCGGTTTTGCTCTGTTGCGTGTTAGTAGAAAAACCCAATCAAGGTCTATTCTCTTTAGTTTGCAATACCCATATTCTCATTTCAAACAGCTAACCAGTGGTGCTTCGAAACTCCCAAAAGTAATCGCTAAACAAGGATTTCTGCTTAATCTCACATTTACATATCTATTCCGTAATATTCAAACTTTCTGATCTCTAATTTTACCTGACAGCAGAGATAAATATCATGACGCTTTATAACAACATAACGTCATGATAATTATCAAAGCATGAAGACATTCAGCTTGAGTGCGTTTTTAAAAAACTGCATGGTAGAAATGGCTATAAACCATTTATTTACTATTCATGTTATCAATTGTCTATGCATCTACAATATCAGGAATGTATTTAAGGAATAAGCGATAAACAATATACCGGCCAATTTTTCTAATGGTTTCAGAACTTTGTTCATTGATGGCGCTACTCGCTCTGTCGTTAACAGGAAAGGCACAATCGTAAACCAGCTTAAGCAGATTGCTGTAATAACAAGTCCATACTTAATTTGATCTAGCAACACGGTATCCGTAGAGATCACCTGACTGAATACGCTAATAAAGAATAAGGTGGCTTTTGGGTTAAATAGATTATTGAGAAAACCCTGTATCCAGTAGTTCTCTCGCTTTTTGTTTTTCAGCTGCCCCGCTGAAGGCTGGCTCGACCTCAGAGAAAGATAACCTAAGTAAAACAAATAACTAGCGCCGCAATACTTCATGATATCCATTATAAAATCGGAATGTACGGAAGCCAAACGGATAATGCATATCGAGTAGGTGATATGAACCCAAATGGCAGTCGACACGCCAAAAGCCGTAATTATCCCCGCTCGTCGGGAGCCGACTATAGAGTTTCGAGAAACAATCAGAAAATCGGGGCCGGGCGTAATAATGGTAATAGTGGTAATCGTCAGCAAAGAAAATAGCTCCGTAAGATTCATAGCTACCTCAAAGAAGGCAAGTTTTTGGTCAACTTATCCACTTTTTTTCTTTTTCCGTATATCACCACGCCATCAATATCCAGTTCATCAAAGTTGTCTTCAGATATGGACTCAGAATAGTCTGCATACGACCGGACGCCTTCCGCCCGTCTCAGGAACATAGTGTGATAACAACCCGCTTGTCGGGTCGATTTAATCAGGTCGCTATATGTTTTATCTTCAGGCCGCGTAAGGATAATAATCGGTAACTGAGTAAAGCCTTCGATACTGATGTTATCCCGTGTTATGTGGCTTTTGCCGACAATAGCTGGGTGTTTTGCAGCGAGTCCTGACATCAAAACCGCAGCCCTGTTAGCCGTTACCCCTTTGTTCATATCATCATCAATGATAATAACGATTTTGTTTTCGAACACATTACTCATAATGACTCTCCTTCAATCTGGCTTTTTTCGAATAGATCTAGAAGGTGGGGCTCGGGTAGTCGCTCTTCATTTAAGTCTATCGCTTTATGCGGGTATGGCTGAATGGTTGCATCGGTATATCCAACAGATGACCATGTCCCCTTTTCGTAGGTATCCGTTATTTCGATTGATTTTAGTGCTTTTACACCCTTGAACTGATAAAGGTCGAACACCATTAGTCTGACTGGCTGCCCCCGTTTAAATGAAAGAGGCTCTCCATCCATATGGGTTACTAACCAGCTATCTCCGCGCAGCAGCGTCTCTATAGACGTTGTATCAACATAGCCACCAAGGCTGGTTGCTTTCACAAACTTGCCTTGTGGGTTGGCAAGGGCAAGAAAGTCAGAGAGCCTGAATCCTGCCCACTCGCACTCAAGGCTCCATCCGTTGACGCAGTAAAATCGTCTGCGACCTCTGACCTGGGGAATATGTTTGTGAAGTTCATTTAAAGGAATACTTACCGCGCTCTCTACCATTCCGGTAATATCGAGGTAATGATCGTCTGCTTCTACAATGACTTTTTCTTTGTTGCCGACATATTCCCAGAAAAATGTTGGTATACGCATAGTTAACTCCTTACATCTTGTGCGATACGAAATCCGATAATGTTGTCCCGTAAGTCTGGCGTATATGACCAGCGTGCTGCAGCCCGAAGGCGAGAGGCGTCGGTTGTCCATGCGCCTCCTTTCAGAACTCTGCGGCGGGATACCCGTTCTTCTCGGTAGAAGCTCATGTTCCGTTTTTGGGGCGTGTCGGTATGAAAATAATCTGAACACCATTCATACAGGTTTCCTGCCATTTGATAGCAGCCAAACGGGGAGACATTTGTCGGAAATTTATCAACATCAACAGATGCTATTTCAATGGGTACATAGTCAGGTGAGAAGTTGGCTATCGCAAGTGTCGGCTCATCCTGTCCCCAAGGGTATATAATGCCCTGAGACCCTCTTGCGGCCTTTTCCCACTCAACTTCTGTTGGCAGGCGACCATTTGCCCATCTTGCATAAGCCTCAGCTTCGAAAAAGCTAATCCCCGTTACGGGTTGGTTATCTCCTGTATATCGGCTTTCGTCCCAAAAGGCTGGCTGCATCTGCTTACTCTCTTTTAGCCATGCAAAGCCGTCTTTAGACCAGAAATCGGCTTTTTCATATCCTCCGGATTCTATAAACGCTCGGAACTGAGAGTTGGTTACCTGATACTTTGATATGCGAAACGCAGGGATATCGACTAACACCTTTGGTGATTCAGAGGCTGTATCAGAGCCCACATAAGCAGTGCCACAAGGTATTAATATCATCTCATCTAAACTCATAACTTAGACCTCTTAAATATTCGGATGATGAAGGTGGAAGGCTTGCAAAAAAGAGCATTTCTGGAGAGCCAAATTCATGAACCGTTTTAAGTCCATGAATCTTTCTCGCTGATTCAGTGGTAATACATGCGTCGACATTCCCCTCAGCACACAACCTTGCTGCATCGGAATTACTACTCGCATCGATTATGCTGATATGCGTCCCTGCCTTCCGTAATAGAACAGATGGGGAAGGGTGAGAAGCTATTGCAGTTGCTACTTCCAGTGATATTTTTTTCTCTGGTTTGCAGGCTAGTTGCATGTTGTCCAACTTCATTTTGTACTGATCAAAAAAAAGCGAGTGATCATGGTTAGAAAAAAATAACTCATGCTCCCGGAAATAAACCGCGCATGTCCATGCAAGATTCACTTCTCCATGCTTGTACTCGGATTCTGACCGGGTAACTGCCTCTTCCGGGGTTTCACAGAAAATAATGTTTTCTTTTTCTGTTAAGCCATTTTTTGTCGACCAACCATTAGCTGCCTGAGATATATTGCTGCCTTTCGGTCCTAATACGTAGTGATTCAGTCTGGTTACATAAGCGCTTCTAAACAGATTATTGGCACTGTTAAATGAGATTAGTGAGTCACTAAATGTTGGTAAGCCTAGTTCAACTGATGCTGCATTCATATTTTTATCCATATGATTTAATTGATACTATCCTGCCAAACCTGACGGAAATAATTTTGTTGATTTTTGTCCTCATTAGTTTCAATATGGGTAAATTATTTCTAAATTGAGCGCTAAAGTGAAAAATATTACCGGAAGGATGCATCGTTCCGATGTAGATATACTTGAGGAGCTACAAAATGACAGCCGTGTCACCGTTAGTGAGTTAGCAGACAGGGTTAATTTAAGTGATAGCCCATGTTGGCGAAGATGGAAGAAGCTGGAAGAAGAGGGGTATATTACCGGTTACAGCGCCACGTTGGATAGAAAAAAGCTGGGTCTGCAAGTTGTTGGCTTTAGTCAGATAAGATTAAACAGCCATCACCCGATAGACACAGAGAAATTTGAACTTGCAATACGGGAGTTTAACTGGGTAATGACCTGCTTCTGTATTACAGGGGAAGCTGATTTTATTGTTCAAATCGTTGCCAACAACCTTGACCAGTACTACGAAAGAGCATCGGAGTTAAGAAGACTACCTTATGTGTGGTCTATTCAGTCTAGTATTGCTATTAAAGAAGTGAAGAATACCAACCAGCTCCCTCTAAGGAATTAAAGATAACGGTAATTCCGGGTAGGTATAGCTAACCCTTATGGTGGTTACGCTGATGGTATTAGTTCATACAGAATGCATGGATATGCTAATATATTGCAATTTAATTTCGAAAAAAGCTGAATGCATGATAAAAGGAGCTGTCCAATTCCGTGGAAAAATGACCATTGAACCTTATTCTTTTAGGCTGCCGAAGTAGGCTTTCTCTTTCTTTAAGAATTCATTCTCCATCTCTGTCATCTCCAGTCGCTTCTTCAACTCTCGAACTTCTTTCTCAAGTTGAGTAACGGAATTTTCTGACCCTCGGCTTGGAATGGGGTTTGAAGTGTTCTTTTTTGAGGTCAATTGACGTCTCTATTTGGTTAAAAGTGATGGGTGAATATTTAAAGATTCTGCCACTAACTTTACCGTATCTGGGGAATTTAGTGATTGTTGAACTGCTTTTCTTTTAAATTCGTCTGAATATTGTTTGCGAGAGGTGATTTGCATGACACCTAATCCTTATATTAGGTGTCATGCCTTTTTTATGATTAGTACGTAAAGTGCTAAACAGAGGATAGAGAGACTAAGGTCTGGGTGTACTCATGTTGGGGTTGTGCAAACATTTGTTGAGTGTTGCCATGCTCAACGATCTCGCCGTTACGCATCACAATAGTATGGTGGCACAAGGACTTAACCACTGTTAGGTCATGGCTGATAAACAGATAGGTCAGACCATACTTAATCTGTAATGTTTTCAACAAATCCAATACTTGAGCTTGCACGGTGCGGTCTAGAGATGACGTTGGTTCATCGAGCAAGATAAATTCCGGTTTGAGAATCAAAGCACGCGCAATGGCAATTCGCTGTCTTTGCCCACCAGAAAATTCATTTGGATAGCGATGACGCGTTTCAGGATCTAAGTCTACTTCACGCATGACATCGCATATCATGTCATCGAGTGTCGCTTCGTGATGATCAAAATGCACCTTTAGCCCTTCACCAATCACTTGAGCCACTGACATTCGCGGGTTCAATGCTGAAAATGGGTCTTGAAACACCACCTGCATTCGACTGCGAAACGGCAGCATCCCTTTGCGATCGAGGTTAGCGATGGATTGACCATCGTATTCAATACTTCCCTCACTGGCGACCAATTTAAGGATTGCCATGCCGGTGGTTGATTTACCTGAGCCACTTTCTCCGACTAAACCGATAGAGTAGCCTCGCTGCAATTGGAAATTCATATCGGTCACTGCTTTGACATGATCGACCACTCGCTGGAACAAGCCGCCCTTAATAGGGAACCATACTTTCAGTTTATCGACCGACAATAAGGTTTTTGCTTCACTGTCCACCTCAACAGGCAGACCGCGAGGGTCGGATTCAATCAGCTTTTTGGTATAAGGATGACTCGGCTGAGTGAACAAGGTTTTACATTCATTTACTTCGACTAGATTCCCTTGCTGCATGACGGCAACACGGTCAGCAATTCGACGCACAATACTCAGATCATGGGTGATAAACAGCATCGCCATACCGAGTTCTTGTTGTAGCTCTTTGAGTAGATCTAAAATTTGCGCTTGCACGGAGACATCCAATGCCGTGGTCGGCTCATCAGCGATCAACAGTTCTGGCTCGTTGCTGAGCGCCATCGCAATCATGACCCTTTGTCGTTCACCACCGGATAACTCATGAGGATAGGCATTGATCTTCTGCTGCGGCTCACGTATGCCGACCTTTGTTAGCCATTCTATCGCTAACTGCTCCGCTTTTCGGGTACGCATGCCACGGTGGATTGCCAAGGTTTCCACCAATTGCTTGCCTATCTTATGCAGCGGATTTAACGACACCATTGGCTCTTGAAAGATCATGCCAATACGACCGCCGCGAATACCACGCAACTGTCGTTCAGAGCAGCTCAACATATCAATACCATCGAAGGTGATACTGCCCTGTAAATAGTGACTCGAACCCTTGGGTAACAGTTTCATCACTGAGTTTGCTGTCACGGATTTTCCCGATCCACTCTCGCCCACTAAGGCTAAGGTTTCACCCTTTTTTATCGCCAGTGATACTCCCTCTGTGACGGTTCTGACATCGTCACCGCGTCCAAAACCCACCGAGAGATTTTCAATAGTCAGTACCGCGGCACTTTGATTTATATCCGACATATTACTCTCTTTATTATCCATGTTGGTGAGGGTCAAAGGCATCACGCACCGCCTCGCCAGCGAAAACCAGTAAGGTCAACATGACAGACAGAACCGCAAACGCGGATAAGCCCAACCACGGCGCTTGCAAATTGGCTTTACCTTGCGCTAATAACTCACCTAAAGAAGGCGAACCCGCCGGCAAACCAAAGCCCAGAAAATCAAGCGATGTCAGTGTGGTGACCGAGCCAGAAAGAATAAACGGCATCATGGTTAGCGACGCCACCATGGCATTCGGCAGCATATGACGCAGCATAATCCGTTTATCATCCACCCCCATGGCATGAGCGGCTTTAACATAATCGAAATTACGGCATCGTAAAAATTCAGCACGTACCACGCCGACCAAACTCATCCAGCTAAACAGCACCATAATGCCCAGCAGCCACCAAAAATTGGGTTCCACAAAACTCGATAAGATGATCAGCAAAAATAGCGTTGGCATCCCTGACCAGACTTCAATAAATCGCTGCCCAAGCAGATCGAGCCAACCTCCGTAGTAGCCTTGCGTCGCGCCCACTGCCACACCAACAATGCTCGACACCAGGGTAAGGATAAAACCAAACAGCACCGAGATCCTAAAGCCGTAAATAATACGCGCCAGTACATCCCTACCCTTATCATCGGTGCCCAACCAGTTAACGCTGTCTGGCGCAGAAGGCACCGAGGCAACGATGTCATAATTGATGGTGTCATAACTAAAGCGAATCAGTGGCCAGATAATAAAGCCCTGCTCTTGAATTAACTCAATAACGTAAGGATCGGTGTAGTCCGCTTCGGTCTCAAACTCGCCACCAAATTCGGTCTCGGCATATTGATAAGCGATGGGGTAATACCATTGATTATCGTATTCGACTAATAACGGCTTATCGTTAGCAATCAGCTCTGCGAACAGGCTAAGGAAAAATAGAATAAAGAACAGCCAAGTCGACCAGTAGCCACGTTTATTGCTTTTAAATCTCTGCCAGCGCGCTTGGGTGAGTGGGTTCATCGCCATTTATCGCGCCTCAAAGTCAATACGTGGGTCAACCCAGGTATAGGTTAAGTCAGAAATAATACTCAAAATCAGACCCAATAACGTCATGATATACAGTGAACTAAATACCACTGGGTAATCGCGTTGAATGGTTGATTCAAAGCCCAATAAACCAATACCTTCGAGCGAGAACATCACTTCGATCAACATTGAACCCGTGAAGAAAATACTGATAAACGCACTCGGGAAACCAGCAATGATAATCAACATCGCATTTCTAAAGACGTGCTTGTAGAGAATGCTACGCTCATCCAACCCTTTGGCTCGAGCCGTGACCACGTATTGCTTGTTTATCTCATCGAGAAAGGAGTTCTTGGTCAGCATACTCAAGGTAGCAAAGCCCCCAATCACCATCGCGAGGATCGGTAGGGTCAAATGCCAAAAGTAATCCAAGATCTGTTGGTACCAATTGAGTTGGTCAAAGTTACTCGACACTAAGCCGCGCAGCGGGAACCAACTAAAATAGTTACCGCTGGCAAACAAAATGATCAGAATAATGGCAAATAAGAAGCCCGGTATGGCATAACCGACAATAATCATGGCGCTTGACCAAACATCAAAGCGGGAGCCGTGGTGAATCGCTTTCAGTATGCCTAAAGGAATTGAAATCAAATAGATGATTAGCGTGCTCCATAACCCAAGGGAAATGGAGACCGGCAATCGATCTTTAATCAGATCAATCACGTTACCGCCTCGGAATAAACTGTCGCCAAAATTAAACATGGCGTAGTTTTTCAGCATATCGAAATAACGCACGTGAATCGGCTTATCAAAACCAAACTGCTGCTTGATAGCCTCTACCACTTCCGGGTCTAACCCGCGCGAGCCCTTGTACCCTGTTGCTTCGTCACCGGAGCCCGATTCAAGTTCGACCTCCGTGCCGCCGCCACTAAAGCGCTCCATAACACCGGAATTCAAGCCCTGCATCTGCGCAATCGCTTGTTCAACCGGACCACCGGGTGCGATCTGAATAATAAAGAAATTGATGGTGATAATGGCCCAGAGTGTGGGTATCACCAACAATAATCGCCTGAATATATAGGCTGCCATCAGTCCCTCTTAACGACGTTTTTCTGGTAATTGTTCAGCTTTCTGTTTCGATACCCACCAAGTGTCGATACCTAAATCATAGGTAGGTAAGACAGCAGGACGCTCGAATTTATCCCAGGTCGCAACTCGATATTTTTTGATATACCACTGAGGAATAATGTAATAATTCCATTGCAGCACACGATCAAACGCTCGACCCAACGCCAATAGTTTATCTGGGTTATCTTGACTGTCAGCGATCTGGTCGGTCAGCGAATCAATCACTGGATCCATCACACCCGCGGTGTTGTAGGTCGAATCAATAAAGTTAGAATTCCAAACAATTTTCAGATCCGAATTAGGATAGGCATTGGCGTAATACGATGAAGAAACCATATCAAAGTCTCGGTCTCGCAGACGCTTGGTGTATTGAGTGGTGTCGATGGTACGGATACGCATGTCTATCCCCATCGCGCGCATATTCTTTTGAATCGGAATGGCGTAACGCTCGGTAGTCGGGCTATAGATAAGCAATTCAAAGCTTAATCGCTCACCCGTTTCTACATGGGTCATCACTTTGTTTTTCAGTTCCCAACCTGCTTCTTTAAGCAGTGCAAACGCCTTGCGCATCTGTGGACGAATTCGACCCGAACCATCGGTGACGGGTGGATTGTATTCTTCAGTAAATACTCGCGCAGGAATCGACGCTTTAAACGGTGTCAGCACCTCAAGTTCCGCCTTGCTTGGCAATCCTTTCGCTTCATATGGGGTATTTTGGAAGTAGCTACGAGTACGCGTGTACTGGTCGTAGAACATATTTTTGTTCATCCACTGAAAGTCCATCGCGTAATTTAATGCTTCACGAACCTTAGGATCTTTGAACACTTCACGTTGGGTATTGAACACGAACGCCTGAGTCGCCATCGGCTTATGGTGTTCAATCTCTTGTTTGATGATATAGCCCTTGTCGAAATTCACGCCAGTGTATGAACTTGCCCAAAACTTGGCGCTCGATTCCTCACGAATATCGAACTCTCCTGCTTTGAACGCTTCAAGCATCACCGTATCATCACGATAGTAATCGTATTGGACAGTGTTGAAGTTATGGCGACCAACATTGACCGGCAATGACTTAGCCCAGTAGTTATCATCCAACTGATAAGTCACACTCTGACCAATCTTATAATCAACGATTTTATAAGCACCGCTACCAACTGGTGGCTCATTTAGCGGTTCTGAAAAGTTCTTATCTTTCCAAAAGTGCTCAGGTAAAACGCGCGTTGCTTGAGCAAAACTAAACAGCTTTTCTTTATTGCCCGCCGACATTTCGATACGCACTTTGTGCTCTGACACCGCAGTCACCGACTTGATGTCTTTATAATAAGCTCGATATTGCGGAACCCCTTCCGTCATAAACTTATTGAAGGTGAAAGCCACATCACTGGCGGTGATTGGATGACCATCATTAAATTTCGCATTGGGATTCAACTCCAGCTCCATCCACATGTAATCATCTGAATAGCGCAGGCTTTGGGTGATCAACGGATAATAGCTGTCTATCTCATCACTGGGTGAGAACATCAAGGTATCGTAGAGATTACCGGACGCCGCAGCGGCAACACCGCGTGAGGCAAAACGGTTAAAATTATCGTAGGTGCCGATCCGACCGTAAGTCACTCGACCATACTTGGGGGCGTTGGGATTGACATATTCAAAGTGGGTGAAGTTATCTGGGTATTTTGCCTGCCCAAATCCCACCAAGGTGGTGGTTTCAATTACATTGGCGGCAAAACAGTTAGCAGAGAGTAGCGCTAACCATCCAAGTTTAGAAATCGACGTCATCCTTTTCCCTTAATCGCTGATAGCAAGCGGGTTGCGATTGCGCTCGCTTAAACGCTGCTTTCAAAAGTTATTCTATTCCATATCTCTATCATGAGAGCTTGTTGTGAAACGCGTATTAACCATGCCGCAGAGTCACTCAAAACTGGGCATGTCACAGCATACCATTGCTCATGATGAAACCTTATTATATTTACAAGACCCATATTCCGATGGTAAATATTTCAATGGTAAATGCTTCGATGACCAATATGTCGAGCGTCTATAGATTGTGCCTTGCCACTCAACTGACACCACCATGGAACATTGGGTGCACGATGCATACTAAAGCCTAGTTATTCTAATTTGAAGCTAGCGAATAAAATTTGAGTCTAAGTATTATAAATAGCTGTATTTCACCGAGTTTTCAAGGCTTGGAGGGCAAAGCACAGGGAAAAGTCGTTAACTGATATAAATGACTATGCAAAGCGCAAGGCAACACCACCCACATTGTTCGATCAAAACCCAAAAGTACGTTCCAATACCAAAAATCAAAATATCCCGGTCACGTTTGCTACACAGCTAACCATTACGTCATATACTTAATTGTTAAGCGAATATTTATAATGCAAAGGAGTGTCATTCATGAGAGTGATTGCAATCATCGGTTTATCGGTACTAGTTTGGGGTTGTGCGAGCAGTGACACAGATATGGACTCTCGTGCCATGTCTGAAAAAATACAACACGAGGAACAAATACAACAACAGCGCTGCGCGGCGCTCGGTGACTTGAATTGTCAATGATTACAAAAATCGCGCAAGTGGGCACTATAGAATAAGTTCATTAATGTAAAATTAGCTTCATAAACCTTTGGGGTTATTAGGGGTTGGACGGGTTCAAACCATTAGGAAACAGGCGGGGCTATAAAGCTCCCTTCGATTCTGAAACTCACTGTTTAGGCGTAAAAAATGTTATATCCGGTAGCAATTGAAAAAGGGACAGAAACCACGGCCTTTGGTGCTGTGTTCCCCGATGCCAAAAAAAAGAGAGACCATTCGGTCTCTCTTCAATAATTATCCAATCAGCTTTCGCCTCATTGCTAGGGCTTGCGATAACTCTTAATCGACTTAACCACGGTAGTATCGTTGTGGCACAAACGGCATTTTCTCAACCGTCATTGGTAACAACTTGCCACGAACTTCCGCCATCACCTCGCTGCCTATCGCTGCAAACTCGGTGCTAACGTAACCCATTGAAACCGGTTTACCTGCTGTCGGTCCTGATGTACCACTGGTCACGATACCAATCTCATTACCTTGTGAATCAAATAGCTTACACCCTTCACGAACCGGCGCTTTGCTTTGACCAATCAAACCGACTCTCTTACGATTGACTTGCTTGGATTCAATTTGTGACAGGATCACATCTGCACCGGGAAAACCACCCGCTCTTGCGCCTTCATTACGACGCACTTTTTGGATGCCCCACAATAGACTCGCTTCAACGGGCGTGGTTGTTGGGTCCAAATCGTGACCGTAAAGGCACAAACCACACTCTAAACGTAACGAGTCACGCGCCCCAAGACCAATCCATTCAACCGCATCGTTGGTCATTAATTTTTGTGCAACCGCTGCCGCATGCTCAGACGGTACAGAGATTTCAAAACCATCTTCACCGGTATAACCTGAACGACTGACGATACATTCAACACCGTCAATGGTAAGTTGCGCCACATCCATAAACAGCATTTGGCTCACTTGAGGTTGTAGCTCGGCCAGCACATCCACCGCTTGCGGACCTTGCAGTGCCAACAAAGCTCTATCTTCTATAATCTCTAGCTCAACACCTTCTGCTAAGTGCTGTTTGAGATGCTCAATATCTTGTTGTTTACAAGCCGCATTGACCACAACAAACAAATGATCGCCCATGTTGGCCACCATTAAGTCATCCAATATTCCGCCTTGCTCATTGGTAAAAAACGCGTAGCGCTGTTTACCCGCTGGCAAATCAATAATGTCGACCGGAACCAGAGTCTCAAGCATAGCAGCGGCATTTTCGCCTTTTAAGCGCAACTGCCCCATATGCGAAACGTCAAATAGTCCCGCAGCTGCGCGACAATGTAGATGCTCTTTTTTTACACCGAGAGAATACTGCACAGGCATTTCATAGCCTGCGAACGGCACCATTTTCGCGCCAGCTTCCATGTGAAGTGAATACAGAGGAGTCTGTAATAAAGTCTGATTTTCAGATTCGTGTGCCATATTGATCTCCATTGGCATAATTTGACGATTCAAAACAGTAACGCCCGACCAGTTCCATACACTGACCCACAACGCCCCGCCTAATTCCCTATTTTCCTAATTACCTAGCACCTAGCACCTAGCACCTAGCACCTAGCACCTAAATTCTAGTTTCCAATAATAAACAAGCATGCCTAGCTCAGCATCATTTAACAAGCTTGAAACACAAAAATCTCATTAAAAGCGATAAAAGGCACCAAAACAGTCCGTTTAAGCGGCGATTTACTCAGCAGATAAACGTTTGCTTTTCCTATAGGAAACCTAACAATTTGAATTAAGTGGCCGTTACCCAAAGAATTTGCGCATCCTGTTCACTGGTCGATATCAACATATGCCCCATATTGGCATCGTAATAAATGCTGTCTCCTTCACTCATCGCTAATGGCTCATAAAACTCAGAGAAGAACAGCACCTCACCAGATAAAATCAGCAGAAACTCTTCGCCGTCATGCCTTACCCAGTCACCGTATTCCTCAAATGAACGAGCGCGGATAGTGCTCTTAAACGGCATCATTTTTTTATGGGATATCTGAGTCGCCAACAACTCATGTTCATAGGTTGGCGTTGGGTGTGGTTTACCTTGCCCTTTGAGGGTTAAATCTCTTCGCCCTGTTGCCAGATTTTTCTTTGGTGGTTCAAATAGTTGCGGCATATCGATATGCAGTCCGGCAGCCAGTTTCTGCATCGCTTGATAGGTGGGAGAAATCTGCTCATTCTCGATTTTACTCAAGGTGGAACGAGCAAGTCCGGTGCGCTGACTCGCCTCTTCAAGCGTTAAACCTAGCTTAACGCGGATCTCTTTGATTCTTGCTCCGAGCTTCAGCGGCTCAATCGTATCGCCTTCCACCTGTTTCGCTAAGGCAATCGATGGATATTCATCATGGATTTCTTCAGGCATTGCCCATCTCACACTCTATTTATCTATCAATGGACAGCATTGTGACATGAAGCTTGCATGGGATTAAAGCCAAGTTGCGATAAAACTGTGGACTGCATCTCACAGATGAAACAATGTTTCCTATAGGAAATTATTGATTGATTGTTGATTGCTGCAAAGGTATGTTATCCGCTTGTAGACGAATATCACAAAGGCATTGCCTGCCTTAATCTGCGACCTGTCGTCGATACAAGCCAAGACGATGAACGTTAAATAAGCAGATGTTTGCGGCAGTGCCTATTATGAACATAAGTTATGGGCCATAAGGACTGGACAAAACGTCGAGCTCTGACCAAACGAAATTTTTAATTAAACATTGTTGATACTGGAGATAATGCAATGGACAACACTTTGAAGTTTTCTGATAGCCATGAATGGGTACGTGACAACGGTGACGGTACGGTGACTATTGGTATTTCAGAGCATGCTCAAGAAATGCTAGGCGACGTCGTTTTTGTTGACTTACCTGACGTTGAAGATGAAATTGAGGCGGGTGAAAGCTTTTCTTTGGTTGAATCCGTCAAAGCGGCTTCTGATATCTATGCGCCAGTTTCAGGTGAAATCATCGAGATCAATGAAGAACTCGAAGATAGCCCAGAGCTAATCAACGAAGAATCCTACGAAGGCGGTTGGATCGTTAAAGTCCGTCTGTCTGACGCTGACGAACTGAACAACCTAAAAGGCGCTGAAGAGTATCTTGCGTCGATTGAAGACGAGTAATCGCACAACGAACTGATTGTTACTTCAATACGCAACAAACCAATGAGTAAATGAGTAATAAACCAATGAGTCATTAATATAGGTGACGGTTGCTCGCCAACCTCACCTATTCTCATAACTTGTCTACTGCTCATAACTGGTCTGTTGCTCATTACTTGTCTATTGCTCGTAAATAGACAATAACCACAATCGATTCAAAGGTCTCGTAGAAGACCGCCAGAGAGTGAAGGAACCATGACTGAATTAATAAAAAGCCTCAGCACACAACATGAGTTTGTGGCGAGACATAATGGCCCAAATAAGGCTGACCAACAAAAAATGCTGCAAGCAATGAAGCTTGCTTCTTTAGATGCACTGATTGATGAGACGGTACCAAGCCAAATCCGTCTTGAAGCGCCAATGGTCTTGGCCGACGCAATGAGTGAATCGGACATGCTGGTTGAAATGCGCAAGTTCGCGGATATGAACCAACTTAAACGTACTTTTATTGGTCAGGGTTATTACAACACCTTCACTCCGAATGTCATCCTGCGCAATGTGATGGAAAACCCAGGTTGGTACACCGCCTATACACCATACCAACCTGAGATCTCTCAAGGTCGCCTTGAAGCCCTGCTTAACTTCCAGCAAATGGTCATGGACCTGACTGGGATGGAAATTGCCAATGCGTCACTGCTCGATGAAGCGACTGCCGCTGCCGAAGCAATGACACTGTGCAAACGCGCAGGAAAAAGCAAAAGTAACACGTTCTTTGTCGCTGATGATGTTCACCCGCAGACCATTGCGGTAGTGAAAACCCGTGCTGAGTTTATTGGTTTCGATGTGACCGTGGCGCCAATCGAAACGTTAGCGCAATCGGACGTGTTTGGTGCCCTACTGCAATACCCGAACACCACAGGCGAAGTTCGCGATCTGACCGATATCATCGCCACGGCTCAAGCCAACAAAACCCTAGTAACGGTCGCTACTGATCTTCTAGCCTCTGCTATTCTTAAGCCGGCTGGCGAAATGGGCGCGGATGTGGTGATTGGCTCTGCTCAACGTTTCGGTGTCCCGATTGGTTACGGTGGTCCACACGCCGCGTTTATGGCAACTAAAGACAAGCACAAGCGCACCATGCCGGGTCGCGTGATTGGTGTTTCTATCGACACTAAAGGCAATCAAGCCTTGCGTATGGCGATGCAGACTCGCGAACAACATATCCGTCGTGAAAAAGCGACGTCTAACATCTGTACCGCTCAAGCACTACTCGCCAACATGGCTTCGTTCTATGCGGTGTATCATGGTGAGCAAGGACTAAAAACCATTGCTCGTCGCACGCACCATATGACGGCGATCCTTGCCGCTGGTTTAGTGAAAGCGGGCTATGAACTCGCCAACCATCACTTCTTCGATACGATTACCATCAAGAGTGGTGCCAATACTGACGCTCTGTATCAGAAAGCACAGCAGGCAAACATCAACTTGCGTCAACTCGATGGGCAGTTGGGTGTCAGTTTTGATGAAACAACCACGACAGCGGATATTGAGTCTCTCTTTACCGTATTCTCTGTCACCGAGTCAATTGAATCACTTTCAGCAACTATTGCTGACAATGAATTTTCGGCCATCCCTGAAAATTGTCGTCGCCAGACACGTTATTTAACTCACCCAGTGTTTAACACTCATCATAGTGAAACGCAGATGATGCGTTATTTGAAACAGCTAGAGAACAAAGACTTCTCGTTGACTCACGGTATGATCCCGCTGGGTAGCTGTACCATGAAGTTAAACGCCGTATCTGAAATGATTCCGGTCACATGGCCAGAATTTGGTAACTTACACCCGTTTGCTCCATTAGAACAAGCCGCGGGCTACAGCGCCCTTGCACAAGACTTGAAACAGAAGCTGTGTGAAATTACCGGTTATGACGAGTTTTCTCTGCAACCAAACTCAGGTGCATCGGGCGAATACGCTGGTCTTATTGCCATTCAACGCTACCACCAAAGCCGTGGCGAAGGTCACCGTAATGTTTGCCTAATTCCAAGCTCAGCGCATGGCACCAACCCAGCAACAGCCTCAATGTTGTCAATGAAAGTGGTCGTAGTGAAATGCGATGATAACGGTAATATCGATCTTGAAGACTTAGCGGCGAAGATTGAGAAACACCACGACCAACTCGCTAGCATTATGATTACCTACCCGTCGACGCACGGTGTTTATGAAGAACAAGTGAAACAAGTGTGCGAGATGGTCCATGAAGCCGGTGGTCAGGTTTATCTGGATGGCGCTAACATGAACGCACAGGTTGGCTTAACAAATCCGGGCTTGATCGGCTCAGATGTTTCCCACCTCAACCTACACAAAACGTTCTGTATTCCACACGGCGGTGGCGGTCCCGGTATGGGTCCTATCGGCGTTAAATCGCACCTTGCTCCGTTCTTGCCGGGGCATGTCGAAAATGGTGTTCAAGGCACAGATTATTCGGTTGCCGCGGCTGACCTTGGCAGTGCTTCTATCTTGCCAATCTCATGGGCATATATTGCCATGGCGGGCGCACCCGGCTTAACCGAAGCCACTGAAGTTGCGATCTTAAATGCCAACTATGTCATGGAGCGTCTACTGCCCCATTACCCTGTTCTTTACCGTGGCAGCAATGGACGTGTTGCACACGAATGCATCATTGATATTCGACCAATTAAAGAAGCCTCTGGTATCAGCGAAGAAGATATCGCAAAGCGTCTTATGGACTATGGTTTCCACGCTCCTACCATGTCGTTCCCAGTCGCAGGCACGTTAATGATTGAGCCAACAGAATCGGAAGATCTTGAAGAACTCGACCGTTTCTGCGAAGCAATGATCGCGATTCGCAACGAGATCCATCAAGTTCAGCAAGGCGACTGGCCACTAGACAACAACCCACTGGTCAACGCACCACACACTCAAGTGGATCTTGCAGCCGCAGAGTGGGAACGTCCGTACTCACGCGAGTTAGCCTGCTTCCCATCACAACAAACCAAGCAGTCAAAATACTGGCCAACCGTCAATCGTGTCGACAATGTTTACGGCGACCGTAACTTGATTTGCTCTTGTCCAAGTGTTGAGAGTTATTTGGATTAAGGGTGTGGTTGATCACAGATAACTAAGTTGAAAACTGTGATAACCGAGTTGGAAATCGATAACTAAGTTGGAAACTAACTTGAAAACAAAAGGCGAACCATTTGGTTCGCCTTTTCTCTTTGCACAGTTTTTAGTCTAACATGGTGTCATATTTTCGATGCTAGGAACTCAGCAATGACTAACGTTAAATCAAGGAAAACTCGGAAAGCTTACACTCCAGAGGAAGCTGCTCTTTTCGCTAAAGCAGCTAACGCAGCAGCAAAACAAATAGTTTCACTACAGCTTCAACGTTACGACGACACTCCTTATACCCGTAGCAAAAAGGATTCGTTATAGCTTACCAATAATATATGAATCAAAGTGCTTTAACTCAACATCAAGTCCAGAAATAGCTGATTGAAGATTGTTGTAATCTTCACTAGTTCCTATGATTATCTGCTTACCTATTTTCTTTACTTCAGATGATTTTACGATGAACTCTTGAAAGCTTTCATTCTTAGCCTCTTGTTGGCGAGGTTCATCGAGGATTAGTAACCCCAAATGATTCGTTTCCTGTCCAGAAGCACTATCTAGAGTTAACATTGAATATAGATATGACCAAATAACACGAATGTTATCGCTGGCAGATGCCTCTGAATTGATATCCACCTCATTAAGTGCAGGTTTGAAGCTTCGTTCTGATATTTCGAAGTCTTTTAGATCACTACTGCTGTAACCAAACGCTTCTAGATTATTTACAAAACTATTTTTCAAAGAGCTTAACTTTCTACGATCATTAGCGCTTAAACCATTAAATGGGAGTGCACTTAGAGCTTTCTCCGCTATACCCCACGACAACAAGGCTTCTTCCATATTTCCTTTGATTTCTTCTTCACTTCGGAGAGCTTTTTCCAATGAACTGATCTCTCCTTCCAGAAGAAGCTCTTTCTTGATATCACTTCTTGAAGGTACAGAAGTTGAGTCAATCAAACTATCTTTGATACTTCTTATGAGCGCACGAGTTTTAGTTAATTCAGAACGAGACTCTCTCAACAAGTTTTCTTTTTTATCAAGTTTTAGTTCCTCTCCTTTCGCTAACGCATTATATGCATCTAATTGCTTCTCCAGATATTTTATATTGTCGCCTAAACCCAAGACCTTTGAGTCATTATCTCCTAACTCCGTTAACAGTGTTTCAGGCATTTTTCTTTGGCAGGTTGGGCATTGCTTTTGTACTATAGAAAAATTCTCTTGTGATCCTATTTCCTCAAGACGTTGGAGATCTTTATACTTTCGTAAACTATCTTGGACGTCATGGATCCTATCCTTAATTGAAACAAAGTACTTATCAGATACTGACAAGTCCGAAAGTAACATACTGATGCTCTTTTCTTGGCTACTTAGAAGAGTTTGTTGTTGCTCTAAATCACGCTCTAGTCTGCTAAGTTTCTGAGAATCAAGCTTACTATTAGTGAACTCCTGCTTTAGCTTAATCAAAGCGGTATTTAAATTCTCAATACGCTCTTTATAGCTCACCGCATTGTCAGAATCGTAGAAATAAAGGTACGAACCATTGGCTAATTGTGTTTTCTTTCCAATTTTTTCGTCTAACTGATTCGAAACGAAACCATATGTTCTCTTCGCTTCATTCATGAGGTTATCAAGAGCTAATTCCCAAACTCTCTCAGCGTCTTTCTTCTTCTGGGTATGTTCTTGTCTTCTTTTTGCAACATCTCTAGCATCTAGGTCTAGGGTGAACTCGATTACTCGCTCAGATAGCTCTTTTATACCCAAGTACGTTGGCAATATGTTGAGAATACCGCCCCATCCACGCGTTTGCTCAACATAGTTCATTGCAAATATGGCTTCTAGGTATAGTGGAGATTCACCACCGTTATACTTCGTAACTCTAGGAAGCTCTATCTCAAGGAAGTCAGCAAGCAGGTAGTGAAAGCCTCTCTCCCGTGATGCAGCTCCTTCAACCCTTAAGTAGTAATCTGAGCTTTCAATGTCATTCCTTTCGAGGACTTCTTCAACCGACAGGTCAAAATAAACGGAAATCAGATCTTTTCTATCTTCATTACTACTCCTCATAATCGTCATACGCTTATTCGAGTTAGAAATTTGAAGATATATTTTCGATCCAATTACACTAACTTTTCTTCCGCCCTCGACCCTCAACTGGCTGGTTAATGCTGTTTTTAAGGGTACTTTTCTCGATGGGCCTAAACAACCTTCCAAACCAAGTGCGTATACAATGGACTGTATACATGTTGACTTACCATGCGTGTTCTCAGCATGAATTATGTTGAGGCCTTGCGTGAAAGGAATGTCAGTACCATAAAGGCCATCATTGGTTTGAGTGCGAATAGATAGATTCTCTATTACAAGGTTTAACATATGATATTACCCTGAATGATATTGTTAATTCTTTGATCGTTAAAATGGGATTTCGAGTAAGCATTGATGAAATCACTTTCGAGAATGAACAGATTCGAATCTGCATCTATTTTTTTTGCAAACTGCACCCCTTTAGGGGTAAGTTTGATACTCTTTGCATCATCAATTATGAATAGCTTTTCACCTATACCTATATCTATTGCTCGATCAACAAGCGGGTCAAAACGGATATTACTATTCTCACGAGAAAGCAAACCTCCCCGATATGCAACACGCTTTTTATCTGATGAAACAAGTGCATAAAGCACTTGGATTTTTTTCAAGTTGGCTTTGTTACCAGAACAAAGTTTATACAGAATCAATACTAACAACGAAATACGCCAGAGGGGTCTAAGTTCAGCGTCTACAGAAGCGCCTCTATAGTTAAACTTAATTCCGTGTTGGGGTTCAATGTCAAATAAATCCATTAGTGGAAGTCCAATGTACAGTTCATTAGCCAATCAGCAACAGTTCCGAGAGCAATGGTGTCGAGATTGTCTTCATGTAGTTTTGCAGAGTTTTCTAACTTCTCTCGCAACACATTTTTCTGATAAGCAATGCTTTGGGATTCAGGTGATGAATCTAAAGCTTCGATGAAAATTTCTTCAGCCCGTTTGTCCTTCGTCGAGGTTATAGCTTTGTGGAACTCAGGATAATCTTCCTTTAGTTCAGTTAGCATGTTTTGTGACATTATCGCCTTACGCGTTAAGAGACCTTTACCATTGGCAACAACACTTGGATTTGAGTTGAGTTTACTGAGTTTAGTAGTCAGGTTTGACATAAACTCCGTCGAAGTATCTTCTATAAAAGAGGCTACATGATGTTCCTCTATGTCCGATATGTTCAACTTTAAAGTGGCGTACCCTGCCTGCAAAAGCATGGTTTCTTCTTTTTTAAACTCACTACGATCCCAGATCAAAACTCTGAAATCGTTGTTGTCAACGTAATCGAGGTTTGCAGCCTTAACTTCTAAGGTCTTTTTGGTCGCATGAGCCACTAGGTCTTTTGTTTTGTGGGAGGGTACAACTAAAATCCATCTTTTGATTTTTAGATCCCCAAAAAAACCACTCATTTTATCTGTATTAGTAATAAACTTCCCAATGTCCCTAGTCATCTTATTACGTTGCTTTTCGTAAAGCTTAGAGACATTTTCTACTTCTTCAGGGCAATACATCTGGTAGGCGTGTCCATCTAGAGAGAAGCCCTCTATGCCGCCATCCCCCTTATCATGATCAGGTATAGGGATATAGTTCGCAGACGAGTAGCGTTCTTTCAAAAGGTCATTTGCATGGGTCTCCCACTCATCAGGAAACCATACTTTGTCATTGCTCAATTCCATTAAAATCAGCTCAATAATGCGTGACAATTAACATAAACTAAAACATAAGATTATAAGAACTTAATTACTGATAAACAGTGAGCATAATCAAATTGTATCTATCTGTTCTATAAGGACATCTGATTTATTGTGTTATGAAGTTATGCTTATCATACTTTCAAAAAATGCTGATTCTACTCGCTCATACAAGTCTCTTCCCTCGGTAACGAAAACACACACTAGAAAAGAGCTTTCATTTGTATTTGCAAGTAGTGACCTCAGCCAAAACGTCTCATTACACTCCAAAGGTGCCAGCGCGTCAGCTCCTTCAAAAATGACAAGTGTCTTGCGTCTACAACCTTCCAAAGTAGCAACCAATTCTCGGTTCTCTTCTGCTGCGAAAGCAGCTAGGGGGGATTCATACTCATTAAAGTTCAGATTAAAGACATCTATGCCTCTACTCTTAGCTTGGTCTCTACACACATCCAAGTAGCCCTCTGGTGTTTGGTCAGTTATCAATGAGCAGATGGTGAGCTCTAGTTCCCATGCCATACTGATAAATCTTTCTGCGCTAACCATAACCAAGCCTAACTAATCATCACATGTTTGTAATACTAGCCTCTTTAAAAAAGATATCTAACTCTGTCGAAAATAAGCAACCAGAACAATAAATTTGCATGTTTTATAAGTTTTTTTTGAGTTAGGAATCCAAGTGTACGATCCGTGAACAATTATTTCTTAAAGCAATGAAATATAAAGACATTAGATTCTATATCGATTTATATAAGGAATAATAATTAAGCCTAATGAAAAACTGCAAATTCCATGTATCCCTTCAAATATCACATTGAATTACAAGCTTTTCTAATTCAGCTCCCTAAGCTCTAAGTCAATTATATAAGTTATAATAAATCCTTTATTTACATAGGCTTACAAGCGCACCCAGTTAGACAAACCCTAGAAAGGCTGCTAACAATATATTAGTAAGTGAGGATTAGGCATATGAAAATAGTTAAGCAACCATACATAACAAACTATGAGCTCAGAAAATTAGAAAAACACTTAAAGAAGATTAAGAATGGTGAGTACGAGCCATATATTACAGTTCGACGTTCAAATAGTGTCGGTCTATCTCATATTGTTTTCAGTCACAAGACGAAACGCTGCCATCACTTATTCAGCTTAGGTGAGCTTGCTCTATTCCTTCATCTTGAGCACGATCCTGAAGTCTTGGATATACAAGAGCAATACCCCTTACCGTTAAATGAAACTCTCAAGTGGGCTAAATATCTGAATTATCGACACCCTGCTAAATACAAAGAAAGGGATGGTAAAGATATTCCTGCTGCAACCATGACCACGGATTTCGTTGTCACCTTGTATGATGCGACGAGAGACCAGCTTGGCATTCAGCCGTATAACTATAAACCGAGCTCAGCTCTAAGTACTGAATTTGAGTCTCCCCAAAAAGTCACACGAACCCAACAAAAGTTCAAAATTGAAGAGATGTACTGGGGGCGTTATAACCATCATCTAACGCAAATAACAGATGAAGACTTAAACCCCAACAAAACATACAACCTTCAATGGCTTAGAGAGACCTACCATCATATACGCGAGAGTCAAATCGAAGGCCCACTGTGCGAAGGGATGTTAAACACTCTAACCAGAAGCCTTATAAACACCCCAGAGAAAACTCTAAAGCAGCATTTGAATCACGCATCATTAGTACACGATGTAACCGAACTTGCTGCATTGGAGATCTTTCAACATCTTGCGTATTCAGGTCAACTAGACGTTGACCTGAATGAGCGCATAGAAGTTTTTCGCCCTGTAATGATGATTACGCAACACGATGAGAATTAATCAAAAATTGGTCGATGACAAAAAAGGGCTTGAATATCTTATCGTAGATATTTGCCAAGACCTCGACCTGATTGCTGTCACTCAGCTCAATGTTGAACGACCTAAAAGGCCTCATACGATTATGCTAAGTGATACGTTGAGCCAAATAGAACTGGGCAAATGGAAAGTGCTAGAGCATTCCTTTAGCCCTTACCTATACATGTCGGACGAAGAGTTACTGAAGGATAAGAAGCGCAGAAAGTGGTTACAACGCAGAGATAGCAGCTTCAACATTATAGCCCCGTTAATCGATAACGACGAACTACGTTACAACTATCTTTTTATCGATAGCTGTTCAATCTTACATCGATTGATAGAAACATCAGGTCGCAGCCGCAGTTATGTAGCAAAAATTTTAAATCGTTACTGGTATTACGGTTCTCATGTCAATGCTCTACTCCCTCTGTGGAGAAATTGCGGAACGAATCAGTCTTTACCTGAAGCACCGTCATTTGACCAAGACCCTGAGTTAGGCAAAAGTGGCCCGAAAACCAGATATGGAAGTCCTTATCGTGGAGTCACTCAGCAAGACATTAAACATATTCGACGATTTGCTAAAACCATTCCAAACGGTGGCAAAGCTAGGCTGAGTGACCTTTACGATCAGTTTACACGCAAGTTCATGTATGCACGTGTTAAACCAATGATTGAAGAAGCACATGAGATAGCTTTACCTGTTCCAAGGGCCAAACTCATTTCACGAAATGCATTTAAATATCATTTTAAACAAAACGTAGATCAACTTGAATTGATAAGGAAGGCTGTCGGCACGACCAATTTTCAAAAAGACTTCCGAGGCCGTGCGGGCCTCGCTCGACAGGGTGTTCGTGGCCCCACCAGCCGCTATGAAATAGATGCCACAGTCGTTGATCAATACATACGCTACCCCTACGACAAAACCAATCAGTTAGCCACGGGACGCCCTGTGATCTATCTAGTTGTAGATACGTGGTCTGGCATGTTTGTTGGCACTCATGCTTGTTTTCACGGCCCAGATTGGACGGGAGCATCACAAGCCCTTTTCAATGCTTTTACCAACAAAGTCCAGTTTGCTAAACGCTATGGCGTTGAAATTACTGAAAACGAATGGCCGTGCCACCATGTCTGCTCACAGTTAGTCATGGATCGAGGTTCCGAGTATACAGACCGTAACATTGAAAGCATGCTTAAGGGTGAAATTGGCTTATCAATCGCCAGTTTCGCTCCGTATCATCGCGGGGATTGTAAAGGAACTGTCGAGAAAGCATTTGATATTTTTCATCAAAATGCTGTTCGATTTGTGCCTGGTCAAGTCATGAAAGTACCCAGCAAGGAAGAGCAACACGCTTCTAGAAAAGCGTCGATGTCCTTCAAAGCATTCATGGAAAAGCTCATAAGGACAATCATTTATACCAATAACAACCGCCTTAGAAAGAACAACCATAACTTCGAGATGTCTCGTGATGATGTTGGTTTCTCTCCTAGAGACTTATATCTCTACGGGCTAGAAGAAATGGTGATACCGCCAGCTCAGATTCCTGAAGAGCGACTTCGTTTCGCATTGCTACCTGCTGACAAGGCGACTGTGAGAATGGAGGGCGTTTACTTTAAGGGGCTGTATTACAGCGCTAACAAAATCATTCATAAACAATGGTTAGACAAAGCTCGTAATTTTGGTCGATACACAGTGGAAGTTCGATACGACCAAAATTCAACGAACTTTATTTGGTGTAAAGACCCTGAATCTAACGAACTAATTACTTTAGAACTCACTGATCGCTCTGAAGCGTATCGTAATCAAATTTGGCAATCGACCCTTCATGAAATCGAATTAACCAAACAAAAACAAAGCCTTCATGAAGAACATTCATTCGCTAACAAAATTGAGTTCTTAAACAAACTGGATGAAATCGATAAACAAGCAAAAGCTGACGCTCGATACTTAAAAACATCGTCAGCAAAGTCTATCCAGACAGGTATCAAAGAACGAAAGAGTATCGTCTCTTCTATTGAACGCAGCAAACAATCTGAGCAGATAGCAGCAACCTTAAGTTCCGAAGATAACGCTAGCTCCACTGCTAAAAAGAATACCCAACACTTGGAAACACCTGATTTTTTTGACTTTGATGATGAACAAGATGATAGCTAATTATATACCTCACCCTAACTCTCAGATGGCACAAAATCCTCTGATTGAAGCGCTAGGAATGCCATTGCTACCTAAACAATTTATCCAGGCAACAACACTATCTCCTGACATGATGATTGATGTCAGTTCGCTCCCTACTGAGCATCATGGTTACTACACCAGAACATTCATTGATAACCTATCTGAGTGCTATGTTGTTCAGGATGAAGCCCCACGCCTTTATGACACCGTATTTCGCATGATTGAACGAGGCTATATCTATCGCAACCCTTTGGTGTATGGCGATATTAAACAATTGCAATTTGCCGACTCTATTGAAATACCTGAAGGGCAAGAGCGCACTCTAAAGCAAACAGCAAATCAGCAGAGTTTTTTGGTAGCAGGTCTATCAGGTCGCGGAAAGTCAGCGATGGTAGAAAGCATCTTGTCTGCCATTCCTCAAGTCATTTCACATCAAGAGTACCAAGGACAAAAGTTCATCTACGAACAGATTGTCTGGCTTAAGATCGATATCCCAACAGCTCGCGGGCAGCGTGCACTACTCTGGAGGATTCTTGAGTCCATCGATTCGGTAACTGGTGAGAATTATTATGAGTCACATCAGAAAAGCTCAGTTACGGCGCTCATGATTGCGGTTCGTAAGGCGCTACTCATCCATGGTGTTGGGATTATTGTTCTAGATGAAGCTCAGAACCTATCTGAAACTCGACAGTACGAGAAAGTTGGTAACAACGAGAACGCCACACTAAAGTTCGTGGAAGAGTTGTTTAACAAGGTTGGTGTACCACTATTACTCGTCGGGACACTATCAACACTCAATCTGTTTTCTAAAGAGATGACTGCCGCTAGGCGAATTGGAAAGACAGGGTCGCTAATCTTAGAGCAATGTGATGTTGAAAGCTCGTTTTGGAAACGCTTCATTAAGCAAATGTGCCCGACACAATTACTTAAAAATCAGACAACTGACATTGATACTCTAACGCGCCATGTTCACTACTTATCAGCAGGGATCCCTGCTATCGCAAGCAGCCTAATAAAGGCCACATTGTCTTATCTGACTTATCTAACACCAAACAATCAAGACCTAAGCATGGCTGCTCTAGACCATGTATTCAAAGAGCAATTTCTCTTGGTCTCAGGCGCATTAACTGCACTAAAGCGAGGTCAGTTTTATAAATATGAGGATTGCAATCCTTTATCTCAATTGCACTCGGTTCAACAGGATTTGTTTTCAGAAAGTGGCTCAAATATTGACGGCAACCAAGTCTGTAAGCAATCCCCAAGAAGCTCTCGTTCTGCCGCAAACCTTACTGAGAAAGACCAAGAAATGCTAGAGAGCTTAACTCCTGAAGCCTTACTAGCGCAGGCTAGAAAGTATGAATAACATCTTGTACCTACTACCGAACGAACACCTAAGAAGCTTCCTTAGCCGAGTTCATACTATGTCCCCTTTTGGCACTTTTGCTACTTCAGCAAAACGTCTAGGGCTGGCAAATTTCAGTGCGTCGCCAGTTACAGTCATGTCTGACCTAGACGCCATACTGATGAATATTCTTAATGATGACAATCGTTCGATTTGGCAAATGCATATGCACGGTAACGTCATCGAGTCTTTCCTCAACGAGCGAGAGAAGCGCGAACTACCATTGTTTTTGAAAGGAAAGCCATATGACATCGACTTTACGCAATCCCAAACGGTACATAATCGTTTGTGGCGTTACTGCAAAGACTGTATTGCTGAAGACTTAGATACTGTTGGTATTTCATATTTTCACCAACATCACCAACTACAGGGGGTTTTTCACTGCTACAAACACGGAACGAGGCTCATTAATAGCTGTTCTTCATGCAGTTACACTGTAAAAAATCTTAGTCGAATGCAAACCCCAACATTAATCTGTCCGAGCTGTGGTTCCAGCATGATAAGTCAGGGAGCGTATTATGATGAAACAATGCTAAGAGTTGAACAGCTTATGTTGGCGTTAAATGAGCAAACGCTCACCCTATGCCTTGAATCCGTGCAACAAAATACGTTGGCACGCATGGGGTTTACGCTTGAGCAAACTGATACGTTGGCTTTTAAGAAAGCTTGTGGCGATTGGTACAAAGAAATTTTCATGACTCTAGGGAAAGGCGCTCTAGAGCAGTACTTCTCGAATACGAGGAAAGTAAATGATCACATAATTTCTCCTACGATGAGGACAACACGCTTATTTTTATCGACTTCAACAAACAGATTTAGTCCACCACTGATCTACATTCTCATGCTGGTTGCTACAGGACAGTTATAGACCTATGTACCTGCACGAAATAGCTGGTGAAGCCTTTTATAGCCTTGTTGCGCGACACCACGCAGCCTCACCAAGACGCTCGCTACGCGAAAAAAACCGAGCTCTCCTAGGGCGCACAGATGTTCGCATTAACCCCCAGCTTCCTTGCATGCTCGAACAAGTTGCCAAACAGACTTCAATAGATGCGGAAAGGTTGTTGTTTAACAGTACTTGTTTCCCTGTTGTCGGCGCTTGCCTTCAAGATAACAAAAGCAAAGCAAGACTTAGATTGCACCTGTTGAGCAATGATGGCAGTCACATCGCGGTCTTATCACGTACTACTTCTTCTCGGTTAAGGTTTAGCAGCGCACTAAAGTTCTGTCCGCAATGCCTTGAGGAAGACACATTGAAATGGGGGCATGGTATTTGGCGTACCGTACATCAGTATTGCGGTATGTTCGTTTGTCCAAAGCATGCTTGTTGGCTGCAATATGCACCGACAGATGCCGATGGCCTTAACAAACGCATCGAACTACCACCAACACCTTACGATAGATGTTTCCATGGTTCTGATCTTTGTTTAGAACGAGCTTTGAGGTTATCGCAATTCATCAGTAGTTGGCATCGCTATGAATACGAACGTCGATACGAGCATATTGCTACACCCTCTCACTCATCTTGGATGATTAAGACCCATTTGTTAACTCCGAAAGGACAGATCAGGCAATCAGAAGCCGTCAATCGTCTACAAGACTTTTGGGCTCCTCTATTTGCTGGTGCAAAGCTACTGCCTTCGAAGCTATATAAATTCAATTTCTTAAGGTGCCTTCTCCTAAACGACCACTACAACCATTACATACAGCATGCATTGGTTGGTGCTTTCTTTGCGAAGAACGCCAAGTGTTACTTTCGACAAACTTCTCAGGTCTCGAACTATTGTAGTCGGGAATCTCATAAGCCTCGTGTCTGTCTATCCGAGTTGGCCTCAGGAAACTCGCTTCGTTCTGTCGCCAAGGCGACAGGATGTTCGGTTGGCTTTCTAGCAGCCATGGCGCAACGCAATGGGGTCACAATCAAGCATCGATTTAAAAGACTCAACGATGCATTAGTCGACCAAATATTGAGACTCGCTTTTCGCGGGGTTCATAGACGAGATATCGCCAAATTATGCGGTGTTAGCGTTGGTACTGTAGAACAGCAAATAAATGCGATGTCAGGATTATCCGCATGGAGAAAACGACTCTGGTTCTGCCAAAAACGACATCAATATCGTCAAACACTCCAGAAGATCATTTCCCAGAATCCAACATTAACTCGGACAGAGATTAAAAATTCGAGCAGTTGCTACATGTGGCTATTTCGATATGACAAGGACTGGCTAAACCAGCACTTACCAAAACGAGAGCCTGCTAAGTACCATCAATCTATTGATTGGAATCTGGCAGATAAAAAGCTGGCTAAACAAATTAAGCGACACGTAAAGAAGGCTACTTCAGTTTCACACGTCGAAAGGCAGGTGGACTCACAACACTCATTAATCAAAAACAGAAAACGCCTACCCCTTTCGGTTAGGCAAGCGGAAAAAATCGTCTCAAAATCCCAAAATTAGGAACAATTACTATGAAATTTCTCGGTACATTCAAACAAATTTTCGAAGCACACGAAGTCAAACCTCGCTTACGTGACATCGCGATGTTTGTGACTCTTAATAATACAAGGCTCTATCCGAGAGAGCAGTTTGATGAAAATGGAGACATTCATCCGTACCTAGCACCACGTCTTGACCTGATTAAGATCATCAAACAAGAAAACTCAGTTAAGTGGTTCTTTACTGAAAGAACTTATCAAATTTGGGATTACAAAGTACCTGTTAGGCGCCCAGCTTTCCTCAAGGCACGCATGAAGCAATACATGAAAGCCGAAAAGTTGTTTGAGCAAAGTCGTAACTATGTCACAGCTAGCCCTGCATCACTCTTAAGAAGAGACGATGAAGCGAAAGTGTTCAACATGTTCTGTGATTACATGCTCACATTTAATCAAATCGCTGTTGAGAGCAAATCTATAACATTGAATGAATGGCTTGTGTGGTATTCAGACATGAGGCGTATTGAAGCACAAAAAGAAGAAAACAAAGAAAAACAAAGACGTCACCGAGAAGTTATCGCTGAATGTAACAAATTGGAAGATGACCAAGACTCAACCGACGAAAATTAACCGTATGATGACCAACGCAATGATCGCTGTGAGGAGATCTGATGAATAAGCTCGAAACTAAGCGATTAAAAGCTATTGTCTCGCTTCTCAACGGCCTAGAACTCATTTCTCATGAGGAGTTACCCGAAGAGCAGCACAACGCTCTTTGTATCAATGTGAACGGCTGGAGGTACTACCCGTCCTTTCAGTTCGATGAGCATTTTAATCTTATAGATAACCTCAGAAACAATCTTAGTCTCATGCGAGAAGGCCGAGACGACACTGATATTCTACTTTGGATGATCTCCGAGAAATCGGTATTGGTGGAGCGAGCTGTTGCTCCACCAGCATTAGTTTCTAAATACTTAGATAAAGGTGACTTAGAAGGCTACGAGAGATTAGTCTCAACAGAAGCGCGAAGTCATAAATACGTAACCGCCAAACCCTGTGACTTGATTGATGGGCCTTTGTTTGAGGTGTTCGTTGAGGACTGGTTAAGACCTGATGGGCGCAGAATTAAGACAAAAAGCATTACTTTCTAACACCCGTTTTAACTATCCGAAAAAGAGGGCGTCGGAAAGATATATAAAATTCACGAAGGAAGCGAATTTATAAACAAACCATTCAACTGAACCAAACTCAAAAAATATGACGGTGCTGAAGTTTTGAGCTCTCCTCTCGAATTCTCACGCAGTTCACTTTGACAAAGAACACAAAGTTCTTCTGCACGTGTTATTCCTACATAGTGAAGGTTCATTTCCTGTTGTAAGTCAGGGTATTGCGGAGGATCATTCCAATCGCCTGTATATCTTCGGTAAGGGAAGTTCCACTCTTCCAATCCGAAGTGAAGCACAACTTTGAACTCTAATCCTTTCGACTTGTGCAATGTCATGATTTGCACTTCTTCACGATTTATTGGTTTGTATGACTTTAGTGCTAAGTCATCCAACAGTATTTCAGCGAATACTTCTAACTCTCCAGACTTTACCTCCAAGTCAAACAAAGTTATGAGCTCGCTTGCAATAGTAACTAGCCGTGTATGGTCTTCCTCTTGCTTCAGCATACGAACTTGCTCTCTCGCATAGCTACTTTTACGACGAATATTGGGTGAGCTATTCCTAGCAAACTTATCGCATATTTCCTGTGCGCTAACAATTTTGCCGTACTTATACTCAATTAAAGCTGTCAAAAAATCAGAAGCGGTTGTGCCAATCGCGTTTAGTTTGTCATCGACGTACAACCTATTTGGCACCTCTAGATTCTCAGACACTAATTTTAAAATTCTTTCCGTTTTTGCCAATATGGCAATATCTGAAGCTTTTTCTACTTTAAATTTTTTCCCAGCGATCCATTCGCTTATTAAATCCGAGACTGTAGAAGCGCATGTCGGTAACCATCCCTCCATCACTAACCGAACGACGCGTAGATCACCCTCTTCATGTTCCACCAAGTTACAAGTAGGTCTTTTTAGGCGGCTGGCATAGTTAACGATCGAAGGATGACTCCGATGATTCAAATCAATCTCAAAGTGCTTGAAACCAGAACCTTCACGCGTCAATTCCTCAAGTAGCTTGGGGTCACCTCCCCTAAAACCATATATCGATTGATCGTTATCACCAACTGCTATACCAACTAATCCTAGTTCGACGAGTTCAAGAAACAGCTCGTGCTGAGCAAGTGAGCTATCCTGATATTCGTCAACAAATACATGTGTATATCTGGCCTTTATGTATCTCCTTGCTCCCTCAGAGTTTTTCAATACAAACAATGCGAGTCCCGAAAAGGAGCTCATCCAAAGCACATTTTGTTCGTAAAGAGAATTAAATCCCCCATCATTCATTACATCTTCAAGAGTTGGGGCCTGATAATTCTGACTTAGTTGTGAGAGGTGATCTTCAGTCAGTTTCTTAACTATCTCGCAACCTGCAACTTGTCCTCCCCATAATCTTTCTAAAAAAGGGGCTATCAATTCACTGAAGCAAAAACTATCTATGGTGCCAAAGAAACTGGCTTTTGTATCATGCCCGTTTGCTTCGCATTTCTGTCTAAGCTCTGTGCTCGCCTTATTGGTAAAAGATATACCGATAACACCTTTATAACTTGGAAGCATTGGAGTCAAAGCACGCACTTTCTCTTTAACAACTGTTGTTTTACCGCTACCAGGACAGGCAGTTATTACGGCACTACCATCCTGATAATCGACAGCGTTTTTTTGTTGTTCGGTTAGCTTCAAAATAGTCATTCCTGAACAGTCTTAATCAATGCTAATAATGGTTTAGCAATGTTACTGTTAGCTAAATCACTCATATTTCCGCGTAACGCGATCACTAATTCTCGCATTCTAACTGCTTTCTTATCTTGCAAATAGTTTATAGCGGCAGCGGCAGATGTCTTATTAAGTGCTTTCAAAGTTGGCTGACTGAATTCACTCACTAAGTCTGTTTCAAGGTCTACTCTAGATAGAAACACATCATATGTTTCAAGTTGTTCACTAACAACTTGCCAGTCAGGTTCGGGCATGTCACAAGGAGTTAACTTAACTTCAGAATGCTCCCACTTTTCTTCATTGATAATTGTCAAGCATCTATTGACACCTGCATATTGCCAGAGCTCCTTGTTTGGCACTTTCGAAATGTCGTTGTCAGTCCTCATTACGACAGGAATATCCAATCCTTCTAAAATATCGATGAACACCCTAAAATCGACTCCATCAACCGAGAGTATCGATAAATTTAGAAAATCTAAGTCATAGCCAAGTCCCTCTGCGAGTGCGTGATAAAAAATAACCTCTGATGGCCCTTCAACCAACAACACTCCGTTAGAAAAAAACGTCTCTGCTGGGATGATGCTCATACGATAACCCATCCCGTCCCATGCTTCGCTAATCCGCTCTGAACAACCATCATCAGCAGCCCATGTTTCTCCATCCTCAACATAGAGCCTTACAATTGAGTCAGGACTAAAACCCTCAGCAATCTGTGGAGAGTGAGTAGTTATGATCGTCTGGCCGCTTAACTCTTCTACAAGATAATTGGCTAATTTCCTTTGCTGATGAGGGTGCAAATGAGCTTCAGGTTCTTCGATCACATAGAACACCACACTATCATTTTCAGCATTTTCTCGGCTACTCCGAGATTTCCATAATGCCAGTAGTATCTGGTTGTTCCTTCCATCCCCCCCAAGGAGAACGTCGGAACCATTAGTATTCGCTCCCAGTTGCAACTTCTCAATGAAGTCACCCACCTGTATAGCTCCAGTATCTAATTGAACCTCATAATCACTATTGTGGTGTGCAAGCTTTTTAAGCTCTACATTTACGTCATTCGTTGCGGCTTCTACATATTTCAGAGCTGATACTTTCTTGTTCAAGGACTTCAAGTCGCTACTTATCTCAGCCATTAGAGCTTCATCACATTCAGCTTCATCTTTTAGTAAAGACTGTTGGGCATGCTTCAATAATTGTTTCTTTTCTCTTTGTATGAATTTATCTAAATCCCTTTTTGACTGAACATACTTCAAGTTCATACATTTTAGGTACTTGCTCCGAGGGAAGTCATCAAGTGACTCCATAGATTCACCCATTAAGATTCTTGGTTCAAGGTTATCTCTACTTGCTCGATACTGTAGATAAACTTCTCCATTGTCACTCACACACCCTTTCAAGGTAGAGAGCACCGATTCCTCTACCACCTCGTCAAACTTAATGGTAATAGCAAGCTCTGTGCTTATAGCTTCTTTGCCGATATGAAAATCCAACTCGGACGCTTCAACATCAGCCTCAGAGAAGCTTCTATCAAGTAGAAGCCTAAGAGCATGAAGCATGTTTGATTTGCCTACATCATTTGCTCCGATTACGAGGGTTTTCTCGTTGAAGTTAATATCGGTATCTTCGTAATTACGAAAACCCTGTAAATGCATGTTTGAAATTTTCAATCGTTCACCTTACATCCAATCTAAACTGTCACAACACCAAACAGATACGCAATCAGGCGCTGAGCAACAAAACTCGAAAAAGAATATCAAAAGGTATAAAGTGGAGTAAAAACAAAGATCACAAAACCAACGCGAACTGCGCAGTATATAAGCACCCATAAGGATTATTTTGGTTCATCACTCCAATTGGTGCTTTGGAATTCATCAAGTTCTGGGATTTCTTGCCATGCATGAACATATAAAGAAACGAATAGTAAAAGATCTGATAGAAGAAATTGGGAATCTCGATGACCGAGATATAGAGCTTGTTGGTAACAATTTCATAGCGGTTAGCGAAGGTCAACCGATGATACATCACGGCCTTAACAAAGATTATAAACCCGCCAACTACACTGTAGACTCCTTTTCGGACGATTTTACAGTGGTAGGCGAATATAGCACGGACAAAAACTACTTCACTCATAAAGGGACAGCTAAGTCCCCTACTTTTGAAAAGATCGAAAATGATGTAAACCACGCCGTCAATCATGCAGCGAAATGTGTGCTCAAAAAGATATATCTAATAACTAATCAAGAAGAACCAAACTCTTTTAGAAAGAAGTTCAACACCACTGATCTTGCAAAGCGCCATTCGCACCTCATATCATTTATCGATGCTAGAAGGCTCTCCATAGGCATTTACGAACAATCAATTAGTAACCCCAACATCGCGGATTTCTACAAGCAATTCTTCCCTTTGTTCTCTTTAAATCTAGATAACTATGAATATTATGGAAAGTTGCCACACCTTTGCCAAGGGCACATTCGGGATGACGCCGTCTTAGATAAAATTATAACTCATGTAACTCAGAAAAATCCGATATGTGTTCTCTCTGGTCTTAGTGGTACGGGAAAGACTCAAACAGCAATTGATTTTGTACACAAGTGTACAGAGGACTTCCAAAACTATGTGTGGATAATAGGTGACGACTGGTCTGAAAACAAACCGTTGAGTAGCGTTCAGCGCTCAAGGGGAGGAGCACCTGTAAACATTGCTGGACTATTTAACTCCACAAAAACAATCTTAATAATTGATAGTTTAGAACGAGTTATAGATGAAACCGCCTTTAATGAATTAGCTGAGGGATTCAAGAAAGGTAGTATTGTTTTGATTACATCGCAGCTAACACAACCTTTGTCAGATATATACCTTCCGATCCCGCAGTTCTCCCTGCAAGTTGCATATGCGATTTTGGGGGAGTCTTTTCCAACATCTACATCAGATTGTGAAAAGTTTGTATCCAAATGTCGTTTTTCACCTTTGATATTGTCCATGGCAAGAAAACTTGCAGAGAATGAAGGCATAAGTAAATCAGATATTTATACAGAGATACTACAAGATCCAGAACTGATCGATGACGATAGTGGCAAATCTATAATTAAGAAAATCTTATCAAGACTAGAACCTAAGACACTTAAGTCACTGACCAAAATTTCTAATTCAGGGCAAAACACTCACGAAATACAATTTCTAAAAAATTACATAGGGTTTCTCAACCTGAATACCCTACAAAAACTTTCTTTGCTTGTACCGACCAAAGTGCCTGGTGTATTGAAAGTTCACGATCTAGTCGCTCAGTCGGTGATTGAATCCATCGATATAAGCGGGATAGCCAAAGATGTTGAAGATTTTGTGGCTAAGTTTAAGGGTGATATGACTCCCAGTGTCATTCGTCAAATACATCTATGCTTTAAACCTTTATACCAAGAGCATATAAAGAGAGGGTCCCGCTCCCCTGACTGGCTTCACTATTCGATACTTCAGTGTGAAAGTGATAGAAAAACAGAACTCTATGATGGCTTACACCAATTGCCTTTAACATCATTGACTAGATTGGATTTACCTTACCTAAAATGTGTTATTGATGCGAAGGAAATTCATTCCTATACAATTTTCGACAAAGCTGAGCGGACGAGCTTTTACAAGACCTGTGCAACTTCTTATGCCAAGTTAATAGAAACGACCTCCGATGAAGACTTACGAGCTGAGCTTCTTCACCATCAAGGGAAAGCCCTTCGCAGATGTGGAGAACTAGATGAAGCGTTAGCATCATTTACTAAACTACTAGCATTAAAACCTGATTGGCACGCAACTCATGGTCAAATAGCTCATCTAGGTAGCCAGCGAGAGGCTAGACCAGAAATTAAACGAGTAGGTGAAGAGTCAATGCGCATTTTAATTCAGGAAATGCTTAATGACTCCGCCTCTGTTCCACTACGAGTATCCTTAGCAACTATCGCACGCCTGAGATCTTATTTGAATGTGAAGAATGATGTCAATTCCCAGAAAGACTCCGTAAGAAAGCTCGCCAATATAATTGCACTATCAGCACTTGAAGGGCTTGACCAATTTTATGAAGGGTTTGTTTCATTTACCTCTTGTTTTGGATACAACCACAGTGAGCAATCGCTGTACATCGCTGAGCTCGTTCCAGAGATAACCGTTGTTTCTCCTGTTCAAATTGATGAAAGGCAATGGTTGAGCGCCTGCGAAGCTTTTACCAATGCTGCTATTGAAGCTGATCGGGAGAACAAAATATCTATGCAAGAAACTTTAAACGAAGCTAGCCTGCGTTTTGCTGATGCATTAAGTAATTACCCTACGCTAACCTCATTTACAGCTAGAGGGATCGCAAAAGCTTACACCTCTGCTAATGTTCCCAAAAAAGCGATAAAAACTATAAACAGGATAGACGAAAACGAAAGAAACCACTGGCTTCTATATGAGCTTGCAAAAGCTTACCTTGAAGATGAACAGAATGAGTCAGCATTAAGAACCGCGAAGGAGTGCTTTAATCAAGCATCCAAAGATCGAAATGGGATAAGTCGAATATCTATTTACCATGAACTATTGAGTAAATGCTACGAGCAATGCGGTTCCCCAGTGAAGGCATGGCAGCACTGTAAGAGAGCATTAAAAAAATGTTCAAATCCAAAATACAGAGAAGCTATCGATAATCGGCTAAAAACATTAACAACAGTATAGGGTGCTCATAAAATGACAAACTAAAGCAACTTTGTTCTTAACAATCAGCTTGTTTTGTAAAAGACGATTGATGGTGGTGAACTCTCGGGCACATAGCTCCAAAAAGCCTAATAGATATGTACCACCTCTATTCGTTACAGTCTCATCAGGATATGCCAAGCATTAAAGCAATTTTACTATGTACAGAGAAGATAATAGAAAAAACCTCATTTAATGATGCAATAACAAGATTAGGTAGAAAAACCATAGTTGCTATAAAGGCATAAACAACCCAGTTCTTAATCTGGTTCTTCTTTTTTTCAAGCAAGGCCGTATTTCGAAATCTTTCAAGTGCTAGCGCCTGGTTATCTATCTCTTCTTGCTTCCTACCCTGCACACGCTGAAGTCTTTGTTCAGATGAGTCAACTTCACTCTTTAACCTTTGAATTCTGGCCCTCTCGGAGTTCAACTCATTCGAAAATAACTTTACTTTTGAATCAGACTCATCAATTTGTTGCTCCAAGAGACTTTTCTCTTCATGGAAATCGCTGATTAATTTACGCACTACTTTATGGTGTACCCTTGTAGATATTGGATTGACGATAAGAGTTACGTAAATCCCTTTTTCAAAGTATGAAATGAGGTCATTGATATGCTTTTCTACTAGTTCGGGGCCCCATAAGCGCTCCTCTGGCCAACCAGGCCTTTCAGCGGGGAACTGACGAAACGTATCATTCTTTATGAATAATTCGAGTACTGGTATATTGTGAAACATGAAGTCTTCTATCTTGTAAGATTCACAACCGTGCTTGTACTTAACTTCGATAGCCAGCTTGCCCCCCCATTGATCATACATTTCATGATCTTCTTCAAAAGTACAAAGAACATCAGGGTAGTACGTCGCGCTATTGGGTAAGTTCAAATAAGGCTCTTTCCGTATAGAGGTGAAGTCAAATTCCAAAGGCTTATGTTTACAGTCACCAACAAATATGAATTTCATGTTCTGCATTCTTGAAAGAGCCTCGACTGCACACTTATGAGTCATCGACTCGTCATAACCTCTATCAATATCCAACTCAGATTCACCTTTACTGTAACGCTCGAACTGTTTATTTACTGTATGAACTTTAAGCCGATATCTATCATCTGGGTTAGGATGCAAGCTCATATAGTGCCTTTTCTTGTGCAGTTTGCGATTGTCTTTGGCTATTCGTATAGCCTTCTCTATACTAACAAGGCTATGCTCTCCTGAAATGTCATCTTCTTGGTAATAGCCCACGCTACCATCTTCAGAATACAGCTTTACATACGCATTCTTTGGTCTAACACTTTTTAATGACATGACACCCCCAAGACACTGTATACATAAACAGTACCCATATATGTTTCAATTTCAATACTAGGTTTCATTGATGAAACAAATACATGAATCCAATCTCAAATTTTAGAATCCATAGTGATACAACTATCCATAACAACCCAAAAGATAGAGGAGTTTCGTATTCTGAGCTGTTTATATACTGCTTGTGTGGTGGAAATTCACAGTTCGTAAAGTGCGGTTCGCAAAGTACGGTTCGGGTTTTACGAACTGAACAATCACTCTAAGTGAGAGAGTTCTATTGAAGAGGAAGTTTTCAACTTAGTTAACCAAACCTGATGGCCTCATTTGCCATTAAGCGGTAGGAGTTTGCAACTTGGTTATTTTTGAGAAGTATTCCAGATGGCTGATTTAGAAAGCTAGCTAGTTTCCATCTTAGTTATCTGTGATCAGTGGTTGATGAGGATAACTAATTAAGTTGGTTAACTTCTAAAAATTCAAAAGCGAACCGTCAGTGGTTCGCTTTTTGTTTTTAGGGCGAATTTGAAAATGGCAGGGTGTCGTGGAGACTGTGTTAACGTCTACGTACTGCTGTGTAACTCGCGTTTGGACATCAATGAGTCAGTGACTTTACTAAATTAGTAATTAATGAATGACTTCAAGTATGGAAAAGTCGCTTAACTCAGTATCCAGTATTGATGGTGTAGATCATATTGGCTCACTACTACGGTAGTATAACGGCACTTGTAAGAGTGATGACAGCCAAACTAAGGTCATGACATGCTCCATGATTTTTTTAGCCATAAACGGCTAAATTGCATTTTTTAGCCA
Organism: Vibrio hippocampi; assembly: GCF_921292975.1. Lineage (NCBI taxonomy): Bacteria > Pseudomonadati > Pseudomonadota > Gammaproteobacteria > Vibrionales > Vibrionaceae > Vibrio > Vibrio hippocampi. The sequence goes on from NZ_CAKLCM010000003.1 coordinate 931,446, forward strand.
CAAATGGCTAAATTTGCATTTTTAGCCATAAACGGCTAAATTGGTATCTGCATGCAAGAAGGAGTTTTAATGTGGAGCCCACCTCTAAACCTATCGCAGTGATCAGCGGCGATATTGTCAACTCAACCAAGCTAACATCTGATCAGTTTGAACAGCTACTTAAACGAATCAAAGATATTCAGAGATGGATCACCGAAGGAAATTCATCAAATGCGCACAGTATTGAGCGTGGCGATGAATTTCAGACCGTGGTGCATGACATTGAGAACGCTCTGAGATACACCATCATTTATCGTATTGGCATTAAAGCGCTTGGCAAAGAGTTTGATAGTCGCATCAGCCTTGCTATTGCCTCTAATACCGATTTGCGTGAGTCGGTCTCTGAATCGATGGGTGAAGCATTTGTTCTTTCTGGACGTGGACTAAAAGCCTTGAAAAGCGACAGGTTGTTATTTAACTCTGACCGTTTCGAACTCACTGAGCACTTTGACTTACTCTTTAAGTACCTCGATAAACAACTAACGGAATTAACCTCGCGCCAATGTGAAGTTATGCTTCCGATGTTTCGAACCAATGAAGGTTTGTCTATTAGTGAGTTAGCAGAAAAGCTCGATGTTGCTACTGCTACTGCCAGTAAGTCACTTAAAGCTTCAGGTTGGTCGCTAATCAGTGAGCTAAATTGGCGATTCATAAACCAAGTAGCGGGGCTCAAGTATGTTTGATTTTTTTGGTGTTCTAATACCGTTCTTGATGATTCACATCATCTGTGATTTTTACCTCCAACCAAACCAATGGGTAGAAGCAAAGAAAAAATACACTTACCGTTCAACTGAACTGTACTTTCACTCACTATTACACGGCATCGCGTTGTTAGTTCCTGCTATAGCATTAGGTATTGATTGGCGCTCAACTGCTTGCTTGGTAGCTATCATTGCGATAAGTCATTTTATTATCGACTTGTGGAAGGTAAGAGCACGAAATGGTGATAAGTTTTCCTATTTTATTATTGACCAGACTTTGCATATATCGGTGCTAGCAGTTATTGCCTTTCACATGGCAGATGGTGTAACGATTGATACCGTGTTACAACATGAGAAGTTCTCGGATGGTGTTATGGTGGTCTTTGCTTACTTGCTAATTCTCAAGCCGACTTCGATTCTGATTGGCAGCGTCTTAAGAAAATATCCTATATCAGGCGAAGATACAGATAATAGTGGTCTTATCGCAGGTGGTGAGTTGATCGGTTACTTAGAGCGAGTGTTAATACTGACCTTTACGCTTGTGGGGAGCTATGCAGCGGTGGGTTTTGTATTGGCGGCTAAGTCAATATTTAGATTTGGTGAGTTGAATAAATCAGACGACCGAAGCATGACTGAGTATGTGCTGATTGGTTCATTGGTATCGGTGGTGATCACAACACTGGTAGGTACCTTAATATCACTTGGTTTGGATGTGAAAATTAAATGATCAAAAAGGCATTCGGCAATTATGAGATCCTGTAAATAATTCTGTGTAACTGCTCGGGGTTACAAGTAATCAGTAAGTCTGTCTTCGAACATAATCATAAAGCGATTCAAGGCTTGTCGCCAGTTCCTGATCGGCATCGTCCATTTTTTCGATGCGTCTTGGATCGCTAGATACATACACCACCTTCCTAGCTGATTCATCCGTCGGACTGTAGTGGATTAGTAAATTTGGTCGCATAGTTAGATAAGAAAAAGTAAGTAAGATGAAGCTTTGGTGAAGTATGTGTTGAATCACTCGAAACAAGCAATGGGGCATTTTCGTGTTTCATGCCCCGCTAGCACGCCTCTGGACAGAAATTTTTTAGGTGTGCTGCTCTAAACCATTTCGGTCAGATTAGAAAAAGTATCTTGAAACCTTAGTCGTTTGTTATGCGCCTTGCACCCACGTCACTTTAGTACCATAATTAGGTATTAATTGGTATTGAGGATTATATCATGGCTAAAAATACAAGCATTACTCTTGGTGAACACTTTGATGGATTCATTGCTGGTCAAATACAAAGCGGACGATACAGTTCTGCAAGCGAGGTGATCCGTTCGGCTTTACGCTTGTTAGAGACACAAGAAACCAAAATGAACACTTTACGCCAGCTACTCGCTGAAGGCGAAGAAAGTGGAACTGCTGATTATGATCTTGATTCGTTCATCAATGAGTTGGATAGCGAAGAGAGAAAATGAAACCATTTCAATTAACCAACAAAGCCAAGACTGATTTACGTGATATAGCTCTGTTTACGTCACGTCGTTGGGGACGAGAACAACGAAATATATATTTGAAGCAGTTTGACGATTCGTTTTGGCTACTCGCTGAAAATCCTGACATCGGAAAGCCTTGTGATGAAATCAGAGACGGCTATAGAAAGTTCCCTCAAGGCAGCCACGTGATATTTTATCGTCAGGTTGGTAGCCAAAATATTCAGATAATTCGTATCTTGCATAAGAGCATGGATGTAAACCCTATCTTTGGCGCATCGGGTGTGGCACAACCACCGACGGCATTAGGACGGCAATAGAGCGTAAGCTGTATTGAACCACGAGCATAGACTGAAGACAGGTGCCGCTGACACACAATGGGGCAATTCTGCGTTACGGATATCTCAACCATCGGTTATCGCCAAACGCTCCTGCCATACTCCATACGTTCATTGACAACGTAAACATTAGCAATCACAGGTGTAACGACACTTAGGATAGCTTGAGCAACCATAAAAGCTCTTACCTGTATTCACTCCCCTTTTAGCAATACGCAACACAAGCTTAGATTGACAACTAGGACAAACTCTATGTTCAACTACCGACACATTCTCAGGTTTAGATATCACTGGTTTATTCTGAAAATTGCGTCCATCTTCAACCATGTGAACCAGTTCACTGCCATTGACCAACCAAAGTCGCTTATCAACCCCGAAGGCAATCGCTTCAGAAGTAAAATTGCCCGATGTAACAATAATCATCTTACTAGCATTGTTTGCGATCATGACACCGTACATTTCTCTTAGAACTTGCACGCCAACCTTGCGAGTCTTCCAGTGCTTACATTGCACAAGGCTTAGCTCACCGTCTTTTGTCAGCCAAATATCAACCCCACCATCGGACTTCTGAGAGAAAGATTGTTTAACGTGATAACCTTGAAATTTAAAGTATTCTCCAATGTAGCTTTCAAACTCGACCCAACTTAAGTCATTCAATGGCGAAGTGTTCTTACGAATTTTAATTTGGGAACTGGTTGTAAGATAGCTTTGCTTTCGTTTGTACTGCTTGAAGAACGCTATTGGCGCAGGAAATAAAAACATAAAGGTAAAATAGGGAGCTATCAGAGGAAGATTGGGAGCTATAGCGTTAAAGATAAAATTATCACTTTCAGCCGCTAAGCTCGGTAACAGGTACGATAGCGCAAAATAAATAACGACAGCAAGCAACACACTTAGCCACCATGGAGCATCCATTAAATGCCATATGATCCCATCTTTACGCCGCGCCATTACTTTCTCCATCAATAAGCAACTGAACGCATTAAAGCACAAATGATAAATAGTGAGAACAATCAATAGAGCAGAACCTTGTTAGTGATGACCTTCTGAGAAGGTTCTGAACATTGCTTTGCTAGCTATGTTTGCGCTGAGAAACCTTTGTACAAATGAGTTTCGAAGAATCAATATTCGCGACTCATGAATAACTATAGGTATTCATGAGTCGCTTAACTTTGTGTCCCGTATTGATGTTACAGATCACAACCTCTAATTTTACTGAGCCTTGTTTACTGCAATTGAGGAACCTGTCTTATCCTAACTACACTAAGGTTGCACCTTTAAAAGCACCAATTGGCGCAATTTGATCCAGCTTTTGTAAAGTTTCTGGGCTCAACGTAACATTAAGCGCAGCTATGTTTTCATCAATTCGAGACGTTTTGCGACTGCCCGGAATTGGCATAATATTGTCTCCCTGAGCCACCAACCATGCAAGTGCCAACTGAGCTGGAGAAATATCGTACTCTGCGGCGATGTTTTTAATTTCTTCTAGACGTTGGCGGCTTATTATGCCTGTCCCTACTTGCACCATACAGCGTTTTGTTTCGAATCAGATAAAAAGTGTTGCTGAGTTAAACGCTGCCCATGAAATCGTAGAGCAGCATGTCCTTGATATGCCTGTCCTTTTATGCACTGATTTTAAAGCTCTAGATAGCCGAATTTGTCAGGGCAATATAACGCCTACAATAAGGTGTGCCAACTCTGAACTAGCCAAGCACACCGAACCCCATACCAAAAATGCCGAGTGTAATGCATCATCTTAATTGTTTTATTAGTTGCTGAAGTATTGTTTGAACTCACCGCTTGGCTCTCGATCAGAGTAAACATAGACAAAGTTACCGATTGGGTCTACGACAGAAAATCCTCGGTCACCCCATGGATGATCTTCAAGCGGCATGGCAATTTGCAACCCAGCTTTAGTGAGACGGGAATATTCAGCATCTACATCATCAACGTTGAAATTTAGCATCACACCATTACCATCAAAAACAGGCATATTTTCTTGTGGTTGAATAAAGCAAATCTCAGAACCATCTTGATCAATTTTCAACATGACATACCAACCACAATCAAAAACTGTTTTTGCTGCAAAATACTTTATGTAGTACTCACGGCAAGAATCCACTTCAGTGGTACAAAAACAGGTAGATAACTTTTTCGTTTTCATATGATTTCCTTATTCGTAGAACCACTAAATTGAGCGGCTAACATTCTTAATAACAGGCAGGCTCGGTTTTCTGCCTGCGTAACTTTCAACCAACCTATCATAAACCTCTAAAAAGTAATGTATAAACGTTGCTTTTTGCTATGCCTGTCCCGACTGACGTTTCTACATGGAGGCGGTTAAGTCCACCAAAAACGGATCTTGCGCCTCTGCGGAAAAAGAGACACTTTGCGCCGCAAAAGTGACCGCAGACTGCGTGGGTTGCGTTTCAGAAGACGCGTTGTTACCGTCCTCGCTTTGACAACCCAATAGGCCAAAAAGTACGCACAATGTCATTTGTTGTTTAAATTGCATAATATTTACCTAATAACAAAACCGTCAGAACAGGCACAGAGATGTGGTCATCACCGTGCCTGTCCCTTTTGACTCTATAATTGGGTCCATCAATAAAAGGCAAGCTGTGTTATAACAGGCTTAATTAGTCACAGTGAGTGACATCAACACCTGATGCATCTCCACCGTAGTCGGCACCTCCCCATGCGACCACGCTACCATCCTCCTTCAAGGCGGCAAAAGCGTATTCATTACTGGTAATGGAGAGCACATTCTCTAGCTGACCATCCCCGCCAGTGATGTTACCTGCGCTGGCATCTCCACCGTCGTCGGCATCTCCCCATGCGACCACAGTACCATCCTTTTTCAAGGCGGCAAAAGCGAAGCCATTAGTAGTAATGGAGACCACATCTTCAAGCTTCCCATCGCCGCCGGTAATGTTACCTGCGCTGGCATCTCCACCGTAGTCGGCATGTCCCCATGCGACCACAGTACCATCCTCTTTCAAGGCGGCAAAAGCCCGACCTCTTAATGCATCACTAGTAATGGAGACCACATTCTCTAGCTGACCATCCCCGCCAGTGATGTTACCTGCGCTGGCATCTCCACCGTCGTCATCCCATCCCCATACGACCACAGTACCATCCTTTTTCAAGGCAGCAAAAGCAGATCTAGCACCAGTAATGGAGACCACATTCTCTAGCTGACCATCCCCGCCAGTGGTGTTACCTGCGACGGGGTATCCGCCGAAGCCCCTATTTCCCCATCCGACCACGGTGCCATCCTCTTTCAAGGCGGCAAAAGCAGATCTAATAACAGTAATGGAGACCACATTCTCTAGCTGACCATCCCCGCCAGCGGTGTCTTCGATATCACCCACATAGCCCCATGCGACCACAGTACCATCCTTTTTCAAGGCGACAAAACCGTTTTCTTTAGCGGTAATGGAGACCACATTCTCTAGCTGACCATCCCCGCCAGTGATGTTACCTGCGCTGGCATCTCCACCGTAGTCGGCTGCTCCCCATGCGACCACAGTGCCATCCTTTTTCAAGGCGGCAAAAGCTCTCTCATTAGCAGTAATGGAGACCACATTCTCTAGCTGACCATCCCCGCCAGTGATGTTACCTGCGCTGGCATCTCCACCGTAGGCGGCATTTCCCCATGCGACCACAGTACCATCCTCTTTCAAGGCGGCAAAAGCCTGACCACGACCATAACCAGTAATGGAGACCACATTCTCTAGCTGACCATCCCCGCCAGTGATGTTACCTGCGCTGGCATCTCCGCCACTGTCGCCATATCCCCATGCGACCACGGTGCCATCCTCTTTCAAGGCGGCAAAAGCGTCACCATTACCAGTAATGGTGACCACATTCTCTAGCTGACCATCCCCGCCAGTGATGTTACCTGCGCTGGCATCTCCACCGTAGTCGGCTGCTCCCCATGCGACCACAGTGCCATCAGGCTTTAAGGCTGAAAAAGCGTCCATAGTTGAAAAAATATCAGCATATCCAAAAAACGCTTTTGTCTCTACGGTGAGTCCATCTACTGTTGCGGTAACCGTGACCGCGCCTGACGTGCTATCTTGTACACCAAAATCAAACTGACCATTGGCATCGGTGAAGTAGTTGTCTCCTGGCACAGCGGGACTAAATGCCGCTGTGGTGGGCGTTGGTGACAGTGACTGATGGATATACTCATTCGCGTATGGACCAAAGGGAGTCGTTACGGTTGTCTTATATTCCAGCGTGTCACCGGGAACAGCACAGCGCGAACTGCTGGTTAATGCAATGCTGAACTCCCCCTTATAACAGGACACAAAATACGCCTCGCCACTGGTAACGGTAGAAATAGTGCCATCGTCTAAATTTACAATGCGATAGTCTGGCGCTAACACTGTCCCATCGTTGGCAAGGTAGTGATAAGCCATCGGCCAATCTTTTAACGTTTGTGGTTTTCCTGCGGGGTTATTGACCAAATCTTGCAACTGCTGCGTCGTCGGTAGACTTGCGCCTAATGATTGGCAATAACCGATGGCTTCATTGGGGTAATAACCAGCGATATCAATCGCGGGGGAATAACTGCTATCGGTCAATAATTCTGAATACACCGTATTTGAATAGAGCGACTCAAGAACACTCTTCGGCGCGGTATAATACTGTGTAACACTCAGTTCAATCGCTTCCCAACCCGGCAACTGGTCGGCATCACCAACGGCAACACGGAGTATGCCCATTTCTGTCCCGCCTTTGCCGTCATCAATCATATAGCTGACATCATGGTAGCGGTTTTCGCTGGCTTTAAAGTTGATATTTTTTTCATTCCATGCCGCTGAAGCGATGGCGACCGAGGCATAAAATGCATCGACGCGATTGAGACCGTAATCATTGCCGTCATGATCGGTTTTAACACATGTGGTGATATCAAGAGCGGTTTCTATGTTGGGCGGCACAACGAACGGGTAATAACAGGTTGGAATAAGGGTAACACCTTGGTTGTGGCTCTCTCCGACCACAATATCAAGAATCCCCAGCTTGTTGGTATTGGTGCTCGTATTGGTATACGTAAACAAAATACGGTCATGACCCACGGTTGCCGCCGGGGTGTAGTCTAAGGTTTGAGTGGCGGAGGAAATGGTCACGCCACCCGCATAAGGATAAGCATGAGAATAGGTAGACAACAGGGTAAAGCCGGTAAGCACCTCTCCTGCATCAGCAAGCAAGGCGGCAATATCAATGGTTTGAACACCGCCATCGACCAACACAGCGGCACTGATGGGCATCATATCGAGTACCGTTACGGTGGCTCGCGGTGAGGGAGCAACCAAACGCATCACCCCAGAGACCACAGAATCATTAGTAATCGGTGCTGCACTGGTGACGGTATAACGATAATCGCACACTGCTGTCGCTGACTCTGACAGGGGCGAAATCAAAAGACTCGCGTTGTGTATTTTTGGCGTTGCACAATCGGCACTGGTGTCGGTTAAGCGCTCGATGCTACTCACCGTAAAGGCACTTTTATCAGACACCGCAACCTTATTATCAAGGTCGACAGTTAATGATTGACCAAACTCTGAGGTAACAACAAAGTTTTGTGCATTAATCGTCACCGGTAATGCCTCGACTACTAGGTTGCTATTATCTTTTTCCGATTCAGACTGACAGCCAAAAACACTAAACAGTAAGAATAATATTATATATTTTTTAATTTTCATTATATTTTCCACATCCCACCTATATAACAGCCAAACTTTTCAGATATCCGTGCAAGTTCAAATGTATCCACCGTCACGACAAAACCTTCACAGCCTGTCATGCAAAAAAAAACGGTTGCATCATGCTATTTATTTAAACCCTCCTTGCTAATTTAATTAACGTAAGTTAGTGCAAACCAAAACCCAAAAAGGACAGACCTATTATGTATATTCCTGTCCCGACTCGTGCTTATTTAATTTATCCAGGTGAGACGATTAATTTAAATTATTATATGTGTGAGCCAATGGTTTTGATATACCCTATAAAAATGGGGATCTTAGCGTGACTGAGATCCCCATTTATATTAATGGTATGTAGTGGTTAAATTAACTTCGCAGGTACGACAATCACTTTATATTAACTGACATAAGGAACGAAGGAATGGGTTTAATAATAAATCGGAGTGATAAGTTAATTGTGTTGGTTTTTGTGTTTCTTTTATTGCCTTCAATGGCGCTTGCCTGTGAGATAGAAAAGGGAGATATCGTGGCACTTTACTCCCCATCCTGCCCTATTAACACTGCCTCTTCCCGTTCTGCTAAACCTGTTTTTATTCAGTTTAAATTTTCAGGCAAAAGCCTTATTCGTGTAGCTAAAGAGCTTGAGTATGTGCACCAGCGTCTTAATGTGGGCGTTGCCGCTCAAGCTGTTGCTACTCAAAAAGTGGGTAAAGGTTATCGGTTATTGTTAGGCCCAATTCAATCAAAAGAAGTAGCACATTTTACTCAAGGGCTAAAGTCATTAGGCTATGACAGCACATTATTAAGAACGGTACCACAAAGTCGCACTGCAGATGTCCTTCCTTCTCCGCCTGTTGCTGAAACTTCACCTCCTGTCATTACTCCCCCACTGCCAGTGACTCCACCAGTCGACCTTGAACACACTTATGTCAAGGTGCTTGGTGAAATAGAAGGGCGTAAACTGCTAGCTATGATGGACTCTGACGCTAAACTGATAAGAACAACCTACCCCAACGCTTTATCGATTTGTACCAAATTAGGCAAGGCAGTGACTATAGCCAGTCAGGATGAATATGTAGCGCTGCTATCTTCAGATCAAGCTCTGTTTATGTTGGGAGAAGGCATTATTATCCCTTTCTGGCTTAATGAAACGTGGGTTGTCACACGTTTAGAAAGACAGGTTCAAAAACTTAGGGCTACTACAAGGGTTCATTATGGTGTTGTGTGTAGTGTAGCGGTTCAGTAGAACTGATAAGACGTGATAAACAGCCCCTACAGGCAGCTGTGGTAGTATCAGGGTATTCCGTATTTTATGACAGTGCCAGTCCCAACTTGTGTGCAACACTTCTTTCTGTTCTTCTGAGTACCCACGCCCTGTCAAACGAATACCAAAATAGACAAGCTTTCTAACATGCCAGTTACGACTTTGTTCTTACAACTTTGCGGCTACCTTTATGACGAGTTTTTGACGAGCAACAATGAAAGCGTCGATCCTATATCTTCGACCATGGATACGCATATTCGCTCACACCTGCCCCGACTTCTTTTCGATAAGATGACCACTTACGAACAAAAAGCGTTGGAGGTTTGATTATGTTTTATGTACATATGCTCCTGTTATTAATGATTATATTTATTGGTATCCGCCATGGAGGCATTGCCTTTGGATTGCTTGGCGGGCTTGGGGTATCCATACTCGCCTTTGTATTCGGGGTTGCTCCGGGAACGCCGCCTATCAGCGTTATGCTGATTATTCTTGCCGTTGTCGCAGCTTCTGCCACATTAGAAGCGACGGGAGGCTTAAAGCTGCTGGTGAAGTTTGCTGAGCGTCTACTGCGCAAACACCCCAGCCAAATCGTTTTTCTCGGTCCATTATGTACCTATTCCCTAACCGTTCTGGTTGGTACTGGTCACTCTGTCTACCCTCTGTTACCCGTTATCTACGATGTCGCTTATAAAAAAGGGATTCGCCCCGAAAGACCCATGGCCATGGCAACCGTCGCTTCCCAGATGGGGATCACTGCTAGCCCAATCGCTGCTGCCGCTGCTGTGGTTATGGCAACAGCAGCCGATAACAACTTAGATATCAGCTTGATTAACGTACTATTGGTCACTATTCCTGCCACATTAGTAGGTGTATTAGTGGGTTGTTTGTGGAGCTTGAAACGTGGCATTGATTTAGACCAAGATCAGACCTTTATTGAGCGATGCCAAGATCCGGAATTTAAAGCTCAGCTCATTGACATCAACGAAGAAAATGAAGACGAGCAACACGCGGGAAAGCAGGCAAAAAAAGGCTTGGGAATTTTCTTGGCGGGGATCGTCACCGTTATTTTTGTCGCCATGTTTGGCAGGGATCTCTCCTTATTACCTGATGGTGTGAAGATGTCGGTCGCCATTCAGTTCCTTATGCTCTCGGTTGGTGCTCTGATCTTGCTGACGACAAAAGTTGAGCCTAAAAAGATCGTGCAGAGCAATGTATTTATTGCTGGTATGACGGCTGTGATCATCATCTTCGGTATCGCTTGGATGAGCGACACCATTATTGCTTTCCACAAGCCCTACCTTATCAGCCTAGTCAGTGACTTGGTTGCCGCGCACCCATGGACATTTGCGATTGCGATGTTTGTTGTCTCAGTCTTTTTAAAGAGCCAAGCCGCGGTACTCACTATTATGCTCCCGCTTGGATTTGCGATGGGAATTCCTGCACCGGTTTTAATTGGTGTGCTACCTGCGTGCTATGCTTACTTCTTTTTCCCATTCTATCCAAGTGATTTAGCCGCCATCACCTTCGACCGCTCAGGGACGACTCAGATAGGCAAATACGTTCTAAACCACAGTTTCTTACTGCCCGGTTTTATTGGCGTCATTACTGCTACAACTGTTGGTTATGTTATTTCAACCACAATTAATTAATTGTTACTAAGATTAAGAACCCCGTTGCTCTTAGCCATATAAGAAAGCAACGGGATTTTTATTTATACGGCGGCTAATAGCGATGCTCACTTTTACCCGATAGCATAAGTTGAGAGCCAAAGAACACCAGTTTAATTCCCACACTCAGTGCCGCTACCAGTTCACCCTACCGAATCACCCAATCATCTCGTTGCCACAAATCACTGCTCGCCCTTTAACCAAATCCATATAAATCGACATGCTTATAAAATATGCTTGGAAGGATTCACCATTCCTTCACATGTTGTCCTTGATATTAAGTCATCTAGAACCTCTGAACTCTGCATCTTGAGGTAACTTGAGTATATGCGTCATCAAAACCCCACCACCAATGCATATTGTCTAACGACGAATTTAACGCTATCCCATTAAAATCCATCATTTTTTTGTAGATTTAACTACTGAACATATTGAGATGATCTATAGTATTAAGTACCGGGATTATTCCGACTGCCGACGTGATGACGTTCGTTACATTGGCGGTTTAAAGGAAGGAATAGTCCAGAACAAGAATGAGCTGAACAACTTTCAGCCTAGACTCAGAGCTAAAAGTTACTTTTATCTGCTTGCTCCGCACTTTCAACAACTGTGCGCGAGATGTATGTGAATACCTCAGCAGAATTAACTATGCCACTTATTGTTTAATCTATTTGCGGGTTCCTACAATTCGATGTGGAAGCGTAACTTAATGGATATTGGATTGCAGCGTGAACGACATATTACTCGGAAAATGGTCAGTAGACAGAAACGGAAACTTCACCGAGGTTTCTGCACCAACTCTGCGGATATTAGGATTGTCATCCGGTGCGTCAATCACCCTTGCTGACTATGTGTGCATGATTTCAGAAAAGGATAGACAGACCTATCTCGATGCTCGTTATGACGCTTATCAACATGGTGAGCTGAAAATGGATTACCGATTAGTGATAAACGGACAGGTTAAATGGATACGTGAAGTCAGTCAGTTCGATATTCAATCAGACAATAGCGATAAACCGGCAACGACTCTTATTCAGGATATCAGCGAGTTTAGAATGAACGGCACTGGCGATAGTGCTAAGCAACTCTCGGGAGTGAGCCGTGAACTTGCATCTTCGATGCTCGCCATTTCTGAACAAGAACGGAAAAAGGCAGCCAAAGCCTTACACGATGATGTCAGTCAAAGACTGGCGGTGGTTTCCATCGAACTCGGTTCAGTGAACGATGCTGAAGCACCCACGACCACCATTCACAAAGTCAAAAAAATCAAATCAGACTTAGTGTCAATTTCTGACGAAATCCACAAACTATCGCGACAGCTTTACCCGTCCGTGATTGAGCACTTAGGCTTTGTAGAAGCGCTAAGGTCAGAAATCGACAATTTCCAGCGTAGAGAACGAATTGATGCAAAGTTTATCACCGATATTGAATCAATCACTATTGAAAGAAAAGTCGAGCTTGCCCTATTCAGAATGGTTCAAGAGGCATTGAGCAACATAGCCATGCACTCCGAAGCTTACCTTGTCTCAGTAAAACTGACACAGGTTGATGACTGTTTGCTACTTCAAATAGAAGACAATGGCATGGGGTTTGACGTTGAAAATAACCAAGAAAAAACAGGACACGGGCTGAGAAGCATGGATGCTAGAGCGCGGTTTATTAATGCTCGACTTTCCATCTCATCCAAGGAATTTCAAGGCACCAAAATAGAACTCATTGTGCCGCTGTCCTAAGAGTAATACACGGAATCAACCAACGTAGGGAAACGATAATGAAAACACTCCGCCATAGACCACGAAAAATGTGGAACCCACCCACTTTGCTGTCTCTGTTCATGTTGCCACTGCTTATTACCAGTATGGACAGTCATGCCAACGAACAGCGCTGCTTAATTATTGCGTCCTATCATGACGAGTTCCCCGGTCAGCAACTCAAAGTGCAGCCGGCACTGGAAGAGCTCAATGGTCACTGCGAAGTCAAAAAGTTTGATATGGATTCCAAGCGAAATCCTGATCCACAGTTTATAAAAGCAAAAGCGCTGGAAGCAAAAGCGTTAATTGAACAATGGAAGCCAGACGTGGTTATCGCAATAGAAGACAACGCATCGAAATACTTAGTCCAACCGTATTACAAAAATGCGCCAATACCTTTTGTATTTGCAGGTGTCGATTGGACGGTCGAAGCTTACGGTTACCCCTATGAGAATGTTACCGGCATAATCGAAATTGTTCCTGTAAGGCAGTTGATCAGGCAGTTAAATCGAATCGACCCAAAGTATAAAAAAGGGCTTTTTATTCGCCCCAATCGACTGTCGGCTGACAAGCAATACGAACGTATAAACGATATTTTTGAACACGAAGGTATCACTATTGATGACGGCGTGGTCGACAACTATCAGGAGTTTGAAGCCAAGTTTCTTGAAGCGCAGAGCTACGACTTTATCTACTTCACCAACAATGCCGGTATTGAAGGTTGGGATGATCACGCGGCTATCGAATTTATCTCCAAGCACTCTACCCGACTTATTTTCTCAACCAGCGATTGGATGGTGCCCTTTTCGATGCTCTCATTTAGTCAAGTGATACAAGAACAGGGACAGTATTCTGCAAAGATTGCAGTAGAAATATTGAATGGTGCGAAGCCATCTGATTTTCCAATCATCTCGAATAGACAGTGGGACTTGTACGTCAACGAAGAATTGCTGTCCAAAGTAGATGTAGAAATCCCCAGCGATCTATTGAGAAAAGCGAAGAAATTAACGGACTAATGATGGTTGTATTCTCCAGAGCGGTATTCAATGTATAAGTATTCCAATAACCTTTGGTCACCTTTTTTAGCGATACTTTTTGGTGGCGGCGTAATGCTACTCTTGTTAGCGATCGCCTTTAACAATATAAAGCTAACCGAAGAGCAGGTGTTTAATCTTCAATCACAACGATTGAGTGATGAGTTGAGAAAAGCAGGAAATAACTCGGACGCATTATCGACTCGTCTTCAAGCGTTATTCCATTCCTCAGAAGTCGTTGAACCCGATGAGTTCAGGATAATCTCGCAAGATATATTCGATAAGTTTCCCTACATTTCTAGTGCGTCTTACTCGCCACTCATCAATCAAAAAGATATTGATGCCTTTGAGGAGGAGCAGCGATTCTGGGGTTACTACGATTACAATGTGTTCGAATATGACGCTACAAAATCCAAAGTATCGGCAACGGAGCGAGAGCAATATCTGCCGGTGTTGTTTGTCGAGCCTTTTTCTCCGACCAGCTCCAAGCTGTTGGGGTTTGATTTGTTCTCCAGCAAAGAACTAACCTCTGCGATTGAACAGACCGTCAGCTCCGGGGAGCCGTTCGCCGTTGCCTACCCGGAGGAAGCGCGTGAATCCATGGCTCAGTTTAAGCTGCTTGTTGCCATCTATGAAGGAAAAGAAGTCCCTGTTTCGACGGCAAAAAAAATTGATTCTTACAACGGTATCGTATCGATAGACATCGACGCGGGGCTATTTTTTGAAAACGCAGAACTACCTAATGGACTCGCATTCAGTTTAGATATCGCTAGCACTAATGAAATAGAGTTCGACCAACCATTAATGGCGCTTCGAACTCGCACGCTTAGTCATGATGGCTATGCCATGTTTCAGTTTGAAAATGAGCACCAGATAAATATCGGCAACCGTATTTTTCTGCTTACGGTGAGTAAAACGGTCAGCAGCAACAATGTTGACCTGAAAGTATTATGGATGGCGATTGCAGTAGGTTCACTGATTATTCTGGTTCTGTTCTCTCTGTCTCGCTCCAAAACCAAACTGAAACAAGAGCTTGTTCGTCGCTTGGAAACTGAGCGTCAATTAGAAACCCATAAAGCGCAACTCGAAGATAGAGTCGCAGAGAGAACTCAACAGTTAACGGATCGAGAACGCGCATTGCGTGAGAGTGAAACCCAGCTTAGGTCTGTGTTCGAAAACTCACCGGGTGGAATTATTCACCTTGATGGCTCTGGCACCATTATCAATGTCAATGATAAAGCACTTGAAATGGTAGGTTTAATTAGAGAAGACCTTATCGGCACCAATGCAGTTGAGCAGGTAACGGATGTTGCGCTCGTGGATTGTATTAAAATGGCTCTCAATGGTCGTCAAAGTATATTTGAAGACTATTTCACGCCTGATCAAGGCAATAAGACGTCGTATCTTAGAGCGGTGTTCAACCCAGTAAGCCTCGATGGAAGCAGCATCGAAGTCATTGGTTCGATGGAAGATATTTCACAAATTGAGCAGAACAAGAAGCAACTGGAAGAACAGTTGGAAGAGTTGACCCAAGCTCGCAAAACCATGCTCAATATGATGCAAGATTTAGATTCAGCAAGAGCCAGCGCAGAAACCGCGACTCAAGCCAAAAGTGATTTCCTTGCTAATATGAGTCACGAAATCAGAACCCCAATGAACGCCATTATTGGTATGACATACCTCACCTCCAAAACCGAGCTCTCTATCAAACAAAGAGACTACATCAGCAAAATTGAACAGAGTGCGAAGTCGCTGCTTGGCATCATCAATGACATTTTAGACTTTTCAAAAATTGAAGCCGGCAAGCTGGATATTGAAAACAATGAGTTTTATCTCGACTCAGTGATAGAAGACTTATCGAATCTACTTGCGGTTCAGAACCGTGGCAAAGACGTGGAGCTATTGTTTCAAGTCGATAAAAATGTCCCTAGAGAGTTGGTTGGCGACCCACTTAGGCTAGGTCAAATATTGCTAAATTTATCCAGCAACGCCATAAAATTCACCTCCCAAGGTGAAATCCTGACCTCAATCATGGCTCTTGAAATCAAGAAACACTCCGTACTCATACAGTTTTCTGTCAAAGACACCGGTATCGGTATCAGCCCCGAACAACTAAAAAAACTCTTTCAATCCTTTTCACAAGCAGACTCATCAACAACACGAAAATTTGGTGGGACGGGACTTGGACTCACCATTAGTAAAAAACTGGTTGAGTTAATGGGCGGGGAAATCTCAGTAGAAAGTGAACTTGGAAAGGGAAGTGAATTTACCTTTACAGCGAAATTCTCTCTCAATCAAAAGCAAGGTTTTACTCCCGCAGTATTGCAGCAGCATTTTCGACATTTGAATGTGTTAGTTGTCGATGACAACGAAACGTCGCGCAACATATTGGCGGAGTCCCTAGAAACCATGGGATGTCATGTTACAAAGGCATCTTCTGGATACCAAGCTATTGATATTCTGACGTGCTGCCCAAGTAGCCAAAGCTATGAACTTGTTCTCATGGATTGGAACATGCCCGAATTGGATGGTTTGGAAACATCTAGGTTGATTAAACAAAACAAGAAGTTGGTGACGGTCCCGACCATCATTATGGTGAGTGCTTATGATCAGGAGCAAATCATAGAGCAAGCAAAACAGATAGGCGTCGAGGATTTTCTATCAAAGCCCGTCAATCAAAGTACTTTGTTTAATTGTGTCGCCAAAGTGCTGGATAACACAAACAGTGAAAAAGCATACTTTGAAGCTCAGCAAGAGGTAGCGGTTACCTCACCAAGCTTTAGTGATGCTCACGTGTTGATCGCTGAGGACAATGAAATCAATCAACAAGTTGCCATGGAGTTACTTACCGACATGGGGATTCAAGTCACCATTGCAAATAACGGTAAAGAAGCGGTTCAATGGGTAAACCAGCATGATTTTGACCTTATCTTTATGGATATACAAATGCCAGAGATGGACGGTTTTGATGCGACCAAACAGATAAAGTTGATCGACAAATGTCGAGGCTGGCCAATCATTGCTATGACGGCTCATGCTATGGCAGGAGACAGAGAAAAGAGCCTGCAAGCAGGAATGATTGACCACATCAATAAACCCATCGACCCTGTGGTATTGATGAAAGTATTGGAACGTGAATTGGCACACAAATTAGTGACACCAACTCAAAAACCAGAGAATCATTTTATTAATGATGCCGCTCATCAAGACGCCAAACTTAGCGATGACGTGGTGCACTCCTTGCCAGGTATCAATGTCCAACAGGGGATTGAACAAGTATCAGGAAACGAAGCGCTATACCGAGAGCTTCTAAATAAGTTTGCCTCAGAACAACCGTTGGCTGCTAAAGAAATAGCGCAACAAATAGACGCTGGCGACTTAGAAAAAGCCGTTAGAATCGCTCATACTTTGTGTGGTGTTAGCGCGACTCTAGGAGCGCAGGAACTCTCTGTAACGGCTAAGAACTTGGAACTCGCACTCTCAAATTCCGAAGTGGCTGAGCCAACAGCATTGCTCTCGCAATTGTCTGAACAGCTCGACGTCGTTATGTCTTCAATCCTGTCACTAAACTCTCACACCACAGAAGCAGCGCAACCAAGTAGCCCGTATAAAAATGAGCGCCATCAGCAACGGGTGTCCAATATGTATCTTGCTCTCAAACAAGATTTCTCGGAAGCAAGGGGCTCAAAGCATGAATTCACGGCCGCACTCGCCCACTGCGATGTGGACAGCGAGTTATTAACGTTTAGCGCGGCGATTGATGAGTTTGACAGTGAATTGGCGATAGAGGCAATTGAGCGAATCGCGTCAATAATGAATATTGTCCTTGAGGACTAAGTAACGTAAAGCATTCACTGTGATTCGATAGCGTATTTTATTAAACACCGTTGATCATAAGAAGTACCTTGCGGACTTTATAAGAGTATTGAGTAATGGAAACGAAAAAGAAGTTCAGAGTGCTGGTGGTCGATGACACCATCAGTGAGATAGAGACGCTGATGGGACTGCTACAAAACGACTATATGGTCATTGCTGCCACCAATGGTCAACGCGCACTGTCTCTCGCGAATAAACAACCGCAACCCGATATGATACTGCTCGACGTCGATATGCCTGAAATGGATGGCTTTGAGGTGTGTCGAACACTGAAAGAGAATCGCGCCACCCGCGAGATACCCATTGTGTTTATGACCACGGATAATGGGCAACAAACGGATTACTCTGGACTCGAGATGGGGGCGATAGATTATTTGACCAAGCCATTTAACCCTAGCTTGGTCAAAGTGCGGGTAGCAAACGCTCTTAACTTAGCCTCACTGCAAATAAGCGCCAGCCAAATTGCTGACGATGCCACCGCAAGGGTGCACCAGACGCAAACGGTACTGCTAGAAACACTGGGGAAATTGGTTGATTACAGACGCTCCAAAACCAGCGCTCACATCAAGCGCACTCAACTCTATGTAAAAACCGTGGCTGAGGCGTTGCTCGCGGCTTCGAGTGATGACTCAAGACTGAATCAGAATACCGTTGAGCATCTGTATCACTCCACACCGTTGTATGACATCGGTATGGTGGGAATAAGAGACAACATTGTTTTGACACCAAAGTCATTAAGCGATGACGAGTTTAAAAAAGTTAAGCAACATGCGACCCTTGGGCAGCAATTACTGCAAGAGGTTGAATCGACGCTAGGTCGTGATCCCATCATTGAAATGGCACAAGAAATGGCGCTCTGTCACCATGAAAGATGGGATGGAAGTGGCTATCCACAAGGACTTAAAGGAGAAAGCATTCCATTATCAGCGCGGATCATGGCTATCGCCGATGTCTATGACGCTTTAATCAGTAAACGAGTATATCAACAGCCCATTACGCACCTTCAAGCTGTTGAAATCATCAAAAATGGGGCGGGCACGCAGTTTGATCCTGAACTCGTCGAAGTGTTCTTAAAGGTAGCGCCGACACTGCGTGATATTGCCCTTGTCTATGCTGAACACGACGAGGAACGTGAAGCTCTACAACAAACAATGCCAGACCATAGAGCGCGTACTATACGCCGTATTTTGGTTGTTGAAGATAATGATATCATGCGTACCGTTGTTCAAAGTCAGTTTGAAACAATGGACTTTGTTGTGAGCGTCGCAGCCAATGGTAAAGATGCGATGGACTTGATCAACCAGCCCAACTTTTACGACTTAATTGTCACTGATATCAACATGCCTGTTATGAGTGGATACGATCTGCTTAAATCAATTCAAGCGCTTGGGTTAACGACGCCAGTTGTTGCAATGACAGCCAGTGACTTGGAATTAACTCAGGATAAAGCCATCGAGCTTGGGTTTAGCGCTTGCCTGTTAAAACCCTTTGATGACACAAGCATCAATGAAGTCATTGCTGCTATTACTGATGTAAAGTGACAACGTACTTTAAACCCGTCGCAGCCCAAGCCCCCGACTTTCATTAATAGCGGTACTCACTTTTACCCGATAGCATAAGCTCAAAGCCAAACAGCGCTACTTTGATGCCCAGTATCAGTGTGACTAGCGTTTCACCTCTTAGCTCAACATTGGTCATTAACATGACTATAGCCGCGAGCGTAAGGGCGTTATCCAGCAATGCACTCAACAATAAATGAGAACTCTTGTCACGGTACGCGGTTGCGATATCGAGCCATTCATCTGCGAGGAAGTAGATCAGAATGGCAAACCCTAAGTAACCCAGCGTCAGTTCAACGTGTTCAGTCGCAAAAAATGCGGCGGCAAGCAAATTAACGGTTAGAAACGTATAGCGCTTGAAGCCACTGGCTTGCGTCAATCTCTGGAGTGAACCACTCGCTACAATGGAGCTCACCATCAAAACCATCGCCATCACCGCTAAACACATCGACAAGAACGACACAAACCAACCTTTATCGACAATGGGGTAGCACATGGTGAGAAAACCAATCACTGCGGTCATTGTCCCCAAGGGAATTTGAACATGAGAATGGCTGGTTAAATCAACCTCGCGTAAGTGCTGAACGGTGGAAGATCTAAAGTGAGTGTTCGACGCTATCTGACTGTTCATATTCAATCCTTAAACACAACCAAATGTGCTGTATGGTTTATTTACAGTCAGTTTACTCAGACGAGTTCCAGTTTGATGCTCGTAGAATTACCAGCTCAGAATGGGGAAAATACTAATTACAACCTGAGCATTTTCTAGGGTGTTTGCGCTAGCTGCTCCACAACAGATTGATAGATTGTATTGGCTTTCAGTTGGCTTTGACCTTCATCAATAATCGCCTCTACTGTATCGCCATCAATGGTCAAATCGGTCGGCACTTGATTAAAGCGGTGGCGAGATTCAGGGTCTTGGGTGTGATTAAAACCTATCTGGATAAAGTGCGGGATAACCTCGACATGGTCATTGGATGCTTCACTTGACCACTGCTCCATCGAATCCATAAATAGTGCTTTGGTGGCGTCATTATATCGATGCAGTTGAATGTCAGTGATGGAGTTGAGCGTTTGTGCCACGGTTGGGAAATCGACACTTTGCCCGATACCTAGCTCGGGTTCAGTGGATGCGTCGACCGAGATAACCACAATATGGTGCTGGCTCTGTCCTGAATAATCCAACTTGCGATGAAAATCACCGATCTCCAGCAGATCATAAATCGCCAATAGACCCAAATTATCCGTGATGCCGCCATCGACTAGGTGAATATAGCGATTTTTTTCTTTGTCGTCATATTGTTGAATATTCTCCACCGCTTTCTTGGAGCGAAAAGAAAGTTCGTTAAATGAAACAGCGTCGATTGATGCAGTGCCGTTGGTTTCACAGCCTTGGTGATTTTCAAGTACCACCGGTTGGAACAGCACAGGCACCGCCGATGAAGCCGTGACCGCTTTTGAGATCGGGAATTGGCTCACATCAGAGCAAAGTACATTGAAATATTCTTGGATAAAGGAAAAGCGGACGCCAGTGGTGATATCCGAAGCGTTAATGATGATATAGGGCGCCGTTGTGGTATCAATATCAGCAAATGTTTTTTCACCGAAGATCTCATCTTGGTAGTAGTTGTTGGCAAGATCCGTTCTTCCTAACGCCGAAAACCATCTTGACGGACTTAATAATTGTGAGATCAAATCGTCTTTGACATTACGCTTAAGAAAGCTCTGCTCATAGTCAGTAAAAATTTTATCTTGGTACAAGCCGTAGTATGCGGCGGTGAAACTACCGCCGGATACCGAACTGATCACATCCACCTCGCTGAGTAAAGAACGCGGCTGTCCATCGATCACAATATGGGTGTCGTTGAGTTGCTTAAGGACACCGTAAGACAAGGCAGCGGCTCGAGTGCCGCCGCCAGAAAATGCCAATATCACCGTGACTTGGCTGTCCTCATGATTGGAAGAAGAAAACGCATACCCTCCCCCTGGTTTCACTTCTTCTATCGTGTTGGTATTACTTGGATGATTAACCGCCGCACAGCCTGACAACGAGCCAATCAACATCACCAGACGTGCTAAGCGGTTAATCATCACAATTCTCTCTATTGAAGAGGCATTTCGCCTGTTACTGTAAACTTTTCGTGTTTGAGCATTTTATCTGTTTGGACTTTTTATAGAGTTAGACTTTTATAGATTGAGATAAGCGATACCTGCCTAACTACATCATTCCCATAAAGTAAGGGATGATCAGCGCATTGGCTAAATCGATAAAGAACGCACACACAAGAGGCACAATGATAAACGCTTGTGCTGAGTGACCATATTTCTGGCTCACTGCCGACATGTTTGCCATCGCTGTTGGCGTCGAACCCAATGAAATCCCGCCAAAACCAGCACAGACAACCGCTGCATCGTAGGTTTTACCCATGGATGGGAACACGACAAAGATGTTGATCACGACCGCAAGCAACAACTGCATACCAAGAATTGCAAAGATAGGACCGGCCAAATCAATCAACGTCCATAGCTGCATGCTCATCAGAGACATCGCTAAAAAAGTCCCCAATGCGATATCCGCGATTAAACTGATCGCCGGAGAGCGCGTTGGCCACTTTGTGCCAGAGACTCTTGGGTAAGACTCAGGGATAACATTGGTAATCACAATACCCGCAAATAAACATGAGACGAACAACGGCAGTTGCAAACCGGTTTGACTGATGGCTTCATTAAGAAACACACCAACGATAATACAAATATGAATCGCCAGTACCGCATCCAAGAATTGAAAAGAGGTCAGACTCTCTTTAACGGAGCTTTGTGCCTGTTGCTGGTTGTCTTGTTGCGTCGGCTTTGCAGGCGCTAGGTTATGCTTTTTAATCAGGTATTTTGCAATTGGACCCCCCATTAAACTGGCAAGGATCAAACCAAACGTGGCACTGGCAATGCCGATCTCCATTGCGCTCTCTAAACCAAATTCTTGTGCGACTTTGGGTGCCCAAGCGATAGCGGTACCATGACCACCAATCAGCGAGATACTGCCGCTCAACAAGCCAAACACTGGCTCTAAGCCAAACAGGGAAGCGACTGAGACTCCAACGATATTTTGCATCACCATAAAGAAGATCGTAATCGCCAGTAGCACCACTAATGGTTTGCCACCTTTGAGTAGGTCTTTCAGGCTTGCATTAATACCAATCGTGGTGAAGAAGTACACCAGCAACACATCACGTGCCATCAGGTCAAACTGCACTTCAATAGAGGTGGTGGCGTAAAGTAAAGCGAACAGGGTTGAAACCAGTATGCCGCCAGAAACAGGCTCTGGGATGCTGAACTCTTTTAAGAATCCAACCACTTGGTTGAGCCTGCGACCGATAAACAGCACTACGATGCCCATTGTCACAGCAAAGAATGAGCTTAGCTGTAATATATTATTTTCAAATTCCATAACGAGACCTATGGTTCAGAGTAAAGTGTCAATGTGAAGTGCGCTCACTATCACAGTGAGCGCGACTTTCATTAGTTCGTTTCTGTTGCTTCAAGCGTGTCGGTGTTCTGAGTCACTTCCCAGTTGCCACCTAATGCCTTATGTAAACCCACGATGACCTGAGAGGTTTGCAAGCTGGCTGCAATTTCACGATCTTTGACTAAATTTTGCTGACGTTGAGCATCTAATACCGTCATGTAATCCACTAAGCCGGCCTTATAAAGCGAGTTAGCCTTTGATAACGTGTTATCGGCTTGGACTCGAGTTTCTGCCGTCAATGACTGCAGCTCTTGGCTACTGCCGTAGGCATAAAGCAAGGTCTCGACTTCAGTAATCGCCGTATTCACCGACTGCTCATAAGACAAGGCTGCGGTTTGGAATCGGCTTTCTTGGATCTCGACTAATGCATCAGAGCGACCGCCATCAAAAATGGTCCAGTTGACACCGATACTGGCGACCCATGCTGCAGAATCGCTACTGAACAAGTCACTAAAATCGCCAGCTAGCAGACCGGGGGCACCGGTGAGGTAAAACTTCGGATATTTATTCGCTACCGCGGCACCAACATCGGCGTTAATCGCCGCCATCTCACGTTCAGCAATTTGAATGTCTGGGCGATTTTTCAGAACCTCCGACGGCATGCCGATAGGAACAACGCCACTAAAGTCCGGCAGTTCCCCGCCCTTCGTGAGGATCTGATTCATATCCGAAGACGTTTCACCTAACAGAATCGCCAAGCGCTGCTTATGTACACTCTGAGCGATATCCAATTGAGGCAGTACTGAGCGAGTCATCGATAGCGCCGCTTTTGCTTGTGCAAGGTCAACTTCTGAGCCATAACCACTCTTCACCACACTTTGCACCAGCTTGAGCGTTTTCTGTTGAGACTCTATGGTCTCAAGGGCGATTCGCTTGCGCTGTTCCGCACCACGTAACTGAAGGTAGTTGTGAATCACATCGGCGGTAATCAGCGTCGTCATGCCCTGCTTCAAGATCTCCGCTTGCTCGGCACGGATCTGTGCAGACTCCGCTTGGTAACCTAGGCGATTAAACACATCCGCTTCCCAAGTGATGTTCGCGCTTACCGTCGCAAACTCATATTGATTGTCGATCAGTGCGTCGCCGCCCGTTAGGCTACCGAGTTGTGGACCCAACCCTTCCGGGGTGACTAACGGACCCGCGAGCGGGTCGTTTTCACTGATTTGGTAACTGGTGGCACCTGCCGATAATCCAATCGTTGGTACCTTAAAAGACTCAATCGCTTTCTGGTAAGATTGCGCTGTTTTGATGCGTTCAGCGGCAATTTTTAGCGTAATGTTCTGCTTTTGAGCCTGCTCAACCAATTGATTCAGCATCGCATCATCAAACGCCAACCACCATTCCGATTGAACCGCTTTTTCACTGTGAGCAACGCCTTGTACATCGCTATAAAGGAAGTCGTTACCGACCGCATCTTGTGGCGCTTGGTACTTTGGACCCACCGCACAACCAGCAAGAATCAACGAGAGAAGTACCGGGCTAAATTTGCGTAATTTACGTAATTTCATCGTGTTGTCCTCGTTACTGTGCTTAGTTTTCGATGAGAGTCGAAGCTTCGTTTGTTGCCTGTTGTTCTTCACCTTTGTAGAACAGTTTGTACAGTGCTGGCATCACGAACAGTGATAGGAAAGTCGCGGCGGCGAGTCCCCCGATAATCGTTGCTGCCATCTGGTCGAACAGTAAGTCGGTCATTAACGGAATCATACCCAACATCGTGGTTAGTGCGCCCATTGAGATTGCCATGGTGCGGTTCATCGTGGCTTCTTTAATGGCACTCGATAGGTCAGCGCCGTTTTTGCGTTCCAGCTCAATCTGGTCAATCAAAACAATGCCATTTTTGATGATCATACCGGACAAACAAATCAGTCCGACTAACGCCATGAATCCAAACGCTTTATCAGATATCAGTAGCATGGCTACAACACCTGTTAACGCCAGTGGCACGGTGCCAAAAATAATCACCGGTTGCTTAAAGCCGTTAAACATCGCCACCATAATCACCACCATCACTAACATCGCAGCAGGTAAATTGGACAAGGTATCAACAATTGCTTTGTTTTCGTCGTAGTATTCACCACCCCACTTCAAGGTGTAACCATAAGGTAATTCAATCGCTTCAATGGCTTCTCGGCTATATTCACGCGCTAGTGCGACTGTTGTGCCCTCAACGCCCGCTTGAACGGTGATAGTCGGTACACGGTCACGACGCCAAATCATCGACTCTTCCATTTTCAACTCAAAGCCATCAACAACTTGCCCCAGTGGCACCGTGTGAACACCCAATAGTGACTGCACAGGAACTGAGTTCAAATCCGCCAGCGTGACATCACGACCACGTACTTGGATTGGAATAATTTCATCTTCAAGTTTCATTTGGCTAATCGGGAAGCCGTCTGATACGCGTTTCAATGCCAAAGCAATGTCTGTGCGGTTAATACCCGCTCGACGCGCTTGGTCTTCATTAATTAATGGTTTAATCACCTTACTTGGCTGACGCCAGTCATCACGAATGTATTTGGCATTTGGGTTTTGCTCTAGTATCGCTTGCGCTTGCAACGATAACTCTTTCAACACTTTCGGATCGGGACCGCTAAAGCGCGCTTCGATGCTATATTTGTCTGAAGTCGCAAGTTTAAGCGCTCTAAAGCGAGGCTCAGCTTGTGGGAATTCCGCTTTCAGCCAAACATCACCACGTTCGATTAATGGTTTAATTGATGCATAGTCCACGGTGTTAATCAGGATCTGTCCATACGCCGAGTCAAAAGGTTCTGGTTCAACCGTTACTGAGAAACGTGGCGCACTTGCCCCAACATAAGTAGAGAAGTTCTTCACTTCAGGTTGCTGTAGTAGCCAGTCCTCGATCTTCATCATGTCCTGTGACGTTTGCTCAATTTGCGCACCATTCGGTAGCCAGTAATCAAGGAACACCATTGCTCGGTCAGACGTTGGCATAAACACAACGCGAACTTGTGGAATAAGCGCAACCGTAATCATAATCAGTGGAATAACCGCAGACAGACCTTTTTTCGGGTTCTCAACCATCCAGCTCACCGCTTTGCGATAGCCAATAGCAAATTTTGACTGTTTTTTCTCTGCCGTTTGGGGCACAGGTTTAATCCAGAACCAACACATAAGTACCGTCACTGACACTGCCACCAACCATGAGAACATTAACGAAGACATCATGATTTGAGGTACCGACTCTGAAAACTCAGACGCATCGGTATTAGAAAGGATGACCGGTAACGTCCCCATTGCGGCAATTACTGTCGCAGCAAATAGAGGTAGCGCTGTTTCTTTGACCGCTTCAATGCCCGCTTTGGTTCTTTCAATGCCCTTGTTCAGTTTTACCGTAAATAGGTCAACAATCACGATGGCGTTGTCCACCAACATACCAAGTGCAAGGATAAAGGTACCCAATGAAACACGCTGCAAGTCTATTGACATCATGTTCATAAACACAAGGGTACAAAGAATGGTAATCAACAAGCTAGAGCCAACAATCATGGCGCTCTTAACACCCATGAAGACCCAAAGCACGGCAACCACAATCAGGACACTTTCTAGAAGGTTACTGACAAAATTATTGATTGATTTGGTCACTTCGTCCGGCTGGAAGGCAATATCTTCAATCTCAACACCCAAAGGTAGCTTCTGTTTGAAGTCGGCAATGGTTTCGCGCAGTTCGTCACCTAATGAAACCACGTTCACGCCCGGTACTGGGCTCACTGCAAGGGTAATCGCATTTTGACCGTTGAAGCGGCTAATGCTTAATGCGGGCTCTTGATAACCCATTGAAATATCCGCAATGTCACCCAAACGAATCAGACCGGTACTTAAACCGCCAACACCACCTTTAATCATAAAGTTCGCGACGTCTTCAACCGATTGGAACTCACTATTTTGTTCCATACGAATACGCTCGATACCCGCTTTGAAGTGACCCGCATCATAAATCGCATTTTGGCTATTAAGCTGACTAATGACTTGCGCCGCCGAGAGTTGGAACTGAGCTAAGCGCTCTTCAGGAAGTTCAATGTTCACCACTTGTTGCTGAACACCGTGCAGTTCGATTTTCTTGATCCCTTTCACCGCTTTTAGGCGACGTTGAAGCTCTTGGGCGTGATCTTTCAATTCTGACATTGGAATACCGTCACTGGTCATCGCGAACAACATTCCATACACCTCTGAAAACTCATCCTGCACCACACTGATTTGCGCAGTTGCGGGCAGTTGGAGCTTACCGTCACTCACTTTACGGCGCAGTAAGTCCCATTCTTGCGGTAACTGTGAAGACTGGATGTCTTCACGCAAGTCAACGAATATCATTGACATGCCCGGCGTTGAAAGTGATCGCAATTCGTCCAGTGACGCCATTTCTTGAAGTTTTGTTTCGACTTTATCGGTGACCTGCTCTTCCACCTCTTTAGCGGAAGCACCAGGATATAAGGTGACAATAACCGCACTTTTGACTGTAAAGGTAGGGTCTTCCAACTTACCGAGTTTAAAGTAAGAAGCGACACCCGCGATAATACAAAGAACAGTGAAAAACGCGACGAAGGTTCTTTGTCTAATAGCAAATTCTGCAATATTCATCATCGGCTCCTTAGTCTTTGTCCACTACGATGAGGTCACCCACCATTTGGTTTGGTTTAAGGAAGCCGACACCTGCCGTAATAACATTGTCACCCGATTGAATAGCTCCACTTACACACACATCATTGCCTAATAGGTGCTTAACTTTTACCGGTGTTGCTACTGCTTTTGAATCTTGAACGACATAGACACTGTCCGAACCTTGATATTGAAATAGCGTTGAGTAAGGCAAACAATGTACATCGGCAGCGGTATCAAACTGGGCTTCAACGATCACCGATTTTCCTGGTAGCAAAGTGGCTTCGTTTTCATCAAGCTCGAAAACCACGGAATAAGTTTGCTTAATTGGGTGAGGCACCGTGCCGATTTCCGTCGCGACGGCCGAAAGGCTTACCTCAGCACTATGCCAAAACACCATCGCCGTTTGACCATAATCGAAACGCTCAATCAGGCTTTCTGGTACGTCTATTTCCGCTTGAAGCTTAGAAGGCTTATGAATTTTAAAGGCAGGAATGCCCGGCAGAACTTGTTCAAACTGTTCACTGTTTTGTTCACCAATGACACCGTCAAACGGGGCAATCAACGTGGTATAACGAATCGCATCTTCGGCTTTTTTGATGTTTTGCTGAACCACTTCTATCGCGGCTTTAGTGCGTTCATAACCACTTTTTGCACGGTCAAGATTCACGGTTGCAATCGCATTGTCTGCTATCGCTTGTTTTACGCGGCGTAGTTCAGAACTTGCCAGTCGGTGGGCAGACTCAGATTCACTCAAGCGAGCCTGTAGCTCCATCAGTGCAACTTGATAGTCGTGCTGATCAAGTTGCGCCAGTTTGTCGCCTTTTCTGACCATATCACCCGGTGCAACATACACCTCGGTAATGGTGCCCGGTACGCGGAAAGCAACATTGGCTTCGTCTACGGACTCAAGGCGTCCGGCAAAAAATTGTTGATACGTCGAATCTTGAGCACCAAGTTCCACCACATTAACTGGACGTGGTGACTTATCGACAACTTTCACTTCTTCTTGGCTGCAACCCGTAATGGCGGCAGCAATAGCAAGTGCAACTAGGGTATTTTTTGATTGGCTTTTCATAATCATACCTTCAGTTTTGGGTTTAGTGTGAATTGTCGGTGAACCGCAGTTGAGTTCACCGAACCCGTTTCGTATTTGATGAGGTAATTGTGGGGGATGAAGGTAAAAGCCGATACTCGGGGAGTTACTAGTCACACCTGTAAAAATTACTAGTCGTAAGGCGAATTGTTTCTAACCAGCCGCAAAAATACGGCTGACTTGCCCAAGAGAAAGTCAGCAAAAAAGAGTCGGTGATGACCAATAAGTCGCTATCACATAAGTTGTCATGGCATAGATTGCCATGACAATAGTTACAGCAAGGGAATGAAAATCAAATCGGGTCCGTCAACGCGAGACCGATACCATAGCGACGTTGAGAGTGGTTATAGTCAATCAATGACTCTCCATAACCATCGGTATATTGAATGTAGCCTCGTAGACGCTTCCAGATAGGGAACGTGACACCCAACTCAACAAACCCTTTGTGGGTCGAAAAGTTATTACGAACCAAACCGAACAGTTTTATGTTCTGATATTTGTACGCCGCGGTGGCTTCAAAGTTGCCCATGTAGTCGTCGATATCTGGATTGTCGTCATCTTCTGCACTTTCACTTATTCTTACCCAAGGTCGAATGGCAAAGGCCGTATTGTCTTGCTCCCATAGCGCCAGTAAATACGCTCTATTCCAACTTCTTGATAGGGGCTCACTTCGACCATTGGATTGGTGTTCAACCCCAGCACCCCAAGCAAACTTGTGGTCAAAGTGGGTCCAGTTAGTCGGTGCCGCATAGAACAGCTCAGGCTGGTAATTGGTCTCTCTAAATGGCGCTGAAATGTCATCCGAATAAATTTGCCACCAAGATTGAGCGGTAAAGCCAAAGTAAAGTGCATCACCTTCAACAAACATATCACCATAGTTAAGCGGTACTTTTATACTCAGTTGGATCTTGGCTTCCTGATCATCAAAGTTCTCCTGCCAGCTCGGATTGCTGGTGTACGCCTCTCTATTGATCGAATTCGTTTTGGTATATGGAAGGATATAGTTCATTTTGTGCGGTGTAAGCACAAACGGGTTATCTTGTGTCTCATGTTCAAGTTGAAGTCGTTCTTCTACCGCTGACAGTTTGGCGGGTTCTCCTTCATCGTGTTCATTACTTTCATGTGCCACTAAAGAAAAACTCACAGGAAATAAAACGCAGACTTTAACAATATTTCTATTTATACCTTTCATATTAAACTCTCTAAATTTGGACACGTTGTTATTTATTCTATAGAGCAAATATTAAACAATATCAATAAATACCTTAACTAGTAATACTACTAATTAAGTTGCTTTACCTGACGAGTCATTAAGTTATTTATCCTGACTAGTAATTTTACCTAGGTTCACTAGTAACTTTTACAGTTATTGCAAACAAAAAAACTTGCGATTATAGCGTCAAGCCAAAAGGGACAACGCATAAAACCCTGGCTACCTATTTTAAGCCACGTTATATATTTAGGATGTAATTATGAAAAAGTTAACCACTATCTCTACGCTTCTGCTTACAGCACTTGTTACCGCACCTACCTACTCGTCGGGTTTCGATGTGGACTGGTTTGTTGGTGCCGGTGTCGGTTATCAAAATGACGATGTAAGCGGTGTTAACGCAAGCAACGGTGAAGATGCCACCTTTGAAATTCGTAGTGGTGCAATTTTGCAACAACACCACAGATTATCAGCCACCTATGGTTACATGGATAAACTTGAACAGCACAAATTCCTAACGTCATACGACTACCTACTGCCTGTCTACGACAATATTAACCTGTTTGCTGGTGTGTCATTAGGCGCTGTAGACAGTGACGTGGCAAACGAAAGCTCGACTGAATTTGTCTGGGGCGGTCAAGTCGGTGCGATGTATGTCATTAATGATAATTGGACCACTGAAGTGTCTTATCGATATTTAGCACAAGACTTTGAAGAGAACCATGTGGAAATCGACAACTCTCAGCAAGTAATGGTTTCCGTCGACTACCATTTCTAACAAGAACATACATTTAAAGAGGGTAAATCGCGCTCTTTAAATAATACACCTGATCTATTGACAATCATATAATTTGTAAGTTTCTAGTCAAATTTACCGTTAACGAATGCAATATTTGAATCATAATTTATAGCCAATAATGACTCTCCATTAATATTTGGCTCAATCACTTTTTAATACCACATTTATATTTAGGATTTTATTATGAAAAAGCTAACAGCAACCTCTACATTACTTCTAACCGCTCTTGCGACAGCACCAACATTCGCTTCAGACTTCGGTGTAGATTGGTTTGTCGGTGCCGGTGTCGGTTATCAAAACGATGACGTCAGCGGTCACAACACAACCAACGGCGAAGATGCTTCTTTTGAAATCCGTAGTGGTGCCATTCTTGATGACAGTCACCGCGTAATGGCGACCTATGGTTATATGGATAAGCTAGAGCAAAGTAAGTTCATCGCCTCTTATGATTACCTACTGCCAGTTCACGAAGACATCAACTTGTTTGCTGGTGTTTCGTTAGGCGCTGCAGACAGTGAAGTGGCAGACGAAAGTGCAACAGAATTTGTTTGGGGTGGTCAAGTCGGCGCAATGTACGTTATCAACGATAACTGGACCACTGAACTGTCGTATCGCTACCTTGCACAAGACTTTGAAGAAAACAATGTAGAAATCGATAGCACTCAACAAATTATGGTCTCTGTCGACTACCGCTTCTAAGTTTTGCGCGCGAGTAGACAGAAAGAGTGAGCATTTAGCTCACTCTTTTTTGTTAACACTAAAAACAAATGCGGTCATAATAGGTCAAAGTGCCGCTCCAACGATATAACGACTCAGCACCATACGTCATTGTCAGCATAAATGCATACGGCTTAAGGCTGTTCCTGCACGGTATTTGTATGTATTCACTTATCGTATGGAAGCATACTTAACCCGTCATCGCGCTCAATTGCCGTTGTCGATATAATCACCGCCTGCCCTCACTAGATCGACCAGTGATTGACATTCCATCAGGGCGTACGTCAATGCAATACCAACGAAAGAGGAAGTTGAACCATGCCCCACCCAGAAATGAACCTGATTTATGGCTCTGCTAAAGTCTGTGACAGTCACATTGTCGAGATGAGTGAAGAGCTCTGTCATCTTCTTGGGGGTGTCCAACAACCAACCACGCTACCGCTGTCGTTGATTGATCTGTTTGCTGACACAGAGAGAGAACGAATTGACGCCGAGATTGCACTGATTCTGCAAGGCAATACGACATCTCAACCACAACTTCTCGACATGAAGAATCAATATCTAGGGACTATCCCAGTACTACTGATTCTTAACAAAACAGAGTGGCTTAATCGACCTGCTGTAGAGATGACGATCATTGACATACAGTTTACTTACTCACAGTGCCTAAAAGCTCGAGAACAAGACCAGATGTTTCGCGATATGATCTTACACTCTGCTCAGGGGATACTTGTCCACAGAGCATTTAAGCCACTCTTCGTCAATAACTCCTGGGTGAAACTGCAAGGCGGCGATTCGGTTGAGCAAGTCCTCGACATGGAAACCATTCTGCCACTGCTGCCTAGTCATGTGATCGAAGGCGCTCAACAGCGATATGCCGAACTAATAGAGAGCAAGCATCCTAAAGCGAGCAGTGTTGTGAAAAATATTGGCTTAGACGGCATCAGTCGATATTTCAATATCTATGACAACGTTATTTACTGGCAAGGAGAATTGGCGGTGCAAGTGGTGCTTGAAGATGTCACAGACAAAGTGGCGTTGGAAAATCAGCTTAAATACCAAGCCAATCATGATGATCTCACCGGACTGTTGAATCGCAGAGCCGTTTATAGTTGGGCACAAGATCAGATCACCCAGCACTCACCACTCACCTGCTTACTAATGGACATAGACAATTTTAAGCAGATTAATGATACCTATGGTCACGGTGTCGGCGATGATGTCATTCGAACGTTATCGAATATCGCCAATGAGACCATCGCGAGTGTCGGTGGTATGACGGGTCGCTGGGGAGGCGAAGAGTTTATTGCTTTTGTTCCCCAACTATCCATGCAGCACATACAATGTGTAGCGCAAACCATCTGTGAGAAGTTCAGAAATACCCACCTTTACAGCGCTCACAATCAGGCATTTAGCGCGACGGTAAGTATTGGTATTAGCTATATGGATACAGTAAGTGAAGACCAATGTTTAGATGCGCTTGTGCAACGAACAGACCGTTTGTTGTACACCGCCAAAGCCAAGGGTAAAGATCGCGTTTGCATCAAAAATCGCCGACATGAACACTTACTCGCGATCTAGATGGTGAAATGATGCCATCATCGATTCCAACAGTGGCACCAGTTTAGACTCCAGCTCACTATACGCAATATAGGTATATTGAAGATTCGGGGTAAATGATGCGCGACTAAAGTCATCGACGTAAGGACCAATCACCACGACTCTGTACGCGAGGATTAAATCAGATTGCGCAAAAAAATCACGGAACCATTTGCTGTCGAGTATGAGCCCATGGATGCCTTCGTCACTGTCAGCGACGTCAATTTGCCCGTAATTCAAGTGTATTTCGCTCAGCCGAAAGCATAAATTTTTTACCGCAATAAACAACCTTTCATCACCAATAAATTGAACCTTCATTTTATGTCAATTCTCCATTTACTATGATCAGATTGTCGCCGTGTTCAATGATTTGGGATACTCGAAAAATTACTAGTTTGTATCACGAGTATTTCCTTTATGATCGGCTGAACAATCACTTGAGAGTTGAAAGTGATAACGCTACAGTGATGAGTATCAGGATACAAAGGAAGTAGCTATGACACCGAAAACGGTATTGCTTGCAGACGACCACACGATGGTCGCTGAAGGCATTAAAAATTTACTGGCGAGCGAATATGAAGTGGTTGCCATCGTCGAAGACGGCAATGCCTTAGTTCAAAAAGCAAAAGAGCTAAAACCAGACATCATCGTTTCCGATATTTCAATGCCAATCATGAACGGCATCAACGCAGCCGAAAAAATTATCGCGACCAACAAAGAGGTAAAGATCGTTCTGTTAACGATGCACCCTGAGCTTAAATATGCGATGAAAGCGCTGGATATTGGTGTCCACGGATACTTACTAAAGCACGCGGCTCCAGAAGAATTGCTCACCGCCATTAAAACCGTGCTGCTTAATAAGACCTATATCACTCCAACGCTCGCCGCAGACATCATGGATGCTTACAAGAACAATCAAGGAAAGGCAGAAGACCCACTTGATATTCTGACCTCTCGCCAAAGACAGGTTCTACAGCTTCTTGCCGAAAGTCACTCAGCCAAAGAAATTGCCAATATCCTCAATGTCTCAAGCCGAACAGTTGAGTTCCACAAATATAAGATGGTAGAAATACTCAAGCTCAATAGTGCCAGTGAGCTGGTTCCTTTTGCCATCAAAAACGGCTTGGTGTAACCCGCTAGATTGCAGACGCTAAATTGCAAACACTATTTTGCGTACGCTATATTACAAACGCTATATTTAAGCCGCACTATTTAAACGACATAATATGACAACAGAGCCTCGACAAAACAGTGTTCAGGCTCTGTCAATTGCTTCGTTGCTTTATAAGTAATGTAAGCATTCTCTTGGCTAGAAAAGCTCTGTTCAAACAACGTGACCGCAGCTCCGTTTTTCACGGAATCATTCATCACAATATCAAAGTTCCACGATACCCCAATATCGTTTAACAAGGCATCTCGTGCTTTAATCGCATCATCGACTATCAGCGTTGGGTTAACTTTGAGTTCATGAAATTTATTGCCCATCTTATAGTGCCATCGACCAATTTCTTTGCTAGGTTGCTGAATCGCAATACATGGAATGCCAGTGTGCAGAATATCTTCCGGGTGTTGAATCTCTGGGTAACGAGTTAACAATTGAGGCGGCGCATAAAAATTTCTCTCGGCTTGCAGGAAGTGAATCACGCAATTGTTTCTCGTCTCCATTTTGTGACTCTGAAGCCTTAGCACTTCCCCCACTTTGCGGTGTTGCTCTCGATTGGTTAGCGAACGCACCTCCAAAACCACGTCAGGGTGCAAGGTTCTAAAGTAAGGAAGAAAATCATTCACCAATAAAGTAGCAATAGGTTGAAGGGCTTCGACCACGACATGACAAGGGTTCTCCGACTCTTGGGTCGCAAGCTTCTTCAATGCATTCAAGCTCTGCTTTACTTCAATCGCTCCACTTAGAAACTGCTCACCAAATTCTGTCAGCACAACGCCAGCTTTCGAGCGCAAAAACAGCTGCGATCTGATTTTTCCTTCCAGCTCTAAAATTCTACGACTCACGGTGGGTTGCGGAATATTCATCGCCTCAGCCGCGTCACTGAAGCTTGAAAAATTCGTGACCTCCACAAAGAACAACACCTCTTTACTCTGAATTTGCATTGATTGGCACCAAATAATGATTACTGTCAATTATGCTAGCCTGTTGTGGTTGCCAATACCCCTCGGGAATTTACTAGTGTTGAGTGAAAGCGTTCAGTGCTGACGTCAATGCCCAAACCGCTCACTGGTATTTATTGTTTCACCGACTAGCAATTTTACGAGCTGTGAATTTCTTGCCATGACTTAAGATCTAACCAATCCCAATTTTGTTACCCAACAGAATACATATTTATCCTTATTGAGGAGAAAGGTTATGAGTCTAGTCAGCGTTCCTTTTGTCGACAGTACCAGCGATATTGTGCTTCATGGCATTGCAGCCTTCGTCCTGATAGTGTCCGTTTGCGCCGCCGCTATTGCGTTCTGGAAACTACACGAACTTCCCATTCATAAAGCTCATGCTAGTGAACACCGCCAGTTAGGGCTTATTACCATACTCACCTGGGTTGGCTTTGTCTGGCACTGGGTTTGGGTTCTCGCCATCATTATCGCTTTCCTCGATGCTGAGCAAGCCATCATTCGTCTGCGCGATCTATGGCATGGTGATGCCAAAGATGCGAAATATTCACTGGATGAAACTCAAGGAGATAAATCATGTTAGAAGGTCTGGCTATTTGGTCACTATTTATCTATATCCTGCGTCTGCTTGGGATCCCATGGAACAAACCGTTCAAGCTGTTTGCCTATATTGGCGGCGGACTTTGGTTAGGCTTTGTTTGGATCGGGCTCATTAATTACACTCCGATGGATTTATCTGGCGGTTCGGTTGTACAAGCGCCACATGTCCAACTGAGACCGGGCAATACGCAGATCAAAGGCAAGGTTCATAAGATACATATTGAACCCAATTCAAAGGTAGAAAAAGGACAGCTCATCTTTGAGTTAGATTCTGAAATTTACCAGATCCGCGAGCATCAAGCAGAGACCAAGAAACAAGCTGCTGAAGTCGAATACATGGTGGCTAAAGAGGAAATCGAACTGTCTCAGACGCAATATCAAACCGGTTTGATTAATCTTGAGATCTCAAAGAGCAACCTCGATTCAGCGAAAGATGACCTCGCATTGCAAACTAATACACTGAATCGCTATATCGCCCAAAACGACAAGGTGAAATACACCATTACCGAGCGTGTAATGGACGAGCAACGTACCAAGGTCTCTCTGGCGAAGAACAATGTTCAATCTCTTGAAAATGAAATTGCGCGCAATCAGGTACAAGTCACCGAGTCAAAAATCTATATCGAGAAAGCAAAGCTTAACGTTCTCAATGCAGAAGCGACATTGAACACTGTCAAAGAAGAACACGCACAAGCGCAATGGAACTTAACCCAGACCAAAGTGTATGCCCCTTCAAATGGTTTTGTGACCAACTTTATTCTGCGTGAGGGTCAATATGTGGGTATCCTTTCGCGTATGCAGATGTACACCGACGAAAAGTACGTGCTGATGCGAGTGAACCACCAAGCGATCAGAAACGTCAAAGCAGGTCAACTGGCTGAGTTTGCTTCCCCAGTCTACCCAGGCAAAATATTCTCTGCCGAAGTTCAGGGCATTGTTGAAGCGACGGGAGAATCCGAAGCGGGAAGTATGGGGCGTGAACTATCGGTGTCTAAAACGACACTGCAGAATGTGAAAAACAAATACCACTTTGTGCGTCTAAAGCTAAACGAACCCGAGGGCTATGACATTCCCGTTGGCGCAGTCGGTCTTGCATGGATAAGCGGCGAAAAGCCAAGCCATGCTCTCTCATTCCTTGATGTTATCCGTGGCATCATCATCCGAATGAAAGCACAGATTTACTACTTTTATTCAGTATAAATGAGTAAATCGAAAAACCGCCCACCAGTGACTGGTGGTCGGTTTTTTACTCAATAGTCAAAGGTTGACCTTACATTGGTCGCTGCTGGCTGGCATTAAACACAAGCTCTATTGTCGTGCCCTTATTCTCTTCGGATGAGATATCCAGTTGCCCACCAATCAAACGTGAGCGCTCCATCATACTCTTAAGCCCTAAACCCGGCGCAATACGTGCCGCTGCAACATCAAACCCCATGCCATCATCGGTGATTTGTAGTACGAAGTTGCCACGAACGGTCGCGATATTCACTTCGACTCTTGAAGCTTCTGAATATTTAGAGACATTTCTCAGTGCTTCCTGAACGATGCGAAACACCGCTAGTTCAGAGTCACTGGCTAAATCCAGCTTCTTGGTAGAGCAGAAAAATGACACCTCGATCTCTTCTCTGCGCCTAAAATTATCAATTTCTGAACGCAACGCTTCAACCAGCCCCAAGTCATCCAAAATTGATGGGTGCAAGCGACGAGACAAACCGTGTGTGTCTTCCGCAATGCCAACCAACCCTTTCTTTATCTTTTTAAGAGATTGTTTGGTGGTCACATCTTCTATGGTCATTTCGAGTGTACCTGCCTCAATCGACAACACGGCAAGACGCTGGCTTAAATCATCATGCAGTTCTCTTGCCACACGCTTGCGCTCTTCTTCTTGCACATTCAGCAGTTTCGATGCCAATTCTCTAAGCTCTTTCTGGCCTTCAATCAATGCTTGCTGGCTGCTTTTGAATAAGCTGATATCTTGAATAATCGCCGAACCGCCGACTAACTTGCCATTGGAACCAAATTGACATTCGGCAATTTCATTCACCCACTTGAGTCCATCTGGTTGTTCAAGACGGTACTCGACGTTTACCAAGCCCGTTGCTAATGCCTTAGCCCAAGCGGATTGATACTGCTCGCGGTCTGGTTGGTAAATCATTTGCACAAAATCGAGACGTGACATCGACCGACCTTGAGCGACACCAATAATATGTGCAGCCTCTTGGGACAAGCTATGTAGACGATTTTCACTATCAAACTCTAAGCTACCAAGCTTGGCGACTCGCTGTGCGTTACCTAGTTGGTGACTGGTTTTCTGTAACATTGCCAGTGTTTTTCTGCGGTTGTAATAAGCGATAGAAACCGTGACCGAAATAAACAGCAAACTGATGCCCAAGCCCCAGAGTAAATAGGGTTGCCAGCGGTTTTTCTCGATCACCGTGACATTGCCCCACTTCTCGGTCAGTAGCGTCATCTGCTCGGAACCAATGGATGCAATGACTTTGTTAAACAAACTGACTAGCTCAGGTTTAGAGGGATGGACACCAATGGCGATCTCAAGTGAATATTCAGTGTCTCCTGACACCTTAATATTGTT
This sequence comes from Vibrio hippocampi, assembly GCF_921292975.1. Classification (NCBI taxonomy): domain Bacteria; kingdom Pseudomonadati; phylum Pseudomonadota; class Gammaproteobacteria; order Vibrionales; family Vibrionaceae; genus Vibrio; species Vibrio hippocampi. The sequence goes on from NZ_CAKLCM010000003.1 coordinate 969,743, forward strand.
GATTCCCATGGTTTGAGCAAGGTATCTCACGATCATCGGATTCTCAATCACCGCGTCCACTTCGCCATTAGAAAGCGCTCGAAGACTGTCTTGCAGCGTCCGATACTGTTCGATTTTTATTTGTGGGTATTCGGCTTTTATTTTTTCGACGATACCACTGCCTTTGGCACCACCAATTTTCTTGCCGATTAAATCGGTAATGTTCGATAACAGCTGTTTGTCTAATTGGGTATGAATGGAATAAGTGAGCTTGTGTGTCGGATGAGTAAACAGCAGCTCTTTCTTGCGTTCTGGCGTCACGTTCATCGTCATAACAAAATCAAGTTCACCGTCAACCAGCGCATTATAGGTATCTTTCCAGCTTTCGTAGGCGACAAGATGTGAGCGTAAATCATAGTGAGATTCAAAACGATCAAGGATATCAACCGCTGCGCCCCCCAGTTCCCCTTTGTCATCAATATAGCCAAAGGGGGCTGCGCGTAATGCCGAACTGAATGCAAGACGGGGGTGACGTTGTAACCACTGTTTTTCTTCCGTGCTCAAGGTGTCAATCAAATCATTGCGTTCACGGGTAATCGTCATCCATTTATCGCGTAAGTCTCGGAGTTCATCCCGAGTGATCGACTCAATCGCTTTATCAACAGCAGAAATCAGCAAAGGCCAGTCGTCTCGTATCGCTAATCGCGCTTTATTGGCAAGATGAACGGATTCGATTTCCAAGTAGCCCTTAATTTCGACATTAGAAATGAAATTTTTGTAGAGGTGAGTATTACATGTGGTAACTTCGCACAAGTAATAGTCTGCCTCACCCCGCAGTACCGCATTGATTCCCTCTCCTTGGTTGCTGTAGATCTGAACATTCAACTCTGGATAGTTTTTACTTAGATAACGTTGCTCTAGATAACCCCTCGTCGCAGCGATGACCTTGTCACCTGCTTGATCGAGCGATTCAATCGGTTCAGCGCCCGCTCGCCCAAAAAATGCGGTTTCAGATCCTTCAAAATAGGACGAGGTAAAGTCCATATACTGATCAATCTCTTCACGGTAACGGATAAACTGTAAAACATCGAGATTGCGGTCTTTTGCCATATCAAGCTGTTGATCCCAAGTCTTGCTGGCGTCAAACACAAATTGGATACCCAGCCGTTTGGCGATCAAGTCAAGATAATCAATCGAATAGCCTTTTAACCGACCATTTTTTTCATACACAAAAGGAGCAAAATTTTCATAAGCAGAGACTCGAATCGTCGGTGCCTTTAGTAACCAATTACGTTCTTCTTGGGTCAGGTTAAGCTCGACATCATTATTGCGAAAATCAATAAACCATTTTTGCTTGAGCGCATCGACATCAGCAGGGTCAAGACGCTCGCGTGCCTGTTCAAACCGATTTCTCAACGCTTCTGGGAATGCTTTGCTGTACATCACATGCACAGGTTTAAAGTGAGATTGGATAAATTCTGGCGCTGGCAGCACTCGTAGGTTAGGGATCAGTTCCGCTCGTTGGATATGTAAGCCAGTGGCAACATCAATAAATGTCACATCGGCAGTACCAAGCGCTACCATCTGCAAGGCTTGTTTTAAGTTTTCGGTCTCGACGATCTGAGCTTGTGGGAAGTTCGCCTTAAAACTGTTGGTAATACTAAAGCCAACTGGACTGGCAATGATTAAGTTTGGCAACGTTTCAAGTGTCAGCTGCTCAACACGCTCTGTTTGACCTTCTCGCCAAAATGTCCCGACAAAGCGCGGAAGCAGCACATCGCCAAAAACAAAGTCATCATTATAGCGATCGACCTTGGCACCTTCGGTGATATAACCTTCCAGACTCGTGACCGCATGTTCTAACAACTTCAGGCGATTAGGAAACACTTCCCATTCCAGCTCAACATTGGCTTCTTCAGCAACAAGCTCATAGTACTCAGTGAAATACCCGGTAGGTCGCCCGTCTTCAAGGTAGGTAAAAGGCGCAATACTCCCCTCGGGTAAGGCTATCTTAATTTTCTCCATCGCCTGTGCAGGGCTAATCGAACAGATAGAAACAAACAATAAAATAATAAAAGAATTCAAACAGGTTGTCGCTTTCATACGCATCCTTGCTAGCGAAAGAGTTAACAATTTAATAACCTGAGTAAAGATATCACTTCCCTAATCCTTCGCCTAGACGGTTAACGCCCAGATTGGCTTAGTATCGGAAGGTTTTTTTGCCAGTCACTGGGCATTTTTGTGCTGAAATTTATCTCATTTTAATGAGCATTTTTTCACATACTTTTCGAACGATTTTCATTTCGTGTTCGGTAATGTTTTGATATAAATCATCTTTAATATCACGCATAATATCGTTACCAGTCTGCACTGCTAGTTGCCCATCCTCCGTTAAACTTAGCATCACGTTCTTTAAATTCGAGCTTGAATTACTTCTATTGATCAATGCCTTTTGTACACAATTATCAACTAACCTTTTGGTGCTTGACCTATTTCTAAGTAAGCTGTCTGCTAATTGCTGTTGATTGATTTCACCTAAACTTGATAGAGCGATGAGCGCACCAAGCTCTTCAATTGAAACTCCCAATCGAGCACGTAGCTTTGCATTTGCCATCGTTTTATACTCACTACTCACTCTATCCATGGCAAAAGTTATGCTGTCCGTGACGCCTCTGATTTCATTCATGGTCTGTTACTCGATTCGTTAGATGATATAAGAAAAATAAAATAGCTAAAGTGCAGGCAAGTTCAAAAGCTCGAAGAAACGTGCTATTCATGCCAAGGTTAACATTACCAACATAAAGTTGAATTGGGAGCATAGTTGCTAAAAGCGCATCAGCATGAACATCACGATTCGAACCTTTCTCCGCACACATCCATTTTGATATTAAGAAAATGATACTACCTAAAATCAGGGTATAAAAGCTAATGACTGATTGATGCCCCATCATTAAAGCAATAAACACAGAAGCAACTGCACATCCACCCACTTGCGTTACAAATCTGAGATTAACTGTTTTGATAAATGACTGTCTATCAAATTGCGTAGCCGCTGCAATAACAGGAACTAGACAGAACGTTGCTGATATCAAATCAACAATCATAAGAAATGCGACGCCACCTCCAATCAACCCCAATGATACCAACCTGTTCAAGTACGTCACTTCTTTGGGCTTAAAGACCGGTGATTTTTCGCCTTTGCTTGTCACTGGAAACATAGCTACAAATAATTTCGCCACCACAATTGTGATCGCCATAGACAATAGAATCTCATGGATTCTATTCGGCATTGATGCTGTAGTGTGGATAGAGAAAATAACCACCAATATCCAGTTAAAAGTAGGCATGAGCATTCTTCCAACGGCTTGTGGAGTGACAGCACGTCTTCTCATAAAGTCAAAGAACAATAAGCTTATCGTCCAGATGATAAAAGGATGGTCTGCAAATACATTACAAACAAGCAACGCTGTGGAAGCAGCTAATAGCACTGGGTAAAACATCCCAACCAAACCCGACCATGAATAATCTCTACACTTAGTCATTGCTATGGTTGGATATAAGGCAAGATAAACAGGTGATGCAAATCCCATAACCTTACCGGCAACCATGCAAATAGTTATTGTCATTGTGATTCGTATTACTTCATTGCACTTGGTATTAAACATTACGGTTTACCTTAATAGATATAGCGGAATAGGCTAACCATTTGCATCCATACAGCGCCAATCCGATCAACGAACTGATTACCCGCTTCAACCATCACTGTTGCTCTCGAGCCACCAATTAACGTGTCATTGCCATTTATCACATGAATTCTAGTTCGAACTTTTTGTTGCTCTCTAATCCAGTGATTATCATTGCTAACGGTAGCAATCTGATTACTAGGGTTGTACTGGTCGTACACGGCAGCATCTTGACTTGTAATATAACCTGTAAAGACAAAACCCGGCTTTGCATCAAAAACTATCCGAACCTCTGTACCGACCGATAATTTATCGATGCCTTTTTCATTGAAGTCAGCAGATATCCATGATTCCGATTTATCCACCAAGTAAAGACTATGCTCACCATTGCTGACATAAGTCCCTCTGTGCAACTGGAGATTGGTGATATAACCACTTGAAGCCGCCGTAACGCTTGTTCGCTCTAAATTCAATTGAGCGGTTTCTAAATTTGCCATAGCCACTTTTATATCAGAGTTTAAATCTTTCCCATGGGAGGTAGACTTTAATTGATTATATTCGGCAATCGCTATATCCAAGCCGCTCTTGGCTGAGGCAAGTGCAAGGTTTGAATCATCGAGTTCCTTTGTCGTAGCCAATTTTCTTGAATGAAGCTTTTGCACTCTGTGGTAATCAGACGTGGCATTAGAAAGCGCTACTTTTCTCAACTCAATTGTCCTTTCTGCAGACATAATAGATTGAACGGCAGCCTTATCTAGCTCAGATGCTCGAGTCAATTCAGCTTCCGCTTTGTCAGCCAGAATCGAATAGCTACTCCCGTCCACCTTAAATAGCACGTCACCGACATTAACGAAGTCCCCATTTTTCACATTAACTTGACTAACAACTCCTGAAACCTGCGGAGCAACAGAAGCAATCATGTTGTGAACAGTCGCTTGAGTAGTGAATGGCGCAACATTATCAGATGAGATTAAAAATGCTGAGAATCCAACCGCAGTGACTAAGACAGCATTGAGAGAGTATTTGTAAATTTTTGAGTTCATTTTAGTTTCCATCGCAACAATAATTAGGGTGTGAACTCTACTCCTTTTTGTTTCCATTGCAACAAAAAATCAGTTTTTTTACAAAAAAAAGAGAGCAAATGCTCTCTTCAATCGATCTGGCTTTAAAAGAAGTTATTGTTGGTGAATGGGGATTTGAAGCATTCTCGGACATAAACGCTAGACCATAATCCAGTAGCAGCGCCAACAGTCGCTTTCGAGCCAGCTATAATGGCTTATTTAATTACCGACACCACCCGTGTTTTGAGCTGGGCTCTCGGATGTCATCGGTGGCCACTGTTTGAAAGTCGCTAAATGCTGCTGGACCGCGGCTTGAGCAGGACCAAACGCCCACATTTTCTCTCCCATCCATTTCAAGTACATACCCGATTCTTCGGCGGCTCGTTCATAAGGGTCACGGCGTAAATTAAACAACAGCGGGGCGTTAAGCTCTTCTTTTGGGCCACTCCAACCATGATTTTGAACCACGAAGTGCGCCTTCCAATCCCCAACACGTACCGCTTGTAACTTGTCTCGCTCGTAGTAGTAGATTTCTTTACGATTGGAGTCGCCTTTTTCGGTTAACATATCCACTTGGTTATAACCATCAAGGTGCGCTTTAAATCCATTGTACCCTTCAAGCATTTTCTGTTTGAGATCCGTGGGACCACCTGCAGCAGCAATGAGTGTTGGTAACCAATCCATACCATCAAAGATACCATTGCCTACGCTACCCGCTGGAATCTTGCCGGGCCAACTAACCAGTGCAGGAGCCCTAACACCGCCTTCCCAAGTGGTGCCTTTTTCGCCGTGGAATGGCGTCATACCACCGTCAGGCCAAGTCATGATCTCCGGTCCGTTGTCGGCAGTGAAAATAACGATGGTATTGTCGGCTATGCCCAACTGTTCCATTTTCGCCATCATTTCACCGACATGATCGTCAAGATCTTTCATGACCACTTCTTGAAGCCCCCAACCGTTCTGACCCAGCATGGCTTCATATTCAGGGGAAAGATGTGTCCATACGTGACCACGGGATGGACAGTACCAAGTGAAGAATGGCTTGTTGGCCTCAACCGCTCTCTCGATAAAGTTAATCGCATGCTTGTTGACTTCATCATCTAATGTCCGCATACGTTCTATGGTCAGTGCGCCATCATCCTCAATGGTTTGCCCGCCGTTATTGTCTGACTTCGCATAAATCACATTACGAGGAGCAAACGCATCCAATGAACCATCTTTTGGCCAATCGGGATCTTCGGTATATTCCATTGCATTCAGGTGATATAACCAACCCCAGTACTCATCAAAACCGTGCATCGTTGGTAGGAATTCATCTCTGTCACCAAGGTGGTTTTTGCCAAACTGACCCGTGACATAACCCATGGTTTTTAGGATCTCAGGCAGCGTTGGCGTGTCGGCATTTAAGCCCACAGGACCACCCGGCAGACCAACGGAGTGCATCCCCGTTCTAACGGGCAATTGTCCGGTTAAAAACGCGGAGCGACCCGCCGTACAAGACGGTTGCGCATAGTAGTCTGTCAATAGCATGCCCTTTTCAGCGATACTATCAATGTTGGGGGTTTGACTGCTCATCACGCCATTGTGATAAGCACTGAGATTTGAGATGCCAATATCGTCAGTGAAAATAACAAAAATATTCGGTTGCTCTTGCGCTGACCATGCTGATAGCGAAACACTGCCCAGCACACTCAGAATAACAGGGGGAAGAATTCTCTTCATAGAATGTCCTTATACTGTTTCAGATTGTTGTTTGCGAACCATTTTTATTCCTACCAAGCCAAAGCCAAGTTCTAGTATTAGATAGACGACAAGCAGCCAATGAGGCATACCATCCAATACCAAGCTGATTACTCGACCGGCAGCCAAACCCAACATAAAAACCACCAGACTATAAAGCGCAGGTAGTCGATACTTTTTGAACAATGCGCCACTCACCCAAAATAGAGCGAGAGCCAAATAGAGCCCCATTACCGCACGAAAAATATGCGTCACGTTGATGGGGCTAGCATCAATACCGAATAAGTAGTCAAGAGAAACCACAGGCGAATACCCGTAGGACAGCGCAATCGGAGTTAAACCTAAGACAGCGACCAACAAAAAAATACTTTGTGACTTCATATCCCCCACCTTCTTCGAATTTGTCTCTTTTTTAAGAACATAGTCTACAATCAGCTGTATACAAGTTGCATATATTGAAAATGAATCATCAGGACAGGACGATCACCACTGTTTTACTTCACATCGGATTTAGAGGTATCAATATGGCTAAATGGCGTTACCTGATCTTACCCACCTTGGCAGCGACTTCCGTCGTCAATGCACAGCAACCCAGCGAACCCACAGGCAACAAACAGTGGCAGCACAGTGTTGAGATCTACTTGCAGGCACTCAACATTCGCGGAGATACAACCATTGGTGACCTATCCAGCGATGTGGATGTAGATCCTGCATTCATCGTCGACCATTTGGATATGGGTGCCATGCTGCGTCTTGAAGGTATTTACAACAACCAATGGGGCTATTACCTCGACTACAGCTATATGAAGTTAAGTGGTGAATCAGATTCAATCATCGGCAACACTGGCATCCTTAATGGTGACCTAGAGATCCGACAAGGGGTGTTAGAGGTCAAGGGCTTTAAGCGCTATCAATACGATATCGGGACGATTGATTATATGGTTGGATTACGTTGGTGGGACAATGATATTGATTCTAAACTCTACACAAACAGCGGCACACGCCTGAATTCTAGGTCTTTAGATGAAGATTGGATTGATTATCTGCTAGGGATTCGCTGGATCAAACAGGTCCATCATAATTGGACCGTACATACCAGTATCGATATGGGGCTTGGCAGTGACACCGACTTCACCTCTTCGCTGCTAACTGGTGTTCGCTACCGACTGAACGGTTGGTCTGATTTGAACGTCGCCTACAAATCAACTTGGGTCGATTACAACAACAACGGCACGTTTGAATACGATACCGCCTCACAAGGTTTCTTAATTGGTTGGGCTGCCCACTTCTAATCAATGGCTTATTGCTTTCGCTTTTGGCGTCGATTCCAATATTAAATCAGGCAACATTCGCACACGATGCCTTTGCGAATGATGCCTGCGCGAATGATGCCGGTCAGTCGCACAAACGTTTGCCATCACTCTACAAAATGTCCCTTATATCCCCAAGTTACCTCAAGATGCGGAGTTCAGTCGTCACTTGGGTGTAGAGCACACGATCACGCACCGATTGGATAGCACGGTTCAAACTATTTGATTGTTTTGTGTTCATTCCATTTTTTAGGTGAAAATTCTCTTTGATCTAAATCAAAAAAGCGTCCTAAAACTCATTATCTATTTTATTGCATAAATTCCTATATTAGTGATTTTAACCCCCCTCCAATATGAATTTTATTCTGCCCTATTCACTTATTTATCTCAGAAGTAAATTTCACAAATCTTTATTAAATTCTTTTTGTGAAGACCCCCAAAGTTAGTAATACTTGGTTGATTTAGAGTAATACACGAAATCAATTTCCCGCCCATTTTTTAATGGATAATTTCTTTATTACTTAGATATCAGGAGGTGTTTATGAACACCCAAATTGATCAATCAAAAAACAAAGGGAATTTCTTTACTAATTTAAAATTTCCTTCCGCATATACCATTTTATTTATTTTAATTGCATTAGTGGCTCTTCTCACATGGGTTATTCCTGCTGGTCAATATGACCGCACAATGAATGAAGAACTTGGACGAGAAGTACCTGTTGCGGGCACTTATCAAGTTGTAGAAAGTGCGCCCCAAGGTATCGTCGATGTCTTTTATGCGCCGATTCAAGGCTTCTATGCCGCTATTGATGTCGCTTTTTTCATTCTTATCATTGGTGGATTCATTGGTCTTGTGACAAAAACGGGAGCGATTGACGCGGGTATCGAACGCATTACACGCCGTTTAGAAGGGCGTGAGGAAATGATGATACCTATCCTTATGGCACTTTTTGCTGCCGGAGGAACCATTTATGGTATGGCTGAGGAATCACTGCCCTTTTATGCGCTACTCGTTCCAGTCATGATGAGAGCTCGCTTTGATCCACTTGTCGCGGCTGCCACCATCTTATTAGGTGCGGGGATTGGCGTACTCGGGTCAACCATTAATCCATTCGCGACCGTGATCGCCGCAAACGCTTCGGGTATTCCGTTTACCGACGGTATTATGTTGCGCCTAGTTATGTTGTTTCTCGGCTATGTTATCTGTGTTTGGTACGTGATGCGCTACGCTCGCTTGGTTCGCACCGATCCTAAAAATTCGATTGTTCACGATAAATACGAAGAAAATAAAGCCCACTTCCTTGGCAATCGATCAGAGGAAGAACTTGAGTTCACCACCACTCGTAAAATCATTCTCGCGATCTTTGGCTGTGCGTTCGCTGTCATGATCTATGGCGTGTCTGCCGCGGGTTGGTGGATGCTTGAAATCTCGGCAATGTTCCTTGCTGCTACGGTTCTTGTTGGCTTTGTAGACCGTATGAGCGAAGAAGATTTTACTAACAACTTTTTAGAAGGTGCACGTGACCTCTTGGGTGTTGCTCTCATTATTGGTATCGCTCGCGGTATCGTAGTGGTAATGGATAACGGCATGATCACCGACACCATTCTAAATTCAGCAGAACAAATGGTAACGGGTCTATCGTCAGTGGTATTCGTCAATGTCATCTTCTTTTTGGAAATTATATTGTCGTTCCTTGTTCCTTCGACGTCGGGTCTTGCCGTTCTCACCATGCCGATCATGGCTCCATTAGCCGATTTTGCCGGTGTAGGTCGAGAACTTGTCATTACCGCGTATCAGTCTGCATCAGGACTCGTCAATTTAATTACGCCAACATCCGCGGTAGTGATGGGTGGTTTAGCCATTGCTCGCATTCCTTATATTAAATGGATCAAGTGGGTCATGCCATTAATCGGCATATTAACTTTTTTCTGCATTGTTTTATTAAGTCTAGGTACCGTTATTTAGTCATCGAAATTGATTAGATAAACATATTACTTCGTTGTCTATAAACAACACCGTCAATATTAATTTTATATTTTATTTTCCTGTTAGCTTTTTAAGCAGACTATTTGCATATTTTAAGCTAATTAATATGAAAGAGGTTCTATCATGAGCAAATTATATGTAGGTTCTGAAATTGGTCAATTACGTCGTGTTATTCTTCATCGACCAAGAAGATCATTAACTCATTTAACACCCTCCAACTGCCAAGACTTATTGTTTGACGATGTATTGGATGTTGAACGAGCTGGAGCCGAACATGATGGTTTTGCCCAAACACTGCGTGACCAAGGCGTCGAAGTTTTACTTCTCACTGATCTTTTAGCGGAGACGATCGCTATCCCTGAAGCAAAAGACTGGTTATTAAATCAGCAAGTGTCTGATTATCGCCTAGGTAAGCATCTCGCTAATAATGTACGTTGTTATCTTAACGACTTACCCAACATCACATTGGCAAAAATCCTAACAGGTGGTCTAGCTTACAGCTCGTTACCTAAGAGTTCATCGTCAATGGTACAAGGTCTGTACGAGCCTACTGACTTTGTTATCGACCCACTGCCAAACCATTTATTTACCCGTGATACTTCTTGCTGGGTTTATGGTGGTGTATCCATTAACCCAATGGCGAAACCGGCGCGTCAGCGCGAAACCAATCACCTGCGAGCAATCTACCGCTGGCATCCTCTTTTTGCCCAGCAAGATTTCATCAAGTATTTCGGTGACGATGAAACCATCAACTACGACAAATCAACCATTGAAGGCGGTGATGTTTTAGTTATCGGCAAAGGCAGCGTTTTAGTGGGCATGTCAGAGCGCACTACGCCGCAAGGCGTTGAACATCTTGCGTCCAATCTGTTTAAACATGGTCAAGCGAAACAAGTGATCGCCATGGAACTACCAAAACATCGCTCTTGTATGCACTTAGATACGGTAATGACACACATGCGCGAAGATACTTTCTCGGTCTATCCAGAAGTCGTTCGCAAAGATGTGAAATGTTGGAGCCTAACGGGTGATGAATCCGGTGCCGTGTCGATTAAGCAAGAAGATTATTTTGTTAAAGCGATTGAAAAAGCGCTCGGCGTTGGACAACTCAACCTGATCACCACCGGCGGTGACAGTTTCGAAGCAGAGCGCGAGCAGTGGAAAGATGCAAACAACGTGTTGACCGTTAAATCCGGAGTCGTGATCGGCTATGAAAGTAACGCTTATACCAACGAAAAATACGATAAAGCGGGGATTACCGTTCTACCAATCCAAGGTGATGAGCTTGGGCGTGGACGTGGTGGTGCGCGTTGTATGAGCTGCCCTATCGAACGTGATGGCATTTAAATAAGGGGGGTTAAGTAATGAAAAGACAAACTGTCGTCGTCGCCCTTGGTGGCAATGCCTTATTACGTCGCGGCCAAGCGCTAGAGCAAAGTATTCAGCGCGAAAACATTGAAGTAGCCGTTAAAGCGATCTTAGAGATATCCAAACATTACAACATCGTGCTTGTCCATGGTAATGGTCCCCAAGTCGGCTTGCTGGCGCTGCAAGGTTTGGAATACAAGAAGGTGGCACCTTACACCCTAGATGTGTTGGTGAGTGAAACCCAAGGCATGATCGGTTACATGCTCATGCAAGAGCTAACAAACCAAATGCCTGAACAGAAAGTGACTTGTGTTTTAACTCAAATGACCGTTGACCCAATGGACACTGCATTTAACGATCCAACAAAACCGATTGGTCCTATCTACGAAGAAGAAGAAGCGCGAGAACTGGCTGAAAAGTACCTTTGGACATTCAAACCCGATGGCGACTATTTCCGTCGTGTTGTTCCTAGTCCAGCCCCCATTGGCATTATTGAGCATGAAGCAATAACGCATCTGATTAATGAGGACCACTTAGTTATCTGTACCGGTGGCGGCGGGATCCCGGTTATGTATGACGATGGCAAGTTGATCGGTGTAGAAGCCGTGATTGATAAAGATATGTCAGCCGCCCTGCTCGCCGGGCAGATTAACGCCGACGCACTGCTTGTATTAACGGACAGTGACAGCGTTTACCTAGACTGGGGAAAACCAACACAGCGAGCGCTGCGTGCTACTAATCCGGCGGAATTAGCCAAGTACGAGTTCGAGGAAGGTTCGATGAAACCTAAGATTGAAGCCTCCTGCGAGTTTATTAAGCAAGGTGGCAAAGTGGTTGGCATTGGGTCATTAAAAGATGGTTTACGCATCCTTGAGGGGACGGCAGGAACCAATATCACTAATCATTAATATACGTAAATAAGAAGGAAAGAATCATGGCTTTTAACCTACGCAATCGTAATTTCCTAAAACTACTAGATTTTACCCCGCGCGAGATCCAACACCTTTTAGATCTGTCTGCGGAGCTAAAAAAAGCGAAATACAACGGTTATGAACAACCTCGTTTAACAGGCAAAAATGTCGCCCTGATCTTTGAGAAAACATCGACTCGCACCCGTTGTGCATTTGAAGTTGCGGCTTTCGACCAAGGAGCACAAGTTTCGTACTTAGGTCCGAGTGGTTCTCAAATTGGTCATAAAGAATCAATGAAAGACACCGCTCGCGTTCTTGGTCGCATGTACGACGGCATTGAATATCGCGGATTTGGGCAAGAAATTGTTGAGGAGCTAGGAAAATACGCGGGGGTTCCTGTCTGGAACGGCTTAACCGATGAGTTCCACCCTACCCAAATTCTTGCCGATTTCTTAACCATGCAAGAGTTTGGTCGTGGTAAGCAACTACACGAAATGAGCTTTGCTTATCTTGGTGATGCTCGTAACAACATGGGCAATTCTTTGATGGTGGGAGCCGCTAAAATGGGCATGGACATTCGCCTTGTCGCGCCTAAGCAATTCTGGCCAGAAAAGGAACTGGTTGAGCTATGCCAAAGCATTGCAGAAAAGACTGGCGGGAAAATCACTCTAACCGAAGACGTGCAACAAGGCGTGAAAGGTTGTGACTTCCTATATACCGATGTCTGGGTGTCCATGGGAGAAGCGAAAGAAGCGTGGGCAGAACGCATTAAGTTGATGCTGCCATACCAAGTCAATATGCAAATGATCGAAGCCACCGGAAATCCTCATGTGAAATTCATGCATTGCCTACCCGCATTTCACGGTGAGGACACCACGATTGGCAAGCAGTTGGCACAAGACTACCCCATGCTCAAAAATGGCTGTGAAGTGACAGACCAAGTCGTTGAATCGGATTACTCTATTGTCTTTGATGAGGCTGAGAACCGTATGCACACTATCAAGGCTGTGATGGTTGCGACTTTGGGTGACTAGCTTTGAGTGACTCGCTTTAGGTGACTCGCTATTGGCGACTAATCCTTTGCAACAAATGGGCTCATAGTCGTTTTCTGAAGTGATAACTGCATGATCTGGGCTCGAAAAAATCCCCAAGCGCTTGGCTTGGGGATTTTTGTATATAAGGACGGTTCAATCGAGTGCTGTTTAGCCCCTTGTTCTGATCGCTAGATCTCTTGTAAACCGAGTCTCTTACGCACAATATTCTCACACAAAACGATATTACCGACATCATGAGGAATCACTAAAACCGTATCATTGCCTCCGACGGTGCCAAGTATCTCAGGGTGTGGTTCAGTATCAATCATTCTAGCCACAAGCTGCGCACTAGCTGGATTGGTTTTCACCACCACCATCATCTGATTATGGGTAACAAATTCAATCTGAGATGATACAGCGGAATTGACTTTCACAGGTGCAGTTTCAGAGGTCACGCAGTACACCCTGCGACCATTTGAATTGGTACCTTTTGTCACACCAAGTTGACTCAGCCACCTTGATATTCTTGATTGATTAATACCCGTGTAACCCATTTCATTTAAGGCTTTACAGATTTCGCTCTGAGACGCAAAGCTCTTCTGTTGAAGTAATTGCTTGACGACTTCTTTACTAACAACGTTATCTTCGGTGTGTTTGATTCGGAAAGTGTCTAGAGTTTCACTCATAGGGAACTCCTTATTTAACAAATGATGAACTCCATTAGGTGCGGTATGATTCGACGGTCTGCTTTGATGGGTAAAAATACAACCACTAAATGTACCTGTAACCGCTAATGATGATGCTAACATGAAGGCACGATGTGGATAACTGAATAAACATTTATTAAGGCAACCTGTCACAAAAAACAACCGTTATTTCGCTGTACTTTGTGCTCACTTTGAGGCGTTCAAAGATATACGAAGACATTTCCAATATAGGCGCTCTCCGTGCGTTTCCATACTGGGTCGCAAACATGCTCATATTGGTTCTTTTTATATTACTTATTATCTAAGACAAACCCTGAACCCTTTACTCTTGCAGTAATAAAATCCACGGCTGCTTTGACCTTAGGTGTGGCATAGCTTAATTTTTGATACAGCATATAGACACCAAGATATTGGTTTTCGGTAATATTCAATGGTTCATCAAACGTTAACTCGACTAACTCCCCCCTTTCAAAATAAGGTTGCAATGCCCAGCGAGGCATCATCAAGATGCCTAATCCCTCAATCGCTTTGCGAGTCAGCCATTTGCCATTATTGGTGGTCAACACGCTAGGTGCTGACACATTTTGCCAGGCGCCATTCACCTCACTTAACCAAGGCGTTGCCCCGATGGGTGTTTTAAAATACAGCCCTTTATGGTTTTTTAATTCAAGCGTTGAACGTGGAACCCCAACTTTATCGAGATAGCCTTGCGATGCAGCGGCAATAAATTGATTGTCCATCAAATGAATCGCCACCACGCGCTCATCGGGAGCGTAACCACCACGAATGGCAATATCTACATCATCACGATTTAACTTAGACAGTTCATCCGTGAGCACAACATCGAGCAACACGTCAGGGTAACGCTCTGAGAATTCATCTAAAATTGGCGCTAATACTTGCTCGCCAAACCCAACCATCGAACTGATTTTCAACACACCCATTGGCGTCGTTTGATAATCACGAACCACCTGATCGCTCTGCTCTAAGTGCAACAAAATCGCATTGACTTGTTGAAGGTATTGCTCCCCGACTTCGGTCAATACGACGGAACGCGTTGTGCGCGTGAGCAATTGCGCACCTAGGCTTTGTTCCAAATCTGCGACTCGGCGAGAAACTGAAGAAGCCGGCACACCAAATCGTTTCGCTGCCAAAGTAAAGCTTCCTACCTCGACGGTAGCAGCAAAGTATTTTAAGGCCCTAAGTTTATCCATAATCCACGTTCACTTAAGTTGGTCGATGATGCCCATCACGGCTTTTATTCGGTCACTTGATGGTGAACATTCTACATTATTGCTATTAAGACAATATAGTTTAGCTATTTACCCACTATATAACACCAATACTATAAGTAATAATTGTTTTATCAGCCGAAAGTGGACAACAAAATCAAAAGGAATCACTCATGAGCCATTACACTAAAATTTTGCTAGCACAGCGCCCCGATCATCGCCCTGTAGGTTCTCATCTTTTTGAGGTGCAGAGCAAAGAGATCCCAACTGCGGGTCCAGGACAAATTCTCATCAAGCAGACACACATGTCTCTCGACCCTGCCATGATCGGTTGGATGAGCCCTGATACCGAAAGCTATATTCCTCCCGTCGAACTCGGTTCTGTGATGCGATCCAGTGGTTTTGGGGAGATTGTAGAATCGAACCATCCTGACTTTACCGTTGGTGACAAAGTTATGGGTATGATCGGTTGGACCGAGTACGCGTTAACCAATGGACAAGGTATCAATAAAGTTCAATCTGACATTGACCCTGAAATGGCGCTGTCGGTCTTTGCTCTCCCGGGGCTCACTGCAACGCAGGGGCTATTCAATGTGGGTAAACCTAAAACGGGTGAGACCATTGTGGTTACTGGTGCAGCCGGATCGGTCGGTTCGATTGTTGGTCAATTGGCAAAAGCCGAAGGTCTGCGTGTTATCGGTGTGGTGGGCAGCGATGAAAAAGCAGACTGGATAGTCAACACACTTGGCTTTGACGGTGCGATTAACTATAAGTCTGATGACTTGGAGCAGCAACTGACCGAGCTAACACCGGATGGTATCGATCTCTTTTTCGAAAACACCGGCGGTCCAATTCAGCACGCTATTTTCAACCGTATGAATGCCTTCGGTCGCATCATAGTGTGTGGAATGATTGCCGACTACACCAGCGAAAACCCAGCACTGGGACCAAACTGGATCAATATCATCAAGAAACGAATCACCATTCAAGGCTTTACTATGCCTGATCACTTTGGTGAAGTCCCTGCATTGCTGGCTAAACTCACGCCTTATGTCATGCAAGGTAACGTTCAATACCGCAGCCATGTGCTGGAAGGACTGGAAAGTGCGATGACGGGGCTGAACTTGCTGCTCACTGGTGACAACAAAGGCAAGTTGATCGTCAAGCTGTAAGTTTAAATGGGTGCACGTTGCTTTGGATAGAACCTTTGTAATGGTCAACTAAAATTGGCAACGTGTTTCCAACTCCTAAACTCAGTCAGCAATTAGTCACCTTCCGACGCCGCTACCTGAAGTGACAACCCGTTCGAAAATCTTGATAGCCTTGAAAACCCAACCGATTAATTTTTCTTTCTCCTATTCTTTACTAATATATAAGTTCCTGAAAATTTCTATATTGAGGATATTATGAAAACACCGTTTCGTAAGTTAGCCTTAGTATCATCACTACTCGCCTTTACTATCCCTGCACAGAGTGTGCTTGCATGTACGGCGATAACATTAAATGCTGATGATGGCTCAATCATTCAAGCTCGAACACAAGAGTGGGGCTCATTTGACCTCCGCTCAAAGGTTATCAAAGTACCACAGAAAGTGGCGATGCAAGGCACGACACCCGACGGGAAAAATGGTCTCAGTTGGGAGACTAAATACGGCGCAGTGGGCATCAACGCCATAGATTTACCAATATTTGTCGATGGAATGAACGAGAAAGGGCTTGCTGTTTCCGTTCTTTATCTGCCTGGCTTTGCTCAATTCCAAGATTACGATAGTCAACAGCGTGACAGGACTATCGCAGCCTTTGATTTACCAACATGGATATTAACAACAAAGGCCAACGTCGAAGAAATCAAAGCTGAACTCCCGAACATTCGCGTATCAGATGTTAAAGTTGCCTCATTTGGTAATATTGCACCGCCGATCCACTTCCTCGTTACCGACAGTAAGGGCGGCAGTATTGTTATCGAATACACAGAGGGTAAGCTAGACATTTACGACAACGAAGTCGGTGTAGTGACAAACAGCCCTAGCTACCCTTGGCACCTCATTAATCTTAGAAACTATATTGGCTTACAACCCAGAGCAGCGGGTCCAAAGACAGTTGATGAGATCACGTTAAGTCCGATTGGAGTTGGCTCTGGTATGTTAGGGCTCCCTGGTGATTTCACTCCGCCATCTCGATTTGTTCGGGCTGCGGCATTACGAAATACCGTTGTGAAGTTGGAAGATAGTGAACAAGCAATCAATGAGTCATTTCGAATTTTGGATAACTTTAATATTCCACTGGGTTCAACAACGGCATCAGATCAATTACCAGAGGATGGGCTACAGGGTAGCACCCAATGGACAACGGCGATGAATGCCAAATCACTAGAGTATTATTACCATACGCTGGACAATCGTACTCTACGTAAAATAGACCTAAATGATATTGATTTTACCAAGGGTGACATCAAGTTTTATCCACTTGATAAGATGAAACAGCAAACGGTAGAAATAGTCCACGTAGACTAGGTCTCTCGATGTGTCCCACCCTAAAATGAGTTGACGTTTTTATTAAGCCAGTGACGCTTGTCGCTGGCTTTTTTCATATGAAATAAGTTCGCCTCGAATACAATCACTGCCGCCCTTCCAATTTAAGACAAAAAATAGCCACTCAAAAAATGGCGCTCAATTGAATCCCTGACTCTTGCTCCAGTGCTAGCTAGATCGGTGTAACCTCTTCTTAAGAGTAGGCTTTAACGCGCTTATCGTATACTCTAGTCGGACTAGAAAATGCTACCATGGAGCGCTGATATTGAATGAAAATTTCGTTACGACTAGCGGATGAGACCGACCTAGACTTCCTGATCGAGCTGCGCACCGACACCATGACACAATACATGCAGGATATGAATTGGCCGACGGACAAGATGGCGATGGTAGAACGAGTGAGACTCGATTATGACTGCGCTAACATCATCGAAGTCGACGGCAAAATGGCCGGATTGTTTAAGGTAAAATTTCGACCGCAACAAAATCAGTGGTACGTGGTGCAGATCCAAGTGCACCCCAGCTTTCAGAATAAAAAAATAGGTCGTACTCTTATTTTAGAGCTGTTTGAGCTGGCCAAAATTACCGCCTCTTCCGTCGCACTCGGCGTATTGAAGACCAACCCAGCCCAACATCTGTATTATCATCTAGGCTTTGTAAAAGTGGCTGAAACGGACGCCGAGTACTTACTGGAATACCGCTCTAGTGCCGGTTAAAAATGATGCTTGAATAACGTATCGCCGCTGCGCAGACACCCAAGCGAAGCGGCAACACGTTTGCCCCATATCTATGCTACAGCACGATAGAAAAATTGCGCAAACCACTGCATGATCAGTGCTGAATCTGGCAGCAACTCAAGACTGGTGCGGGCGTTTTGATAAGCCTCTTCCCCAACCAACTCTCGCTTGCGTTCCAAGAGTTTATATTCAAAGTCGGTTGAGAATTCTGGGTGTCCTTGAATGGTCAAGATGTGGTCTTGTTTAATCAGCATATAGTTTGGACAAAAGTCGCTGGATGCGATGGTGGTCAGTGAATCCGGTAATTGCAGAACTTGATCTTGATGGCTGACCAAGATGTTGATCATCTCTTTTCTGGGCTGCATCCAATCATGTTGACCGGTGACTTGGTTGACGCTCATGCCAATACCCCAGCCCTTATTAGACTTAGCCACTTGAGCTCCTAATGCTCTGGCAATGATCTGGTGCCCAAAACAGATACCAATCAGTGGGGTTTGCGCCTCATCACAAGTCACAATCCACTGCGCTAATTGATTGATCCAGTCGATGTCTGCATAGGCATCAAAGGTGCTACCGGTAATAATAAAACCATCACAACCGTGATCGGTCATCGGTAACACCCCTTCCATAGCATCAAACAGTTGATAGTTAAAATCACCATGTGGTGACAATGTTTCAATAATCATATCGGCAAATTCGCCAAACTCAGCCGATAATATCGGGTCGACACGATCGCAAACAATAATCCCTATATTCATGTCATTCCTCCGTGACAATAAATCGAACAAAAACACAATATACTTTACATTAAGGCAAATTTATACGATAAATAGAGCTTAATAAAGCAAAATAATTAACACGACAGGTCATTTGCTCACCATCATTTTTTGCGTTGCACTCTAAGGACAGTACGCCGTAAATTGCTTGAGCTAATGGCTTTACGGACAATCGACATCAAAAGGGAATTTATGGACAATCAAACATGGTCTGACCGCTTAGCGAATCTCACTTTCTCTACTCAAGCCGTCATCAATGGACAATTAATGGACGCCATTAGTGGCAAGACGTTCCCCTGTATCAATCCGAGCAATGGTTCACTAATAGCGCACATCGCTCAGTGTGATGAGGCGGATGTCAATCTTGCGGCGCAAGTGGCTCGCGCAACCTTTGATAGTGGTGTCTGGTCACAATTACAGCCAGCAGAGCGTAAAGCGACCTTGCTGAAATTTGCCCGATTAATCGAAGAAAATCAGGATAAGCTGGCGTTATTGGAGAGTTTAGATGCGGGCAAGCCCATCTCCGATACCTTAGGCTACGATGCCCCTGCTACTGCCCGCTGTATTGCATGGAATGCTGAAGCCATTGATAAACTGTACGATGAAGTTGCCCCCACGACAGCCGATGCGCTGGCACTGGTGACACGAGAACCTCTTGGTGTGGTGGCGGCGATTGTTCCTTGGAACTTCCCAGCCGTCATGGCCTCTTGGAAACTAGGACCCGCGCTAGCAACGGGCAACTCGGTGATCCTTAAACCGTCAGAAAAAAGCCCGCTTTCGGCCATCTTCCTTGCTGAGCTAGCACTGGCAGCGGGATTGCCTGCCGGGGTGTTTCAAGTTCTGCCTGGCTTTGGTTACGAAGCCGGACAAGCATTGGCGCTGCACAACGACGTTGACGGTCTTACCTTTACTGGCTCTACCGCTGTGGGCAAAAAATTGCTGACTTTTGCGGGTGAATCTAATCTCAAACGCACCTTCATGGAGTGTGGCGGTAAAAGCCCCCACATTATTTGCGCCGACACCGATAAGTTACAAAAAGCGGTCGACACCGCGCTCTCTGCCATCTGTTACAACCAAGGCGAGGTATGCACCGCTGGCTCGCGATTGCTGGTTGAGAGAAGCATTTACAGCGAAGTGATCGAGAAATTAAAACAAGGCGCTGCCAACTGGCAACCCGCTGACCCACTGATGACGGATACCCGAATGGGCGCTATCATTGATGAAGCTCAAATGGAACGCATTTTAAGTTATATCGACATCGGTAAACAGCAGGAGGCAACGTTGTTGTGCGGCGGCCAGCAAGTGCTGCAGGCAACTGGCGGCTACTATATCGAGCCCACGATCTTTGTCGACGTGACTCCAGAGATGAGAATCGCGAGAGAGGAGATCTTTGGTCCTGTATTATCCGTCATTGTCTTTGATACCTTAGAGCAAGCCATCGACATCGCAAACGATACTGAATATGGCTTGGCAGCAGGGATCTGGACCAGTGATATTAGCAAGGCGATAAAAGGCTCTCGAGCACTGCGAGCTGGGACGGTGTTTGTCAATAACTGGGATGGTGGCGATATGACAATGCCATTTGGTGGCTATAAGCAGAGTGGTAACGGTCGCGACAAATCACTGCACGCGCTGGAAAAATACACTGAGCTAAAATCGACATGGATAGAGTTGGGTTAACCCGCTCATAAGCGTGTCAGCGTCAATGGGCGACACACTCGCCCATTGGCATTAAAAAGTAGGTGGTGTGGAGGCACTAATCAGTTCGCATTCCACTTTACCTTTATTTCTAAAGCGGTGTGGCTGGCGGGTTTTGAAGTAATAGGAATCCCCCGGCTTCAACACCTGAGTCTGTTTACCTACCTGTAATTCAATCTCACCGCGCAGTACAATCCCGCCCTCTTCCCCATCGTGCTGCATAAAGTCAGTGCCTGTATCGGCACCCGGTGGATAGGTTTCACGAATAATGGCCATTTTACGGTCGGCTTTTTTACCCCCAACCAAGAGCATGCTAATGGTATTGTCGCCAATATCTACCAGCTCGTCTGTGGTAAAAAAGATCTTGTCTTCAGCTTCTATATCTATGGTGAAAAATTCACCCATAGAAATGGACATGGCATCGAGCAACTTTTTTAAAGAGCCCACGGACGGGTTCACTTGGTTCTTCTCGATCTGCGATATCATGGCATTGGTAACACCACTCAATTTGGCTAACTCTCTTTGCGACATACCCTTGATAGTTCGGATAGTTTTAAGCTGTTTGCCTACGTCCATTGCTTCCCCAATTACTTCAGTCCAAGGGCGATGTTACCCTACTACATAAGGAGGCACATGATACAACAAATGATCTGATGGTGACTAGCCTATTGGTGCTCGCCAGTGCTACATGGGTTGACAAAGTGTGGTAATTAACGGCTTCAGTTTCATGATGCCCGCCTCAATATCGTCAATATTGATCGCACCAAACCCTAACACGACTCTGGGTTGACCCGACGCCGAGTTCAAGCGAACGTTATCCGCCTGCAGCACGATGCCCTCCATCGCCGCTCGTGTGATCAACGTATGACAATCTAGGGTTTGAGGAAGCGTGAGCAAGAAGCAAGTGCTTCCGGGCGTGGCATAGTATGGGTAATCGGGCATATGACATTCCAGCGCACTGAGCATAGCCAACCACTTCTGCTCCATGGTGTGTCTTACTCTGCGAATATGGTTGTCATAATATCCTAATGCTAAAAATTGCGTGGTAATGGCCATTGATAAGGCATTGCAATCCGTTGTCGGTTGGCGATCACTGAGCCTCGCTATCATCTCTTTTGGAGCGAGGATATAACCCACGTCCAATTGCGGGGCAGTCGAGGAGGATAAACAGCCCACTGATATCACTCGGTCATGGGCATCTAGGCGATGTAATAGCGGCAGGGCTTGGTCTAAGAAGTGAGTATCGGTCTCACACATGTCCTCAATAATATAAAAACCTTGCTCGCTAGCCTGTTCAAGCAGAGCTTGGCGTCTATTCAAAGACATCGTCACACTGGTGGGATAATGACTGCTTGGGGTTACACAGACGATATTGCTACCATTAAGCGCATCGCCTATAGTTAAGCCATCTTGGTCCACGTCAACCCATTGCACTTGTGCCTTCGACTGCTGAAAAACCGTTTGATAGACGGCTCTACCGGGGTTTTCCAAAGCAACCACACTAGACTCTGAAACCAGTTCATCGGCGAGTAAGGTGAGTGCTTGTTCTCGTCCCTGTGTCAATAATATCTGCTCACTCGACACGTTAATTCGGTATTGTGAATTGAGTTGCCCACGTATTTGCTCAACCAGCTCGCGTTGCAACTTATCGACAGACGTTTGCGAGATCATGTCTGAAGACACGACATCACGATGACAACGGTATAACTGATAGCTGGGCTGATCCTTAGGGTCAAAGTGATCACAAACAAACGGAAAAACCCGCTCCGTATCATCCCCTACAAAATCACTCGAACCCTGCTCCGCTTCTGTCAGAACATCTAACCAATAAGGTGCAGAATGATCGCTTTCTGTATAATTTTGCACCAAATCGTTTCGCATTCCATCGCGAGTAATTCTTGCTTGATAAGCGTCTACTTCTCTAAATCCCTTGCTCATCGTTACACCATCCTGGTTTATTTAACAGTGAGTTATCGAACTAATGAGTTGATAAGCGATAACTTGCAATATATAAACCAGAATTTATAAACTCCCAATTTTATTTCAATCAACACTGATGATGATGAGCAAAATAGCGGTAAACCTAGAACGTAGGAGGCGTGGCAGCGCTGATCAGTTCACACTCTATTTTGCCTACATTGCGAAAGCGGTGTGGGAGGTGGGTTGAGAAATAGTAAGAATCCCCCGCCTTTAATACTTGCTTCTGATTACCCACCGTGATCTCTATTTCTCCCCTGAGCACGATGCCGCTCTCCTCGCCTTCGTGCTGCATAAAGTCCGTCCCGGTATCCGCGCCAGGAGGGTAGGTTTCTCGTAGCAGCGCCAGTTGTCGGTGTTTGGTTTTACTGCCGACCAGCAACATGCTGATTTGACTATCGCCAATATCCACCAACTCGTCACGATTGAAAAATATTTTATCTTCCGCCTTAATATCAACGGTAAAGAAGTCCCCCATAGAGATGGACATCGCATCCAATATTTTTTTCAGCGATCCCACCGACGGATTAACCTGATTATTCTCAATCTGAGAGATCATCGCATTCGTCACCCCACTGCGCTTAGCCAGTTCACGCTGGGAAATACCCTTCATGGTACGAATACTCTTGAGTTGCTCACCGACATCCATGTCTTGCTCCTTAAACCCCAAATTAGGGGAAATACGCCTCTATACCCAGTTACCTCAAAATGCAGAATTCAGAGGTAATTGGGGTATATTTTTCCATACAGCTATGCCGAGCCAAGATATGCCAAGCTCTCAAGGTATACCAAGCTCACAAGGTATACCCAGCTAAGATGAGGCGCGGATTTCCAATTTACGCTTCTTCTCTGCCCGCGCCATCAGCCACCAAGCGATAAATGACGCCAAGGCAACAACCAGCACCATCAGCGACGCTAACGCATTGATCTTGGGACTAATGCCCAGACGAACACTAGAAAATATCACCAAAGGTAAGGTACTCGAACTCGGACCAGAGACAAAACTCGA
Organism: Vibrio hippocampi; assembly: GCF_921292975.1. Taxonomy (NCBI): domain Bacteria; kingdom Pseudomonadati; phylum Pseudomonadota; class Gammaproteobacteria; order Vibrionales; family Vibrionaceae; genus Vibrio; species Vibrio hippocampi. The sequence continues at coordinate 993,483 of NZ_CAKLCM010000003.1, forward strand.
TATCACCAGATCGTCTAAAGAGAGCGTGAATGCCAGCAACCACCCAGCTAACAAGGCGGGTGCAACGGTTGGGAGCGTGATGGTAAAGAACACCTTGAGCGGCGATGCACCCAAATCCATTGCGGCTTCTTCTATCGAGCGATCCAACTCTTGCAGTCGTGAGCTCACCACCACAGTGACATACGCTGTGCAAAAGGTCACATGGGCAATCCAAATCGTCAGCATGCCGCGATGCGCAAACAGGTCAAAAAACTGCCCTAATGAGATAAACAGCAGCAACAAAGAGAGACCAGTAATCACATCAGGCATCACAAGGGGTGCGGTAATCATGAAAGCAAACCCCGTCTCCCCTTTAAACTTACCCAGCCGCTGCAAAACAAACGCCGCCAACGTCCCTAACACCACCGCAGTGGAAGCCGAGAGAAAGCCTATGGTTAAACTCAACCTGACACTGTTCATCAGCTGCTTATCTTCAAAAAGCACACCGTACCATTTCGTAGAAAAGCCCGACCACACAGTGGCTAAACGCCCTTCATTAAAGGAGTAAACAATCAACACCAGAATAGGAATATAGAGAAAGCTAAACACCAGTCCTAATATTAACCACTTCCATTTACTGTTATAAACCGGGATCGCATTCATGACTGCACCTCCAACTCACGCTTCTGATAATGGTGGAACCAAATGATCGGGATCATAAGCACCAACAGCATAGTGATCGCCACCGCCGACGCCACTGGCCAGTCGCGGTTATTGAAGAACTCTTGCCACAGCACTCGACCAATGAGTATTGAATCCGCCCCGCCTAACAGTTCAGGTATCACAAACTCACCCACCGCCGGAATAAACACCAGCATAGAGCCGGCAATGATGCCCGCCTTAGTTAACGGGATCAGCACCTGCACCAGAACACCAAATGGACGCGTGCCCAAATCAAAAGCAGCTTCAACCAAGGTGTAATCCACCTTCATCAACGCGGTATACAAAGGCAAAACCATGAAAGGTAAATAGGTGTAAACGATACCGATATAGATAGCAGCGTCGGTGTGCAAAATCTTCAACGGCTGGTCAATGACCCCCAACATCAGCAAAAAGCTATTCAACAATCCATTCGAATTGAGTAGACCCATTAAGGCGTAAACACGCAGCAAAAAACTGGTCCAAGAAGGAAGGATGATAAGCATCAATAGAATATTCCGCGTCGCTGGCGACGAGTGAACAATGGCCCAAGCCGTGGGAAAGCCGATGATCAAACAGAGTAAGGTAGAGAAGAAAGCGATCTTTATCGACAACATATAAGATTCGAAATAGAGGCTATCTTCAATCAGAAACAGATAGTTGCCGATATTAAGAAACAGCTGTACTTGTTGCTCAACTAATTGAAATAGTTCGGAATAAGGGGGAATCGCAATCTCCGATTCCGCTAAGCTAATTTTTAATACGAACAAGAACGGGGCAAGGAAGAACAGCAGCAGCCAACTATAAGGCAGGGAGATCACCAAGTATTTGGCGATGGGCAGTTGTTTTAAGGTTTGAGATATCTTCATATTGTTAACACCACGCCACTATCCATTTCCCAAAACAGACTCACAGGGTCGTTCCATGTCGGTAAGTTTTCACCTTTACGACTGACATTCTGCACCGAAGCCGTAACTAATTTACCGCTCGCTAGCCTAACGTGATAAATCGACTGGCTGCCAATATAGGCGATATCTTCCACTACCCCAGCACAGCTGTTGCCTGTACTGAGCGATTCGGTGCAGAGAAACATCTTTTCTGGGCGCACCGCGACCATGAGTTGCGTGCCCGGTGTTGCCGTCACTGCATGGTCGAAAAGGATCGGTTTGTCGAGATCATCACATTGGATAGACGAGTGATTTTGCGACGTCTTATTCAGAGTACCCTCAAAAATATTCACCGAACCAATAAACTCGGCACTGTAGCGAGAGTTGGGCGACTCGTAGATGGAATTAGGTGAGCCTATCTGGACAAATTGCCCCTTATTCATGATCGCGATGCGATCCGCCATAGTCATTGCCTCTTCTTGGTCATGAGTCACCATCACACAGGTGACACCAACACGCTCAAGAATATCGACAATCTCTAGCTGCATCTTTTCTCTTAGATTTTTATCCAGCGCACCCATCGGCTCATCAAGCAAAAGCAGCACTGGCTTTTTAGCGAGACTTCTCGCGAGGGCTACCCGCTGTCGCTGACCACCGGACAGTTGATGAGGTTTACGATTGGCGTATTCAGTGAGGTCGACCAATTCAAGCAGCTCTTGCACCGTTTTGCGGATCTCCGGCTTCGATAAATTTTCCTGCTGCTTTAACCCGTAAGCGATATTATTGAACACCGTCATATGAGGAAACAGAGCATAGGATTGAAACATCATATTGACGGGACGGCGGTAGGGAGGAATGGACGTTAGGCTTTCGCCATTGAGAAGGATCTCGCCACCGTCTGGCTTTTCGAAGCCGGCGAGCATACGCAGTAAGGTCGACTTACCACAGCCCGATGCGCCTACGAGGGCACATATTTCACCTTGATGGATATCCAAGTCGATGTTGTCGACAGCGGTATGCCCATCAAAGGATTTGGTCAATCCTTTTATTTGCAACAAAGGTCGTCTATTGGCCTTTGACGCGGTCTTGATCGGGGTTTCAACGTTCGGCGGGGCTAGCTCTCCCTCCGCTTCCAATGCAATCACTGTCATTCAAATTCCTCCTTGAAAAGGCCCTACTAAGACAACAAGTAGGGCCGACACAGCCTGTGTTAGTTCTTAATAAAGTCGGTCCATGAGCGGGTAATCACACGGTCAATCTTTTTGGGCTTCACCTCAGCGCTATACAGCTTGCTTGCCGTCGCTTCCGGTGGATAGATACCCGGATTATTCAAGACTTCCGCATCAATAAATTGTTTTGACGGGACATTGGGGTTGGCGTACCAAACATAGTTACTGATACCCGCAATGACTTTTGGTCGTAGCAGATAGTTAATGAACGCCATAGCGTTTTCTGGGTGCTTGGCATCTCTTGGAATCGCCATTAAATCAAACCAAGCCTGAGCCCCTTCTTTAGGGATCGAGTACGCCACTTCAATACCATTGTTCGCTTCTTCTGCACGGGCGGCCGCCTGTAACACATCACCAGACCAACCGACGGCAACACACACGTCACCATTCGCTAAATCATTGATATATTTTGAAGAGTTGAAATAGGTAATATAGGGTCTAATTTCACTCAGCAGCGCAAGTGCTTGCTTATAATCATCCGCGGTTTTTGAGTTAGGATCTTTGCCAATATACTGAAGCGCAGCGGCAAAAATTTCTGTTGGTGCGTTGAGGAAGGCGACACCACACTGCTCTAGCTTCTGCATGTTTTCTGGTTTAAATACCAGATCCAAGCTATCAACAGGAGCTGAGTCGCCCAATATCTGTTGCACTTTTTCTACGTTATAGCCAATACCCGTTGTGCCCCAAAGATAGGGAACGGCATAAGTGTTGTCAGGATCGGCCGTTTGCGCCAAGACTTGCATCAGTTTTGGATCAAGGTTGCCATAGTTGGTCAGCTTGGCCTTGTCCAAAGGCATAAAAGCACCCGCTTGTGCTTGGCGCGCCAAAAAGTCATTCGATGGCACCACCAAGTCATAGCCCGTTTGACCAGATAGTATCTTGGCTTCGAGTACCTCATTGGAATCAAATACATCATAAACCACCTTGATCCCAGTCTCTTGTTCAAAGCCTTTAATGGTGTCTTCGGCGATATAATCTGACCAGTTGTATACGTTAAGGATTTTCTCCTCTTCCGCAGTCGCAGAGGCAACAAACAGTGCACTTGTTATTGCCAGTAAAAGCCCTTTTACAGGGGTTCCATTTCTCATAATTGTCTCCAATCCATGGGGTAAAGATCCTTTGACTGAGGCTATAAAGACGCCATCGTCAGGTCGAGTGCTTGCTTCGCTCGTTCAACGAGCAAATCAATTTCTTCCAGAGTGATAATCAGCGGCGGGGAGACAATCATAGTGTCACCCACAGCTCGCATGACTAGCCCACTCTTGATACAGTTTTCACGACATAACATGCCCACTTGCAGTGATTCGTCGTAGCGCTGTTTGGTCGTTTTGTCCTGTACGATTTCAATCGCCGCCACCAACCCTTTAACCCGCGCTTCTCCAACCAATGGGTGGTGCATCAGTTCACTCCATTTTTCTGCAAAGTAAGGGGCGATGCTCTGTTGCAAGTTGGGGATAATTTGACGCGACTGCATCTGCTTAATGTTGGCGATGGCCACCGCGCAGGCAACAGGATGACCAGAGTAAGTAAAGCCATGTGCAAACTCGGAATTGGCAGACTTCAACACGTCTGCGACCTGCTCGCGAACCATGACACCGCCAAGTGGCAAATAGCCGGAAGTGATGCCCTTTGCCATACAAAGCAAGTCGGGTCGAATGTTATAGGTATCACTGGCGAACCACTCTCCGGTGCGCCCAAACCCACAGATCACTTCGTCGGCGATCAACAAGATGTCGTATTTATCGCAGATCCTTTGGATTTCTGGCCAATAACTTTCAGGAGGAATAATCACCCCACCCGCCCCTTGGATCGGTTCCGCGATGAAAGCGGCGACGTTGGCTTCACCAAGCTCAAGGATTTTCTGTTCTAGTTGCTGGGCTCGCTCAAGACCGAAGGCTTGAAGGTCGCCGTCAAGGCACTCTTCAAAGGCATAAGGCTGATCGATATGGACAATATCCGGCACCACACAACCCGTCTGTTTATGCATCAAGCCCATACCGCCTAAGCTTGCGCCCGCGATGGTGCTGCCATGGTAGGCATTTTTTCGGCTAATGATGGTCTTCTTGCTCGACTGTCCTTTCGCATTCCAGTAATAACGAACCATGCGAATCACGGTGTCATTGCACTCTGAGCCAGAACCAGTAAAGAACACATGGTTCATCCCGTCAGGTGTCACCTCTGCCAGCAACTTAGCCAACTCGGCAGCCGGTGGATGCGTGGTTTGGAAAAACAAATTGTAGTAAGGCAGCGATTGCATTTGCGTCGTTGCGGCGTCGATGAGAGGCTGACAGCTATACCCCAGATTCGTGCACCATAGCCCAGACATGGCATCGAGGATCTCATTGCCTGCATCGTCATAGATATAGATGCCTTCGCCTCGCTCTATCATGCGAGCGCCTTGACTGTTTAATTCTTGGTAATTACTAAACGGGTGAAAGCAATGATTCGCATCATACTCAACAAGTGAACTCATAGCGTTGTCCTATAAAGTAGGGGTTAAACATTAAGCAACAAAAACTCCCGCTCCCAGGAGCTGATGACTTGGAAAAAGGTTTCATATTCTTTGCGTTTAATCGAGACGTATGCCGACACGAAACGCTCGCCAAGGATCTCTCTCAGTTCCACACACTGCTCTAAGATGGACAATGCCTCTTCTAAGGTGTGAGGTAAGCTGTAAGGGGAACCGCTGATGTCTGTGGTGACTTTGTCACGTGGTTCAATTTCATTGACTAAGCCAAGGTAGCCACACGCCAGTGAGACGGCCATGGCCAAGTAGGGATTTACATCCGCGCCGGCATAACGGTTTTCAACCCGTCGCGCCTTGGCATCGGAGGCCGGAACTCGGATGCCGACCGTGCGATTATCCTCTCCCCACTCAAGGTTACCCGGTGCGCACTCACCAAAAATCAAGCGTCGGTAGGAATTCACATTCGGTGCCATAAAGGCAATACTGGCGGGGGCAAATGTTTGTAGCCCTCCGATGTAGTGCAGCAATGCTTGGCTGTTGCTGCCATCGGCGTTACTAAAAATGTTCTTGCCTTCTCGATCCAACATGCTTTGGTGAATATGCATTGATGAACCGGGTTCGTGCTGCATAGGCTTAGCCATAAAGGTGGCGTAAACATCATGCCTCAAGGCAGTTTCACGCACGGTTCGTTTGAATAGAAACGCCTGATCGGCTAACTCAAGGGCATCGCCGTGGTCGAAGTTAATCTCCATTTGGGCCGCGCCTGACTCATGAACTAAGGTGTCGACGTCCAACTTTTGTGCATCACAAAAGTCATACATCTCTTCAAAAAGGGGATCAAATTCGTTCACGGCATCAATGCTAAAAGACTGTCTGGCGGTTTCCGGACGACCGTTACGACCGATTGGTGGCTCTAGGGGAAAGTCTTCATCAATATTTTTTTTGACCAGATAGAATTCCAGTTCGGGTGCGACAATTGGGGTTAACCCCTTGTCCTTATAGAGTTGCAATACTCTGCGAAGCACACTTCTTGGGGCGATATCGACATATTCATCGTCGCCAACGAAGCAGTCGTGAATGACTTGTGCGGTAGGCTCTTTCGCCCAAGGGACAAATCGGATACTTTTTTCATCGGGTTTGAGATTCATATCACTATCAGTGAGATCAATCATCTCATCGTCGTCAGGCCAGTCCCCTGTGATGGTTTGAAAGAATAAGCTTTCGGGCAGCTTCATCCCCTTATCACGTAGAAACTTGTGTGCGGGTATAATTTTACCTCTGGCATTACCGGTAATATCCGGAACCAAGCACTCTACCTCTGTAATTCTATTCTCTAAGATCCATTCCTTGATCATATCCATGAGTTGCCGCCTTCCCTGCTGCGAGGGGTAATGAATGATTGGTGGCAGTATCAAGCTAACGCCCTGTCAACTTGAGCAGTGTTCTAGCGCACCCTGCTTTTCTGCGTTCTGTTATTATGAATGACACTATTTTTGTTAACTGTCAACAGTCAGTGTTAACTATATTTTACCAATAAAGCACAGTAATCCCTCAAAACAATCAAAATGAAGCACTATAATTAACAACAACTGAAACAAAATACTTTACACCTACTGCCGAGTTCGAGTAGCCTGTTTTGGACAGCGAGTAAAGGATTACAGCGATAAAAGCATGCAAAGGAAGGGATATATGAGTGCAGAACGCAAACCTTGGGTCACGAGTGCTGACCTAAATCAAGCCTACGATTTTATTGAAAGCCATCCCGATATCACCAGCATTGACCTAATATTATTCGATATCAACGGCAAAGAGCGCGGCAAACGCATCCCCGTCTCTTCACTGCCCAAGGTGTATGAGTCAGGCGTCTGTATGCCTGCGTCGGTGTTCGCCCTTGATATCAAAGGCGAAACCATAGAAGAGACCGGACTCGGTTTTGACCAAGGCGATTCCGACCGAATTTGTCGCATTGTTCCCGGATCACTCCAGCCTATTCCTTGGAAACCGGGTGTCGCCCAAGCGGTACTGACCATGTGCAATCGACAACAGAGTGATGGCTTTTTCGCCGACCCTCGACTGGTGTTAACCAAACAGTTACAAGACCTGCAACAGCAAGGCTTCAATCCCTGCGTAGCAGTTGAATATGAGTTCTACTTGCAAGATCTCCATCCAGATGAACAAGGGAATCCTCAGCCCCCCATCATGCCACTAAGTCAAACCCGAATGGCGCAGACACAGGTCTACTCCTTAGATGAGTTGGATGAATTTAAAAGCTTTATTGATGAGGTTATTGAGGTATGTCAGCAGCAAGGGATCCCAGCTTCTAATATCAGCGCCGAATACGCCCCGGGGCAGTTTGAGGTCAACCTCAAACACAGTAGTGATGTCGTCGCGGCCTGCGATCAATCGATGTTAATGAAGCGGGTGATTCGTGCTATCGCCAAAAAACATGGATTCTGCGCCAACTTTATGGCCAAACCCTACAGCGAATACTCGGGTAACGGCTGCCATATCCATGTCAGCCTATTAGATAATGATGGCAACAATATTTTCAGTGACCAGCCGGAAGTGTTTCAACACGCCATCGCTGGCATTTTAAAATATATGTCAGAAACAATGGCGATCTTAGCACCTAATGCCAACTCCTATCGCCGCTTTCAACCCAACATGTTTGTTTCTATGCAACCCAATTGGGGCTGGGACAACCGAACCGTTGCATTGCGAGTGCCTTCCGATACCGAAGAAAACCGCCGAGTCGAACATCGTGTCGCCGGTGCGGATTGTAACCCCTACCTCGTGGTTGGCGTGATTCTGGCCTCAATTTTAGAAGGGGTACAACAGCAACTCCAAGCGCCACAAGCAATCGATGGTAACGGCTTTGAGCTTCCGCTCGATAATCCGTTTCCTCTCTCTTGGCCACAGGCGTTGGAGCAGTTTGATGCCAGCAAAGTCTTAGAGCGTCACCTATCAGCTAATTTTTGTCGTGTCTACCACGCCAACAAATACAGTGAACAACTCGCTTTCGCGACCAACATTACCCCTTTGGAATACGAGTGGTACCAATAAGTGCCAATAAGGACCATTACTCAAGATATGTAAGGATACATTGATGAAACAAGATCATACCAATTCATACTATGCAGCCAGTGCCAACCAAAGTTTTGACTTTCCCGAATTGACCACGGAGGAGATGGCCGACGTCTGCGTGGTTGGAAGCGGGATCACTGGTGCAGCCACCGCATTAGAACTGGCCAGTAAAGGCTTAAAGGTTATCGTCCTAGAGGCAGAGCGTGTCGGCTGGGGAGCATCAGGGCGCAGTGGTGGTCAGGCTATTTTTGGCTGGGGTTGTGATCAGGATACTATCGAGAACTTAGTGGGCCACAGCGACGCGAAAAAGCTATGGGATCTCTCTGTTGAATCTCTTTCCGTCACTAAGGATTATATCAATCGCTACAATATTGATTGTGACTGGCGTGACGGCATGGTGCATTTGGGCGTCAAGCCCCGCCATGACCGAGAGCTCGAAGCTTGGTATCGTCAAATGAACGAGGACTATGGTTACTCTTCATTACAACTCTGGAACCAAGAACAAGTACGTCAACACATCAACAGTGATCGCTACACATCCGGTTTATTCGATGCCAACAGCGGTCATCTACATCCTCTCAACTATACCTTAGGGCTCGTCAAAGCCGCCAAAGAGGCTGGTGCTATCTTTTATGAAGGCAGCGCTGTTAAGAATATTAAACATGGCTCACCAGCCATGGTGATCACAGATAAAGGCAAGGTGATTGCCGACCACGTTGTGCTGGCGGGCAACGCCTATCTAAAGGGCATTAGTTACCCGATCGAATCGCGAGTCATGCCTGTTGGCACCTACATTTGTGCTACCGAACCCTTAGGTAAAGAACTGGCGATGAGCTTGATGAAGGATCATATCTCGGCCTGTGACATCAATTTTGTTTTAGACTATTTCCGTATTTCAGCAGACTATCGCATGCTGTTTGGCGGCAAAGTCAGTTACTCCGGTCTTGAGCCAATGAACCTGAAAGAGACCATGCGTAAACGTATGATTTCGGTGTTCCCACAGCTAAAGAACGTCAAAGTAGAACAAGCGTGGGGTGGAAATGTCGCCGTCACTATCAACCGAGCACCCCATTTTGGTCGTTTAAAAGATAACGTCTATTATGCTCAAGGCTTCTCTGGTCACGGTATCGCTGCGGCAGGTTTAGCGGGTAAACTGATGGCGGAAGCGGTGGCAGGAACCGCGAGCCGTATCGACACCTTCCAAAAAATCCCTCATCTGCCCTTCGTTGGCGGTCGCGTATTTAGAACCCCAGCCATGGTACTAGGTATGGCTTACTATCGCGTCAGGGATATGTTGTAACGTCACACACCAGCCATTAGTTCTTAGCAAAGGATAAGAACTAATGGCGAACTTATTCGTGCTTTTTACCCATTGTTAGTTTTATAACCCAGCATTAGTTTTTCTCCCAACATCAGCACTTTTACCCATTGTTAAAAAACCGTATGGCGGATTATCAGTCAGCCGCTACGCAGTACCTATGGATGACGGCTTTTGCTTAACTGCCAGCTTCTGATAGGTCGCTACCAACAAGATCGCGATCAGCAGCAGCACCCCACTACTCACCAGCACACCTTGCCAACCAAAAGCAATAAAATAGGGTTCAAAATAGAACACACCTAAACTCGCCCCCGAATAATAAGACAGACTGTACAAGGCCTGAGCGCTGCCCTTGGCTGTTTTTACGCTTTGTCCGACAAGGGCGCTGGCATTCGCATGGCAAAAGAAAAAACCAAACGAGAGTAATATCATGCCAGAAACCACAAAGATCAATGGCGCCTGAAACAGTAACCCGACAGAGGTGAGCATGATGACAATGCCTACACCCACTCCGGTCACTGGATTATGCTTACGGGCAAACTTACCCGCCAATGACGAGCTCATGGTTCCCCCCAACAAGGTCACAAACATCATACTGCGCATATCGCTGGACATGTTATAAGGTGCACCTTCTAGTATCATCATCAAATAATTGGTGATGTTGACAAAGCAACCAAATCCGATACAGATAATCATATAGATCAACAGTAAACGCCAAGACGTCAAATGGTTACCATACGCTTTGATGCACGATGACAGACTAAATCGACTCGCTGTAAAGTGGCGCTGTTTTGGTAAGCAATACAGCACTAGGATAAACAGCACCACACTTATGGCAGTGATGATATATCCTCCTGCCGCCCAGTGTTCCGCATATTCCGCCCCCATCCCTCCGATTATACGACTGAGCAACCCGCCTAAAGTATTCGAGGCGATGTAATACCCCACTGCGGAAGAGAGCCAACTTTTTCTTAATTCTTCGGCCAAAAGAGGGATAGCGATCGCCGGACACGAAGCAAAACAGACGCCCTGAAAAAAGCGCACCAGCAAAAAACCGTGATAGTTTTCGATCACTGGAAGAAGGATAGAGAAACAGAGCCCACAGGCCATGCCTGACAGCAAAACGGTGCAGCGACCAAAGGTGTCGGAGAGCGAAGCAAATAAAATTAAACCCACCCCCAAGCCTAGCAACGGCACCGACATTGCCAAGTTAGCCTCCATACTCGAAACGACAAACACATTTTGTAGAGTGGGGAGCAATGGCTGTAGCCAATAAATATTGGCGAAGGCAATCATAGAACTGAGGCAGATGCAGAGTATATAACTTTGATAACGACTTATTTTTTTCACTTCACGACAACTTATTAGCGAGGGTTAAGGCTTTGTGACCTGCGATACCTGTTAGCATAAAAACCCCTTGCCAATAAATAAAATATAATATATTTATTCAAGTCATACATTTTATTTATACGTCCATTTAACGGACGCTGAGAGACATCTCTAGGGACGACCATTGGAACTTAGACAACTTAAATATTTTGTGGCAGTTGCAGAGCAAGGATCTATCTCTGCGGCATCGCGCCAACTTAATCTCGCTCAGCCAGCAATCAGCAGCTCAATCAAAAAACTGGAAGCGGATCTCAATAGCGTGCTTTTTTATCGTAAGGAGCGTGGCGTCAGCCTGACTGTTGCAGGACAAGAGTTTATGCTACACGCTCGACAGATTCTCCAGCAGACCTCTGATGCCAAACTCGCCATGCAAAACTTGGTCGGCTTGGATAAAGGTGAGGTTGAGATAGGAATGCCAAGTATGGTTGGGTCTTACTATTTCCCCCCTATTTTGATGGCATTCAAACACCAGTATCCAGGATTACAGCTCAATATCATTGATGATGGTACCCGCAATATCCAACAGCGACTGCTTAATGACGACTTAGAACTTGGCGTCATCGCAGACCATTACTTCACTCCGGAGCTCGATGGCAGCAAATTGGTCACAGAAGAGATCGTGGTATGTATGGCCGAAGACCATCCCTTAGCCCAGAAAGAGCGGATAGAGTATCAAGATTTTCTGGCGCATGAGCTGGCTCTGTTCCGCAAAGGCTACTATCACCACTCCTTAATTGAGCGTATCAGCCGCGAAGAGAACATGATCCCCAAGGTCTCTTTTTCCAGTAACCTACTGCCACTGATCAAGACCATTGTCAGGCAAGGTTATGCCATCTCGCCCATGTGGAAAGTAGCCATTCAGGATGACGATCGCATTGTCACACGCCGATTCGCTAAACCTTTCTATATTGAACTAAGCCTTGCTTGGAAAAAAGACCGCTATCTCTCTAGCGCCAACCAAGCCTTTCGGGATTTTGTGCTAGAGCATGTGAATACGCGCTAGGGCAATAGGCAAATGGGCAAATGGGCAAATGGGCAAATGGGCAAATGGCACCAAAAATCATCTCAACTCAAGTCGATACGTATTACCGTGATATAACGCTTCGGATAGCCGCTGTTAAAGAAACTGGTTTCGGTGACACCATAATGCTTCTTTGATGACGAGCTGTGAATAAAGCTCAAGCTGTTGACTCCCACTTCAGTAATGATTCCTGCATGTCCGGGCTTGCGGATTTTAGGGTCTGTGCCAGTAAAGACGATCAAGTCTCCAACCTGCGCCTGCTCAATATTGATCTTATTAGCATACAGGCTGGTATATTGCGATGTGGTGCGAGGCATGGGGATGTTGAAGTGCCCATAGACATATTGAATAAAACCAGAACAATCAAAACCGCTCGGTGAGCTACCGCCCCAAACATAATCCGAACCGATATACCCTCTCGCAAAAGAAACCAGTTGTTGTTGATTATGCTCTAAACTGCGATCTGTTCTGGCAGAGTTGACTGGGTTAGAAGCACAAGCAACCAGAAATATCGATAGAAACAGTATTCTCATATTAGTCACCACCTGTAGCGATTTGCACCCATCACTCACTCCGTTATAAAGGGCAAAGATGAGCTTTGAACCCGTCCGTTGTTTACCGACAATGTTAGCATAAAGTGGCAAACCGCCACGCCAACCGCTTGCTCAAAACGAGCTTTTACTTCCATCATTGTTTAAAGTTCAGCTTATTTTTATGGCGCTTTCTATACCAACCGCTAGTGAAAAACCAAACCGAAAAAGAACTAAAAAATGAAGCTATTGACCTTGCGGCTGCCTTGATAATTCAGTGCTCACCCTTCAGCTATGTAATAAGCCAACAAATAATCGTCGTAACCCCTTGGTATCACAAGATATATGGTACTCTTACTACACCTCAACAACGAGATGGCAACGACAATGAAAATTTTTAGTAACTTCGAGAGTGGCAACATTCATGTTATCGCTGATGATTCCCCACAGGATATTCAGCTATCTATCCCTGCCGATAATAATACCGATATTGCACAGTGGTTTCACTTTCGCCTAGAGAGCGAAGCGCAACAAGCTCACCATTTCACCATCAACGATTTGACAAAATCGGCCTACCCTGAGGGTTGGGTGGATTACGATGTCGTCGCCTCCTATGACCGAGAAGAGTGGTTCCGTATTCCTGCCAAGTTCGATGGTGACAAACTCACGTTTAATGTCATCCCAGAAGATGAGTCCATGTACTTCAGCTACTTTGCACCCTACTCTTACGACCGTCACCAAGACTTACTCCATAGCGCGCAAACACACCCTGCTTGTAAGCTCGAAACCCTTGGTCATACTTTGGATAACAACGACATCAGCATACTGACCATAGGCGAACCAAGCGATAACAAGAAAAACATTTGGGTGATTGGTCGCCAGCATCCCGGCGAAACTATGGCAGAATGGTTTATCGAAGGTCTTTTGCAACGTCTTCTCGATGAAACCGACACCGTTGCCCGTGCGTTAGTCAATAACGTGGTGTTTCACGTCGTACCGAATATGAACCCAGATGGCAGTATTCGCGGTCATTTGCGTACTAATGGCATTGGGGTCAACCTAAACCGTGAGTGGCAAACGCCATCAATGGAGCGCAGCCCAGAGGTTTACTTAGTCCGCGAGCGTATGCTCAAAACTGGCGTCGATCTCTTCCTCGATATTCATGGCGACGAAGCCATACCCTACAATTTCGTTGCAGGGGGAGAAGGCATACCCAGCTACGATAAGCGCATTCAACACCTAGAAAATCACTTTAAGCAATCGCTGCTCACCATTACCCCTGAGTTTCAAGATGCGATCGGTTACGACAAAGATGAACCTGGCAAAGCCAATCTGACAGTAGGTTCTAACTGGGTAGGCGAACAGTTCAAATGCCTGTCCTTGACCTTAGAGATGCCATTTAAAGATCACATTAGCCAAGCGGATGAGTTGTATGGTTGGTCACCTGAACGCAGTGCGGCTTTCGGTCATGATACCTTGAGTGCTGTGTGGGCAACGGTGGATAAGTTGTAATCCATTTAAACACCAAAGCCAGAAGATAACAGCCTAAACTTATGTTTGGGCTGTTTAGCACGACCGTGCAACGTCAAAAAGGCCACCACTGGTGACCTTTTCAGAGTGCGTTATTTGGAATTTTTATTAAAAGTTATAGCGGAGCCCGATATTGACTCCTCTATTGATAAAATCCACACCATCAAAATCTGCCGTTAAATAACGATAACCAATTGCCAGATCGATGTTGTTCTCAAACTTATAACCAGCATCAATCCCTACTTGAACTGCAGTTTCTGTTTCACTCCTCAAGGGGACACACACTTTAAGACCTTTATACATACTTTTGATTCCTTTCTGCAAAGGAATGACGTTCGTGTGGAAAAGACATACATATAGAATGGCGGACTTATGGGGCACACGTATTTATTTTAATAGTGCGCCCTATTTTAAAGGTTATCGCCGTTTGACGATATTCCGTTATTGTCACTCTATGATTGTGCTTATCACTTTGGCGTGGACATCCCAATCCCGACCTGCATTAGCATTCTAATCACAATGAGTAACATTTACGCCTGACGCGTCTCCCCCACGACTTGCATTCCCCCACACAACTACAGAGCCATCATTTTTCATCGCGGCAAATGATGAATCATTACTGACAATACTCTTGACATCAGTCAGTGTACTGCCAGCAGGCGTCAGTGTACTGACATCTCCTCCCCAACCAATATTTCCCCAAGCCACCACCGTACCGTCATTTTTTAGTGCGGCAAAAGCCCCGTAAGAACTAATAACACTCTTCACATTAGTAAGAGAACTACCTGCGGGGGTGATTACATTGGCATCCCCACCCCAACCTGCTTGTCCCCAAGCTACCACCGTACCGTCATTTTTCAGCGCAGCAAAAGCACGCTGAGTATTAACAATACTCTTCACATTAGTAAGAGAACTACCTGCGGGGGTGATTACATTGGCATCCCCACCACTATCTGCATCTCCCCAAGCCACCACCGTACCGTCATTTTTTAGTGCGGCAAAGGCTTTGTGACCGCTCACTATGTTCTTGACATCGGAGAGTGTACTCCCAGTTGGCGTGATCACATTGGCATTGCCTCCCCACAATGAGTATCCCCATGCAATGGCAGTACCGTCACTTTTCCATGCAGCCATAGCATAACTAGCACCAACAATACCAATCACATCAGCAGCAGTACTTCCTGTCGGCGTCAGCGCATTAAGATTGCCACCATAAGATGACTCTCCCCAGGCGACCACAGAACCATCCTTTTTATGCGCAA
The DNA here is from genome assembly GCF_921292975.1 of Vibrio hippocampi. Lineage (NCBI taxonomy): Bacteria > Pseudomonadati > Pseudomonadota > Gammaproteobacteria > Vibrionales > Vibrionaceae > Vibrio > Vibrio hippocampi. Next base: position 1,008,878 of record NZ_CAKLCM010000003.1, read on the forward strand.
CAAAAGCATTGTTATTACTGACGATATTTTTTACATCATCAAGGGTACTGCCTGTGGGAGTGAGGCTGCTGACATCGGCTCCACTATTGGGTCCCCAAGCCACCACTGTACCGTCATCTTTTAGTGCCGCAAAATCATAGTTACTGGTAAATATTTTAACCACATCCGTCAGAGTACTTCCTACTGGAGTTAGCGTACTCGTGTCTGTACCAAACCCCCATGCCGTCACTGTGCCATCGGTTTTTAACGCGGCAAAACCGCCTTCACTGACAGTAATGCTTTCGACATTCGTCAATGTGCTTCCGGCAGGATACAGTGTATCTGCATCATACGAATTACCCCACGAAACGACGGTGCCATCGTTCTTAAGCGCAGCAAAACCGTTGCCACCTACAATACTTTTTACATCGTCTAGAGTGCTACCAGTCGGCGTCACCACAATGTCGTGACCTCCCCAAAATACGACGGTCCCGTCACTTTTTAATGCCGCGTATCCAGCACTAGCCGCAGTGATAGATACCACATCCGTTAGAGTACTGCCTGCTGGGTAAAGCGTACTTGCATCCCCTCCCTCAAAGCTATGTCCCCAAGCAACAACCGTACCGTCAGGCTTTAATGCCGCATATGAGCTATAATTTAAGGAAATGTCAGCGTAACCAAAATAGCCTTTATCGGAAACAACACTCGGAGCAACATTTGCCGTCGCAGTGACTGCGCTTTTAACTGTATCTGTGATGCCAAAAGTGAATTGCCCGTTACTGTCGGTGAAGTAGTTGTCTCCTGGCACTGCGGGATTAAACGTCGCTGTGGTGGGCGTTGGTGACAGTGACTGATGGATATACTCATTCGCGTATGGACCAAAGGGAGTCGTTACGGTTGTCTTATATTCCAGCGTGTCACCGGGAACAGCACAGCGCGAACTGCTGGTTAATGCAATGCTGAACTCCCCCTCTCTATAACAGGACACAAAATATGCCTCGCCACTCGTGACGGTAGAAATAGTGCCATCGTCTAAATTTACAATGCGATAGTCTGGCGCTAACGCCGTCCCATCATTAGCAAGGTAGTGATAAGCCATCGGCCAATCTTTTAACGTTTGTGGTTTTCCTGCGGGGTTATTGACCAAATCTTGCAGCTGCTGCGTCGTCGGCAGGGTTGCGCCTAATGATTGGCAATGACCGATGACTTCATTGGCGTAATAACCGGCGATATCAATCGCGGGGGAATAACTGCTATCGGTCAATAATTCTGAATACACGGCATTTGAATAGAGTGACTCAAGGACACTCTTGGGCGCGATAAAGTATTGGGTAATTTTTTGATTAGGTGCAATATCCTGATTGATTTCAATCGCTTCCCAACCCGGCAACTGGTCGGCGTCACCAACGGCAACACGGAGTATGCCCATTTCTGTCCCGCCTTTGCCGTCATCAATCATATAGCTGACATCATGGTAGCGGTTTTCGCTGGCTTTAAAATTGATGTTTTTTTCATTCCATGCCGCTGAAGCGATGGCGACCGAGGCATAAAATGCATCGACGCGATTGAGACCGTAATCATTACCGTCATGATCGGTTGTAACGCATGTGGTGATATCAAGAGCGGTTTCTATGTTGGGCGGCACAACGAACGGGTAATAACAGGTTGGAATAAGGGTAACACCTTGGTTGTGGCTCTCGCCGACCACAATATCAAGAATCCCCAGCTTGTTGGTATTGGTGCCTGCATTGGTATAAGTAAACAAAATACGGTCATGACCCACGGTTGCCGCTGGGGTGTAGTCTAAGGTTTGACTGGCAGCAGAAAGAGTCACGCCACCCGCATAAGGATAAGCATGAGAATAGGTAGACAACAGGGTAAAGCCGGTAAGCACCTCACCCGCATCGGCAAGCAAGGCAGCAATATCAATGGTCTGAACACCGCCATCGACCAACACAGCGGCACTGATGGGCATCATATCGAGTACCGTTACGGTGGCTCGCGGTGAAGGGGCAACCAAACGCATCACCCCAGAGACCACAGAATCATTAGTAATCGGTGCTGCACTGGTGACGGTATAACGATAATCGCACACTGCCGTTGCTGACTCTGACAGGGGCGAAATCAAAAGACTCGCGTTGTGTATTTTTGGCGTTGCACAATCGGCACTGGTGTTGGTTAAGCGCTCGATGCTACTTACTGTAAAGGCACTTTTATCAGACACGGCGACCTTATTATCAAGGTCGACAGTTAATGATTGACCAAACTCTGAGGTAACAACAAAGTTTTGTGCATTAATCGTCACCGGTAATGCCTCTTGTACTAGGTTGCTATTATCTTTTTCCGATTCAGACTGACAGCCAAAAACACTAAACAGTAAGAATAATATTATATATTTTTTAATTTTCATTATATTTTCCACATCCCACCTATAACAGCCAAACTTTTCAGATATCCGTGCAAGTTCAAATGCATCCACCGTCACGACAAAGCTTTACAGCCTGCCATGCAAAAAAAAAAAACGGTTGCATCATGCTGTTTATTTAAACCCTCCTTGCTAATTTAACTGGCGTAAGTTAGTGCAAGCCAAAAACAAACCCAAAAAGGACAGGCATATTATGAAAATGAAACAGTCGTTTCATAAAACTTCGCAAAGTCACTCGTAAAATTCTGTTGTGATTCAGTTTTCTATCAAGTGGCGAGCTATATTGGTGAAAATTCCACCGTCGGAGCCCATCATGACCCAAGCCAGAAGTCAGCAAGTCTGTTTAGAAGCCACATCGTACTATCACTGCGTTTCCCGCTGTGTTCGCCGTACATTTCTGTGCGGTTATGATGAACAATCACAAACAAGTTATGAGCATCGACGCGGCTGGATACAGTCCAGAATCAAGCAACTAAGCCAAATTTTTTGTATCGACATCTGTGCCTATGCTGTGATGAGTAATCACTATCATGTGGTGGTACATATCAATCAACAGCAAGCGAAAGCATTGTCGGATTTTGATGTGATTGAGCGGTGGAGTCAGCTTCACACAAAGCCTGTGCTAATACAGCGTTTGCTTTCAAATCAGATAAAAAGTGTTGCCGAGTTAAACGCAGCCAATGAAATCGTAGAGCAGTGGCGAGAGCGCTTATACAGCCTTAGTTGGTTTATGCGCGAATTGAACTTTGATATTGCGATGAAAGCGAACCGAGAAGAAGATTGCAAAGGGCATTTTTGGGAAAGTCGCTACAAAAGTCAGGCTTTGTTAGACGACAAAGCATTGCTGGCCGCTATGGCTTATACCGACTTAAATCCCATTCGAGCAGGCACGGCTAAAAGGTCAGAAACATCAGATTATACCTCAGTTCAAGACCGCCTCAATGCTCTGAATCGGGACCAACACACCGCACCTTGTCTTCATCCGTTTGTGGGAAGTTCAACTAATGACATGTTAGCAGGGATCCCGTTTAGGCTGATGGATTATCTAGAACTGGTCGACTGGACTGGGCGACAACTCAGGCAAGGAAAAGCGCGTATTAACCCCGAGTTACCTCCCCTTCTGGAAAGACTGAGTCTTACGCAGCAAGAGTGGCTAAAAGTGTGCACTCAACTTGAAAAACAACGTGCAACTTTAGTCGGCGGCAAAGCCAGTTTTCCCTCCGTACTCATAAAGATGCAAAGGCATCGAATGTGTGGCTACCAACTCGGATAATGTCATTTAAAAACTTTGTAACTGGCATCAGCAACTAAGGCTGAGAGTTGGTGTGGTTGTTATCCTAGGATTTGCCTCATTTTGAAGGTTATCGGCTTAATCTTACTCACAAACACCATACGCTAGAATCTAAGCAAAGCGGATTTGAAGTTGTTGTAAGATTTACTTTTTAATTTGCCTGTCCTTTTATTCTAAAATGAAACAGTCGTTTCATAAAACTTCGCAAAGTCACTCGTAAAATTCTGTTGTGATTCAGTTTTCTATCAAGTGGCGAGCTATATTGGTGAAAATTCCACCGTCGGAGCCCATCATGACCCAAGCCAGAAGTCAGCAAGTCTGTTTAGAAGCCACATCGTACTATCACTGCGTTTCCCGCTGTGTTCGCCGTACATTTCTGTGCGGTTATGATGAACAATCACAAACAAGTTATGAGCATCGACGCGGCTGGATACAGTCCAGAATCAAGCAACTAAGCCAAATTTTTTGTATCGACATCTGTGCCTATGCTGTGATGAGTAATCACTATCATGTGGTGGTACATATCAATCAACAGCAAGCGAAAGCATTGTCGGATTTTGATGTGATTGAGCGGTGGAGTCAGCTTCACACAAAGCCTGTGCTAATACAGCGTTTGCTTTCAAATCAGATAAAAAGTGTTGCCGAGTTAAACGCAGCCAATGAAATCGTAGAGCAGTGGCGAGAGCGCTTATACAGCCTTAGTTGGTTTATGCGCGAATTGAACTTTGATATTGCGATGAAAGCGAACCGAGAAGAAGATTGCAAAGGGCATTTTTGGGAAAGTCGCTACAAAAGTCAGGCTTTGTTAGACGACAAAGCATTGCTGGCCGCTATGGCTTATACCGACTTAAATCCCATTCGAGCAGGCACGGCTAAAAGGTCAGAAACATCAGACTATACCTCAGTTCAAGACCGCCTCAAGGCTTTGAATCGGGGGCAACACACCGCACCTTGTCTTCATCCGTTTGTGGGAAGCTCAACTAATGACATGTTAGCAGGGATCCCGTTCAGGCTGATGGATTATCTGGAACTGGTCGACTGGACTGGGCGACAACTCAGGCAAGGAAAAGCGCGTATTAACCCCGAGTTACCTCCCCTTCTGGAAAGACTGAGTCTTACGCAGCAAGAGTGGCTAAAAGTGTGTACTCAACTTGAAAAACAACGTGCAACTTTAGTCGGCGGCAAAGCCAGTTTTCCCTCAGTACTCATAAAGATGCAAAGGCATCGAATGTGTGGCTACCAACTCGGATAATGTCATTTGAAAACTTTGTAACTGGCATCAGCAACTAAGGCTGAGAGTTGGTGTGGTTGTTATTCTGGGATTTGCCTCACTTTGAAGGTTATCAGCTTAATCTTACTCACAAACACCATACGCTAGAATCTAAGCAGAGCGGATTTGAAGTTGTTTTAAGATTTACTTTTTAATTTGCCTGTCCTTTTATTTTTTTTTCAAATACGTCCCATGGAAAGACTACAAGACCATTACCGCAGACTTAAAAGAAATCTATCAAGCTACGACGGAAGATGAAGCTCTGTTGGCGCTAGAGCACTTCGGTGATAAATGGGATGAAAAGTACCCTCAAATCAGTCGCTCATGGACGGCTCATTGGGATAATCTCAATACTCTGTTCAGCTACCCTCAAGATATCCGTAAAGCTATCTACACGACGAATGCGATTGAATCACTGAACAGCGTGATCAGAAAGGCGACCAAGAAACGTAAACTGTTCCCGACGGATGAATCGGCTAGAAAGGTAGTGTATCTGGCGATTATGGATGCTTCCAAGAGATGGACAATGCCAATCCATCACTGGAAGCAAGCTCTAAACCGCTTTATGATTATGTTCGAAGACCGACTAACTGAATACTTGTAACAAAGAGCAGTTACACAGAATTATTTACAGGGTCGTGCAAGACCCTGTAAATCGTTCTGTGTAACTATCGGGACTCTGAGTTATAGATAACGTTCTAAGCTTTTCTGTGGCATTACGCTGCATCGGTATCGGTGTGCTACGGTATCAATGTAGTCGTGTGTAATAAACAAATCTTCAAAGTCAGCTTTTCGATTACACTCAGGGCATTGTGAATCCACAACGATGATCTTCGGTGAAGTGATATAGCAGTTGTTACACCTAAGACCATGCCCACCGTAGCGTTTGAAAACAACGGTGTCTGCTTGAATCATCTGTTCAATCCGCCTCTGCTTCATTTCGAAAGTTATTTGTTGTCTTCTTTGAGCAAGCAGTTTTTCTTCTCGTTCTATGCGCAAGCATTCTTCTCTAAACCTTGCTAACTCATCCATTTCCTTATGAATTCGATATCTGAAATCCTCGATGCTTTGATCGCATAAATAGAAAACCGATGCGTTGCTTGTCATGGTCAACACTTTTTTACTAGCTAGGTATTGAAGATAATCGAGTATCACTTTAAACGGTGAGATGATCTTTCGGTTTTCTTCTCTAGTGAGATACCAAGCAATGCGTTTGTTAGTCTGTGAACCGTTAGTTTTTGCTTTCTCTCTCGCTTGATATTGAGCAGTGTTCAAACGCAGCATGTTTTCATTCACACGGACGTGTTTTTGCACAAAGCGTTTTATGTCAAAAGCCTTGATTTCACGGCTATCTCCAATGCGATACAACTGTTCAATGATAAGTGCTTGCCAGTGTTCTCGCTTACACTCAAAGATCCAATCAATGTCGGTACTGTAACCAACTAAATCAGAATACTTATCTACATCAAACCACTTTAAGAACGCAGGTCTTATGTTTTGCTTCTGTTGTTCTTGTTGCTCAATCCAAGTGCTATCGACTGTATCTAACCACTCAAGCTCATGCTTGATTTCATCTCTGAATCGTTGTTTCGCGTTTTCGATGTTCTGCGCTTTTATCTGTTGACGCTCGTTCTCTGCATCTATGCGTGATTGAATGAATCGGTTCTTTTGTTCAGCTTTTAGTTCCAGTTCAGCAAGAGCTTTTTTAGCCTTTTCCATTGCTTTTGGATGATGTATCCATCTAGCGTTAATCGGGTCGAAAACTGCTTTTCTAATCTCATCGTCTTGATACAACTTGTCAGAGTTATGCAGGTCAGTAAGAACAATTTCTATCGCAGGTTGGTCTTGCTCGATTATCGCAGCAATCTTTTCCGGCTCACTTTCATGAGTAACAGTGATTTCAACAAACAACGAGCGATTCTTTAGCGTGCCGTGAGTGTCAATCCGATACTTATCCCACGAGTATTCGCTTTGAACAGAATCAAATGCAACCCTAGCAGTCGGGTGCTCGATGCTTTGACCTCTTAGAACAGAGAAATCAATTAAAGTGACCTCGGGCATGAAAAAGAACTCTGGCAGAACAATGCTCCGTTCTATCTCTAGTAGCTGTTGAGCGTATTGATGAAGATAAGACATCGCCTCATAGTTGAAGCAGTCAGTATCAACAGCATGAGCGAAATGCGGGCGCTTGCGCTCACCGTTGTTCTTAGCAATGAGTGTTTTTCTGCAGTTTGGACAAACGCAATCACAGGCTAAACCGTTAGGTACATTCTTAACGTGATGTATTTTTCCGTCTTTTAGACCGAACGGTATAAGCACTTGGATTCTCACATAAACTATTCAAGATGACGCTACTATAACCAGTCGCAATCATTTAACCTAGTCTACGCCGAAGATCATTGTAAATATCAGTTTCAGCCAGTTCTAATTTGATATACGGTCATTCTTCTGCAAACTCTATGTCCATTCAGTACTTGATCGATAATGAGCCTTGGAAGTAGGGTCAGGTCTCGCGTTTTGCTTCGTATTATTTTTTGTATGTTTAATATTGCTGATTATCTGAATCCGTATTTAGAGACCCAACAAACAAAGGGGCAGATTCGGGTTATCTCCCTTTAAAACAAGTCTGAAAATGAATAAGTCAGTTACATTACTCAATTAGAAAGTAATGGATTCACTAGGGTGTTGCAAAGACTCTAATCTGGTGACCAAATTTAGTTGCCCCCTACACCCACTTCCCCAACCTTCACAAACACTCCATTACTCTCTGAAATGCTAGGATATACCCAGTACATCACTGCAATTGCAACAAACATAACCACAGTTGCAAGAGCGAAACCTAGCTGAGTCACTCCGTAATGACTGAGCATAGCGATCACCACATAGCTTAAGCTTTGAGCCATAGTCGCAAACATTTGTAGCGCTCCGTCTGCTCTACCCCGTTGTTCGATGGCGATCGTGTGATGCATCCAGTTGGTTCGAGCAATTCGATTACACGCATTAAATAGTCCAAACAGCGCAGTAAAGGCGAGTAGATAGATTGGATGAGGAGAAAGCGCCATTCCCAAAATCGTCACTCCACTTACAAACATGGATAGCATCATCACTTTAGGCAGCGAGCCAAGGGTAAGTAGCTTTTTAATCAGTATTCCTGTGATTAGTGCTCCCGCACCGAAAGCCATGCTATAACCTGCCAACCATTCACCAGAAATGCCTTGCTCAGAAAACCAAATTGGAACCAGCTTTCCTAAGTAAGTAATGATTGGGTAACTTAAAGCTGAAAACATCAAAAAGATGAAGAACTGTGGCTGTCTGCTGACTATTTGTTTGCTTTCTAATACTTCATCCACAAATGAATTGCTTACCGACTTACGCAATTGACGACGATAGGGCGTGAAAACATAGCTCAATGTCGCAATAACGGATGCGATAGCAGCAAACATCGCAAATTCTTTCATGCTCCACACTTCAAGTAACATAACTCCTAAAGCCCCTGCTCCCATGGTTGTAGATTGCATGATGATTTCTTGCTTACCGGAGATTGCAGCGTACTCATGAGCTTCAAAATTCTCTTGGGTAAACGCATTATTAGCTGTCCAAGCGAGGTTACTCGATACCCAAAACACCAGTTGTGCTAACGCTAATAGCCAGATTGAATCCATGCTAGTCAAATAGCTCAGCAACACAGCGAGTGCAGTAAACGTTTGAATAAGTTGGACATTGATCAATATTGATTTTCTTGAGTGCCTATCAATTAAGGTTGAAAAAAACGGTGCCGAAAAAAATGAGATTAATGTACAGGCTAATGCCACTATGGCGACGAATGCACCCATTCCTTCCGTTTTTAACATCATCCATGGTAGTGCCATCATGAAAAGCCCGGATGATATCCCATCAAAAAATCGCCCACTTAAGTAAGTCATTGTTCTATTTTTCATCCCTGATCTCCATATGCTCTGAACTTACCGCCACTCTAAGACCTCAAGTTAACTTGAGGTAAAGCACTTTTTACTGGCTGGAGAAATAAAATGGATATGAGCATCGAAACGGTCGGGTGTAAAAGTCTCTGCTCTGCATTTTTACGAGCAAAAAGGGTTAATCTATAGTTGGCGAAATCGAGGGAACCAGCGTCGATATCATCGTAATGTATTACGTCGATTAGCGGTAATTAAAGCGGCTCAAGAAGTGGGATTAACTCTTGATGAAATATCAATATCACTTAAGCAACTCCCTCAGCATCGCGCCCCAAACCATGAACAATGAGACAAGAGCTTGCCCGTCGCTTTGGCTGACAGGAACCAAGAAAGCCAATTTAGTAAAGAGAGCGACTGTTTAAGTATCGTTTAAATTTAGCTCTGTTTTTTTTAGTCTCAATGCGCATAAACAAAACCGCGCGACGGGCTACAAACGGCTACCACAATCATGGAAAGTACAGGGCGGGCTACAGAAAATGTACATTTTTCGCTTATTAACTTTGAGTCTGTGTAGACACTTTTGATACAAACACTGTTTTGTAGGCAAAAAAAGAGCCGCTAAAAAAGCGGCTCTCATTCAACAAATTTTGCTCAGCATTAGCTTATGCGTCTTTACCATACACGTTGTTTTCTTGCTCTTGCACGCGAATAAACGTTGTACGCTTTGTTAGCTCTTTAAGCTTTGCTGCACCTACATAAGTACACGTTGAACGCACGCCACCAAGGATGTCTTGGATCGTGTTGTTTACGTCGCCACGGAATGGAAGTAGGACCGTCTTACCTTCAGCGGCACGGTAGTTGGCAACACCACCAGAGTGTTTGTCCATCGCTGATTGCGAAGACATACCGTAGAATTTCATAAATGATTTGCCGTCTTGTTCGATGACTTCACCACCAGATTGCTCGTGACCCGCTAGCATGCCACCAAGCATCACGAAGTCTGCACCGCCACCAAACGCTTTCGCTACGTCACCCGCACAAGCACAACCGCCGTCACCGATGATCATACCGCCCAGTCCGTGTGCGGCATCCGCGCATTCGATAATGGCAGAGAGTTGAGGGTAACCTACACCTGTTTTTACACGCGTCGTGCAAACTGAACCAGGACCAATTCCTACTTTTACGATATCGGCACCAGCAAGAATAAGCTCTTCACACATATCACCAGTGACTACGTTACCCGCTGAGATGGTTTTGGTTGGAAACTCTGCACGTACTTTTTGTACGAATTCAACGAGGTGCTCTGAGTAGCCGTTGGCGATATCAATACAGATAAATTCTAAATCATCGCTAAGCACTAGGATTTGCTGGATTTTTTCAAAATCGCGTTCAGATGTACCTGTCGAAACAAATACCTTGTTTAGCGTCTCTTTAGAAGCTGACGCAACAAATTCTGCCCATTGCTCTACAGTGTAGTGCTTATGCATCGCAGTCATTACACCGTGTTGCGCCAGTGCAGTTGCCATTTCAAAGCTACCGACTGAGTCCATATTGGCTGCAATAACAGGTACGCCAGACCATTGACGGCCGCTATGCTTGAATGTAAAATCACGGGTTAAATTTACTTGAGAACGACTTTTTAGCGTTGAACGTTTCGGGCGAAACAGTACATCTTTGAAGCCTAACTTAAGTTCTTGTTCGATACGCATTGTGTAAATTCCTTTAAATGTGAGTACATGTTCCAGTGGGCATATCACTTACATAATGGGGTGGCAGCCCCACAAAGCATAGTGCTTGGGTAACGCGTTGGCAGACGCATCACCTTTCTTCGGACACAAAAAAACCGGAGCGTTGGCAGACGCTCCGGTTTTCAGCATTATAGGTTGGGATAACTTTATCGCAAGTCTGATATTTCAATTTTTTTTGTGTTACCATTCCGACTAGTTACAAACCTACACGTTATCAACTCGCCTTAACCCCTCAATAAAACCAACTCAACTCATTGTTTTAAAAGCATTTAAATCTTAAGTACGCATTCCGCAGCTTTACCAAGAGTCTATCTTGCACCTGTCATTTGCCAGACGAAAACGGTTTCGTTTCATCAAAAACGCGAGAGAAGTCACATCAAAACCACCCCAAACTAGACTAAAAAATCGCCAAAAGATATTATACAGAACAGCACTCCATATAATATTGAAAGAAATCCCATTATGTCAGTACAATTGAACACTTCAATAGTGATGCTCGTGGCACTCATACTTAACTTTGTTATACCCTCTACTTCAGTTGCTAATGGACGAGGTGAAGTTTTTGCTTCAGCAGGTCTTGCCTCTCTGAACAGCGACAATGGCAGCAACACGACATGGGTAACCCAATTAGGCTACCTGCACAACTTATCGCCTTTTATTTCGATAGAGGGAGGTTATACAACGCAGATCTCCGGAACTAGCACCTTTTCTGACGACAATGGTAACGACATTTATGTTGAGTATTGGGGGCTATTTGTTGGCGGCAAGGTTCAACATCATACGCGCAGTTTCACTCTTTACGGAAAGGCTGGAGCAAGCTACATCGATATGGATGAACACTTTTTTGATGGCAACATCAATACTAAAGATCCCAAATACCATCATAAAAGTGTTCAACCCTACGCAGCTATTGGGGTCTCTTTTCCCTCTCCACTTCGTAAATATGTTGATTTAAGCGCAGAAGTAAACTACCAAAAGCTCGATGCCGGTTATAGTTCTACCGGAGTGACGATGTCTGCGACCTATCGATTTTGATGGATTTATAAAGCGGTATCTTCAAACGGCGAGTTAATTCGCTAAAGTGAGTAAGCTGGCCAAAATACCGCAAAGCCAATTTTCAAAATCACTGCAATAAGTAAAAGGCTGATACCAAGACGGTAATATTTATATTCATTGGTCGTTAAAGGTATACGTTTGTAAAACATCGTCGCGATTCCTTTCCAGTCTTGGCTACGACGCCCATACATGACCAAACTACTCACAATCGCCATCACTCCGATACAGAGTGCGACCTTTTCACTGATGTAGATAGCAAGTTCCATTTATATACTCCTCAGCATAGATTAATGAGGATTATTATACTCACCCTTCTCTAACCTTGCCTTAGAACTAAAGTCTAATGATTATTCGACTATTTTTGTAAAAGAATTTTAACCAAAAAAACTGAAATCACGGCGCGATAATCAGAGAGAATACAATCTATTAGCTGATAATATTATTTATTACATTCCCTAGCGCCTCAAATCCTCTTAAATACAAACCTTAACAATTAAATAAAGATTATTTCTTTGAAAAAAAATCAAAACTCGCCTACTTTTAGCAATGGAGCTATATCTATGAAAAAACTTAGTTAATAACAAAGGACGTCGTTATGAAAAAAACAGTGGTAGCTATCGCATTGAGCGGCATAGTAGCAATACCCGCAGCAATGGCAGAAGGCTTTTATTTAGGTGGTCGCTTAGGTGGTTCAGAACTTAACGACGCGTGTAATATTTCAGGCACAGCTTGTGATGACAGTCAGTTTAGTGCTGGTTTCTTCACTGGCTACGAGTGGAATGAATATCTAGCACTCGAATTTGCTTATGATTATCTCGGCAATTTTGAAACATCGTTCGTACAGGGCAGCACCGGTTATCTGCAAGATGACACACTGAGTGCGTTAACTCTTGCCCCTAAACTTTCCTACCCATTTACTGATACTTTCTCAGTATTCGGTAAACTTGGTGCGGCATACACAACCTATGGCGACAGAGACGACACGGTATTAATGGGTGGTCTCGGTCTAGAATATGACTTTGCTACTGCATGGTCTGGTCGCCTTGAATATCAACGTCTCAATGACATTAGTGACGGTTGGTTCAAGACGGACGTCGACACCTTCTGGCTAGGTGTTTCATACTCATTTGGTAATACGCCCGCAGCTGTAGTGGTTGCACCTGCGCCTGCACCAACTGAGCCAGTGATGGTAACGGTAACGAAGACGAAAACCTTTGAGCAGGTTTCAGGTCAAGAGTATTTCGCGTTCAACAGCAGCAAACTGGCTGCAGAACGTAAAGGCGACTTTGATCCACTTATCGCGTTGTTGAAAGAACATCCACAAGCAAACGTAGAAATCGTTGGTCACACTGATTCCATCGGTTCTGCCGCTATTAACCAAACTATCTCTGAAGCTCGTGCTACAACAATTGCTTCGTATCTTGAGTCACAAGGTATTGATAGTTCTCGTATGACAGTGAAAGGGATGGGCGAAAGCACGCCAGTTGCTTCAAACGAAACTAAAGAAGGTCGTGCTCAGAACCGTCGTGTTGAAATCTTAGTACCAGCATTCGAGTACATGGTTGACGAAGTTCAGGAAATGACAAAGTAGAGTATGACTCCTTATTAGAGAGTCGCCTTCGAGTAAAGCCATTTGCTCATACCGCATTCTCTCATAGGACATTTCTCATATAAGAAAGCCCCAAGGGATTCATCCTTGGGGCTTTCTATTTTGGTTAAGAAAATTTTCTTAACCAAGTGGCTATCGCCTATTGCAACAAGATTACTTGGTTAGAAACTTTTGCACTACCGTCTCTACTAGGCATTCAGTGCTTGTTCTAAGTCGGCAATAATATCGTCTATATGTTCAATTCCAACCGATAAGCGAATCATCTCTGGACGTACACCCGCCTCAAGCTGCTCTTGTTCTGTCATCTGACGATGGGTTGTCGAGGCAGGGTGACAAGCTAAAGATTTGGCATCACCGATATTGACTAATCTCTTAAAGATCTGCAAAGCATCATAGAAACGAACGCCAGCTTCATAACCTTGATTTAAACCAAATGACAAAATTGCTGATGGTTTACCGCCCATATATTTATTGGCTAACTCGTGATAAGGCGAATCCTCAAGACCAGCATAGCTTACCCAGCTTACTTTCTCGTGATTTTTTAAATACTCAGCCACTTTCAGCGCGTTCTCGGTGTGTCGCTCCATACGCAGTGCAAGCGTTTCTAGACCTTGCAGTAACATGAACGAATTCATTGGCGATAGCGCAGAGCCGGTATTTCTCAGTGGAACGGTACGTGCACGGCCAATAAATGCGGCAGGTCCAAAGGCTTCCGTATATACCACACCATGATAAGAAGGCTCTGGTTGATTAAACACTGGGAAGCGTTCTTTGTGCTGATCCCATGGGAATTTACCAGAGTCAACGATAACCCCTCCCAACGAAGTGCCATGTCCGCCCACATATTTAGTTAACGAGTGGACGACAATATCCGCACCGTGCTCAATCGGTTTACAGAGGATCGGTGTCGCCACTGTATTGTCTACCACCACTGGCACACCTTGCGCATGAGCGAGTTTGGCAATGGCTTCAATATCGACAATATTACCGGCTGGGTTACCTATCGTTTCACAGTAAACCGCTTTGGTTTTATCATCGATCAATTCCGCTAACGACTCCGGTTTGTCATCTTTAGCAAATCTTACCTCGATACCCATGTTCGGCAGCATGTGGGCAAAAAGAGTGTAGGTTCCACCGTATAGTTGTGGCGTTGAGACGATATTATCGCCCGCTTGTGCCAGTGTCAGAATGGCATAATGAATGGCGGCACTGCCTGCACTGACAACCAAACCTGCAATTCCCCCTTCCAACGCTGCCATTCTTTGCTCCAACACATCGTTTGTTGGATTCATAATGCGGGTATAGATATTACCGGGCACTTCTAAGTTGAATAAATCCGCGCCATGTTGAGCGCTATCAAATTCATACGCCACGGTTTGGTAAATCGGGGTTGCCACAGATTTAGTGGTAGGGTCTGTTTCATAACCATGATGAATTGACAGGGTTTCGTCTTTCATTAGTACGTCCTTTTACTGTAGATGTTGAGTCACTGATACAATGAGTCATTAATATAATTAGCAATTAATCTGCGGGTTGCAGACAAAAAGCTGAGTATTTCACTACCATACATAAAAATCCTTGGTTGAGCGCAAGTTTTAGAGAAAACATCACGGCTAACTCATTCATTACTAACCATCTCGTCGAGTTTCAGGTAAAAAAAGACCCGCATAATGCGGGCCAAAATGGGTAAAACTGCCAAAGGAAATATCACTAGCAGGGTAAGGAAAACTTAATTGAGCAATAACTTTTCAAGTTTGAGTCCGGGTTTGACAAAGACAATATCCAAGGTGTAAAAGCCCGCTGACAATTCAACCTCTAGCCCCTCAACCATGACACTTTCACCATCGGTACCGTGGACAGAAAACGTCATCAAGAACTCGCCATTGAGCATAAGACTGCACGTCGATTGCGCTAATGAATTACGATTTAAACTCACCTGAGCACTAAATCTATAGCGACGTTTATTATCAACGATAAGGCTCAAAGCTTGATCTCGCTTTGTTTGCAGAACCAGTGGATGGGCAACATCAAAGACCTCACCCTCCGGTTGCTTACTTAGCGGGGCAATGGACTTCACTGCTTGGTAGGCGACCAAAGGACGCTGCATAGCCGGCGTATCCATAAGGAAGCGGCAAATATTCATTGCGCTACGTTGTAGCTCACCCAACGTCAGCTCGCCTTGTTGTAACGCTTGCAAGGTATCATCGTGCATGGCGTTGCGCTCTGCGCCCTCATGCTCAACAACCATATAGAGATCATTTTGTGAACGTACCATGGCAGAGGTATAAGTTTTATCAGCAACGCCACCTGAAATCGCATGGTTCATTTTTGCCCACCAATCCGTCATCACAATGCCATCAAATCCCCATTCCTCTCGAAGAATACGAGTGTTGAGATCATAATTTGAAGCGGCCCAGTACCCATTGACCGGATTGTATGCCGTCATTATCGAACGGGCGTTACCTTGTTTAACCGCCATTTCGAAAGGCTTAATATGAATTTCACGCAATGCCCTTTCTGACACAACTGCATCAACATCTTGACGATAACTTTCCTGATCATTGCCCGCATAATGCTTAAGCGTACCAGTAACACCGGCGCGCGCTAAACCACGACACTGTGCCGCCGCCATGGCACCAGTAATCAAAGGATCCTCAGAAAAATATTCGAAGTTTCGACCATTAAGAGGATGGCGATGAATATTAATGCCCGGACCGAGTAACGTGTCGATCTGGTAGCTGCGCATTTCCATACCGACCAGATATAGAAGCGCTTCATTTAGGGGTTGATTCCAGGTACAACCGAGTAAAGTACCGATTGGGATCTGGGTTGCCTTATGACCACTGTCCATACGAATGCCTGAAGGTCCATCGGCCGCACAAGCGACGGGGATCCCCAACTCAAATAGACTATCGGATACACCACCAAACGCAGAAGCCGTGCCCGGCGTAACCTTGGGACTGCACATGCCTTCACCTCTGACGATAGTGGCAAGTTCGGCAGGTGTCATTTGAGCCACAAACGAGGCTAAATCCGCACGCCCTTGTTTGACATCAATTAGCTTGATGCCTTTATCGCCCGTGACTACCATCGTCTGCGGTAAATTAGCAATAATGTACTCAGCCGGATCTTGTTGGCGTAAAGCAACTGGTTGATAACTAATGCGGTAGTTCTGTTTGCTATCCTTCTGCCTACCATCCTGCGGTTGACTCTCTTTGGCTAACGGATGCATCCGCTTGAACGCAACTTTTGGAGCGCAGGCTTCTTGTAACTGTTCCACAACTAACAGTTGCTCAAGGTCATAAATCGCGTCAACCGCCTTAGCACTGCGTACGTTTCCACCCAGATAGAAATGATACTCTCCCGCCTCTAAAACATAGCAACTTAAATGACCCGTTTGCCCGGCATCGTCGTAGGCAGCCATACTCGCAACAGGGACTGAAAGTCGCAATTGTTGCGCTTGTCCGGGCTCAATAGTATCGGTTTTAACAAAGCCAATAAGCGCTCGAGTTGGTCTGCCTAACAGACCTTGAGGTGCCTGTAAGTAGAGTTGAACCACTTCTTTACTGGCAAACTGAACGCCGATATTTCGCACCGAGATATCGAAATGTAAAACCTTTTCAGCACCTATTCCGGTAGCGCTGAAATTCACTAAATGGTGTTCGAATTCGGTATAAGACAGACCCGCACCAAATGGAAATTGCACCGCCTCGGGCTTGAACGTTTCAAAATATCGATAGCCAACGTAGATATCTTCGGCATAGCAGTTGTGCTCACTATGACCAAAGTTGGCGGAGGATGGGTAATCACTCAAATTATAGGCAATACTGTCGGTTAACCGACCACTTGGAGAAAAGTCTCCAGAGAGAATGTCAGCCAAAGCGTGCCCACCCTCCATTCCGGCAGCCCAAGAGTAAAGTACCGCTTTAATCGAATTGCTATTGTCTAACGTGGTTAGCCAACTCATGTCCATGATGTTCGTGGTATTAAGAACCACGACCACCTGTTCAAAATGATGGGTAACTTGACTTAACATTGCCAGTTCCAAGTCAGTCAAGCGATAACTGCCTGGTTGATCGGCATTATCTTGGTCCTCTCCCGCGGTACGACCAATAAATACCACCGCTTTGTTGGCGCGCAAAGCGGCTTGTTGGACGGTCAAATCATCCAGCGGCATCTCGTGTTGAAACCAAGGCTCGGACGCCCAACCGCCACCGCCGTCATCAAAAGGATGTTTTGCTACCCAGTCGTGATACAGAGTCGCCAATTCTTCATCAACCGCTACCGAGGCATTCGCTCGCAAACCGTCAACGGCATTCACGGCATAGTTAACATTCACAGCCCCGCCCGATCCGGTGCCACTGCGATAAGTATCAATTTGACAACGTCCAAACAACGCTAATTTATCGTCACTGGTTACAGGAAGAATCTGATCACGGTTCTGTAACAGCACAATTCCTTCTCTAGCCGCTTGACGACTAATGACAACTAAGGAGTTTTGTGCCTCGCTCATCTGCTTTAAATCCATATATTGAGAGACCATAAGTAACAGTCGATACCATCTAATCGAGAAAATACCCACGTATTCCAAAGGGAATCGTCCCTTATCACTTACGTTGCTCACTTCTCTATTTGTCGATAGATGCCAAAGACTTGGGTGCCAAAACAAATTCAATCAAAACCACTGTCACGCTGTTGTGCTAACGCCTATTTGGCTTTAGTTCAAATTGCAGACAACACCTTCGTGAAAGCGCTTTATTTTAATATTTTTGAATAGTATTCTTCAAAGTTACGGCATTCTACTAATATTGCGACATTAATAAGGAAGTTTGCGACATGAGCATCACTTACCAACTCAAGTCACATCAAAGATATAATCAATTGAAGTTTGCGTATGTTGATGGACATCATCAATGCGACTTTGCGTTACACAAACACGATTTCGCCGAACTGTTTTTAGTGGTGAGTGGTAGCGGAACCCACACCGTGGCCAAGCATGAATATTCGCTCAATGGCGGCGATGTTTTTGTTATCAAAGGCGATGTAGAACACAGCTTTACCAGTGTGGATGAGCTTAAAATTATCAACCTAATGTTTGATGCCGATACGCCTTTTTTTGAGACCCTGTCCATGCGCCAGCAGCCCGGTTATCAAGCGATGTTCAAGGTCGACCCTATCGCACGACAGTCTGCTGAATATCGAGCCATGCTCACCTTAAGCCCATCACAACTCGCTTCAATCCTTGAGTTAATGGCACAAATTAAACATGAATACCTTGCTGCGAATAGTGGCTTTGATGTCATGCTGACGAGTTTATTGCAGCAGTTAGTGATCTCCCTTGTTCGCCTGTACCAACAACAAAATGAGGAGCTTCCACAAACCACGCTCGCGCTAAGTCGCGCTCTGGTTTTTGTCGAGCAAAACTTTGCTGACACCAGCATTACTAGCAGCAAAATTGCACAAGCGGCTTATATCAGTAAACGTCAACTCGAACGCCTTTTTCGACAATTTCTCAATACCTCACCCAACCACTATTTAAGAGACATGCAATTAGAGTTTGCGCGTCAACTATTATGCGGAGAAAAAAAAGCGACGATTCAAGACATTGCCGAACGTTGCGGGTATTCGGACAGCAACTACTTCTCTAAGTGCTTTAAGCAGAAATTCCTAGTCAATCCAAGAAATTATCGTCAACAATTCCGAACCTAGCGCTGACAAGTCACCATTGTGCTGCTTACTTCACCTATTTTGTAAGCGCTTTCATTAATTTAAAGTAGATCACATTCAATACATCGTTCTCACTATATAATCGTACGCTGTTTCGCTTGTTAGATTTCAGACACTGTATCAAAGCCATTGGATGGAAAACTATCGCAGCAAAAGCGATGACAAAAAAAGCGATTGCCATACAAAGCTATCGCCTATGAATCCAGCGCATAAAGCCAGCGCATAAATGTATAGTGCCTCACTCTCTTGGGGAGAGTAATTGGAGCAAGCTTTAACACATTTTTATACTTAACACATTTTATATTTAATGCGCTGCTGGATTTAACACATATTTGGATTCAACACATAGTTGTATTTAACACGCTGTTGTAAAAGGATAATACACATGTTCCGAAAACATTGTCTTCTCGCGGGTGTTCTGCTTTCGCTGTGCAGTCCGGGATTTGCTAAGCCGTTACGCATTCAAACCGGTATTGATGAGAGTAAATTGGCCGTTAACCTGTTATCAGAGGCGGTGCGACGCAGTCCGATCTACTCTGAATTAGAATACGCTTATGGCGATGATCCCGAGCCTGCAACTAACAAGCTCATTGCCGATGTCAAAACGGGTGCTTTAGATATTGTTTGGCTCGGAACCACCAGTGATTACGAGCAAGAAATGACCGCGCTGTACTTCCCAATATACCGTGGTTTATTAGGCATGCGCATCGCACTGGTTGAACAAGATAAACAAGATATTCTCGCTCAAGTCCGCACCTTTCCTGAGATGAAAAACTATATTCCATGCCAGGGGAAAATTTGGTCGGATACCTTTATTTTGGAAGAAAATGGGATTGTGGTCGCAAAGAGCATGAAGTACCACAATCTCTTTGCCATGTTGGAAGCTGACCGCTGTCATTACTTCCCTCGCGGTACCTTTGAAGCATATGCAGAAGCGGAACGCTACCCCGAGTACAACTTGGCGGTCGATAAGCATGTATTATTCCGTTATAAAATGCCTTCTTTCTTTTTTGTGAGTCGGGAAAACGAAGCATTGGCTCAACATCTCAGCGCGATTTTTGATGAAATGATCGACGATGGAACCTTTGCAAAACTCTTCTTTGCCAATCCAGAAGTCAATAACGCTTTAAAGCAAGCCAACCTAAATACGCGCACCATCTTCGATTTACACAACAACGATTT
This sequence comes from Vibrio hippocampi, assembly GCF_921292975.1. Lineage (NCBI taxonomy): Bacteria > Pseudomonadati > Pseudomonadota > Gammaproteobacteria > Vibrionales > Vibrionaceae > Vibrio > Vibrio hippocampi. The sequence goes on from NZ_CAKLCM010000003.1 coordinate 1,029,079, forward strand.
ATCCACCAAAACTCAATCACTCCCCGACCGTTTCTGGTTCAATCCACTAACCGATAGGTATTAATAATGTTTAGAACTATTACCAGTAAAATTATTACGATGCTCGTTATTGTCGTTATTGCGGTGAGTGCCATCATCAATACCACTAAACTCATCAACACCCAAGACAGTCTACATAATGAGTTTGAGGCTGAGAAAATCGCACTGCAACAGCAAATGGCGATTGTGTTTAATGAGCCGGTTTTTGTGATCGACAAACAGATGATCGAGTCTATTATTAGCGCTTTTTCTTCCAACCCCATTATCGCTTACATCAATGTTGTCGATCAGCGCGCTATTCCCCTATCGACACCGATGAATGTGGTAGCAGACGAGGTCGAAACGATAGAACTAGCATGGAATGACCAGCCTATCGGTTCTATTGCTGTTGGCTTTTCTCATCAAGTGATGGCGGACAAAATCAATTCGGCTATTTTTTCTGCCATTGGCGATACCATTCAATATATCGTACTGCTCGCTTTAGCCATCTACCTATTAATCCGCACGATTGTCATTAAGCCCCTTGACCATCTAAACAATGTACTAAGAGAAATTGCCACTGGCGGAGGTGATCTTACCTCACGCGCTCCTTGCCAATCGAAAGATGAAATTGGTGATTTAGGTAAAAACTTCAACAGCTTTGTTGCCACTATCCAGAGTATTGTCACCGACGTTGCAAAAGCAACAGAGCAACTCAGCCAAGTTTCAGAAAAAGTACGGGTTACCAAAGACAGCACCATTGAAAGTGCCGACAATCAATTTCAGCTAACTGAATTGTCCGTAAACAATGTTAATCAAGTGGATATTGCAACCAAGGAGATTGCCAATATCACTGAGCTCACGGTAGAGCAAACACAAAAGGCACAACAAGTGTCTAGCCATAGCCGTCAATCTATCGACAAAAACATTGCCAGTATCGGCTCCCTAGTCGAAACATTAGAGCAGACAGCAACGGAAGCGTCGGCATTGAAAGTCGCCAGTGACAATATTGGCAGTGTACTCGATGTGATTAAAAGCATTGCGGAACAGACTAACCTGTTAGCGCTGAACGCTGCAATCGAGGCTGCACGTGCCGGTGATTCGGGTCGAGGCTTTGCTGTCGTCGCCGATGAGGTTCGCACTTTGGCGAGCCGAACTCATGACTCCACCACCGAAATTGAAACCATCATTGCTGAATTGCAACAGAAGGCGGAAGCGTCTTATTTATCGACGCAAAACAGCAAAAGCAAGGTGACAGAGACCATTCGTTCCGCTGAACAAACCAGTAATGCTCTGGAAGATATTGCGCAGGTGATGGATAGCATCCATGACCAATTCTACGCAGTTGCAAGTGCGACAGAAGAACAAGCTAACATCACTCACACGGTCACCAATGATATGCAGCGTCTAAAAACCAATGCAGAGCATTTATCAAAAGATGCTAACCATCTTGAGCATGCCACTCTTGAACTGATCGAAGTCGCCGATCAGTTACATGGGCAGATCGAACGCTTTAAGTTCTAAGCTAACTAAAGCCCGCCCGCCGTTGACCTTCTTGTCATCGGCGGGCTTTATTACATTTGCACCTTACCTTTCGTCGATAATTTTTCGTACTTTATTTTTCGCAGATCGCATTTCACTTTTTACAGAGTACCCTAAGCAGCAATAAAACGGCTTTAGGCAGAATAAACTGCTATCAATCACTATTAACTCCGACGTCCAAAGATAACCCCAAGATTAATGTAAGCGATTTCACAAAGATAATCAGATGAAAATCGGCAACTGTTGGCTCTCTAAACGCTTAATATCTCACTTTATTACTACCCAACCCCACATTACGATACATCAATATTCAAACCGTTTTATATCACTACACGCTGAGTTTTCACTTAAAAAACGTTTGGCTTCCTCAATTATTTACAGGCTAAAAGCCACGTGGAATTATTGACAATGTGACTTTAAATCAAAACATTAACATAATACGGCTAATAATAGACCATTAGTCAACTCACTGAAGCGCCAATTTTCTATGCTGAGGTAGTTCGATAAATCCAACGCAATTCACCCTTCAATATCGAGTCTCTATCATTACTGTGACGTCAATTGCAGGTATACAATTTTAGCGTTGACCCGATAGCCCGTACTCCACGAATATAAAAGAAAGCGATTACATTTTGTTTTTTACTTTTTAGACATTACGGAGATGACGGATGAAAGCTCTGAATTTTATTTCTACCGCAGCACTGACAGTATTGTTGACTGCATGCGGTGACGATCCAAACGAAACCGATGACACCACACCCACTGACCCATCAACTCCGGTCAGTTCAATCTACATCTATCACTCTGAGCAAGAGTCTAATGTATCTTTTGCTCATTGGGGCGATACCTGGGGAAGTGGCAGCACCATAGAACCCGTGTCGGATAGCGACTATGGTGAAGTACTGCGCATCAATTATGGTAGCGATTGGGGAACCAATAACGCGGTCGTTGCTTGGGGCAACGAAGACGCTGACGCCATCGATGCATCGGGTCTTGATGTCGCTCGATTTAAAGTTAAAGGCGACTCAATTGACGAGATCACGGTGTCGATTGCCAGTGTCGGTTCGTCATCTAACTACGAACAAACCTATTCAATCTCTGATGGTACCTCTCTGGGTAATGGCTGGACCGAGATGGAAGTCTCTTTCCCTGGCTACTCCAATCTAACTTGGGTTGGCTTGATGTTCCCTGAAGCGACATCGGTAGACCTTGTTGACGTCTACATTGCAGATTCAGACGGCAACGGCGACGATGGCGGCGATCCGGGTACAGAAACCGACGCTTTCGTTATCTACTCCGACACCGAAGCCACCGATGTTACCTTTAGCGATTCCACCATACAGACGTGGGATACCGGCACAGTCTTGCAAGGCGATGTGGATTTTAACGGTAAAAAAGCGTGGCAAATTACCTCTGGCGGCATTGGTAGCTGGGGCGCTGTGTTGGTGTACGCCAATGGTCTTGAGGGCGACTTTAGCCACTTCAATTATCTTGACCTAGCGATTGCCACAGAAGGCAGCTTTAGCGGTGGCTATAAGTTAGTCGTGTCTGGCGACGGCGTGGCAAAAGAATACGCTCTGCCAGTCAATGATAGCGACGTCACCACATGGCAAGACGTACGTGTTGATATTGATGATCTTGGTTTAAGCCTATCGAGCATCGACCATGTCGCCGTGATGGGTATGACCGATACCACAGACCAATCAAGCTTCTATGTCACTGACTTCCAGTTCACCAAAGAGTTCGATAAGTCTTACGATTCCAATACTGAGAATGAATACGTCTTCGTTCATTCAGATAGCGCAATGCCTTCTGATTTAGTCGTAGACGGCGATGATTCCTCCAGTGCTGGCAACGTTATCTTTGGTGAGTGGAGCACAGGTACTATCCTAGACATGGATGCAACCTATCTCGACACCTCTGCATGGCAAATGGTTGGTAATGGTGGTTGGGGAAGCGTTATTGCACTGCAAGGCGATATTTCCGACGGCAGCACTATCGACAACCTTGATGTTGATCTCTCTGAATACACCAATATAACGCTTAAAGTCGCTTCACAAGGTAACTACAGCAAATACGCAGTTTCTTTCGTGGCTAAGAATGGTGAGAACGAGTCGTCACAAGAAGTCGCATTTAGCCTAGCAGAGCCAAGCGAATGGAACACGATTGATATCAACCTTGCCGCTGTGGGTGTTGATCTTGCCAACATCAATCAAATCGCTGTTTTTGGTTCCCATACTGACGCCGCTGAAACCGGTCAAACGCTGTATGTCACTGACTTCTATGCCTACGATTCTGGCTATGAGAGCGAGACAGACTTCAATGACTACGGTGATGCATTCACTATGATCAGTGCTACCGAGACTATTGATGAGTCAGACATGACATTTGATGACAGTGCTCACCTAAATGTAGGTAACGCATCATTTAATGAGTGGTCTACCAACACAGGTATTGTGATTGACACCACTTACAGCAGCAAAAATTCGTGGGAAATGACTAAGTCTGATGGTTGGGGTGCTGTTCTAGCCATTAGTGGTGATATGTACGGTGAAATTCAGCAGTTCGATTTTGATACGACTGTCTATCACACACTGAACTTATCGGTCGCGACGGTAGGTGCCTTTGAAAAGGTCACGCTGTTTGTCGGTACTGCACAAGGCGCATCAAAAGAGATCACCTTAGAGGGTGTCTCAACAGATTGGGCAACGTTTAGCTACGATATTAGCCAACTTGGATTGAATACCAGTACCATTAATCAGCTAGCTATCTTCGCATCAGGCGGAAACAGCGGCGATACCCTGTATGTGACTGATTTAAACTTCTCTAAGTAATCCTTTCGATTATCCCACCAATCATCAAGGGCAGCCTCGCTGCCCTTTTTACTGCCTTTCATCCCAGATAACGGTCACGCATCTCAAACAACAGACAAAGGTTGTGAGCTGTGCATAGCACCTTACTCTCAACACATAGCCACCAATAAAGTTCAAACTACAGCGACCCCTCACAATTAGCGATGACCTAGCACCTACTAAGGCTATGGTGATTTCGTTTAGACCTGTACTCGCGGTGATAAGATCCCTTCCTTCGAAGGGATGACCGAAGGGGGTTGGGATGATTTGGATAGTGGGGATAAGTGCGAATGGCGGAGACAACTGTGAATGACGCGAACGACTGCGAGTGACGTGGACAACTGTGAATGACGCGGACAACTGTGAATGACGCGGACAACTGCGAGTGGCGCGAACGACCGCAAGTGGCGCGAACGGCCGCGAGTGGCGCGAACGGCCGCGAGTGGCGCGAACGGCCGCGAGTGGCGCGAACGGCCGCGAGTGGCGCGAACGGCCGCGAGTGGCGCGAACGGCCGCGAGTGGCGCGAACGGCCGCGAGTGGCGCGAACGGCCGCGAGTGGCGCGAACGGCCGCGAGTGGCGCGAACGGCCGCGAGTGGCGCGAACGGCCGCGAGTGGCGCGAACGGCCGCGAGTGGCGCGAACGGCCGCGAGTGGCGCGAACGGCCGCGAGTGGCGCGAACGGCCGCGAGTGACGTGGACAACTGTGAATGACGTGGACAACTGTGAATGACGCGGATGATTGCTAATGGTGCGAGCGACTACGAGTGGCGAAGATGACTGCTAATGGCGCGGGTATCATCGTCATAAAGGACCCTGACCATTTTCTTACCAGACAAAAAAACGGCTAATTCAATGAATTAGCCGTTTGAATAACAAGTGTTTAGTGATTGTTTAGTCAATCACATATTGCCTTGGTCTGCGATCAGTAGAAGTAAATATTATCTACATACAAACTATCTGAACTTGTGCCCCAAAGCTGTACACCAATTTGTTGCAGCTCAGACGGTGTAAAGTTCTCACCCGCTGCGGATAGGTCAATCTCAAGATCAGTCCACTCACCTGTCGTTGGCGTAAACTCAACGACATAAGCACCACCAGAAGAGACAACTTGCAGCTTGATTAAACGGATACCTGCTGTTGCATAGCCGTCAATGTGAAGCTTGCTGAATGTAGAACCATCCACATAAGACCCGTCGTTGGTTGGGTTACCAAAACTAATACCAGCAACACCACCCTCTTCGCCACCAGAGATAATCTGATACTGAATCGTGTTGTTACCCGCAATCGTTACCTCCGAGAAATCAGGCGCATTCCACCAGTTTTCAACAAAGTTCGATGGTGCGCGATCAACGGCTAAGGCATCACTGTAAAGCGCATAAGCCGTGCTATCATCAACCGTTGGATCGGTCGCAGCCGTGGTTGGCGCAGCTTCAAGCGCATCAAGTGTAATATCGGTACTGACATCAGCATCGACGGTTTCAGTAAACGATGCCGAACCATATCCGTCCGCAGTAACCATGACCGTTTGGTCACCTTCCGTCAGAGTTAGCGTCGCAATACCACTTGCATCAGTCGTTGTCGAATTATCGCCCACAGAAACCATCGCTCCTGCAATTGGCGCACCATTGCTATCGACCACTGTCACACTCAATTCAAACGAGCTTGATTCGCCCGAGAAGTAAATGTTATCAAGATGGACTGACTTACCGACTTCACCCCAAACTTGAATACCAATTTTCTCTAATTGAGTGGTATTTAACGCAGTATCCCCTTGAGTGAGATCATTGGCCATAGATAGGCGATAACTGGTCCACTCACCGGTAATCGGTGGAGTGATTGTGTAGCGAGCTTCACCCGTTACAGACACTAGCTTCAACTCAACTGTAGTTGCGCCTTCTTCGACATAGAGATCAAAGTTCCAATCTTTGTAAGCTGACACATCCGCTTGCTCAAGTACGATGCCGCTTGTACCACCATCAGCAATCACTTCAAAGCTCGCGATGTTATCACCATCAACGCTATTTTCGCTGTAGGTAGGTGCATTCCACCAATCTTCTGACCAGTTAACAATCGTGCCATCAGAAGTGTATGCATCACTATAGAAAGAGAATACCTCGTCATCACCATAGTCAGCTGGAGTTGGTGCTGGCGTCGCTGGTTCTGTCACTTCTGGTGGCGTCGTATCTTCTTCCCCAGCCACAAAATAGACATCCGCTAGCTGCACCGTTTCTTCAGTCGAGAAACTCACGCCAAACCACGTCATTTCAGTGTAACCCGGTAAAGCCACTTCCATCTCTACCCAATCATTCGCTAGCGTGGTGCCGTCTGATAGAGAGTATTCCAGCTTAGACTCTGCCCCAATGGTTTGCACTGAGACTTCAACGGTTTCTGCCGATTCCGCTTTCACTTTGAAGCGAGCATGGGTGTAATCAGAAATATCAATCGAGTCAACATCCACTTCGTCTTGGTCATCATTACCCCAAGCCAATACCGCAAAGCTTGCGCCCCAACCCGTTCCTGGCGTTAAGTCAAACGCTTTTTCATAGTCGGCATCTGTAAGTTCTGTATAAGTGGTACCAGAACCCCAAGTGTCACCCCAATAACCCATCGTAAACGTGTCTTCTTGCCCTGAATAAGCAATGAATGCGTCATTGTCACTCGGTACTGAAGGTTCACCTACCTCTGGATCAGGATCCGGTGTTGGGTCTGGATCGGGATCCGGCTCAACAACATCGTCGTCATCCGGTGTCCCTTCACGCTCTTCAACAAAGTAAACATCCGTGATTTTGATGGTGCCATTACCAGGGAATATCAGACCAAGCCAAGTCATATCTTGAAAATCTGGTAATGCGATATCCATTTCAATCCAACCATCTTCAAGTTCAGTACCTGATGAAAGTGGATAATCAGCTTCGACAGTCTCTTCTGTTGCACTTTGAATCGACACGGTCACAACAGCACTAGAAGTGATTGCCATAGTAGAAAGGTCTTCCGTAAACGAATCCGGATTTACCTTAAATGAAACATGCGTGTACTGACTGATATTAATGGTATCACTGGCTTCATTACCCCAAGCGATAGCCGCGTTGTCAGCACCCCAATCACTGCCACTGGTAACCTCAAACAGCGAAGAATAGTTACTATCCGATCCCGCAGCAATCGCTGAGCCTGATCCCCAAGTATCTTCAGGATAAGCAAAGCTCAATGCGTCACCATTGTCCGATGCTGCAATGGATGCCGTTGCGCCTTCAGCTTCCGATTCATCATACTCTTCGAGTTCGTATGTTACTGATTTATCGCCGGAAACAGTAACGCTGGCGTATTCGTTAAAATAACCTTCAGCTTCATCAACTTCGACGTTATAGGTACCCGAAGCCAATTCAAATTCAGCAAGACCATCACTATCCGTGGTGACCGTTTCACCATCAATAATGACATCGGCACCTTCTACCTTGTTGTTACTGATCTCATCCACCACTGTCACAGACAGTGTATACATGCTGCTGCCCGGTGGATTAGTACCACCGCCATCATTATCACTGTTTGGATCATCTCCACACCCTACCAACAAAGCGCTGGCAACCATGGCTGAAATGAGAGTTCTTCTATGTTTCATTGATTTAAGTCCTTATAGAATTAACCTTTTGTCTCACTAATTCTTTCTAATATTTTGCAGAGGCCCCAAGAAATCCTTACCTCAACAAATAGAAAGCGGTTACTTTTATTTTTACAGCTGATCTATCATCGCCTATTCATTACAGGCGTCTGATGATTGACTGCTTTTTTGCTCTCGCTATTACTAACATTGCCATCAGTAACAGCACAAAAACGTTGAGGCTACCGCCACTGCTTACACCGCTGGGTACTTTGTCTTCTTCCGGTGTGCCATCGTCGCCACCGCCGTCATCACCGCCACCGTCTTCATCACCATCTGTCGAACCTAATAAGTAAACATCTGCGATCTGAACCGTAGCCGTGCCTTCAAACATCAAGCCTAACCAAGTCATACCCGTGAATTTTGGTAGCGAAGCTGAAATTTCGACCCAGCCATTACCTAAGTCAGTCCCATTAGCCAGTTGATAGACACTTTCTGAAGTATCAGAATCATTGCCGTTTTGTACCGAGACTTTCACACTGTCATAACTGCCAGATTTCACTTTGAACTTAGCCACTGAGTAGTCGGAGATATCGATACTGTCAGCCACATCATTACCCCAAGCCATTACAGCCCAAGACGCGCCCCAACCTGTACCCGGAGTCAATTCGTAACTCTTTTCGTAAGTCTCTGAAAGTTGTGTGATAGACGTGCCTGTCCCCCATGTATCACCCCAGTAAGTCATACCAAATGTGTCGTCTTCTCCGGAATAAGCGATATAGGCGTTTTCAATCTCTGGTTGAGGATCAGGGTCGGTACCGTCTTCACCCAGTGGTGCTTCTTCATTACAGTAACTAGAATCACTGGAAGCGCTTTCTTTACAGTGCGCAACATAATCAATTTCAAGGGTTGCCTTGGTAAGGTTGGCATCGACGTCACCGCCCAAGTTGCCACCCATCGCCAAGTTAATAAGCACAAACATATCTTCTTGATACTGAGTACAACCACTCATATCTTGCGTAGCGACCTTAACATCATCAATATAAAAATCGATCTGGTCTTGCTCCCACTCCATAGCGTAAACATGCCAATCAAGCACATCCTGTGAACCATTCGGATAGTTGTAAACAATTTTGCTACCACAAGCGCCGGTGTCGCTGCCAGAAAAGGTGGAATTATTAAAAAAGTTGGTAATATAAAGATCAGGTTCGTTCGCGAACCACTCCCAAATGTCGATCTCACCAGCACCAAAGTTTGGCCAAGAAGCAAAATCATCGTCATTGGCGATAGGTTGTTGATTTATCCGGTTTTCTAGCATCCAAAATGCCGGCCATGTCCCCGCATCTAAATCGTGAAAACGAATTCTGGATTCAATGCGCCCATAAAGAAACTCTTGCTTATCTTTGGTATTGAGTCGACCTGAGGTCCAAGTTTTATACTCACCAACCGTACTGCAATATGTGGACGTTTCATTCTTACGCGCGATGATTTTTAGCGTGCCATCAGACACTTCATAGTTACGATTATCAGAGGAGTCATCATCGGTATAGCACTGAAGCTCGTTGTTGTAGTTTGCCTCTGTTTGCGCGGTCCAATTGTCCCAATCGACACCCGAACCCTCAAATTTATCAATCCACTGAACCTCCCAACCCGCTAGTGAAGGGGTTGATATCGACGTCAGTAGTGCGGCTGTAGAGAGGAGTTTAAATTTTTTATCCATGTTGCACCTTGTGGGAGCTTTCATTGAGCAAATCTGCGATTTTTCTTCACAATGTAAGCGCTTTCATTGCAGTGTAAAATTTTTTGTTTCACGTTCAGAAGTTCCATCACCTCGATACGTCTTTCAAAATTAATATATTATTGAGATAAAACTCTGTACAGAAATATGCTTAGGCAATAAGCAAAAAATAGAAAGCGCTCACACAAAATAGAATCGCCCGATTTAATAACGATCTATCTTTTAGAACTGTGACAAACGTCTACGTTTGTTGCGAGAAAGATATAATCCCAAGCGATAAGACCAATAATTTCAATCGGCAAAATTACACGATATTGACCTAAATTTGGCTTTTTTAGCTCAATTAGACGAAGTTAAACAGACCGAATTTCAGTGAGAGCAAGACTCGCCACGGGAGCGTGGACAGCGTATTCGCCGATAGTTACATCATAGCCTCACTTAGTAAACGCTTGCAGAAAGTGAAGGCTAAGCTTTTAGCGCCATATCAACACCTTACTGCTATCAGCCTTGCAACAGGGAAAACCCCTCTTGTCGCTAAAGTGACGTTTATGCACTGTAGAAATAAAAATGGTCGTCCCCTATTTGGAACGACCATTCAGTAAACTCAGCGTCAGTAGCGTATTATTTGTCACCTAGCTTGAAATAAATCTTAGAGATAATCACCTCAGCCACCAATATAGTAATCACAACACTAAAGAAAGCGACCACACCGTGAATTGGACCGGTAAATTGCACTAAATCCCCGAAAGCGATATTAATGGCTTCCAACATCACAAACTTAGAACCGACCAAGATAATGTAAGTAATAATAGCGCGATACACCTTAGGGGCTTTACCGGGCTTGGTCTTAAAATACGCCGCGACTCTATGCTCAAGGTTGATTGATAATTTGAGTAACAACTGCAGCAAGATCGCCGCCATTAGCGACACCGAGAAAGAACTGATAGTGACATAACTCCAGAACTCGTTATATAGATTAAGTACAGTCAAATCGACCAACACCGCCAATGTATAACCAACAAATAGACGTTGTGGTGTGTTAAAACCGTAAACTTTCTCTGATGTGCTCATGTATTTTACTCTCCGCTATGATGATAATGGAATAACTCAACAAGATGACGCTATTGTAGGCTCAATCACCTCAGCTTACTTGCCATTAGGTGACACAACACAAAACACCCACATTCACTGCCGTTTAAGCAAAAATTGCCGTTTTAACAAGAATCGCCGGTTGAACAATTTTGTTACCTCCCGATTAAGTCTGGCATTTTTCTATATTGCGAGGGTGACACACCATAAATTCGCTTAAATGACCGCGAGAAATGAGCAGCGTCAGAATAACCATAACGATTGGCGATCTGAGTAATACTCTCATCACCTCGCTTCAAGCGCTGACAAACTTGCTCAAACACTAAATGTTCAATGAACGATTTATAGATGATGTTTTCTTGCTTAAGTCTACGTTGCAAAGTTCTAACGTTAAGCCGCAATATTTCAGCGGCGATTTTAATCGGCAACTTACCCATAGAAAGATAAGGCGTAATAGACATACGAAATTGTTCTGCAAAACTCATGGGATTGTCGGGCGTGGCGGTTTGGTCAACGTGAATAAACGGTGTAGCAAGACTCACTGGTTTAGATACCAAGGCTGTTGATATTTCGACGACTGTCGCTGAGCGCCCAATAAAAAATTGAGCATTTGCCAACAAAGGGAGTTGCGATAAGGCGTCAGTCGCATCGCTTTGTATACCAATGCTTTTTGGGCACCAGTCATCTTGTGTCAATGTCCTAAGCAGTTCCGCCATACAGATCACGGCAAACGTCTCTGCGGTTCTAAACCAAGCTTCATCCTCACCCGATTTCTCTCGGATAAACCACCACTTGCCTGCTACTTGCTTTAAATAACAGTGACTGCCCGTTGATTGAGTCTGCAGTTGTGTACAAAACTGCTGTAAAGCCGCTTGCAAACTTGAGCGCTCGGTGATCAAAGCTATCAGTCTTGGTACACAGGTCTCTTTACAAGCTCGATAAAATATCCATGCGAGGCGCTGTTGACAAAGATGCGCGGTTAGCACCTCAAAAAAGTTCTTCAGGCAAGATTCCGGTAAATATTGGTAATCGGGATTAAAGTGAATATCACTGGGAATCGTTGCCGCTCGCAATAGCTCATAAGGTTGATGGTCGATCTCATGCAGCATGTCGGCAAAAAACTCTACCGTGTCTCGCGGCACTAATGAAATCGTCTGCATTGGGTTTATTCCTTAACCTGTGTATTCACCGCTTCCAGCCAAGCTACGAGAAGTTTGTAACTCAAGCCCAGAATAACCGCACCAACAAACAGTCCCACGATGCCTGACATCGCCATTCCGCCTAAAGCACCGAGTAGTATCACCAGCATCGGAATATCAGAGCCACGGCTTAGCAATATCGGTTTCAAAAAGGCATCACTGCCGCTGACCACCAGTGACCAAATCAAAAACAGTACTGCGGTGGTAGTGGTATCCACGCTAAACAGGTAAATTATCGCTGGCAATAAAGCCAGAATCGGGGGCAGTTGAACAATGGCCATCAACAGAACCGCGAACGCCCAAAGCCCAGCGGCAGGAACGCCAGCGACCATAAGCCCTATCGCTGCTGCGACGGATTGAATCACGGCTACGCCAATCACCCCTTGTACCACGCTTCTCACGGTGGTTTTGCATAACTGAGTTAACTCTTTACCTCTGTCACCCGCTAATCGAGTCGCCACCATCTCAAAGCCTTTTTCACATTTTTCCGCGTTCGACATAAACACGCCAGCGATGATGGTCGAAATAATAAATTGGACAAAGCCACCGCCTAACGAGCCCAGTAACGACGCGAGTTTGCCAGCAATGGCTTTGATTTCTTCGCTATATTTCGACATGGCAAGTTCAAGATTGGAGGCGGCGAGTGAAAACGCAGCATAGGCTTTTTCGCCAATTAAGGGCCATTCTTGAACGGATGTATTCGGCTTGGGTATCGTCAGTGTGCCTTGTTGATATTGGGCGAATACATCCGTGGTGCTCGAATAAATACCGGTGGAGAGCAATATCAAGGGAATCAATAGCAATAGTACCCCGACCAAAGCAATCAACCCGCTCCCCTTTGAAGTCGACAAAGAAAACTTTCGATTAAGCCACGTCACGACGGGATAGAGTGCCGTAGCAATGATCCCCGCCCACACGATCAGTAATATGAAAGGTCTTAGGATAGCAAAACACCACATCGCCAAAATAGAAATCGCGGCAATCTTGATAAAAGCATCGATCGCATTACGGGAAAATTGGGCATCGTTTTTCATAACTTATCCTTGTTTAGGTAAGACTTCTATATGGGTATGGGACTGCATTCCTAATTTTTTCTTGTTTCTTGTTTCTTGTTTCTTGTTTCTTGTTTCTTCCAAAATCACAGTGACTGTTTTTGTAAAAAAGACCAAGTTCGTGTTTCCAAAAACAGTGACGCTAAAATCATATAAATACTCACCACAGCAAGCTGGATGATTCGTATCCACATATTGCTGTCGATATCTCCCGAGCTCATCAAAGTACTGCCAAGTAACACCAACACGGTGCTAAAGGCCGTTGCATAGATCGGCGCTTTCGCAGGTTGGGTGTAGATCTGCTTGCCAATAATCAGGGCAATCGTCGCGACAAACAAAGTGTGAAACGCGATGGTCGGAACCAAACTCAATATTAAAAATGCCGCAATAGCGATAACGCCCCCCAACAGATTACTCACAATTAAAAAAGCGCTTAACTTGACTGATTTTTCACTGGTGATCATCAACGACAACAGGGCAATAAACATCATAGTCAACAATGCTGAAGAAATTTGAAAAATGAAGAAAAAGCACACCACTGGAAACGAAATAATCATGGCGCGAAGTGAGGCATACCATCGCTGTCCAGACGTTAACGGTGATGCGGAAAATCCGGTAAACTGATTGTCTTCCTCGGGAAAATAGATATGCACTAGGGCAAACATCGCGACAGCCACTAAACCAGAACTGGATAACCCAACCGCTAAAAATACCGAAACACCGGGATCGGCAATCGCCATAAACGGCAGCATCAATACCGCGATAATAAGAATGGTGGCAAACAGGTTCCATTTAGGGTCGGTGAATAAATAGTAGCTCCACATCATCATCAAACCGACAAGGATCAACAAAGGGATCGGATACTTGGTAATTCCCGTGGAGAGAAATAACCCCAGTAAGATGGTCACGACCATCGCCAGTATCAATTCATACACGGTTTCTCGATTAAACTTAGGTCGATCCACTAAAAACTTAGCGGTAAACACAGGCGCTACAAACGCCAGTGGCCAATCGATCCAGGCGGCCAAAAATACCGCCAAACCGACCGCTACGGCATAGCGAATTATCTTGGTTTGTGTGGCAGGACTGAGGCTTTGACTATCGGGCATAAGACATAAAGCTCACAAATCGGATCCACAGTTTGCCAAACGCGTTAAAAATCGCATTATCATTGGTGTAGACAATCACATCCGCTTGACCGCCAATTCGAAGCAAACCAGATGTGTGCTGATGTTCGAACTCAATCAAGATTGGTAACATCTGAGTTTGACGAAGCCAGCCCGTTTGACTGTTCGCCTGCGCCAGTTTACCTGCTTGATTACTCTGTCCCCAGTCCACGCCCCAATCGACGCTGGTCACTCTTCCTTTGATCACCTTACCCGGCGCAAAATCAAGCGCGACTTCAACCTCATCGCCCGCTTTTACATTACCTAGGCTGTTTTCACGGAAATAGGCTTCAATCCAAATGCTGCCTGTCGAGACAAAGGTCATGAAAGGTTGTCCCGCCGAGGCATAAAAGCCTTCTGACAGGCTAAAGTTAGACACTCCACCATCGGTTGGTGCCGTGATCACGGTACGTTCAAGGTTAAGTTGCGCTTGCTCTAATGCCAGCAATGCGGCTTTGATCTGGCTGTTATCTTCACCGTCTCCGCCCAATTGCTGCTTGGTTCGTTCAAGGTCGGCTTGAGCATTAAGCACATTGGCGCGTGCTCCGGCAAGTTTCGCTCTAGCATCATCGGCATCGGCTTTTGACACGACTCCTCGCTCCGCCATTTTTAAAATCCGGTTGGTTTGCAGTTCAACCGCTTCTTTTTCAACATTGGCACTGGTTAATCGAGCTTGCGCAGAGGAGATACTGGCGGTCTGTGCGCCGACATTTTGCCCCGCAATTTGTAAGTTCTGTTCTGCTTGAGCCACCGCAATTTCATAATCCGCTGGGTTTAACCGGGCTAATACGTCGCCCTGTTTCACTAACTGATTTGGCTGAACCACGATATCAAGAACCTGTCCAGAAACTTGCGGTTTAATCGGTACAACGTAACCTTTTACCCTAGCGTTATCCGTTGATGGAATAATTCGGTCTGAGACAATACTAAATAGCAGCATAAATGCCACAATGCCCAACATATAATTGGTTAGCTTTTTTATTTTGTCCGGCTTGGCTTGCTGACCTTGCTTTTGCTGTTCTGTCACTTCACTCTCTGACGGATTGTTCTTTTCAGACATGGATATTATTCTCCAAATAACCTTTACACTTAAATCGCCGTTGCAATTCGATCGTTTTTAAAAATAAATCGCCTTTATAAATAAATCGCCTTTATAAATATAGTGACTAACTGTTAAGCGTGTGAATTTTTATTAGTCAATAGCCCGTTAATTGCGAGTTGGGTGATAGATGCACATGCGATGACACTATTTCAATTGCCATTTGATGACACCGCAAAAGATCGGTAACAGTGTCCGCTACCGCCAGAGTCTTACTGCTTGGCAAATCAACCTGTCTGGGTTATCTAAATACCCATCTTTATCATTGGTAATCAAAGGAATTTGCCACTTATCAACGATTGATGTTGTAGCTTGGTAGTCCACCAATCGAACTTGATTGCTGGCGATAAAATGCATATTGCATTGAGGAGGATGAATATGGAAACGTGTCGTGGCGAAGAGTTGCTGCTTTAATTACGCCTAGGTTTATATCTAACTTCTTTACCTCAGAAGCGAGTAGGTCTTTTAGTGGCTGTGTTGTCGTCGACTTGATGGCTTTTATGTAGCGCTCTAGCGAATACCGATGGGCACGAGTGATTAGTATTGCTTGGTTCAGAAATACAATACCAGACACCTTGATGGTGTCTATCTATTTTACTTTTTGCATTGTTTAACTAAAACGCTATCCCATAGCACTCTATTGAAGCGACAAGCAATGTCGCTTCATGAGCTGAGGTATATAAAAATATGCTTGATAGGATTGACCATTCCCTCACATCTTTTCCTTGATATAAAGTCATCTAGGATCTGAACTCTGCATCTTGCGGTAACTTGGGTATAGTGGTCATCAGGAATTACAATGACCACTGCATCGACGTTTGTTGTTCAGAAAGCGTCCATAATTTGGTCAGCACCGCTTTGTCCAACACGAACGACTCTAATTTGGCTTCACCCACTGGACCGCCAAAATTCATCAACCCAGTCGGACCGTAGTAGGCACGTTGCTTAAGGTTTTCTTCTGTAGCGCACATAACCTCAGGATAAGCCCCTTTCTCAGCCGTCTGCGCTAAACCGATTTTCACCATCAGTCCCCAACTCAATCGGGTCATTAGACTGGCGCTATCGCGAATAAGCGAGGTATTGGAAGCGCCCGGATGACAAACATAGACTTGAACACGCTTATTCGCGGCTTGAATTTTGTCTTGTAACTCATAAGCAAACATCATCTGTGCCAGTTTACTTTGGCTGTATACCTTGTTGGGGTGGTAGTTTTTATCCCAATTCATATCGTCAAACTGCATGGTTCTCAGCCCCATTTTATGCCCCTCACTTGAGACAACGACAATACGACCGTTTGATTCATCAATTCTGTCAAACAGCAAACCACAAAGCAGAAAGTGACCATAATGGTTCACCCCGAGTTGGCTTTCAAATCCATCGACGGTGAATTGTTGCTGGGCAACCTGCGCAATGGCACCATTGCACATTAAGGCATCAATCTTTGGTACGGTTTGTAACACTTGTGCGGCGGCTTCACGAATCGACTCTAGGCTGGCTAAGTCCATGCGTATAAAGCTCACTAACGCTTGTTCGCCAAACTCTTGCTTTAATTGCTCAATCGCTGCCTCAGACTTGGCGGGATTGCGGTTCAGCATAACAACCTGCGCCCCTTTAGCGAGCAGCAGCCTGGTTGCTTGAAACCCCGCACCGGTATTGGCACCAGTAATAAGATAGGTTTTACCTACAAGCGAATGAAGTCGTTCTGGAGTCCAACCTTTAGGGCCAAATGGATTGTTGATAGTCATAATGTTGATTCCTACTGATACTGGTGCGATTACCGTGACAATGACAACGCCTGTTCAACTTGCCACGCCTTGATGATTATTACTATAAATCTCACCAAGACAACATAAAAGGCGAATTAGTCGCTAAAAGATGCCTATTTGTATCGGAATAGAAAAATAAAGGGACTAGGTTTTAGGTCCTAGAATCTAGGATCTCGTCTACTTTAATTAGAGTCGTATCACACCTAGCACCTAGCACCTAGCACCTAGCACCTAGCGCCTAAACCTTCACACACCTCACCGAAAACATATAATCTTTAGAGCTGGTCGCACGGCGGATTTCCCCTTTATGCGTATTCCACCAAGAATACGCCAAGGTGCGAATAATCGCATTTCTGTCGGTTGCACTGGTTGCGGTCCAAAACTCAGTATAAGCACCTTGAGTAATGTAAAAACCATTCCATTTTACACCAGCAGGTCTAGCGAAAAATTGGTGTTTATTGATCTTTTCAGGGTCGAATTTTTTGAATAGACCATCCGCTTGCGCCTCTTTCAATTGCACGCCCAAATCTTGGTCGCCACCACGCCAACCTTGTTGATCAAGTTCCTCTTCGGGCATCCCAATTGTGCGCTCTAAACGTTTCCAATCTTCATCGGTTGCTACACGCCATCCCTCAGGGCACAAGTTTCTCTCATCCGCAACATCATGCCAGTTATACAATCGCCCGTACTTAAGCAGGTTCTCCGGTTCATCTTTAGGAATGGCGCCGGAACTCACCTTTGAGCCATCTTGGAACTGAGTCACTCGTAGCCCCTCAGCCATCCAAACTTGATCGCCAATAGTCACGGTGCGATAAACATTGCCTTCGTGATCTTGTACCGTGTTTTCCAATTGGTATAACTCTTTATTGATGTCATTGGCCAATGATGTTGCTGCAACTACCATGCTCGCTCCTATCGACAAGATTCGCTTTCTCATGATGAATAACCTGCTTTATTTGCTATGTCATGTACCTTATCTCGCGCACTCACAACAAACTAGACGATATCGTCTCTAAAAATTGCCTATTTATCTCAACAACAGGTCATTAACTTAAAAGGTGGACTAAACGACGTTCTCAAGCAAGGCTTCCGATTGACTCCATTGCTTAGGTGATTGACCATACATTCGCTTGAATTCGCGGCTAAACTGAGACGAACTCACATAACCGACCGCCATTGCCGCTTCGTTGACATTCATACCCGCCGCTATCTTCATCGCAGCGTTATTCAAGCGCATAGATTTCATAAACTGAATCGGCGACATTCGAGTGGCTTCTTTAAACTTGCGATGAAATACAGCTCGGCTCATATTCACCAACGAGGCTAATTGATCAATCGTGACATTCTTGGCTAGATTCATGGACAAATATTCGATTGCGCGTGCTATCTCATTACCAATACCAAAGGCACGTCGTGCTGAAATGCCGGCATCCCCTTTAAGCACAGAAAAGTATAGTTCCCGCAGTCGGCTCTCACCTAAGATAGCGATATCCATTTCGTTATCGAGTTGAAGCAAACGTAGCAACGCATCAGAAAAGCCATCATCCCAATTCGCCAGCGACAAGCTCTGTGGCTGAGCTCCCCCTTTCGGTTGCTTGATCGCACCGACACTGGTTTCCATCTCAATCGCCAATTCGGTCATCACTTTGGTATCCAATGAGATCGCAACGCCCAGCAGCGGATCGTCTGAAGAAGCGTCAGGTGTCCCCGCTTCCACCGGTAACGAAACCGTACAACACATATAGCGACTATTGTCATAAATGAATCGCTCACCGTCTAAAATTGCTTCCTTGCGACCACTTAGGATGACAATCACCGTGGGTTCATAAACTGCTGGCGTACACGGGATAGCATTGGTCACTTTAAAAAGACTCACGCCCTTCACCCCAGTTTCAAGCATCCCATCTTGCTTAATGCGATCATTTACCAGCTGTGTGATTTTTTGCCTTGTCACTTAATCACCACTTATAAAAATACAAATAGGCATATTTTAAACAAAATACACCTTAATTTTAAAGCAAACGAAGATTATTACTAATTTTAGATAACGATTCTATGCTCAACGCGAGTGAGCAAATCGTCGTGGCGGGGGCTTGGCGGGTCATGGAAGTCACTAACGGCTTAACAGATAAGTGCCGAGAAAATTAGCCTCTTGGCAGGTCGCCAAGAGGCTAGGTTTATATCAGGTTAAAAAGTGGCGTGTTTTACTGTGATGTCATCCAAATAGACCTCTTGTGCCGTCGGACCTGTAACCAGTAATTCGACAGAAATCGAATCGGCATTCTCTCCAAGTGTCCAAGGGATCTCTACTGTTTGCCAGTCTGAACTCACTGACCAATACTCAGCCCATTGAGACGCAGCAGGTAGACCCGAATCTTCCGCTGACTCACTGTGAAGACCAACTTTAAATACACCGCCATCGGTGAATGCACCCTTTAGCTTCATGGAGACAACCAATTCATCACCAGGCTCGATCGAACCTTGGGCAAAGCGCTCTTTCTTAATCACTCCTGTGGTGTATTTGACTGCGCCATCAATCACTTCTGCATCAGTGCCAAATAGTAACCAACCCTCTAAACCAGAAGAGAAATCACCGTTAATCATTAAGTTATCGATATCTGCTGCCGCTAAGACATAGACCGTTCTTTCTGCCACCGTTTCATTGCCATCAGAATCTTCTACGGTGTATGTCACGGTATGCGTGCCCACTTCTGAAGTACTAAAATCATCACCTGTGACAACAACGGATGCGGTCAAATCGCCATCTACGTTGTCCGTTGCTGAATAGCCCGGTTCAACATATTCATCACCGACCGCCATACGCACAGCGCTACCAGTTAAAGTGATCTCGGGCGCAATCATTTCCGCCGTGACCGCCGCTAGGGAGATATTATCGAGAGTAATAGGCGTGGCCGCACCGCCACCGACCGCAAAGATAACGTGCCCTGGATTTGCCGCATTTTCACTGGCAGTAAATTGAATACTGTATGATTCCATTTCAGTAGTCAGTCCCACAGTGGTGTCGTCCATGATAGGCAAATACCAAGGATCAGCGGTTAACAACTCTCCAATCTGCAATACGATATTGCGAGCCTCACCCGCTTTTGCATCAAACGTTGCAACGTAACTTTGTCCCTGTTCTAAACTTACCGAGGATTGAACCAATCTTGGTTGCCATGTTGCCCCTGGTGTAAAGTCAGAAATGACCAGCTGACCGTCGACGATTTCAGTCTTACCTTCACCTTGATCAAGAATCCATTCTTCACCTATTTCGGTAGAAAAGTCGCCGTTTACAACAAGGTTTTCAGACTCGACAGGTTGATAAACCGTGACGCTTCTTTCTACCTTACCTGTATTGTCCGAGCTGTCCGTCGCCGTGTAAGTCACGGTATAATCACCGACAGTATGTACATCAACATCACTCGTAATGGTAATGTCGGTAATTTCACCATCAACATCATCGTTCGCGGTGGCACCGAGTTCAACGTACTCTCCGTCAAGCTCTACACGCACAGTAGCAGCACCATTTAATGTTAGCACTGGTGGCGTGACGTCATTTTCAACATCCGGTGCCGCCTCAATAATCACTGTTCGCGTAACCGGTTTTCCAACGTTACCCGTTGTATCAACCGCACTATAAGTAATCTGATAAGTACCGTTGCTATCCGCATCCACTTCACCTAAATCACCATAGGTTTGCTTAACGTTAATTTCGGTGGGATCATCCTGATTATCGGTGACAGAATAGCCCGGATCTTCAAAAACATCGACGGCATCAGGGTAGTTAAGTTGGGTAATTGATGCGCCACCAATAAGGGTTAACTTAGGTCCCTCCGAGTCTCGGTATTCTGGATAAATGGCCACGTTATCCACGTTGTAAACTGTCGCATCTTTATTTGGATACATCTTAATCGCCACAATGTTGGTGATGTCAGCATTGTTGTTGATCAGCTCGGATTTAGTAAAAACAAAATGTCCCCACTCTTCTGTGGGTTCTGATACGAAATCAATTGTAGACGTGACATCAGCACCACTAGAATTCTGCCCTTCAACCAAAAAAGTCCACTGGGTTGCGCTATCGCTGTACTGTGTCATCGACGCTGACGTTGAAGCGACGCCGACCAGACGTAAATCAAATTCAATCGTAGATTCCTCTGGAAGACTATCTATCGAGATACTACCCACATCGAAGCCAGCCACTAAACCCGCGTCATCAGCGGTCGTAAACTGAACCACATTTCGTGTCGAGTCCGTTTGTGTCGCGACATCAGAGGTAACAATGGGCGTTTGGGCGTTGGTTGGAACAACAAATTGAGGTTGTTCACCATCCTCGCCACTAAATACGCCTTGTGTTGGCGAAATATGAAACCCTTGATCTGCAACATACTCTTCTGAAGGTGACGGTGTCGTTACTACCGTATCGTCATCATCACTACTACACCCAACTAATGTCAGACCCAACGCTACACACATAGCGACATTAGATAGCCTAAACTTGCCATTTTTATTCATACCCCACCCTATTAACTCAATATATCGCCTCAACAATTGAAAGCGCTTTCATTAACGTGATAATGGATACTGTTTAATTTTAGAACAACACCATAGTTCTATTTATTGCTACCAAGTCACAGATAACTCACCAAATCATTCACCGTTAGTGATCTAGCTTAGCTTTTGTCTCGCAATTTGATGAAATTAAATAAGGAAACTGCGATCTAGTCGATTATATTAATTCCAAACCCTAGGCTTTACACCGTAAAAAAAACAATAAATACTTTTAAATTCAATAAGTTAATATCACACCCACATCGATTAGTAAGTACTTATTCTATTAAGAAATCAGAAGTTACAAGGCTCTATTGATTCCGTGTTATCAGTTATTACTGGCTGATTTCCTTTTATTTTACCGACATAATAGCGTTATTTTACCGCTAAACTGTTGCCATAATGACTAGCTAAACCCCCTATTAATCACGAATTAAATCGCTCAATATCAGTGCCAAACAGACAATATACAAAAGTAAGCGCTATCATAAAAAACTTGATACATAGACGCGATATTCAGGACATAGCATCGATAGATAGAATGCCAAAAACCTTATGGCTCGCGTAGAAATAGAAACCCAAGATGGCAACCATCAACATTGATCGTCAATGGTCGCCATTTAGCTTCTGAAATAGAAGGGATTTACGCAGTTTTAGCTTGGTGACTCAATGAGTTATTGTGGCTAGGTTGGCTACAACGAATATATTCAAAAAGAATATCAACACCATACACCAGCATATCCTCATCAAAATCAAAACTAGGATGATGATGACCACCATAGGTTGGTGAGCCGAGGCATAGGTAACTCGCCGAGCCATTATTTTCATTCACTGCATTCATCAGAAAGGTGGCATCTTCACTGGCGGAGGTCAATTTCCTCTCAACAATAACATCTTGATCCAAACCGATATTGATGGCGGCCTTTTTCATCAGTGACACACTCTTTTCAGAGTTATCGGCACAGACATATTCTCCAAGTTCTTCGATCTCTACCTCAACATCATACATAGCGGCAGCGCCACGAATAATACTGTTTGCCCGCTCAAACAAGTAGTGAGAAATTTTATTTTGCTCCCCTCTTACTTCCAGTTCAAATTCAGCATGATCAGAAATGATATTAGTCGGATTATTAGAACACATTTGACCAACATTGAGCCGACTCATTCCTTCTCGATGACGCGAGATGCCGTAAAGATTAGTGACCGCAGTACAGGCCGCTTGCAAAGCGTTTCTACCCAACTCTGGACTTACTGCTGCATGGGCGTTTTTACCTCTGAATATCACCCGGCAATTCCTCACGTTTAAAAATGATAAACCACATACTATCTTTCGTTCGTCAATGATGCCGATATGCAGTGGCACCAAATAATCCAGTTGTTTAAAGATATCGAATCGGGCAAAGACCTCTCCTCCAGACGGTCCTTCTTCTGATGGTTGAAACACCAGAACAAAACGCCCAGATAATTGATTCCGGTTATCCGCTATCTGCTTCGCCAAAGCAAGACCTATCGCCGTATGCCCATCATGCCCACAGGCATGCATGTTATTGTTTCGAGAGGCAAACTGCTCCCTAGAAGGGATATGCTCGCTGCCGCTCGATTCCTGAACTGGCAAACCATCAATGTCGAAACGAAAACCCGTTATCGGTCCTTTCTCCACACAATCAAGAATCGCAATGACACCAGTAAATCCCCCTTCCATTTCTGCCAACCATGGGCTTTCTGGAAGTGATGCTTTTGCAGTCTGATAAGCGCTATCCACCTTGTTTTTATCTATTTGCGCTACCTCAGAAATATGTTGAATACTAGGATAGGTCGATCGGTATAAATCTTTTCCATAGTGAATCTCATAACCCAGTTCAGACAAATAGTCGCATATTTCACTGGTTGTCCAGAATTCGGTAAAGCCAGTCTCTGGATTTTGGTGAAAGTGTCGCCTCAATCGTATCGCTTCATGGTTACTGCCAGTATTATCTTTTTTGAGAGGAACAATCTTATTCATCGAATAACCTACCTTTTACTCCCTGTTTATTTAATATTTATCAACTTTGGACACCTGTTACCACTAATATTTTTATAACTAAAGTTTAGATATGCCTACTTGCATATCTAAAATCGAGAATAAATAAATTAACCCAAAAATTTTTATAAATTATTTTTCGCACAAAACTGGTTCACACATCAAATAAATAATTTATTTCTTAATTAATTTCAACAGCTTACAAACAATAACACATATACCCAAAATGCCTCAACTGCACCTTTATGGTGATTATTGAACGGTCGTACAATTTACTATTGAACGATCGTATGTTTTCGTTATAACGTTTAAAGAAAGGGATATTTAATGACCTTAATTTTAGGTCTACATGGAGTATTACATTGGATTATTCACCGTTTGTTGATCGAATAAAAAGTCAGGGTGGCGATGCATGGAACATTCACTTTCAAGCACTGGATGCGATGAGAGCAGGAGAAGATGTTATCGTATTAAGCGTGGGCGACCCGGACTTTAAAACCCCCGATATTATTTGTGACAGCGCCATTCAAGCACTTAACGATGGCAATACCCACTACACAGATACTGCTGGTTGCATCGATCTCAGAAAAAAAATCGCGCAACGATTTAACCTTTCAACTCAGTATCCAATCACGCACGATAACGTGGTGGTTTTGCCCGGTACTCAAAATGGTCTCTATTGTGCTGCTGCTTGTCTATTAACCACTGGGGATGAAGTTCTGGTGCTTGATCCAGCCTATCTAACCTACGAAGCGACTCTGAAAGCCACGGGGGCGACCGTGGTACCTATTCCAACCAATGCAGATGACTATTTCAGGCTTGATCCCGACGTTCTTCGCAATGCTGTTACCCCAAAAACTAAAGCTATTTTCTTCGCAAATCCAAACAACCCAACCGGACGCGTGATGGATTTGGATGAATTACAAGCTTTGGCCGATATCGCCAAAGAATACGATTTATGGGTCGTGTCCGATGAAGTGTACAGCACACTAAGCTTCGAAAAAGAGTGCATCTCTATTCGTGAACTTGAAGGCATGGCTGAGCGAACCGTCGTGATCAGCAGCCTATCCAAATCCCATGCAATGACCGGATGGCGTGCTGGCTGGATGATTGCCAATACCACCATGGTTCAGCATATGGATCCACTGGTGCTAAATATGTTTTACGGTCTGCCGGGCTTTATCCAGCAAGCAGCGATCACTGCGCTGGATCATGCTGATGACATCACCCCTAAAATGGTCGAGCTATATCGAAAACGCCGTAGTGTAGTCGAAGAAGGATTAGCCGATTGTCCAGCGATCAAGCTATTGAGACCGGACTCGGGAATGTTCATCCTGTTGGATATTCGTCAACTCAACCTATCCACAGAGCAGTTCACTTGGGCACTGTTTGAACATGCCAAAGTTTCCACTCTCGATGCCGCAGCATTCGGTGAAAGCGCCTCTGGGTTTGTTCGTCTCTCTTTCACCTTGGGTGAAGAGCGTTTGGCTGAGGCCTGTGCTCGTATCAAAAGCTTTGTCATCAATTTGCTGGAAGGCAACATTCATATTGAGCCGTTAAACCCAGATATCCCGTTACCATCGGCTAAAGCTACGGCAACTGCTGAAGCAGCAGACGAAAAACCGAAGAAAGTCATTGAAGTGACTAATCTGCACAAGCAGTTCGGAGACCATGAAGTACTGAAAGGGGTTTCTCTTTGTGCCCGTGAAGGGGAAGTCATCTCGCTTATCGGCGGTTCTGGTTCAGGCAAAAGTACCCTGCTTCGCTGTATTAACATGCTGGAAGTCCCAAATCAGGGACTGGTTTATATTGATGGGCAAGGCATTGAAACCGATATCGACCAGAAAGGCATTCCCTTTGTTCGTGATCAACGACAACTTCTTGATGTTCGCTCGCACCTTGGCATGGTGTTTCAGAACTTCAACCTCTGGCCTCACCGTACCGTACTTGAAAACCTAATTGAAGCTCCCATCCATGTATTTGGCGAGTCTAAAGCCGAAGCAACGGTTCGCGCGGAAGCGCTACTCGAACGGGTCGGTATGATTGAGAAAAAAGACGTGTACCCAAGCTTCCTATCCGGTGGTCAGCAACAGCGTGTCGCCATTGCGCGAGCCCTTGCTGTTGAGCCTAAAGCCATGCTGTTTGATGAACCGACATCCGCACTTGACCCTGAACTGGTCGGCGAAGTCCTTAAAGTCATCCGTTCACTGGCGGACGAAGGGAGAACCATGATTCTGGTGACTCATGAAATGGCGTTTGCCCGCGATGTATCCTCTCACGTTGCCTTCCTGCACCAAGGTATTATCGAAGAACAAGGCGCGCCAAACGAAATCTTCCATAACCCGCAAAGTGAACGGTTCCGTCAGTTCATCAATGCGCAGCATACGCGCTAAGGGAGGTTGTGATGAATGAAGCTTTCGAACTACTCGGATTTGGAGAAGGGGGCTGGGGTCCAGCCCTTATGAAAGGCGCGTGGATCACCATGCAGATCTCCATTGGCGGCTTTGCGGTTGGACTTCTTGTGGGTCTTATCACTGCCCTCGCCAAACTGAATGCCCCAAAACCGATAAAAAGGGTGGCCAACGCCTATACCACAGTATGTCGAGCAGTCCCTGAGTTACTTCTGATCATTTTGCTGTTTTACGGAGGTAGCAGCCTAATCAATGCGCTGAGTGGTATGTTAGGTTTCGGTGATGTGGACGTCGCTGGCATGCCCGTTGCGATAGTGGTTCTTGGTTTGGTTCAGGGCGCTTATTCCTCTGAGATTTTCCGTGGTGCGATTAAAGCGGTCAATATTGGACAGATTGAAGCAAGCTATGCCTACGGTATGTCTCGGGCTCAAACTTTCTGGCGTGTAACCCTGCCAATGATGGCACCCAACGCCCTCGCCGGTCTTTCCAATCTCTGGGTTTACATCATCAAAGACAGTGCATTGATTAGTGTTGTTGGCACCAACGAGTTGCTCTACACAGCAAAGCAGGCCGGTGGCTCTACTCGAGAGTATCTGATCTTCTTTGGCGCTGCAGCCGCGATCTATTACATCATTACCCTTATCTCAAGCTATGGACTGAAACTGCTTGAGAATCACCTGCGCCGCTGGCAGCCAAAGCATTAAGGACACGAGCATGGACATCATAATGGAATACGCGGATCTGCTACTGGAAGGACTGTCGGCAACGCTCTCTCTACTGATAATCTCATTAATCTTCGGATTTATATTCGCTATCTTGGTGGCGCTGGCTCGTTTGTCGACCTCAAAATTGATCGCTTACCCGGCGTTCTTGTTTACCAGCATCATTCGCGGGACACCGCTACTGGTTCAGATCTACATTTATTACTACGGCCTTGGCGCATTGTTTTCACAAATGCCAGAAATTCGTTCCAGCTTTTTGTGGACTTACCTCAGAGACGGGTACTGGTATATCGCATTTGCGTTGATCATTTCCACTGCTGGCTACTTAGGTGAAGTGATTCGCGGCGGTCTGCTTTCTGTCCCCAAGGGGGAAGTAGAAGCTGCCCGTGCATTCGGTATGACAGGATTCAAAGCGCTGTTACGTGTTCGACTACCGCGTGCCATCTATCTGCTAACTCCCACACTTGCAGGGGAAACCGTGCTACTTCTCAAATCAACAGCGCTCGCGTCAACCATCGCAGTGGTCGATCTACTGGGCGCAGCAAACCGTATTCGTTCAATTACCTTTGAAGTCTATAAACCGCTGCTTTTGGTTGCCATCATCTACTTGCTGATGACCCTTCTGATTGAATTTGCGTTCCGTCGCATTGAAGATCGTATTCCGGTAAAGGGGTAGGTAAATTATGACAACTTCAGCCCAATCAGCATCTTACCACAATACCAGCAAAGGGATTCTGCTCTGTTTTGCTGCCTATGCGACTTTTTCGGTGCAAGATGCCGTAATGAAATGGATGGTGGCAGATTTTACCGTCGCAGAGTTACTTTTTTGGCGTGCCCTAACCTCTCTGCTTGTTGGTTTTGCTTTTGGTGGTAAAGCCTTAATTAGGCAAACCATAGATTCACCTGTACTTAAACCACTGATATGGCGCAGCTTTATCGCCACCATGGCATGGGTATTCTATTACCTTTCTGCCATTGGCTTAAGTCTGTCGCAGATGACCACCATTTACTACTCTGCACCGATAATGGTCGTCATTCTCGCCGTCGCACTGCTCAAAGAAAGACCCACTAAATTGCAGTGGAGCAGCGTCTTAGTTGGTTTTGTCGGGGTGATTATTGCTTCTCGTCCAGAGGGGACAGATCAGGTAATGTCAGTGTTCTTTGCACTTTTTTCTGCACTACTTTGGGCCTATACCTACATTTTGCTGCGCAAGCTTTCAGGTCAATCCACCGTATTTGTCCAGTTATTTGCCGCAAACACTATGACAGTCCTACTTACAGGTCTCTCGCTTCCGTGGACATTTACCGCATTCGATCCACCGACCATTGGCGTCATGGTATTCACCGGTATTATTGGACTCGCAGGTCAATACTTCTTATTCGCCAGTTTTGAACACGCAGAAGCGACAGTGCTCGCTCCCATCGAGTACACCGGTCTTATCTGGGCATTTCTATTTTCCTACTTTATTTGGGGGAACCAACCTAGCACCTTTTTGATCATTGGTGCGGTATTCATTTCGCTGAGCGGTCTGCTGTCCGTTCTGGCAAATAACCGTAAAAAGCAACTTAAACCACAAGATAGTTATTCGTAAAGCATAGTTATTCGTAAACATCGTTATTCATAAAACAAGGAAGACATATTATGAAAAAGTTACTCATCACACTTTCACTTCTTTTCACCGCGACCACCAGTTTTGCCGCCGATGTCGTCAAAGTCGGTATTGCCGCAGAACCCTACCCACCGATGTCGAGCAAAAATGCTGATGGCTCATGGGAAGGTTTTGAAATCGATCTGCTGGGCGAAGTCTGTAAAGAAGCTAAGCTTGATTGCCAGATCAAAGAAATCGCATGGGACGGTATTATTCCGGCACTACTGAGTAAAAAGATCGATGTGATCTTTACCTCGATGTCTGTGACTGAAGAGCGTGCGAAAAAAGTCCTTTTTACTAAGCCATATTACAACACGCTACCGGCCGTTATTGGATTACCAAATCAGAAATTCGCTTTCGACAAAGAAACACTGAAACGCAAGATTATCGGTGTACAAACGTCCACTATTTCTGCCTTTTATATAAAAGAGAAAGTAGGCAAATTTGCAGAAATTCGTGAGTATGGCACTCAAGATGAAGTTAATGCTGATCTGCTGGCAGGTCGTATCGATTTTATGATGGCAGACGCAATCCCAGCGGTAGATTTCTACGAAAAAAACAAGTCACTACTTGAGAACTACGGCGGTGTAAAGCATGAACCCATCCTTGGTGA
Source organism: Vibrio hippocampi (assembly GCF_921292975.1). Lineage (NCBI taxonomy): Bacteria > Pseudomonadati > Pseudomonadota > Gammaproteobacteria > Vibrionales > Vibrionaceae > Vibrio > Vibrio hippocampi. The sequence goes on from NZ_CAKLCM010000003.1 coordinate 1,058,159, forward strand.
AGGTGTAGCGGCAGCCGTTCGTCATGGTGATACTGCACTTGAAGGTAAATTCAGTACTGCCATTGATACCTTGGTAAAAAGCGATACTTATACCAAATTATCCATGAACTATTTCCAAACAAACATTGCCCCAGAGTAATATACTATTTGCCCAGAGGGTCAGCCGACCCTCTGTTTTTCCCCAGCTAATATAACCAAAAGAACAATAACGATGAGAGAAAAAAAATTCTCCCGATGTGAACCGGATCAACGTCGAGATCTATTAGTTAGAAGTGCTATTCGCTGTTTAGAGGCTGAGGGTCATGCTGGTCTTTCCGTGAGAAAAATCACCAAAGAAGCCAACGTATCCCAAGGTATGGTTAACCATCACTTCGGCTCAATGAACGCGCTGATCACACAAGCCTATGACGTCTTGTCACAGGAGTTTATGCAATCCATCAGCGCCCTACTGGAAAACAATCCTAACACTGCAGCCGATAAATTAGACATTATCTTCCAACAGAACTTTGCTAAAGAGTGTATGAGCCCGTCCTATTTGCGAGCTTGGCTGGTTTTCTGGAGCTTGATTCCCAACTCACCTGAAATGGCAGAGGCTTATACCCGTAATAACCGTGAGCTCGAAACACTGCTTGGTGAACTGCTAACCGAAATCAGCCACGAAGATGGCTTAGTTATTGATGATATTTCCATCGCCAGCCAGAGTTTGATGGCCGTGCTTGACGGACTTTGGGTTAGGGAGAGCATTGAGCACAGAGAAAATGCAACGGAGAACGCACTAAGCGTTGCCCGTAACTGGCTGAAGATGTTCCGAGGTGGCATGTTTAGTTAATTGTATGGCGATAAGGGCGATAATCTCGCCCTTAACAAACAGAATCTAGCCCCGAACAATAGGATTAGTAAGACAAGTTGGTCCACCTTCACAAGCCATACAAAGTGCCTCACCACTAAATACGCTAACAGTGACCCCATTTTCTTCCATAACTTGCTGGGTTTTTGGAAAACCATCAATCATGATGCAGTTGTCCGGTGATGTCGGAAGTACATTAAGATTAAGCCCAAACGACGCTTCAAATTCATCAGCGGGTGCGATAACCAATTCAATATCGGACTGTTTCAGCAAACTCCATAAGCGGGCAGGAATTAATGGCGGATGCACAAGATACTTGGTTTCACTAAGCGGTGAGATTACGGACATCAAATGCAGACAGGCCTCTTCGCCTGTCCAATAAGGCATATCAAAACCGAGTACCTTTATACCTTGAGGGTTCAGCAAGTCATTAAGCTGTTTAACCCCCTCTTCGTTTGAACGGAATCCAAGTCCTACCAATAAAGTATTTTCGTTTAGCCAGATGGTATCACCACCTTCCACCATTGCGTCACCCGTCAATTCACCGAGAATAGGTATACCGGCTTGCTCATAAGCCTGACGATGCAACGCGGGCTCTGGGGAGCGAAGTGCTTTACCCATGCGTAAGGGAACCGCACCCGCTTTGGTAATCAGTGACGCATCGCGCGTGAACATGGCATCAGATAAACCATCGCCATTATCTTCTATCCACACAATTTCGGTGCCGGATTTTTCGATCAATTCTACAAAGGCCTGATACTGCTCAATCGCCTGTTCCGCATCAAAAAGATGATTGTAATGCCACTTAGCTGGATCTGCTTGTCTTAAGCTTTCGCTTGGGCGGCGCATTAACACTCGGCTCATACTTTTAGCCATTAACTGGCAACCATAATTAGACATAATAACTTTCCTTGTTTAACGATTTTCCAATGACACCGACTAATTTTATACGATTGTATAGTTTTATACAATCGTATAAAATTAGTCAGCACCAACGGCGTCTCTACGCTACTTTTGTTATATTTATTCATGGTCGACGTTAGCGAGAAACACATGAAATCTAAAATTCGAGTATCACAGCAAGAAAAGTCACAACTCCGAAAAGCAGAGTTAATTGATGCCACTCTACAAGTCATCGCCCGAGAAGGGGTCAGTGCGGCGACAGTGCGGTCTATTTCCGAACAAGCAAACGTAACGCAAGGACTGATTCGCTATCACTTCACCAACAAAGATGAGTTGATCACGGCGGCCTACGAAAAGCATATGACCGATCTCATCGATCTTGCCGCTCACAGTACGTCGGATAGACGTTGTTCGAATGCAAAAGCACGACTGGCGATGTTTGTTCGTGCATCTGTCATTCCACCCGTCGTGGATACGCAGGTACTCGCAATCTGGGCCGGATTTTTCCAGCTTTTGTTTCACAACGAACCCATGCGAGAAAGCCATAAAAAAACCTATCACCTACTTCGCCGCCATATCCAAACATTAATTGCCGATGTACTCGAAGAGGAAAAGCGCACAACCAGTGAAGCCGAATTGCGTATTTTGAGTATTGCCTGTAATGCAATTCTGGATGGGATATGGATTGAAGGCGGAATTATCCCTGAAGAGTTTGGTCAGAATGAACTGATCGATACTGTCATCAATGCAGTTAGCGCGATTATCCAGACAGACTTAACCCCCCATCGAGATTGAATCGTCATAGTGCGTACGAATATTCGTAGATTGCCATTGGTAAATATGAGTATTAATGACATTAAGGTAGTAGCACAAAAACAAAACTAGACAATGACAAAGCAAATAGAGTGACGGTAACATGTCGGTCGCTATTAAGTTCACAATCATAAATTGATAGCGAAAATACAATGACTCACGATTTAAACCTCAATGCCCTAATGTGCCACGTTGGATTACTTGGTATCAATATTAGTTTGCTATAAAAAAATAGATCGGTAATATAACCATTCGCTTCACTCTAATATTTATTATTCCTTTCAGCCTCACCAAATGCGCATCAGATATTTCCTACACACCGATCAGACCTCCCTTACATGTCATTCATCGCCCCGCGTGAGATAATTAACATTAAAGAATGTAATTCACTTAATAAAAATAATCATCAAATACATACGAAGTATTTGATGGATTTATAAATTATTTTATCTAATTCCAAGTTAAGACACCGAATAGTTCACTAGCACCATCATGCCTTGATACTGAGTCATCGAATAACGAGCAGTCGAACGAAACCGTCGCTCAATTTTCAACAATTAGCCTTGAGCCGCTTGGATTATATACAGAATGAAATTAATGGGTTGCGCCGAAATGTATCCAGCAATGGATAAAATCGGCGCAAGTGTTGAGGAACGTCAGATGAGTTTATACAGTATGAATAATCTAACTAATTACGCCCTAACCTTCGCGCTTGCTGGGTCATTGGTGGCATGTGGTGGAGAGGGAAACTCACCTGGAAATTCGTCGGGGGGTGGCGGTGACATAGACGTAACACCCGCAGTGTCGCTATACAGCCAAGATACTATTGAGCATAGCGCCACCAATATGCCGATTACGGTCGACCTATCTCACCACTTAGTCGCCTCCGATGGCGGTGAACTAAGACTCGACAGTATTGAATCCCTTTCCGCAGCAGAGGCTTGCGCCAATGTGAGTATTGATGGGGTGAGCTATCGTTTGCCCGCGGTTTCACAACCCGTGCTTTGTGAATATCGCTATACGGTAGAACATATTCCTACCGGACAGCAGTTTAGTGACGATACGATGGTTTCGCGCCTTATCGTGCAAGAGATGGCACCGGTTATTCAGTATTCGGCACAGGCACGCTCATTGTCGATACCGTCTTCAACGCTTGCGCCAATGCACGCCTCCATCTCGTCTGCGGGTGATTCCATCACACTCAACTTAGCCTCCCATTTTGCAACCAGTTTTCCGCAAACTGCGGATGGGGAGTCGTACATACTTAGCGACAATATTCTGGTGCTAGGCAATGGCTCAATTGAGCGAATCCCTGCAACTGGCGGCGGTGTAGAAACCGATAAGTTTATCTATAACAGCAGCAGCGGTGATCCAGGTGGTGTTACGCGTATTCTTTATTCTCTGACGGATGATTTTGACCTCGATGGGATCGGGGACTTTCAGGTGGGTGCGATTGATATTAGCGTCAGCGCTGATGGCAGTAACCAGATGCCAGTAGCGACAAGCTTTATTTGGGATAATGCCGGAGCGGATATTAAGACCGACGGCACCACGTACACCATCGATGTCAGCAAGCAACTGAGTTCAGATTGTACCTACGCGAACAGCGATCCTACGACCAATAGTTGTCTCTTTGATGCGGATGGTGACACTTTACAGCTAACCGGCGTTTACTCCTATGATGCTAACGCCAGTGTGACATCACCAACGGTGCTTGATTCAACGTCGTTTGATGTCTCGTTTGCTTACACTGGTGTCCATGATATTACCTACTACGTCAGTGATCACTACGGTGGGTTTGCGATGGGCACGGTTCGAGTCGATATCCCTCATAACAGTGCTCCTGTCTTTAAAGGTCCACTCATTGTGGAAGTTGAGGCAGGTCAAACTGCGACAGCAACCATCACCAGCAGCGACTTAATCGATCTTGATGGCGATACCGTCACGTTACAGAGTGTCTCTGCGCCACACGATGGGGGAACGGTCGTGTTGGGGACGACCAGCAATGCTGGAAGCGCTGATATCACCTTCACTTATACACCTAAGACGGTTACCGAGGGTATTGTCAATGTAAAAGCATCCTTCTCGGATGGGCTTGCGACCACCGAAGGAGACATTATTTTCCTAGTGAATCCAATATCAACATTATCAGAGAAGCCCTTGGCGGATCGTAGCTTTATCGCCACATTTGATCCGGCGACATCACCGACTCAAGCCCAATCGATCACCATAGATACATCTACCCTATTTGATGGTCTCGCTGCGGGTGAGGTGGTGACGGTGAAAAATGAGTTTTATGGCAACTTATTGGGCACGGTTTCCGCGACTGGCAATCCCGGTGACAGCGACATCACCTACACGCCAAGTGGTGGCGTCTATGGTGTTGACGATTTTGCTTTCACCATCACCACCGATTTAGGTAACCAGATTACCAGTTATATCAAAGTCACCATTGGTGATCCTCCTGAGCTAGAAATTACGGCACTTGAGGCTATAGAGGGAAGTAATGACCTTGTGACCGCACAAGTCACCTGTGAATATTGTGACGTCACCAGCTATGAATATACTTGGCTCATTAATGGTGAAATTGTTTCTAACGATCCGTCGTTTACGATTACCGATGAGCAAAGACCGTATGCCGTGACTTTATTGGTGGTTGCCTATGATGTGTTTGGTCAATCAACCTATAAGGTCGAGATGTTTGACTTATTTAAACTCACACTGGGGACTTTTGATCAGCCAGCCGAGAGCTGCGATGCGATTTTTGAACAATACAATTCTCCTTACGCTGTCGTTGCGGACGATGGAGAGTATTGGATCCAAGGCACACCATCAAAATTTAAGACTCAATGCGATATGGTCTCTTATGCAGATAGTGTGACTCAGAATAAAGCGACTGGCGGATATACCTTAATTTGGTCTTATTCAGCTAAAACCAATTTGACCCGTTTTGGTGGCGATACCACCGTGTTTAGCCAAACCGGTAAAAATCTTCACTGGGGATCAACCTCATATCTAGCAGCGGGTGTAGGCTATCCTCTCACCCTGAGTGAAGATCATGAAACGGATTATAATAACTTTAGAATTAGTCAGACAGATGCCGATAGACTCAATGGGCGTATCATTCGGCTTAACTATACCTCGGATCCCTCTGTGGAAACTATTGATAGCGATCCCGATGGTGTTGTTGAAGATTGGTCAATTGAGACATTAAGTGCTGATTCAGTCAGTTTAATTGGTACAACTATGGCGGGCACAGGCAGCTATCGAAATCAAGTGAATGGCTGGACGGGGACGATTAAAGGTATGGCGTTTAGTATGGATGAGCGTATGGAGAACATATCATTTAATGGCATCATTCCTAGTCGTGTGCCTTATGCGTATATTATCCAAAACAGCAGTAATCACCCGTGGATGATGTTCCTTCACGTCCCTCTTGACAATGGCATTGGGCTGGAACCACTATGGTTGGATACGGTATTTGGTGGCTATGACACGGATTTTTCAAACAATCAAGCCGATGGTGCGGATCTGTTTTTTAAATGCACCAACCCCACCTCTGGGGATGGAGGTTACACAGGTCTTTCAGGACCATCTTGCCGTACAACAATCGGCGGTGCTGCCACCTACCACGATGCGATTAACAACGGTGAAGGTTATGTGGCGCAGTGGTGGGTAAAATAACCGAACTGAGTTAAGACTGAGCAAGCCCCAAATGATTTGGGGCTTTTTTTTGGGGAGGAGACCTATTAAGATTTTGATCGATAATATGATCATAATTATCACGCCAATATTTATTATTTCTTTCAGCCTTACTAGATTTACCATCTAACATTTCCTACAAACCGATGTGACTTGCCTTACATGTTATTCATTGCCCTGCGTGAGACAATCAACCTTAAAGAGTATAAAATCTTTTCAGAAAAATACTCATCAAATAAATATGATGCATTTTATTGATTTATAGAGTGTTTTACCTAATTTCAGACAATAAGAAAAAGAACTGCTTAATAGCACAATCATGCCTTGATACTGAGTCATCAAATAACTTAGGTGAGTCGAACATTGATGCCCGAGACCGTAGCTCAATTATCAAAAAGTCAGCCTTGAACAACTCGGGTTATATACAAAATGAAATTAATAGTTTGCGCCGAGATTTATTCAGCAATGGATGAAATCGACGCAAATTTTGAGGAACATCAGATGAGTTTATACCAAACGAATAATCTAGTTAATTACGCCCGAACCTTCGCGCTTGCAGGGCTATTGACGGCATGTGGTGCCGAGGGAGACTCTACTGGAAATTCGTCGGGAGGAGGCGGTGACGTCACACCCGCTGTGTCGTTATACAGCCAAGATACCATTGAGCAAAGCGCCACCAATATGCCGATTACGGTCGACCTATCTCACCACTTAGTCGCCTCCGATGGCGGTGAACTAAGACTCGACAGTATTGAATCCCTCTCCGCAGCAGAGGCTTGCACCAATGTGAGTATTGATGGGGTGAGTTATCGTTTGCCCGCGGTTTCACAACCTGTACTTTGTGAATATCGCTATACGGTAGAACATATCCCTACCGGAAAACAATTTAGTGACGATACGATGGTTTCGCGCCTTATCGTGCAAGAGATGGCACCGATTATTCAGTATTCGGCACAGGCACGTTCATTGTCGATACCGTCTTCAACGCTTGCGCCAATGCACGCCTCCATCTCGTCTGCGGGTGATTCCATCATTCTCAACTTAGCCTCCCATTTTTCAACCAGTTTTCCTGAAACCGCGGATGGGGAGTCGTACATTCTTAGCAACAATATTCTGGTGCTAGGCAATGGCTCAATTGAGCGGATCCCTGTAACTGGCGGCGGCGTAGAAACCGATAAGTTTATCTATAACAGCAGTAGCAGTGATCCAGGTGGTGTTACGCGTATTCTTTATTCTCTGACGGATGATTTTGACCTCGATGGGATCGGCGATTTTCAGGTAGGTGCGATTGATATCAGCGTCAGCGCTGACGGCAGCAATCAGATGCCAGTAGCGGCAAGCTTTATGTGGGATAATGCGGGGGCGGATATTAAGACCGACGGCACCACGTACACCATCGATGTTAGCCAGCAACTGAGTTCAGATTGTACCTACACGAACAGCGATCCTGCGACCAATAGTTGTATCTATGATGCGGATGGTGACACTTTACAGTTAACCGGCGTTTACTCCTATAATGCTAACGCCAGTGTGACGTCACCAACGGTGCTTGATTCAACGTCGTTTGATGTCTCGTTTGCTTACACTGGTATCCATGATATTACCTACTACGTCAGTGATCACAGCGGCGGCTTTGCGATGGGCACGGTTCGTGTCGATATTCCTCATAATATTGCCCCTGTGTTTAAAGGTCCATTAATTGTGGAAGTTGAGGCGGGACAAACCGCAACGGCAACCATCACCAGCAGCGACTTAATCGATCTTGATGGCGATACCGTCACGTTACAGAGTGTCTCTGCGCCACACGATGGGGGAACGGTCGCGTTAGGGACGACCAGCAATACTGGAGGCGCTGATATCACCTTTACTTATACGCCTAAGACGGTCACTGTAGGTATTGTGGATGTAAAAGCCACCTTCTCGGATGGGCTTGCGACCACTGAAGGGGATATTATTTTCCTAGTGAATCCAATATCAACATTATCAGAAAAGCCTTTGGTGGATCGTAGCTTTAGCGCCACCTTCAATCCAGCGACATCACCGACTCAAGCCCAACCGATCACCATAGACGCGTCTACCCTATTTAATGGTCTCGCTACGGGCGAGGAGGTAACGGTAAAAAATGAGTTTTATGGCAACTTATTAGGCACGGTTTCCGCGACTGGCAACCCTGGTGACAGTAACATCACCTACACGCCAAGTGGTAATGTCTATGGTGTTGATGATTTTGCGTTCACCATTACCACCGATTTAGGTAACCAGATTACCAGTTATATCAAAGTTACCATTGGTGATCCTCCTACGTTAGAAATTACGGCACTTGAGGCTATAGAGGGAAGTAATGACCTGATTACCGCGCAAGTCACCTGTGAATATTGTGACGTCACCAGCTATGAATATACTTGGGTTATTAATGGTGAAATTGTTTCTAATGCTCCGTCGTTTACGATTACTAATGAGCAAAGAGCGTATATCGTGACTTTGGTGGTGGTCGGCTATGATGTATTTGGTCAATCAACCTATAGAGTCGAGACGTTTAATTTATTTAAACTCATCGTGGGAAGTTTTGATCAGCCGGCCGAAAGCTGTCAGGCTATTTTTGATGAATACAATTCCCCTTACGCCATCGTTGCGGACGATGGAGAGTATTGGATCCAAGGCACGCCATCAAAATTTAAGACTCAATGCGATATGGTCTCTTATGCGGATAGTCTGACTCAAAATAAAACGGTTGGCGGATATACTTTAATTTGGTCCTATTCAGCTAAAACCAATTTGACCCGTTATGGTGGTCAACCCGATCCCGACTTAGCAGTCTTTAGCCAAACCGGTAAAGATCTTCACTGGGGATCCACCTCCGTTCTAGCAGCAGGTGTGGGCTATCCTCTCTCCCTGAGTGAAGATCATGAAACAGATTATAATAACTTTAGAATTAGTCAGACAGACGCCAACAGACTAAATGGGCGTATCATTCGACTTAACTATACCTCGGATCCCTCTGTGGAAACCATTGATAGTGATCCCGATGGTGTTGTTGAAGATTGGTTAATCGAGACATTAAGTGCTGATTCAGTCAGTCTAAGCGGCACATCTCTCAATACCACCGACTATCGTGATGAAGTGGATGGCTGGAAGGGGACGATTAAAGGTTTGACCTTCAGTATGGATGAGCGTATGTACATGACATTTAATGGCATTACGCCTGGAACATATCCATATGCGTATATTTTTCAAAACCGTAATAGCTACTCTTGGATGATATGGTTTTACACGCCCCTTGATAATGGCATCTGGTCGGAACCGCTTTGGTTGGATACCGTTTTTGGTGGCTTTGATTCACATTTCTCCAATGATCAAGCTGATGGTGCGGATCTGTTTTTTAAATGTACCAACCCCACTTCGCATAGTGTATTTGGTTTGTCAGCACCAGCATGTAGTACAACAACCCCCGGTGCTGCCACCTTCCACGTTGCGGTTAACCACGGTGAGGGTTATGTGGCGCAATGGTGGGTAAAATAACCGAACTGAGTTAAGATTGAGCAAGCCCCAAATGATTTGGGGCTTTGTTTTTTTTGGGGGGGGAATCTAGGCGGTAACCTCTATTAAGTGCTAGCTAACTAACCCGTGTAATACATACAAATTTTCTCGCCATCGACGGTTCGAATCGTAAAAGGAATATCGTATATTTCTGAGAGTATCGGCTCTTGAATCACGTCCGACTTGCGACCACTAATGACCACTTCCCCTTGCTTCATCGCGATAATATTGTCGGAATAACAGGAAGCGAAGTTAATATCATGAATAACAATCACAATGGCTTTGTTCTGCTCATGAGCCAACCGCTTCAGCGAATTCATCATATCCACTGAGTGTCTGATATCAAGGTTGTTTAACGGTTCATCAAGGAAAACGTAGTCCGTATCCTGAGCTACAACCATCGCGATAAACGCCATTTGCCGCTGCCCTCCTGATAACTGATCGATAAAACGGTCTTGAATGTAGGCAATCTCAAGTTGCTCTAAAGCCGCATCAACGATTCGGTGATCTTCTTCATTCAGGCGTCCCTGAGAATAAGGGAACCGTCCAAAAGAGACCAACTCGCGCACAGTAAACCGCATATTGATGTTATTTGACTGGCGAAGTACCGCCAAGTGTTTTGCTAACTCCTGCGTGTCCCACTGGCTCAGAGGTTTGTCACCAATCACAACGGTTCCAGCGTCACTTTGAGTGAGTCGACTTGCCATGGATAATAATGTACTTTTACCCGCTCCGTTTGGACCAATAATGCTAGTCACCTCTCCTAGCGGAAAAAGTGCTGAAGCGTTTTTGACGACATACTTATCATCGTATTTTTTACTTAAACCATTCACTTTAATCATGTCGTCAAATCCTAGTTCAATTTCTGTTTACTCAGCAGTAATAGGAAGTATGCCCCACCAACAAAGTTGATAATGACACTGATCGTCGTCTGAAAATCAAGCAGATTTTCTACCATCCATTGCCCACCCACGAGCAGCACAATCGCCAGTAAACTGGACGCAAATAATAAAAACCGATGCTGATAGCCCGTAAATAGCTGTCTTGTCAGCGCTACGACAATCAAACCAAAGAACAATACTGGACCCACCAATACCGTTGAAATAGAGACCAAGGTGGTAATCGTGAACATGACATGCATCGTCACTTTATGAGTGTCGACTCCTAAACTCTTGGCGTTATCTGCTCCCAACCAAAATACATCAAGCTTTGGTGACAAGTGAGCGAGATAGACCAAGCAGGCAGTCAGTGGAATCAAACTCCAATAGACAAGTTCGCTGTTCACGTTGTTAAAACTGGCGAACATTGCCCCTTGAATCATGGTAAATTCATCAGGATCGACCAACATGGTGAAGAAACCTGTCACGCTACTAAATAAACTGCTTAAGACAATCCCTATCAAAAGTAACGTGAAAATGTTTCTCTGGCTGCGCCGAAAGTAAAAGCTGAACAAAGCCATTGCCAGAGCAAGCATAATCGCCAAAGTCACCACATGATTGAGCTCGCTGTTTATCACTAATGGGCTCATGCTCCCGAACAGCACAACCATCAGTACCTGAAGCATCACGTATAACGAGTCAAAGCCAAGAATACTTGGCGTCAAAATTCGATTGTTGGTGATCGTTTGAAAAACCAGAGATGAGGTCGTTATCGCGATTGCCGCTATCACGATAGCGAGAACTTTAGGGATACGGCGAGACAAGAAAAATTGGTAGTTATCCAGCGTTAATCCCTTGCCCAGAAAAAAAGCCAGAAATAGCATTGCGAGTCCGCTTAAAAGCACTATTTTTACTGAATTACGCATTCGATTTATCTCGCAAAATCAAACCAATAAAGATAACGCCACCAAAGACACTGATGATCATCGAGATCGGCACCTCATAGGGGAAAATAACGATTCGACCGATAACATCACACACCAATACAAGCAATGCTCCCCAGTAGGCTGTCCACGGCAGATTCTTCCTCATATTGTCCCCCATAAACTGAGAAACAATGTTGGGGACAATCAGTCCCAAAAATGGAATAACACCCACGATCATCACGACCGTAGAAGATAAAACCGCAACCAGTATCACGCCAATTTTAACAATGGCTTGATAGTTCAAACCGATATTTTTCGCAAAGCTTTCACCCACGCTTACGGCACTAAATTGACTGGCATAGATGTAAGCAAGAACAGAGGCAGGAATAGCCAGAAACAGCCACTCGAAATTGCCTTGCAACACTGAAGCGAAGTTTGCCACCGTCCAAGAGTTAAGGGTTTGAACCAAATCGTATTTATAGGCAATGAAAGTGGTTAACGCTGACACGACATTACCGTACATAATGCCTATCAAAGGAACCAGCATGGCACTTTTAAACTGCATACGCTGGATGAATTGAACAAATATCAAGGTGCCAATCACAGAGAATATCATGATGACTGCGAGTTGCACCCAATGGTCCATCTGCGCGAAAAACACCAAGCTAAAAATATAACCCAGCATGGCACAGTCAATGGTTCCGGTTGTTGAGGGGGCGGCAAATCGGTTTTGTACAATTTGCTGCATAATCAGCCCGGCAACACTTAAGCCCGCGCCTGCTAAGCCAATCGCTAATAGTCGCGGCAGTCGACTGGTGTAGAGTATTTCCAAAGCATGCTGGTCACTCGCTAACACCGATTGCAGATCGATATTTGCAACACCAACGAACAGAGAAAGAATGGCGCAGACGATTAAAGTGACTGCCGCCATTAAAGGTTTGTTTAAATTCATGATAAGCCGATATAAAACGGAGACGACAAGCCAACCGTATTCAAGGTTAACCCGTGTTCAAAGCTAACCCGTGTTTAAGGTTAACTAAAACGCTTTCTTAACGTCATTGATCATGATTTGAGTCGCGTTATAGCCACCCGCCGTCAGATACCATGCCGTTCCATCTAAAAAAACGATGCGATTATTTTTTGCCGCAGGCGTACTATTAACCAGTGCATTGTCAAACAACTGTTCAGAGCTGGCATTACCCGCTCCGATGGTCTGCTGACGGTCAAGAACAAACAGAACGTCCGGCTTAGCGTCAGCAATATATTCAAACGAGATCAGGTTGCCATGTGGTCGAGCGACCGACGATACTTTAGCACTCTCACGTACCGAAAAGCCCAAATCTGTGTAAAGCAGTGAGAAACGACTGTTAGTCCCAAACATCGAAATACGATTGCCTGAGTTCATCACACTCATTGCGTTGAGTGAGTTTGATGCGGTTAACTCATTGATTTGCTCAAATTGCCCCTGAATCTTAGCGATCATATCTTCAACTTGCTGAGATTGACCAAATAGTTCGGCAAGCACTCGCCAGTGATGCTGGGTCGATTGCCAGTAGGCTTTAGTGTCAACCTGAAACATGTATGTCGGAGCGATTTCTGACAGCTGTTGGTATAATTGAGCCTGACGACCTTCAGCAATAATCAGATCAGGTTTTGCCATATAGATCTCTTCAAAGTTGGGTTCTTTCAGGCTACCCAAACTTCGATAAGCAGAGTCGGAATATTTAGACTGCAAATATTCTGGTATTAGCTGTTTGATCACTCCGACAGGTTCGACTCCAATCTGATCGAGAAAATCGAGCGCCCCATGACTGAGCACGACCACTCTTTGCGGTGTCCCATTCAACGTTATAGTCCCTAACGTATGCTCAACCGTTTTAGCGTGAGAAAAAAAGCTTGCCGTGAATAACAAACCTATTAAGAGTGATTTGATCGTACCCATATTTACTGCCTTCATAACTTATATTCAGCCACATTCCATACCTAAAGCGATAACGCATTGAGCGTTCAACCTAAAGCCGTTGGATCTTACACCTAGAGCGACTCGCAGGTTACTAAAATTTACCATGAGAATGCGAACCATTGTTAATTTTATTGATGGTAGCAATTCACCTGCACCCGTCAATGGAATATAGCGAATAAACATTATCCAAACGCCGAGTTTTGTATCGACTTGCTTCAACTGTACCGAATTACTTCAACCGCTGAATTTACTGCCATAAACGATCAGTCCGGGTAAAGTGAATTAAGTGACCTAACGTCCAAAGCGCTCACGGCTACTTTGGACATTGGTATTCACTACTGATTCTGGCTAGGAAAATGCTTTTGCAAAAATGTCAGCACATGAGGCACATATTTCTCGGTATCGAATATCGGGGCGCTATGACCGACGCCCTCTTCAATAAACAGCTGATTCTCGACACCAAATTTATCCAATTTCTGTTTTAACACCTCACTTTGGGACAGTGGAACGCGTTTATCGAGCGTGCCATGTAACTGGATGTAAGGTGGGGTTTGTTCATTAATGTAAGTGGTGGTTGATGCCTGCTCAGCGAGCTTGGGTATATTCGCCGGAATATCACCTAAGAACCTCGACACTGACGATTTTTTACTTGTTGGTCTTCCCCCTTTTTGACCTAGTGCTAATAGATCGGTCGGACCAAAAAAACTCACCACGGCAGAGACGTGATATTTAGGCTGGGAGTAGAAATCAACATCACCGTATGCCGTGTTTGTCGCCCCAATAAAGCCGGCCAAATGACCGCCCGCTGAGCGTCCCATCATCACTACATTATTAGCATCAATGTGATAGCGACTCGCTTCATCGTGCAGAAAGTTCAATGCATCGTTAATGTCTTGAACTGGGGCTGGAAAGGTTGCTTCGCCACTTAAACGGTAATCGACCGATGCAAGTGCATACCCTTGCTCAAGCACTGACTCAAGCAATAACGGGTTTTTAGTCGGGATAGCATCTTTGCTGCCACGTTTCCAAGCGCCACCATGCACCCAAACTAACAAAGGATATTGCTGTTTAGCTTGCAAATTTGGCGTATAGATATCGAGCTTAATCTCTCGTTCGCCAACACGTTTGTACACAATGTCCTTCTCTACATGAAAAGCATCAGACGCATGGGCTGCTGGAGTAATCAAAGCAGAAACGAGTAGCCCTTTTAATACCATATTCATTATTTAAACTTCTCTAATCATTAAAAGGTGAATCGTTAAAAAGTGGCTTCAGCAGCCAACCAGTAACGGCGACCATCCTCAACATAACCAAATTCATCTTCCGTTGTCTCTTCATCAAACAGGTTATAAACACCAGCCATCAATTTTAGGCTGTCTGTCACGTGCCAGTTCGCACCAAGGTCAACGTAGGTAATCGAAGGTGATAGCGTTCGATTACTCGTGCTGGTTATATTGTCTTTTTCTTCACTTTGGTAATTAACTCGCATCCATGAGTTGACGTTATCTCTTATCGCCCAATCACCATTTAACGAGACCAAATGCTCAGGTGCTTGGACTAAAGGCAATCCATCATCGTCATCATTGGTATTTTTTTCGCTATGAGTGTAGGTATACGTCGCGCCCACTGTAATATCGGTCGTGAATTTTTTCTTTATTGATGTCTCTGTACCGTAGCTGGTCGCATCATCAATATTGACATAGGTTCGGTCGCAACTTGAAGTCGAGCAGCTCGAATCAATATTGACCGTTTCAATTTTGTCATTGAAATCACTATAAAAAACCGTGATGTTCGCAGACAAGTCGCGATCACCTTCAAAGTACAGCCCCATCTCCGTATTGACCGATGTTTCTGCCGTTAAGTCAGGATTACCATAAACATCACATCGACCGTTACAGCTTTCTTGAATCCAATCACCATCCATTTCAGTCAGACTTGGCGCTCTATAACCCGTTGAAACGCCGCCTTTCAGCGTCCAGTTTTCAGCCATAGACCACACACCGTAGACTCGCGGACTCCATTGACCATCAAAGGTTTCATTTTGGTCATAACGCACACCTAAAGTCAGAGAAAAGGTATCGGTCAAGTACCATTCATCTTCAGCAAAAATCGCCCATTGATCATTTTTGGAAGAAAGTCCCTGTTTATCATCGGTTAAGTCTTTTTGCTCAAAGGATGCGCCAACGGTTAAATAATGCTCGTCAAAGAGTGTGCCCCATTGAGTGTTAAACAGATTGTTCACCACCTCTTTTTCAGCACCCAAATTTTCCACTGTTTCACGGGTTAAAAATGATGATCCTGTCCCCCAAGCATAATTACCTGAATGAGCAACACTGACCGACTGACGCTCATATTTACGTTCAGCGACTTGAGACGATCTTATGACCGATTTTCCTAACGTGGTCACACGCTCTTGTTCATGCTGGGTAAATTCTAAGGTAAATGTATCTTGTTCCGTTGGCGTCAAGTACATAGAAGCACGGTAGTTATCAAGCGTCTTGCCCGCATAACCCCCTTCTATATCGTCTTCTTTTCTCTCTTGGTACAACCCTGTTAACGATGCGCTCATCAGCCCTTCAATTAGAGGTCCAGCAAGATAGAGTTGACCTTGATAACTATTTCCAGAGTCAGAATTTTCTTGAACAGTCGCTTCGGCACGCAAACTACCATGCCATTGTTGATAATCTTTGCGGGTAATAATATTAATCACACCACCCAAAGCATCAGAACCGTACAGTGTCGACATGGGACCACGTACAACTTCAATCCGCTCGATAGCACTCAATGGCGGTAGCCAATCTTGCTCGGTAAACGTACTACCATTAGTCTGTGTTTCTCGTCCAGACTGCTTACGACCATCGACTAAAATCGCAGTGTAGTCTGCTGGCATACCACGAATAGAAATATCTTGACCATCACCACCGCTGGTGACCGTTACACCCGGCATATCTTGCAAAGCGTCGGTTAGATCTTGGTACGAGCGATTGTCTAATTGTTCACGGGTAATCACACTGATCGTTGCGGGAGCCTCGGTAACCGCTTGCTCGTAACCAGATGCGGTGACGACCATGGTGTCCATTTCTGTTAGGTTTGCATCCGTGCTGGTTGCTTGCTCATTTGCCTGACCTATCGTAGGAATAGCGATACAAGCAGCAACTATCGACTTTGAAAGTGTTGAACGTGATAAAGGTGGCAAGATATTCATATTCTCTTATTGTGATTGATTTTGATAACTATTATCAATTAGACAATGAAGTGGTGCATTGTACAAGCGATTTACTATCACGATATTAGAATATCACTATCCATATTTCGCATAGTGACTTAGGTAGTATGCTCGAATCGCAATGAAATACCGTTTTAGATTAAGCCAAAGTGCGTTCACTACTGTAGAGCTCTTTAAATAGCCCTCGAACCCATTCACACATAGGGTCGTCATTAAATCGCTTGTGCCAGTACAGATACACTTCCTGAAAATCTAGCTGTAACTCTTTAGGTACTTCCCGTGTAATCAATCGCTCATCTTGACATGCCGCTTCTGCAAAAGGGGTGGGTAAATGAAAAATCACATCGGTTTCAGCTGCGATGCTTGGCGCAGAGCTAAAATTACTGAGTTGGATTGGCGCTGATAATCTCTGTTGCTTGTTCGCTAAGCCAAGCTCTTGATATTTATGCTCAAAGGATAAGCGCTTTTCCCCCTGAAGGGATATTTGACCAAAATCAAATTCTGCCAGCTTTTCAGGTGTCAGCTCTTCGTTGACTAGTGGGTGATTCCTGTTCATTAACAATCGAAATGTGCGCTTTGCCACTACCATACGAAATATATTCTGATCAGAACTTGGCGGCTGGTGAGAGGAAAGTGCAAAGTGAACATCACCATCCACAAGAGCTTCAAAATGTCGTTTTGGCGCAGAATCTAAGCTAATAACAAGGTTGGGAGCCTCATTACGAATTCGCGCAATGATTTTGGGCATCAGTGTGTTGATCTGCGGCAGTAAGCCATAGATTTTGACAGTACTGGTCACCGTTTTGGGATCAAATGACTGCTTATGCGCCATCTTTTCTAATTGGGTGATGACGGTATTAATATCGTTTTTAATCGATTCCGCTTTTGGTGTGAGCTCGTAGCCATACTTTTTGCGTACCAGCAATTCATCATCAAAGAATAGACGCATCTTTTGCAATGCGCGGCTCACCGCGGATTGACTCATATTGAGTGCCATTGCTGTATTTGAAACATGTTTTTCTTCTAATAGATGCTTTAAAACAAACAATAAATTTAAGTCAATTTGTGACAGATTCATGCCAGGCTATTCCCTTGTTTTTTCTGACGTCATCATACACAAAATTGATTAATTGTGTGACTATGTTGCGCTGTTCGATTGTTGTTACCCAATGTCGCCCCACTCCCAGTCGAGAATGTTTTGCCTGTGGCTCCCGCGAAGCATAGCGCCAACACTTATAATCTCTGCGGCTTTTAAGTGATGTGAGATCATTGTGTGGAGCTCTAGGGCGGATTGAATTAGAAACGTTGACTTGTATATCGTTTTATTTTGACCGTTTTATTTAGACTGTCCCCGTAAAAGCCGTCCCCTTAAAAACAAGTTCCCCCTGAACCTTAACCACAAGAAGGTGTGATTAAAGTACAGGGGGCAGCGTGCACCTCACTTTGCTTAGTGACTAATCATCCACGGTCGCATCGAGGGAAACATTTTTTCACCATTAGCGGTATAAAAAAGCTTAGAACCTCCCCGTTTATGATGAGTACATCCACAACCTTTCTTCACTTTTTCAGCATTTTCGGCTCTCGTTTCCACTGTGGAGTGCTGAGGCTCATGCTGAGCTTTTTCATTGCGCTCAATCGCCTGTTTGGTTCCCTTCTCCATATCTAATAACGATGGCGGCAACACTATTACACGCGCAGACAAAGCCTGACACACTGGACACTTAGCCGGTTCGGCGCTGTCTTTCATCTCAACAAGCTGATAAAACAAACCATGATCGACACACTTATAATCGTAAACAGGCATGGCTCACCTCGCTATTTATCTAAATCAGGAGCTAACGGCATATCAACGCTACCATCAAGATACTTGGTTGGTCCGTCTGCGTTTGGCTTAATATCAAACTCAAATATGTCGGTAGGCAACCATAAGGTGGCACATGAGTTAGGCACGTCCACGACTCCACTCAAGTGACCTTGAACTGGCGCCGTTCCTAACAATGAGTATGCCTGAGCACCACTATAACCAAATTTTTTCAAATACTCGATCGCATTCAAGCACGCTTGACGATAAGCCACATTTGCGTCTAGATAATGCTGTTTTCCGTTCTCATCCACCGAGATACCTTCAAAAATCAGGTAGTCATCGTAGCGTGGTGTAATTGGGCTTGGCTTGAAGATAGGATTCTTAATGGCGTATTTAGCCATCCCATCTTTAATCAATTTAACCCGTAGGTGGATCCAGCCTGCCATTTCAATAGCACCACAGAAAGTAATCTCTCCGTCACCTTGACTGAAGTGAAGGTCTCCTACCGACAACCCTGCGCCTTTGACATAAACAGGGAAATAGATCTTAGAGCCACGGGATAAATCTTTAATATCACAGTTTCCTCCGTGCTCACGAGGTGGTACGGTTCGAGCGCCCTCTTCGGCAGCAATCTTGGCCTCATCAGGCTTCATTTTTCCCATGTGAGCAGTCGGGGCGTAAGGCAATGCCGCCAGCATCGGCACCCGCTCTGGGTTAGTATCAAACAACTCTTTCTCGCGTCGGTTCCACTCTTCCAACATACTCTTGGATGGTAAGCAGCCAATCAAACCTGGGTGGATCAGACCAGCAAACTCCACGCCCGGAATATGTCTTGACTTGGTAAACATACCATTGAAATCCCATATCGACTTTTGCGCCTCCGGGAAGTGCTCATCAAGAAATCCACCACCATTTTGCTTAGAAAAGAAGCCATTAAACCCCCACTGTGACTCTTCAAAAGTACCGATATCTAGAATATCTACTTCCAGAAGATCACCCGGTTCAGCACCTTCAACCCCAACCGGACCGGTTAAAAAATGCACCTGTGTAAGATCGACATCACGCACATCTGAAGCATCATCATTGTTTTTGATCTGCCCGCCAGTCCAGTCAATACACTCTAAAATAAAGTCATCACCCGGTTTTACCGTCGCTGCCATGGGAATATCAGGGTGCCAGCGATTGTGTAAATTTTCGTTTTCGTAGGCGGATTTACTTAAGTCCACTTTAATAATTGTTTCTGCCATCGTTCTTCTCCTTGAATATAACTAACACCATTTTTAAACTGATAAATAAGCTGCCACTTGTCGTTCATCAACCTCGTCCCGCAGCACGTCATGCACTATTTTTCCCTTCTCAATCACTAATATTCGATCTGCAACGTCAAGAGCAAAGCTGAGTACCTGTTCAGACACTACTATCGACAAACCGCAATGGTCACGGATTTGCTTTAGGGTTTTTGCCATATCTTTAATAATCGAAGGTTGAATACCCTCCGTAGGCTCATCCAGTAACAGCACACTAGGGTTGCTGGCCAGCGCTCGCGCGATGGCTAACTGTTGCTGTTGTCCTCCCGATAAGTTACCGCCTCGGCGGTGGCGCATTTCCAATAACACAGGGAAAATACTGTACAAGTCCGTAGGCACCTTGCTTTCGCCAATACTGGTTAAGCCGGTTTCAATATTTTCCTGCACTGTCATGCTGGAAAATATCATTCTCCCTTGCGGTACAAAACCGAGACCCGAAGCCACTCTCTGGTAACTTTTCTGCTTGTTTAAACTCTTTCCATCAAGCTTCAAATCGCCGCTTCGACTTGGGATCATGCCGATGATCGATTTCATCAATGTGGTTTTACCCATGCCGTTTCGCCCCAAAATTGCGACAATTTCATTTGGTTTCAGTGAAAAATTCAGATCCGATATCACTTCACTTTGCCCATAGGCCACACAATAATTGCTCAGTTCTAGCATCATCTTCTCCTTAATGACCTAGGTACACTTCAATGACTTTGGGGTCATTCTTAACCCTCTGCATCGAACCTTCCGACAGAACCTTTCCCTGATGCAGTACCGTGACTCGATCGGCGATGTCTTCCACAAACTGCATGTCATGCTCAATCACCAATACTGAACGGTGCTGAGTAATATTTTGCAGTAACGCTGCGGTTTGCTTGCGCTCAGCCACCGACATGCCGGCTACGGGTTCATCCAGCATCAATAACTCTGGGTCTTGAATAAGTAACATGCCAATCTCCAACCACTGCTTTTGTCCATGGCTTAGCAAATCAGCTTGATCATGTAACTTGTCTTTGAGGAATACCATTTCAGCGATTTCCATGATTTTATCTTGCACAGACTGATCACGTTTAAAGGTCAAAGCGCCCCAAACATTGCGACCACGAGGGAAGGAAATTTCTAAGTTTTCAAATACTGTTAAATCTTCATAAATAGATGGATTTTGAAACTTGCGACCTACACCAGCGTGCACAATTTGATGCTCTTTTAGTTTGGTGAGCTCTTTTTGCTTAAACTTAATTGAACCTTGCGTTGCCTTAGTGCGTCCACAAATCAGATCCAGTACCGTAGTTTTGCCTGCACCGTTAGGACCAATAATGACTCGAATTTCTTTCTCCTCGACGTACAACGATAAATCATCCACCGCCTTAAAACCGTCAAAGGACACCGTTAAGCCCTCTACGCTCAGCACAAAATCTTTTTGCGGTGGTATATGCTTAGACTGTTGCATTGTCACGCTCCTCTACTGATGGTGAGATTGATCCTGAGTTGGACTCAACTTTGACGGCAGGAGTTGACACTGGCGCGCTGCTGGATTTACGTAACATACGCTTCTTAATTCGCGGTTCAATATGCTGTTGGTAGAGACCCGCTAAACCGTCTGGGAAAGCCATGACTACACCAATGAACAAAGCCCCCATTGCGAATAACCACAGTTCAGGAAATGACTCAGAAAAACTGGTTTTAGCCACATTTACCAGCAATGTGCCATAGACTGCACCTAGCAAGGATAAGCGACCTCCTACGGCACAGAAGATCACCATTTCGATGGAAGGTACAATGCCAACAAAAGAAGGCGACATGAAACCCACTTGCAAGGTGAACATTGCCCCCCCAATCGCTGCAAAGGCTGCACCAACACAAAAAATGAAGATTTTAAAACTGGCTACGTTGTAACCAGAGAAGCGCACTCGGTCTTCTTTTTCTCGCATTGCTACCAACAATCGACCTAACTTACAGCGCTTGATATACAAGGCGGTCACCAAGCACACAAATAACAAAGTCGCATTGATGAAATAGAGCAGATATTGTGAGAATTCCGAACGAATATCCCAACCAAGGAAAGTCCGCAAATCAGTGATTCCATTTACCCCACCGGTATAGCCCTGTTGACCAATAATCAAAATGGTTAGAATGGCAGCAACTGCCTGAGTAATAATGGCAAAATACACCCCGCCGACACGGCGAGTGAACATCGCAACAGCAATAATAAAGGCAAACAGTACCGGAACTGCAATCACCGCAATCAGCGTGAAAGTTAAGCTATGGAAAGGCTGCCAAAACCACGGCAACTCTGTTAATTGGTTCCAGTCCATGAAGTCGGGTATTCCCGGTGTAGACTGAATTGCCGTTGACTCCGGGTCGGAGGCTTCTAGCTTTAGGAACATAGCCATGCAATAGCCGCCTAAACCAAAGAATACCCCTTGCCCCAAGCTCAATATCCCACCGCAGCCCCAACATAGCACCAAACCAATAGCGACAAAGGCATAAGTAAGGTATTTACCGACTAAGTTTAAGCGGAAAATATCTAAAGCTAAGGGCAGTATAATAAACAGTAAGGCTGCTAGTAAAAGGTACTTCCACCAACCTACAGGGCTGCTGTCTTGTTGAGCAAATGCATTAGTTTGAAATAGCATTCTTTTTCTCCCTAGCGACGCACTTTAAGTGAAAATAAACCTTGAGGACGCAGCATCAATATTCCAACAACAATTAACAAGGTAAGAACTTTCGCCATCGAGCCACTGAGGAAGAACTCCATGGTTGATTGCGCTTGGGAAATGGTGAAGGCCGAAGCAACCGTACCCAACAAGCTAGACGCACCACCAAATACCACCACTAGGAAAGTATCAACAATGTATAGCTGACCAGCTGTCGGACCTGTTGAGCCCACCATTGTAAAGGCTGAGCCTGCAACACCGGCAATACCGCAACCTAAAGCAAAAGTGTATCGGTCTACCCGCTCAGTATTAATCCCCACAGCCGCAGCCATAGGGCGGTTTTGTACTACCGCTCGAGTTTGCTTACCTAAGCGCGATTTCTGCATTAGCAGGTAAACACAAATGGTAATAATGATCGTTAAGCCCATAACAAAGATGCCGTTGATTGGCACTTCAATGATATCGGTAATCGCATAAGAGCCCATCAACCAATCCGGTAGGCTTACCCCCACTTCTCTAGCACCAAAGACAGTACGGTAAAGCTGCTGTAAGATTAAGCTTAAACCCCAGGTAGCCAATAAAGTATCGAGTGGTCGTTTGTATAGGTGACGAATCATTAGCCACTCAACCAAAGCTCCCAAAGCTGCGGTTACCAGAAAGGCCAATAGCATGGCCACAAAGAAGTAACCATCAAATAGGCTAGGTAAACTGGTACTAAAAAATTGTGAAGTAAGATAAGTGATGTAAGCACCGAGGATCATGAATTCACCATGCGCCATGTTAATTACACCCATCTGACCAAAGATGATGGCAAGCCCTAGAGCCATAAGAACAAATACAGAAAATAAAATAAGACCGGCAAATCCCTGCATAGCGAAAATGGCGGTTAGCTCAGCGCTGGTATAATCGGCAAACATTCGCTGCCCCTCCTCTCCTAAATGTCATCGAAAAGACAGGGTGCTCCAACGAGCACCCATCCCGTTTTACTGATAACCCTTAGGGAAAGGATTCGGCTCAATCAGCTCATCGGTTTCATAGACGATCTGGTACTGACCATCCGATTGTGCGTGACCAATTCGTGTCTTAGACCATAAGTGATGGTTTTCATGAACCTTCACATAACCCTCCGGCGCAGTCGTTAGCTCAAGGTTAGGTGAAGCGGCTCGCACTTTATCAATATCAAAAGATCCCGCTTTTTCTACCGCTGCTTTCCACAACCACGGACCAAGGTAAGCCGCCTGTGTAACATCACCAATTACAATGTCATCGCCCCAACGAGCTTTAAAGGCGGCGACAAACTCTTGGTTGTTAGGAAGGGTTAAGCTTTGGAAGTATTTCATCGCTGCGTAAGCGCCTTGAATGTTCTCACCTCCAATACCTAGGATTTCATCCTCGGTGACCGAAATGGTAAGCACCAACGGTTTTTCCTTAGTCATATCAATACCAGCGGCTTTAAGCTGCTTATAGAAAGCGACGTTAGAGCCACCCACGACAATTGCGTAGATAACGTCAGGTTTTTTCAGCTTGATTTTGTTGATTACCGAGTTAAATTGAGTGTGACCCAGTGGGTAATATTCTTCGCCCACCACTTTCAAACCGAGTTTTTCAATGTGCTTACGGGCAATCTTGTTAGATGTTCGAGGCCAGATGTAATCTGAGCCTAGCAAGAAGAAGCTTTTCGCTCCTTTTGCTTCCGTCACCCAGTCAATCCCTGCAATAATCTGTTGTGTGGCTTCTTGACCGGTATAAATTACATTAGGTGACTGCTCCAACCCTTCGTAGAAAGTGGGGTAATAAAGCATACCGTTGTATTGTTCAAATACTGGCAATACCGCCTTGCGTGAAGCTGAAGTCCAGCAGCCAAATACAGCCGCCGCCTTATCTTTTACTAATAGCTTTTTCGATTTTTCCGCAAAGGTAGGCCAATCACTGGCACCATCTTCTTGAATGTATTCAATCTTACGACCTAGTACTCCTCCCATGGCATTGATTTGTTCGATCGCCAATTTTTCAGCCTGCACCGAACCAGTTTCACTGATCGCCATGGTACCCGTAACCGAGTGTAAAATACCCACTTTTACCGTGTCATCGGTAACCGCGAGACCCGTGGTATTCACTTCAGCGGTGCTTGGATTCGCAGCGTAGCTAAGCTGAGAAATCAGCATCGCGGCGGGTAATGCCAACATTCCTTTGAGAACGCGGCGACGTAGCTGTTTGCTAACGCCTAAAGAGTTGAGTTTTTGCATAGTGGTATCCCTACACGTTAATGAAAGACAGTATGTCCGTACTGGGTGATACCTATCATGCAAAACCGCAAGAGAAATAAAAATTCGCTAATTGCTCTAGCCCACTACGTCATTTGACGTATAGCCAATAACAATCCTCTTGTAGACTCTGTAGTTAATCTAGGCTGCGGGGTTAGGAGCCTACCACTAGACTTATTAAGGCTTTTTTGAAACACAAGATTTCACTTTGATTTATCTTCTTTCTACACAAGATTTTTTACACAAGACACTTTGATGCAAATAGCGCTTAAACACAAAGCGATAAGATCTCCTATCAAATTCAAGTTACGACATGCTATATGCCATACCTAGAATGCTCGATAAACGATCCGCATCTCAAAATAGAATTATTACCATTCTTATTCTCACTATTACAAAGGACTGGCTTAAATAATGCATTAATGACAAAGATGTTAATTAAATTATTAAGCTATTGGATTATCAAACTATTGACACAAAGGGTATTTGATACATGGATGAACAACATATTCTGAAAACGAGGAGGAATTACAACCGCTGGGTTGCCAACCAAACGATGGAAGACTATGCGCTGAGGTTCACCGCCAAAAGTGCTCGTCAATGGTCTAGCTTTCGGGTAGCCAATACCGCTCTCGGCGCAATCTCTTTCCTCGCTTTGGAAGCGATTGGTGGCGCACTGATGCTTAAATTCGGTTTTAGTAATGCCATGGCTGCTATTTTGGTCGTATCAGCGATTATTTTTATCTGCGGCGCACCTGTATCATACTACGCAGCGCGTTATGGTGTAGATATCGACCTACTCACCCGTGGTGCAGGCTTTGGCTATATTGGCTCTACCATTACCTCACTCATTTATGCCTCTTTCACCTTTATATTCTTTGCCATTGAAGCCGCAATTATGGGATCGGCTTTGGAGTTGCTGTTTTCTATCCCCCTGAGCATTGGGTATCTGATTAGTGCAGTGGTAGTGATCCCCCTAGTCACTCACGGCATCACCTTTATTAGCCGCTTTCAACTATGGAGCCAACCTATTTGGGTGATCCTGCAACTGCTCCCCTTTGCGTTTATCCTTTGGCATGAATCCAGTAACATTAACCAGTGGACTCAATTTCAAGGCCACCAGCAACAAAGTCCTGGTTTTGATTTGCACCTGTTTGGCGCAGCATCAGGGGTCTTGTTCTCACTGATGGCGCAAATTGGCGAACAAGTCGACTTTCTGCGTTTCATGCCAGAAAAAAATAAACACAATCGCGTCAAATGGTGGGCAGCTTTGCTTTCTGCCGGACCGGGTTGGATAGTGGTAGGCGCGTTAAAAATTTTAGTGGGATGTTTTTTGGTCGTACTCGCGCTAAACGCTGGAGTCGAAGACGAAGTCGCTGGCGATCCTATTCAAATGTACCAAGTCGCCTTTTCTTATGTAACTTCTTCGCCATTGGTTGCCTTATCGCTAGCGGGGATCTTCGTCATTGTTTGCCAGCTAAAAATCAACGTGACCAATGCTTATGCAGGTTCCATTGCATGGTCTAACTTCTTCTCTCGCTTAACTCACAGCCATCCTGGGCGAGTAGTCTGGTTGGTCTTTAACGTAGTCATCGCACTACTTATTATCGAGTTAGGCATTTATTCAGCTATTGAAAATATATTGGGCATCTACTCCAATGTTGCAGTAGCTTGGGTGGGCGCCTTAGTCGCTGACTTAATAATCAATAAACCTCTGGGCTATAGCCCCAAACATATCGAGTTTAAGCGAGCTCATCTATTTGATATTAACCCGGTGGGAGTGGGTTCAATGGTCATTGCCTCCAGCCTTGGCATTTTTTGTTATACCGGACAACTAGGTGATACCGTTCAAGCATTAGCTCCTTTCATCGCGCTCGTGGTCGCTTTTGTCTCTTCACCAATGATCGCCTTTCTCACCAAAGGACGTTACTATTTGGCGCGCGATAACGAGCTTGCGTTGGCACAACATGGCGACTGTCGCGTCTGCCAAAATCATTTTGAAGTAGAAGATTTAGCCTATTGCCCCGCCTATGGAGGCGCGATCTGCTCACTATGTTGTACGTTGGATGCCCGTTGTCAGGACCAATGCAAGCCTCACGCAAGTTTTGGTCAGCAATTGAGTCAATTTGTAAAACTCATACTCCCCAGCTCAATCTCTTCAATGATGAACACCCGACTGCTGCAATTTAGCGGTTTTATGATAATTATTGGCGGGCTTATTTCAGGACTTTTCTACCTAGTGTATTTGGGAGTACCTATCAGCGAGCTTGAAGCCCGAGAACTGATATCGACCACCCTTAGCCATGTATTCTTTTTGCTGATGATTATTGTAGGAGTATTAGTCTGGCTATTTGTTTTAGCCAATGATAGTCGCCAGCTTGCATTCACCGAATCGCTTCGCCAAACCGAACTACTCAGCCAAGAAATATCGGCCCACGAGATCACCGACCAAGCTTTACAGCAAGCCAAAGAAACCGCAGAATTGGCAAACCAAGCCAAGAGCCGTTACCTCACTGGGATTAGCCACGAACTGCGAACCCCACTTAATTCAGTCTTGGGCTACGCACAACTGTTGGAAAATGCCCCTAACTTGCTTCCTGCTCATGCAGCCAAAATCTCACGAATTAAACGCAGTGGTGAACACTTAGCCGACATTATTGAAGGACTGCTCGACATTTCGCGAATTGAAGCAGGTAAACTAGAGATCCAGCGTGACAAAGTCGCGATTAATGAATTACTCGACGATTTGGTCGAGATGTTTAGCCTACAAACCAAAGAAAAAGACATCAGCTTCAACTATCAACCTAGTCCCTATCTGCCCAATTTCGTTTACGCCGATGAAACCCACTTACGACAAATACTAATTAACCTACTCTCAAATGCCGTTAAATTTACTCAACAGGGTGGCGTATCATTTAGCGTACACTACCGCAGTCAAGTCGCTGAGTTTACTATTCAAGACAGCGGTCCCGGCATTGAAAAGAGCGATCAAGCTAGAATATTCAAACCCTTTAAGCGGGTGCGAAAACTTGACACACCACAACCACCAGGAACTGGTCTTGGTCTGACGATTACCCAATTGCTCACCGACATTATGGGCGGCAATATTAGTCTTACCAGCACAATGGGTAAAGGCAGCTGTTTCAAATTGAGCTTAATGCTGTCAAGCATTGAAAACGAAGGTCCCAGCCAAATACCACAAACGAAAGTCAAATCGTATAAAGGTCCCTCAAAAACGTTAATGATAGTCGATGATGATTCAAATCACCGTAACTTGGTGAGCGAACTGCTTTCTCCTTTGGGTTTTGTGGTGAAAGAGGCCAGTGATGCGATTGATTGCCTAGGCAATCCCCAACTCGGTGACATCGATTTATTCCTTCTAGATATCTCTATGCCGGAAATGAATGGCTGGCAACTACTGGAAAAACTGCGTGATAAAGGGCTTGATGTACCCATAATTATGGTATCGGCTGACGCCTATGATGCACCGCTATTAGAGCACTCACAGCGCCAATTACATAACGATTATTTAGCCAAACCAATCCGAGACAATGTGTTACTTGATAAAATCGCTAACGCCTTAAAAGTCAAATGGACGTATCACGATACTTACAAGCGCTCACCCAAGATAATCCCCCCTATCGAAGCCAGCACCGTTTCCTTAAGCCAAGAACAACGCAAACAATTGAAGGAGATCTGGGAAATGGCTCAATTAGGATTTGTTCATGGAATAGACAAAATTCTAACTAATTTAGAGTGTGACCCTAGCCTATTGGTACATACTCCCACACTCCGAAAAAACTTAGAGCAATATCAGTTTTCAAAAATTAGAGATTATTGTGAGAAGGTGTTAGCAACATGAGTACGATTGATACAAAAGGAATAGTTTTAGTCGTAGATGACTCGGCAGAATCCGTGGGTATGT
The DNA here is from genome assembly GCF_921292975.1 of Vibrio hippocampi. Taxonomy (NCBI): domain Bacteria; kingdom Pseudomonadati; phylum Pseudomonadota; class Gammaproteobacteria; order Vibrionales; family Vibrionaceae; genus Vibrio; species Vibrio hippocampi. The sequence goes on from NZ_CAKLCM010000003.1 coordinate 1,086,899, forward strand.
TAAACGCAGCCTTAGTTGAGCAAGGTTATACTGTACTCATCGCCATGGATGGGCAACAAGCTATAAACATTACCGAGCGTATTACCCCAGACTTAGTGTTAATGGACGCATTGATGCCCAACATGAATGGCTTTGAAGCGTGCCAGTTACTAAAAGACAACGATGAACTGAGTGACTTACCCATCATATTCATGACCGGACTAAGCGACAGCGAGTCGGTTATTAAAGGCTTAGAATCCGGTGGCGTAGATTATCTCAACAAACCGATTAAGCTGGACGAACTGCTAGCTCGAATTAAAGTCCACCTTACCAACGCTCGACTCACCCGCAGCGTGCGCGGTGCATTGGATGAAATAGGTCAAGCTACTCTCACCTTTACCAGCGGCGGCATCGCATGGATGAGCAGTAAAGCCAAACAGGTACTGAATACGATTGATATCGATAACACCGAAGTCAACAGCAACTTCACAAAGCAAATCCAACGCTGGCTCAGCCACTCCCCAAGAAAACACAGTAGCCTAAACCTGCAACAGCTCAGCAAACCCCTTCAACTTAAGTATCTTGGCCAATCCTCTCCAGGGGAACATCTACTGCGCCTGTTAAACAATGACGAACAAAGTATTCGTGAGTCACTGCGCCAACGCTTTAAACTCACAGAGCGCGAGTCAGAAGTGACTTTTTGGCTAACTAAAGGCAAAACCAACCGAGAAATTGCACAGATTTTAACGATGAGTCCAAGAACCGTAAATAAACACCTAGAAGCGATTTTTCAAAAGCTAGAAGTCGACAATCGCACCAGTGCCACCGCTTTGTGTTTGGAGTATTTCAATGATCATTAAATGAATTTGTAACCCCAACCTCTGCAGGTTCAATTACCGGCAATATCATGGCGGTTGAGATTCAAGATGAATCTGGTGATAACCAGTATTTGCTACGTTTGGTACAGAAAGGCAGTCAGGGTCGATACTGGCTAAAAGCCAGCAACCCTGACTATGCATTAATGCCTACGAATCAATCGATGAAGACGTTTGCGAGGTTAAAGCGAGTCATGTGATTACTTTGGCTCAATTCGCAATGGTCAATACTGAATCTGCAATAGACTTAAGCTTAGCCAAGTCCTCTGTTTGCGATACATCAAGGTCTAATGTTTCACCACTTTCATTTCTTAAGCTATAGATAAATATGCCATGTTGATATTCGATGTAGAGTGATGCATTTTGCCATGCAAGCAGAACAACAGCAGGCTGCTTTTGCTTACCTATGCCATCACTGTACTCAATCTCATTTGCAAACGTTGACAAATGATTTTGTAATTCCAGATAAAGCGCGTAAGTTCTTAGCCCTGCATAACGACCTGACATCACCTTACCTTTCAGCAGGTAGATTTCATCGCCACCTAAACGAATCTGCCGCTCACTAGAGTAACTAATAATTTTGGGGTATTGGTTCACGTACTTACGCCAGTCTTGGCAGTTCGCGTTGTCAATAATTGCCCGCATCCCCTGTTCTTCTTCACCCGTCTTAAGCTTATCGAGCAATTCAAATAAGATTGCACACAGTGATTCATTGTTAAACACACGACGCCAGTTTTCATAACGAGCACGGGCATTACCTGTAATATTTCGACAGAAACTGTGGTTACGATGAGACGGTTTCACTAAGTACAAGCCCGTTGTCAGCAATGCTCGCTGCATTAAGAAATCCGGCGTTTCTAAATAATCTTCAAATAGTACTGCGGCTTTGCGAGCTAATTCTTCAAATCGATCGGCATCATAACTGCCATCTTCCTGTTTAGCACCAAGCAGTAGAAAGCCGATTTGATGATAGAAATAGCGGTGATTTTCGTATTTGGCGAAACGCTCTCGCCACGCATTGTCTTGAACAATCAGGCTGGCTTTTAAGATCTCTTCGCTACGCTGATTTTCATTGAAAAAGCGCCATTCTGAACTGTCTAATGTAGCGATACTCGCCAGTACATTGGTGACCTCGACACTTTCAATAATGCGATTAAGTGCATGTGAAGAACTGACATAGTTCATCGTAATATCGTATGTGATATTTACGCTTAGTCGCATGGTGACCGATAACCAATCTGACAATTCATCAATCAGTTCATCACTCCACGAGCTTTCAACCAAGTCTTGCTCAAACACTTTTTGAACAAACAGATAAAGCGCGGAGAAGCGAGCTTGGTTTTGAAGGCTACGATCGCGTAGCACACCCACAAAAATGCTGTGACACTGCTGCCATACCTTCGCTAACTTACTGTCTGCAGGTGCCAGTTGCAGTTGATGGCAAAGGGAAAGCAACATACCAATCTTGTTTAAGGTTTGCCCTTCAAAGCAATGACGTTCTTTATAGGCCTGTGTTGGAATAAAAGCATTGTCACGACAGGCGAGTAACCAGACGTTATCGAGACTTTCCAGATTACCTTGAGATGGTTTGAGCAATAACGCGCTATTTAATTGAGCGACGCTCTTAAAGCAGCTCAAAAACAGATTATCGATTTCGTATTCACCGCTATCGCGAAGCTTCCAAAAGACATCGGTCCATTCCTTATCCATCAACGCCCAGAAACCTTCGGTCAATTGGAGATCAGTTCGTTCCTCTACATAACTTTGCAACCAAGCTTTAAAATTCTCAAACTCAGTGAGAGGACGCCCACGAGCATTCATCTTGATGTAAAGTTCATCCGTCAATGAAAACTCTTTCATTTCAAGAAAATGGAAAGTGATGGGTGGATTAGTTTCTGAGGTCAACAACTCCCATAGTGCTTTGCCACCCGCAAGTTCATAAATAAATACACGGTGAATTTCATCAAGCATGGTCAGCATTGATTGCACGGTCGGATCGTTACGCCAGACAGAGAAGAACCAATGAGAGTCAATAATCGCCGACGATAGCGTATCTTCACAATTAAGGATGTCGATTTCACTGCCAAACAACAATAACGAATCAACAAATTCTCGAGAGCTCACACGGGTTTTGTAGCTGAAACGCTGCAATTTAACCTCAGCATTTGCTAAACAACCACAACCTGCGGCAATGTACCAATGCAACAAAAATAGCGTCGTCAAACGCTGCTGACCATCAAGCAACGTCAAGGTATCGTTGTGTACAGAACCATAGATAAAATCCAGATCTTGACTGTTGTTTGTGTCTGTCACCACAGAATGCAGGCTTTTGACAAAACCCTCACGAATCTGCTTAGCTTTACTATCATTACGCCCCTGTGCGTAATCTCGCTGGATAATTGGGATCTCAATTTGATACTTATCTAACAGTTGCCAAAATGTCTGTTTCACACTCATTCTTCGTTACCTTTCACATCGAGGTAGTAGTTAAAGCAATCCTCTAGCGCATTGCGATAACCTTGTTTGTCGCTCTCAGACCATTTGTACATCTGTGAAACACTGTCACTATAAAATTTCGAGAACACATTCTTGGTGCCAATGGGGATAAAAAGATGCTGCTCTCGCTCATAATTAATGATGCGTTCGCGCTTTACGGAAAAAATTTCATTACCAATGCTACGATTGACGCGACTTGGAAGCAGGCAAAGGTTGTCTATTCCATGTACCTCGTCATCGGGGATTTCACCCACCACACTTTCGAGTAGCTCGATATAAGTATTGCGAAGTTCACGATGGCTCGTTAGATCATGACTACTCTTTGAATACCAGTGTTCGAGTGCCTCAATCAACTCTTGCTTTTGAACTTCAGGGATATGATTGGAGCCCAGTAGCGCTTGTTGGTCGTCGTACCAGGTCTGGTATTGTTTAACTGCATCCAACTCTTTCGATTGCTGTGCGTGAATATGCTCAATATCCCAAGACATATCTCGATAAGTTTTGAATGAGAAACGGGTTTTGTTGGTTCGGTGCACTGAAATATTAAACAGGATAAAGATCGAGATAACATTCTTACGCTTAGCGTTGTAATGCATTGAATCAAAGTCAAACTGACCCAACTCTTTATTCTCAAAGTAACCATACAGTTCTTCGGCAATGATCTTTCTCAGTTCTAGTGCAAACTCGGACTTACCCTTACGATCCGCCAGTTGCCACAAGTCTTGTACATTGCGAATGTCTCGACTGACGATGAAACCAACAAGGTGATATAACTCATCATCCTTAAACCACTCAAGCAGGCGGTAGTAATCTTTTTTCACCTCATGCCACAGGTCATAGACCGTTTTTTCTTTGTCTGCTGCGCCAAGTAGTTTGTCATTGTAAAAATGAAAAGATGAAAACTCATCGGATTCGCTCTGTTTATTGCGCTTACCGAAATGGGCGGCTTGCTTGCGCAAATCAAACAGCATGTCGATTCGCGTAGTGTGATCACTCGGTTTATTCGAAGAGCTTAAAAATGCCCAGAATTCTTCATCTTGTAAGCCATGCTCGATCATATCCCACTGCAGGCTAAGTTCAGATTGGCGAAATAAGTCAATCTCATTCTTATCCTGCTTTAAAACATTGTTCAGAAACAGCGCCTTGATTAACTCCGCGTTGGTGAGCGGGATCTTACCGCTGTTAATACGCATAAAAATATCAATCGACTGCAGACGATCCACCGACTCATCTTCTTCACGTGCTGCATACCAAATAAACTTGGTATGGTTGAGCAGTTTGTTACTCCATGCAAACTTATCAACGTCTGGTTGTTTAAACCATTCGGCTATCGTTTTGTAAGCCGTATAGAAGTGGTAATTATCAACGTTATCGAGCTCAGCGGCATGCAGCGCTTCTTCCGTTTCGCTGTCGAATGATTGACTGGCAATAAAGTCATCCCACTGCTCATAAGCCAATGTGCTTGGCAGGTATTCATTTAGGAAGACGCTACTGCTCTTACGTGTGCGATATTCAATTGTGTACTTTTGTTGATGCTCAAGATAAGACAAAATCATAAAAATAGTGGTCATTCTCTGCTGACCATCAATCAATTCCCAGCATCCTTTTTCGCCTGTATTCAGCGCACTGTGATGCTTAACCACCACCGGTTGTAAACAATAAAACTCACCTTTACTACTATCAAACTCGTTAATGTCATTAAGAAGTTCGGTCACTTGTTGCGGCAACCATTTGTAACCACGTTGGTAATCATCAACAAAGAAATGCAGCGGCAACACATCGGCTACGCTTTTAAGAATTAAAGTATTGTTACTCGCGACGAGGTTCTGAATTTCCTTCAAGAACACCTGCATTTCTGCAGAGTGAACATTTGTAAATTCGGGTTGATAACGCTCAATTAGGTTCTCTATTTTGACCATTGAGTCGCTGGTTTGATTTGTCATACTGATGGACTTCCTAAAAAGAGCGAGTTGATATGTGCTTGCAGAGTAAAACTCAACATTCTTGCCTCACTCTATGCTCTAAAAGTTAAACCGCACGACGTAGTATAACACTAATTTTAGGCGCTAACGCTAATAATGTCATCATAGATAACGAACTCAATGCTGATGAAGACCAGTGCTCGCCTAGTGGCGATATGACGGCGCTGATTTACATTTCGCTTGTAAAAACAGACCTGAACCACCCCTCACTCGATTTAACGTGAAACAGTATGTCGAGCAACTGCTGTGCGGTAAGCCGAGTTCTTTTTCCACGACTCTCAATTCATTAGCATCACAATCATAAGTCTTAACCCCGCGTTAACCACTTAACCACTATACTTTTAGTAACTTTTGCCATCATTCTTCTAGGATAAGGTTTCATCATGTCTCTTCCCCTCTCGTTAAAATGGCCACTGGGTCTCATTCTCTCTAGCACTTTATTACTCGGCTGTGGTGAACAAGTCATAGACCAACGACCAGCACCGGGGCCTCTTCATGTTGACGTTTTAGATTTAACCCCGACAACACTGCGTTTGACGACCGAGTTGCCCGGGCGAATTGCCGCGTTCAAACAAGCGGAAGTGAGACCACAGGTGACGGGTATTCTCAAAAGTCGTTTATACAAAGAGGGCTCTCAGGTAGAAGCTGATGATGTACTTTATGAGATTGACCCAACCACTTATCAATCAAACGTCAATAGCGCACAAGCTCAATTAGCAAAAGCGTTGACGAGCGAAGAGACCACTCGAAAAACTCAGGTTCGTTACCAAGAACTACTTAAGAAAAAGTTAACCAGCCAACAGAATTTTGATGATGCCGATGCGGCCTACAAAGAAGCCCAAGCTGAAGTCGCTATCCGCCAAGCCGAATTGGATTATGCCAATATTGAACTGTCATACACTAAAATCAAAGCGCCTATTTCAGGTCAGGCTGGACTCTCTTTAGTGTCAGAGGGATCGTTATTGACCGCTGAACAGTCTTCTTACCTAACGACGATTGTGCAAACCGCGAACGTCTATGTGGATATGCAGCAATCTTCACTGGCGATTACGAAAATCAGAAAAGAGTTTGCTAGCTTCACGGACAAGGATGCTGAGATCCCAGTGTCGATCACCCTTGAAGACGGCAGTGCTTATGAGCAGACGGGGCATTTAGAGTTTTCGAACACATCCGTTTCAGACTCGACAGGGACGGTCACGCTACGCGCCATCATTCCCAATCCTGACAATACGTTACTCGCGGGGATGTACGTTCGCGCCCATATTTCAATGCCAGAAGCGCGAGGCTATCTCGTTGTTCCGCAATCTGCTGTGGTACGAAGCCAATCTGGGGAACCTTCCGTATTTGTGGTCAACCAAGACAATAAAACAATGAAAAAGCCGGTAGTTCTTGGTAATGAAGTGGGCAACAGTTGGGTGGTTAAAGAAGGGCTTTCTAACGGTGATCAAGTCGTCATTACCAATATCATCAACATGAAAAATGATATTGCTGTTGTTATTGATAGCCGTACAGAAAGTACCGCTCCTGCTTCGGCGAGCGAGGAATAAACCATGTCTTTATCGAATTTTTTTATTCACCGACCCATTTTCGCTTGGGTGATTTCCATTGTCATTATGCTTTCGGGCATTACGGCGATCGTCACCTTGCCTGTCGCGCAATATCCAACGATTGCTCCGCCAGCAGTGACTATCTCAACCTCTTACCCTGGCGCTTCAGCAAAAACGATTGAAGACAGCGTGACTCAGGTTATCGAACAAGGCATGACAGGGTTAGATAACCTGCTGTACATGGCGTCTAAAAGTGACTCTTCGGGTAGTGCAAGTGTCACATTAACGTTTAGTGCTGACACCGACCCCGACATCGCGCAGGTACAAGTTCAAAATAGCTTGCAGCAAGTGAGTAATCGCCTACCGACAGCCGTACAAAATCAAGGGACTTCTGTCACCAAAAGTACATCAGGCTTTATGTCGGTCACCAACCTATATTCTCCCGATGGCAGCATGAGTGCGGGTGATATTCAAGATTACGCAAACTCTAGCCTCAAAGATATCCTAAGCCGTGTCAACGGCGTGGGAGAGGTGACCATTTTCGGTCCTTCTTATGCGATGCGTATCTGGTTAGATCCCGCCAAATTAAACAGTTATAGCCTCACGCCCGTTGACGTTTCTGATGCGGTATCGGTTCAAAACAGTCAAGTCACGGTGGGACAATTGGGCGGCGCGCCAGCCGTTGATTCTCAGCTAATCAATGCCACAATCACGGCACAAAGCCTATTAACCAGCGTTGAAGAGTTCGAGGATATCTTAATCAAAGTCGATAGTGACGGCTCTCAGATTAAACTCAAAGACGTCGCGCGTGTAGAGTTAGCCAGTGAAGATTCTTCGGTTATCCCTGCCTATAAGGGTCAAGACTCCTCCGGTATTGCGATCACCCTTGCAACTGGTGCGAACTCGTTAGATACGCAAAATGCAGTGGATGCAAAACTAGAACAGCTTTCAAAGGGTTTTCCTGATGGACTCGCACTGGTTAAAACAACCGATAACAACTTGTTTATCCGCTTGTCCATCAGTGAAGTGGTCAAAACCCTCTTTGAAGCCATTGGTCTTGTTTTTGTCGTCATGTTACTGTTTTTACAAAACTTGCGAGCAACCCTGATCCCAACCATCGCCGTTCCCGTCGTACTCCTTGGTACCTTTGGTGTTATGTCAATACTGGGTTTCTCGATCAATACACTCACCATGTTTGGTTTGGTATTGGCTATCGGCCTACTGGTGGATGATGCCATCGTTGTGGTAGAAAACGTCGAGCGTTTGATGCATGAAGAGAACCTATCTCCTCTCGAAGCGACCAAAAAGTCAATGGGACAAATTACCAGTGCCTTAATCGGTATTACGATGGTGTTGTCGGTTGTATTTATTCCTATGGCGTTTATGTCCGGTTCAACCGGCGTTATCTACCAACAGTTCTCTTTGACCATTGTCTCGGCGATGGTGCTCTCCGTTATCGTGGCATTGATTCTTACTCCAGTCCTTTGTGCAACGCTTCTAAAGCCTGTCGACAAAGCGTCTAACATTAAGTTTTTTGCTCTGTTTAACAGAGGGTTCGACAAACTCTCTACTCAATACCGAGGCTCAGTTAAACACGCTTTACAGCGTCCATTGCGCTTCGTTTTTGTTTACCTAATGCTTTTTGCAGGCACTGCCTACCTATACAACGTGTTGCCAAGTTCATTTTTACCAAATGAAGACCAAGGTGACTTCATGGTCATGGTCACCACGCCAACGGGGACCACATTACAAAAGACACAAGAAGTGATGTTGGATATTAAGGATTACTTTGAAGAGAACGAATCGCATACGGTCGATCATGTGTTTACCGTGTCTGGATTCAACTTTTCAGGCTCAGGACAAAATGCAGCGATGGCATTTATTGGCATGAAAGATTGGGCTGAAAGAACCGAGCCGGGAACCGATGTTGATTCCATTATCGGTCGTGTCATGGGTGAGTTTTCAAGTTACAAACATGCAAAGATCTTTGCTTTTAGTAGCCCACCGATTCGAGAATTGGGTACTTCAACAGGCTTCAACTTCTACTTAGAAGACGTAGGGGCTGTCGGTCATAACAAACTGATTGAGATTAGAAACCAGCTACTGGGCGCTGCGGCACAAAGTCCACTATTAAGAAATACACGACCAAACGGTCTTGAGGATACGGCGCAACTGTTCCTTGATGTCGACTATGAAAAAGCCAAAGTGCTCGGCTTAGAAATTGATGACATCAACCAGTCACTATCAATTGCTTGGGCGTCATCATACGTCAATGACTTTATCGACCGTGGTCGCTCTAAAAAGGTTTACATTCAGGCCGACGCCGAATATCGCATGACACCAGAAGACCTAAATTTATGGTTTGTGCGCAACAACGAAGGTGAGATGGTTCCCATCTCAGCGTTCAGTACTTATCACTGGGGGCAAGGTTCTCCACAGTTACAACGTTATAACGGCAACTCCGCAGTAGAGATCGTCGGTGAAGCTGCCCCGGGTTACAGTACCGGAGAAGCGATGGCTGAAATTAACCGGTTAGCCGCAGAGATTTCAAACGATGTACAGGTAAGTTGGACGGGTATGTCCTATCAAGAGATCGAAGCTGGCAACCAAGCTCCGATTCTGTATGCCATCTCCATCTTGATGGTCTTCCTCTGCTTGGCCGCTTTGTATGAAAGCTGGAGTATTCCAATTGCGATTATTCTTGTTGTTCCGTTGGGGATACTCGGCGCACTGGCTGCGATCATGTTGCGAGGGCTGGAAAACGATGTTTACTTCCAAGTCGGCGTGTTAACCACCATAGGTTTAACCGCCAAGAACGCCATTTTGATCGTTGAATTTTCCAAAGAGCTGTATGAAAAAGGCGTCAACATCATTGATGCAACGGTACAAGCGTGTGAGATGCGTCTGCGCCCCATCATCATGACATCGCTGGCGTTTGGACTGGGTGTATTGCCTTTGGTGATTAGCACCGGCGCAGGTGCCAATGCACGCAACGCGATTGGTACGTCAGTACTCGGCGGCATGATAGGCGCCACTTTATTGGTAATTTACTTCGCGCCACTCTTTTTCGTGTTGATCTGCAAACTGTTCAAGTCAGGTGAAAAACAAGTAACCGCAAACAACGTCGAATAACGAAATGGACTAATGATGAGTCTAGAAATGACTCATCATTAGTCACTCGCTGAGAAGCGGCGAAATCATCCCATATCCCAAAATCCACGATATGTTTCAGGTTGGAAGCTAGCAAAATCAACATTCTCCTTGAGGATTACACAAACCAACCCATTAGTGTAAATATAATTACTGTAATATTTTTTACAGTAATTATATTTACACTAGATACCCTGTAATCTATCCTTAAAGCCAACAGGTCAAAGCAAAAGTAGAAAGCGATGAAAAAGTTTTATAACCGCCAGAAAGAACTCGACGCCCTACAAGCGGTTTCCGGACAGATAGCAGAAACTAAGGGGCAACTTAGTGTCATGGTGGGAAGAAGACGTGTGGGTAAAACCCGTCTTTTAAACGAAGCGTTTCATCAAGGGAATACTCGATTTCTTTACCTATTCATAAGTCGAAAGAGTGAAAGCTCCTTAGTGGATGAGTTTGCAGAAATCATCAATAGTGAGCTTGGTGTTAAGTTTTTCCAACCACAATCACTCCGAGATATCATTGAGTTCTTGTTGGATTATACAAAGCAAAAGCCTCTGACTGTCATCATTGACGAATTTCAAGACATAGATATCGTCTGCCCTGCTCTATTCTCCGACATTCAAAATTTATGGGATGCAAACAAAAGAGAGTCAATGATGCACCTTGTCTGCTGTGGCTCCCTATACAGCATGATGACTAAGATCTTCAAAGGCAAAGACGAGCCTCTATTCAACCGTGATGATCGATTCTTTAAAATCCAACCTTTGCAACCCTCTTATCTTGCGGAGGTAATGAAAGACCACCATCAATTTGATGCTGAGAACATGCTTCAATGGTGGTGTCTTTCAGGGGGAATCCCAAAATACCTTGAGTGGCTAACTCGATTCTCTGCTGAAAGCGATGATCTATTTGAGGCAGTGATCTCCGAGTTTTCGCCGCTGATAAAGGAAGGAACTCACCGGCTTGTAGAAGATTTTGGCTCAGAACATCGAGTTTACTTCGATATTCTTGGGGCAATATCAAAGGGCAATACTAGCCGAGCTAGAATTGAAAACTTCTTAGATATGAGTGTTGGTGTTCATCTAGAAAAGCTTGATGAAGTGTTTGATGTTATTACCAAGAAACGTCCGATTAGTTCTAAAGAGAACTCTCGAGATATTCGCTACTCCATTTCCGATCCATTTCTAAACTTCTGGTTTCGATTCATCCATGCCAACAAAAGCGCTGTGGAGATGGAGAACTACGAATATATCCGAAAATACATTGAACGGGATTTCAACGTATACTCAGGTCTAGAGCTAGAAAGCCTATTCACCGCAATACTGGTCGAATCAAAGCAATTCGGGAAGATTGGTGGATACTGGGATGCGAAAGGTCATAATGAGATCGATATCGTTGCCATTAATGACCTCGATAAGAAAATACTCATCGCTGAGGTTAAAAGACAGCAAAAGCGTTACAGTGAAGCAAAACTAATAGAGAAATCCCATGACCTTTTAAAAAAGCTAAGCCTAAAAGGTTATGACATTGAGTATCGTGGATTTTCATTAGATAACTTAACTGAAACGATGAAAGAGTATATCTAGAACTATATATCTAGACCTATGCATTCAAGCCGTCACGAAAGCACTACAGAGACAGAACATGATCTATTAACGAGATAGCGTCATATCTATGGCGAGCATACTTTACACTCAGAAGATACCCAAAAAGTTCAGAGTTTTAAAAGCAGCTAGCGGGATAACTCAATAAGATATTGTTTGCTAGATACGAAAATGACGCCTCGATTTCATTCGGGGCGTCATTCAATTTTTTTGGGGCATTTCTAGGTGTAAAACAGGGCTGTTTTTACCCTTTACATGTTCGGATAACCAGTATCTATGTAAGCAGCAAGAAGTCTATTTTTAACCTTGTAGTCCCTTTACTCCCAATCGAGAATAACCTTACCAGAAGCCCCGCTACGCATAGCCTCAAAGCCTTTTTCAAACTCATCAACCTTAAAGTGATGGGTGATAATTGGCGTTAAATCTAAGCCAGACTGGATCAATGAAGCCATCTTGTACCAAGTTTCAAACATCTCACGCCCATAGATACCTTTGATCACAAGACCTTTAAAGATAACTTGGTTCCAATCGATGCCCATGTCTGATGGTGGGATACCGAGTAGCGCGATACGACCGCCGTGGTTCATGGTTTCTAGCATTGAACTAAACGCGGATTGGACACCTGACATTTCTAAACCGACATCGAAGCCTTCGGTCATGCCTAACTCGGTCATCACGTCTTTTAGATCTTCTTTCGCAACGTTAACGGCGCGAGTCACGCCCATTTGTTTGGCGAGTTCAAGGCGGTATTCGTTAACATCGGTAATGACAACATGGCGTGCGCCGACGTGTTTGGCAACAGCGGCAGCCATGATACCAATGGGACCCGCGCCCGTGATAAGCACGTCTTCACCCACCAAGTCAAACGACAGTGCGGTGTGAACGGCATTGCCGAACGGGTCAAAGATAGAAGCGAGATCGTCAGAGATACCTTCAGGAATTTTAAAAGCGTTAAATGCAGGGATCACTAAGTATTCCGAGAACGCTCCGGTGCGATTAACGCCAACGCCGACGGTATTGCGGCACAAATGAGTACGACCACCGCGGCAGTTGCGACAGTGACCGCAAGTGATATGACCTTCACCAGAAACGCGGTCGCCAATCTCAAAACCACGCACTTCTTGACCAATCCCAACCACTTCACCGACGTATTCGTGACCGACAACCATAGGAACCGGAATGGTATTTTGTGACCATTCATCCCAGTTGTAGATATGCACATCCGTACCACAGATAGCGGTCTTTTTGATCTTGATAAGCAGATCGTTGTGGCCCATTTCTGGCTTGTCGACTTCCGTCATCCAGATGCCTTGTTCAGGCTTTAATTTTGATAACGCTTTAATTTTCATTACTATTTCCTAAAGAAATCGATGTCGCGGCTAGTCGAATTTGATAACAAAACCAACCGCGTAAAATGGGTTAGATGATTGCCATCTCTTTACCAACTTCGATAAAGGCATCAATGGCGCGATCTAATTGCTCTCTTGAGTGGGCAGCAGACATCTGAGTACGGATACGCGCTTGTCCTTTTGGCACCACAGGGAAAGAGAAGCCCACCACATAAATGCCCTTCGCAAGCGCGCGCTCGGCAAACTCTGCGGCGACTTTGGCATCGCCTAGCATAATTGGAATGATCGCATGATCAGCGCCCGCCATGGTGAAACCTGCATCCGTCATACGAGTACGGAAATGGGCGGCGTTTTCCCAGAGACGGTCACGCAATTCGCCACTCTGTTGCAGAAGATCAAGTACGCGCAAAGACGCGTTAACAATGGCTGGCGCAACCGAGTTAGAGAATAGATAAGGGCGAGAGCGCTGACGCAACCAATCGATGACTTCTTTTTTACCTGACGTATAACCGCCTGATGCTCCACCCATGGCTTTGCCCAGCGTACCGGTAATAATATCAATACGATCCATCACATTGTGGTACTCGTGAGTCCCCGCACCCGTTGCGCCCATAAAGCCAACCGCGTGAGAATCATCAACCATCACAAGCGCACCATACTTGTCTGCTAAATCACAGATAGCAGGCAGGTTTGCGACCACACCGTCCATCGAGAATACACCGTCAGTTACGATCAAGGTATGACGGGCACCCGCTTCTTTCGCGGCAATAAGTTGCTGTTCAAGCTCGTCCATATTGTTGTTGGCGTAGCGAAAACGCATCGCTTTACAAAGACGCACACCGTCGATAATCGACGCGTGGTTAAGGGCATCAGAAATAATCGCATCTTCTTTGCCAAGGATAGTTTCAAATAGACCGGTGTTTGCATCGAAACACGATGTGTAAAGAATGGTGTCTTCTTGACCCAAAAATGCTGACAGTTTCTGCTCGAGCTGTTTATGGATATCTTGCGTACCACAGATAAAACGCACCGATGCCATACCGAAACCATGTGCATCCATACCTTGCTGACCGGCTGTAATCAGCTCTGGGTGATTCGCCAGACCTAAGTAGTTGTTGGCGCAGAAGTTCAGCACACTTTCGCCGCTGGCAATTTTCACGGCCGCTTGTTGTTGAGAGGTGATGACACGCTCAGATTTATACAGACCTTCAGCTTTAACTTCTTCAAGCTGCTGTTGAATTTGATTATAAAATGCAGAGGACATATTGGTTTCCTTGTAGGGGCGCTGCGTTGTTGTCCCTATTTTAGTTCATTGCCGTGAATTCGATTATCCCTTAAGATGGAAAACCATTAGTGAATCTCAGGCATTAATCATGTTCAACCAGAGTCTTATTCCGCTACTTCCTGATCTCGCGTCTTACATCTTGGTGGTTAATGAAGGCAGTTTTACCGCTGCCGCGAAAAAGCTGGGTGTCACCCCTTCTGCTCTGTCAAAAACCATTACCCGATTAGAAAATGCCTTGTCGACGAAATTGTTTCAGCGTACGACTCGCCAGTTGGTGATCACACAAGCAGGTCAAAAGGTGTATGACCAAAGCGTCCTGATGATCAATGCCGCTCAACAAGCGCTCGATGTGTCTCAGTCCGATCACACCGAACCGAGTGGCTCACTGACGATAGCCGCACCTGAAGCTTTTCTTTTTTCCGTTTTACAGCCCCTTATTGGTCCGTTTTTAAAGCGCTATCCAGAAATCCAATTGAAAGTGCGGGCATTGGATGGCGACATCGACTTGCTTAAACATGGTATAGACGCCGCCTTTAAACTGACCGACCGTCCGGATGAAAATTTGGTACTGAAAGAACTTGGGCCAACAAATCTGGTACTTTGCGCTAGTCCAGAGTATCTGACGAAAAATGGCGAACCCACCTTGCCACAAGACTTACAAGCTCACGACTGTCTATATTTAGCAGAGACGGAGCGCGACAACGTTTGGGATTTTTTTAAAGAGGACGAATACCACTCGATCACCGTTTCTGGGCGCTATGCGGTCAACCATTCTCAGATGCGATTAAACGGCGTCAAACAAGGATTGGGGATCGGTATCTTCCATGACTTTGTGATTCAGGAAGCACTGCTACAAGGCAGCGTTAAACCGGTATTGCAAGATTGGACCATCAAAAGTAACTATCACGGCACGGTCGCGCTACAATATGCACAGAGCAAGTATATGCCAGCTCGTCTTAGGGTGTTTATTGATTATATGAGTCGTGAGTTAGCAGGATTGGTCAAAGCCAACCCTGCTTGAAACACAAAACAAACTCGTTTAGTTGATGTCTTGAACATTCATCACCAACTCTTCCCATTTGCGTTGGTTCTCAATATCGTGCTCCAGACCTTGCTCATCGGCAATTCTAAAACGTTTAACCGCCGCCGTTTTACTGGTGGCTTGATATAGCCAGTAGGCTTCGGCTTTTAACGCCTCATCAATCGGTTTGTCTATCGATTCGTAAACCATCTGCTTACACGCATTAATGGATTCCGCAGGGAATTTAGAAATACGTTGTGCCAGTGCATCCACATAAGGACCGATTTCATCCGGCTCTAGTGCTTTATTAATGGTGCCGTATGCCTCAGCTTCATCGGCATCAAAGTCTCTGGCGCTAAGGATGATCTCTAACGCACGACCCAAACCAACTTGTCTTGCCATACGAGATGCACCGCCACCACAAGGCAGAATGCCCATACCGACTTCCATTTGCATAAACTTGTATTTACCACGCGCGGCAAAACGCATATCGCATGCCAGTGCAAACTCATGACCGCCACCACGGGCAAAGCCTTCGAGTTTCGCTATCGTTGCTTGGGGAACTTTACTGATACGCTCAAGTACTGATTGGAGGTCGAGCAACTTGGCTTCATCACGACTGACTGCCTCGGTGGACATCTCTTTCAGTAGATTGGTGTCGTAATGACAGACCCAGATCTCTGGATTAGCGGACTGAAACACCACCACTTTGACACTGCTATCGCGCTCTAAGCGCAATGCCAACCCATTCAAATCAGCCAACATCTCTTGCCCTTGAACGTTGACCGAACCAAATTCAAATGTGACGTAAAGGATGGCATCGTCTTGCTTGGCGGTAAATGTTGTATAGCCTTGGTAACTCATAGTCCTTTCCTTATCGCTGTGGGTTAAGCCAGAAACGGCTTGTACCCAATGACAATAGGAATGGTGGTACGAATACACAATTAACAGAAAAGCAAAACAGTATTAACCAGTTTTAAATAGAGCTTTCATTCGAAAGCTAATTGGCTGTTATAGATGCTGAAATTCCTCAATCACCTCATGACCCCGAAGTTGCAGGAAATCTAAAAATTGACGCGCAGTATAGGTAATGATCTTATCTGTCGGCATGGATACCGT
Source organism: Vibrio hippocampi (assembly GCF_921292975.1). NCBI lineage: Bacteria > Pseudomonadati > Pseudomonadota > Gammaproteobacteria > Vibrionales > Vibrionaceae > Vibrio > Vibrio hippocampi. Next base: position 1,103,306 of record NZ_CAKLCM010000003.1, read on the forward strand.
CTCCAACAAGGCGGAGGTATGCTCAAATTGACCAATCGAATCGTAGAAATGTGAATCACTGCCTGTGGTGATATATCCACCCGCGGATTTCACCTCTTCTGCGATCTGATAACAGCGTTCAACACTGCCCACACGGCTATGCCCTCTTAGGGTACTATTATTGATTTCAATAGCGACATGATGATCCGCGGCACACTGCGCTACCGCCTTGAAATCAAAATCAAAGTGTGGATTGCCAAGATGCCCAAGCGCATCCACCTTACCGCTGCGAATAATATTCAGTAGTGCTCTGGTATGTGCCGAGCGACCAACCGGCGCAAACACCGGCTCATGAAAACTCGCAATGATCCAATCCAGAGATTTAAAAGAACTAGGATGGACGTCAATATCACCGCTGGTGGTCATGATGTTCGCTTCCACACCTCGCACAATACCGACATCATGCAAAAAACGAGGAATAACACGCTGGTTGGAAAAAAACCAATAGTGCGGCGCACCGGGCATAGATTCGGCATGATCGGTGGTACAGAGTAACTTCAGTCCGCTTTGCTTCGCCGCCAAGGCGTTTTCGGTAATCGTGCTGTAAGCGTGACCACTGGCGTAAGTATGAGTGTGAGTATCCACTTCAAAATGCAATCTTGTTGCTGTCATTCTGCTTCCTTATTTATGCTGTACTGTGCTTCTTAGCTTTTACTCGATTGATTAAGCATAACACGAACTTTTTACTGTTCAGTGAAACCTCAGTCTGATACCACGAGTCATATCATTTGAGCTAATGAATTAAAACCCCGAGCCTACTTTTACGAGGTCATTTCAGCCCTAGCCCCTAGCAATCAAATAACCACCAAACCAAAAAAAGCCCCGAAATTGGGACTTTTATCTGTTGCTTGCATCACTTGTTATCTAGAAGAAATCTATGCTACCGCGCCCACTATTTGGGTCTTTGCTGCCGGACGATTTACGCTGTGATGGCGAGTTTTGTTTCTGACTCTGTTTGGCTTTTTTGTCTCGACCCGAGCTTTTATTTTTTGACGCTTTATTTGCTGGCGCTTTATTTTCTGGTGCTTTATTTTGCTGAGGTGCCGTTTTCTCAACGTCAGCGACCTCTGGTCGTTCTTCCATCGGCGGCTCATCACATACCATGACATAGTATTCTTGATTGAACTCGAAGAAGTCGCCATCGTACATCTTGCGTCGTTTACGCGTTTCAAGTTCACCGTTCACTGCCACATAACCTTCGGCAATAAAGTGTTTCGCTTCACCGCCACCACCGACCAGGTTAGCCACCTTAAACAACTTATAGAGCTCGATCGGTTGGCTAGAGACTTCTATTCCAATCGCTTCGATTTCTATCTCTTCAGGTTCGGAATAATCTTCAAAGGCGTCTTGATTCATGATGGTTTGTTGGGGAGTAGTGAATAATGGCGCTATTGTACTGGTTTACACTCAACAAGCGAACAAAATATGATGTAAAAACCTGACGGTGACCATTTGGCACCAAGTCCCAACGTGCCGTTTTCTGAATCAATTAAGCATTACTCAACCAGCAGTCTCGGCCAATGCTGGTCAGCTTTAGCAATGTTACCTTGTGGATCCTGCAACCACTTTTTCTGAACCGAACGGTTGTAATTTAAATAGAGTTTACCATTTTCAATGCTCCATGCGTCGGGATCGATCTTCGCAGTATAGCCTTGGCTCACCGCCCAAGCACAGTAACCGCCATATTGTGGGGCATACTTTTCAGGCTCGGCTTTGAATGCCTGCAAATTTTGTTCGCTTGAAAATCGCCAATTGGCACCATTCCATTGGTATTGGTAATCACTGTCGCCTTTGACGGGTTTACTCTGTGTAAAATAGGCGACGGGATCATAACCTTTGATCGCATGACCAAAAAAGTCACTATAAACTGGCTCTAACGCCCACGTAATGGGGGCATAAACCATTGCTGTCAGTAAAAATAGACGCGTAAACCACCTTGATACTGTTTTCATTCTCATCCCCTATCTGATTACTTTTAGTCTAGATAAAGAACCCAACCGAGCGAAAAAACTTTCACGACAATTCAGTCAATAGATCGACCCGCAGCCTATCATTGACACTTTGGCACCACCGTTATACTGATTTGAACCAAAGTAACTCTGTGTTAATAACAGTCGAATATATGTCCAAGTTATCTCAAGACGCAGACTTCAGAGGTGACTTAGCTATATTTACTTCGTTGAATTTTCAGAATAATTGTACATTGATCACAGCGCTTAACCCTTAACCTATCAGTGCAACTAATTTTTATTAAAATTAGTGCATATCAATTGGCGAAGGGATCTCCAAATAGTGGAATCAAGAATGACACCTCAATCAAGCAGACTGGACAATGGTAGACCAACCATCGCGATCATTGCAGGCTCTTTGGCATCTAACTATCATGAAGGGATCATGCGAGGTGCCGCTTACGTTGCTGAGGAGAAAGGCTATAACGTGATTGGTTATTGCGGTGGCGTGATTAACTCACCCGATGCCCGCACCTTAGCCAGAAGTAAGGTTTTTGAATTAGTCGACATGGGACTGATTTCCGGTGTCATCATCCCGTTTAGCTCCCACACTCGATATTCCACTCCACAAGATTGCCAAACATTCTTAAAGCAATTTCAAGATGTTCCAGTGGTGAACATCGGCAGCCAGATCCCACATTTCACCAATATTATCACTGACTATAAAGTCTCTATGATTGAGCTTTTTCACCACTACTATCACCAGCACAACTACCGCAATATTGTTCTGGTACGTGGTCCTAAAAATCACGCGTCCTCCGAAAAGCGCATGCAAATTTTTCTAGATTTACTCAAACAGCATGGGCTAGAACAGCACCAACATAGCGTTATCTATTGCGACCTAAAACGAGAGGCGGCGAAACACAGGCTCAGTCAGTTATTTGAGCAAGAGAACGGGATTTCGCAAGATAACAGAAGCCATTCCAAATATGCCATAGACGCGATTATTACCATCAATGACAATCAAGCACTTGGCGTGATGGATGCGTGTAAAGAGCATGGATTGGTCATCCCCGATGATATTGCGGTAGCGGGTTCAATGAACACGTTAGAAGGTGCTTTCTGCAACCCATCACTCACCACGATTAAAGAGCCGCTATTTGAATTAGGGCAAGCGGCGGCTTTAGAGCTGGTCGCGCAAATTGAAGGGCGATCCCCCGCCGATACGCTTGAAATTCCGACTGAGCTTATTATTCGTGAATCTTGTGGCTGCAAATGCCACAGCCAAAGTAACCCATTTAGTCAGCCGCTGTCATTGCAGCCGAGCCACGAACCTAAAAGCCGAGATTGGATATTTGACCAGACCAAACAAAGTTTTTATCAATTAGTAGAACAACATAAAGGGGCCATCATTCATCGAGATGTTGATCGCATACTGCAAGCCTTTCATCATTCGGTGGAACACGATGATTTCGTTGACCTGTTAGCAACATTGGAAACTCGCCTCAATCATGCGCTAATGTCTGAAGACATCATGTTCTGGCTCAGTTTAGTGTCACAGCTGCAGCGCAGTTGCCTCAACTATTTACAGATCTCCGATGATCGAGACAACATGCTGCATTTTATGTCGCAGCTGACCATCATCAAATCTGAAGTTGAGCAACTGGCCGTGCAGGCACAGAGCTTTGAAGCGGAGCATTATCTCAACTGTTTTCGTATCATCGTCAATAACCTCAATACCTCTTTTGATCTCACCACCATCAAGCATTATGCCGTTGACACGCTGCAATTATCGGAGCTCTATATTTCGCTGTTCGAAGACCTCAAGACCGATGACGAGGCTGATGCTATCAGAGCGAAAAATATTGTTTCAGTTCGCAAAAATCAATTTATTGGCATCAGCAACAAACAACTCAATGCCAAAAAGCTAATACCGCAAGAGGTGGAACGATTTAACGAGCGCTATAGCCTGATGGTTTTCCCCCTTGCGTTCGGGAGTAAAGCCATCGGCTTTATGACCACCAACATTAGCCATCGTAAAGGTACAGCGTTTGAAAACTTGCGAGAAATCATCAGCTCAGCGTTAAAAAATGAAATGCTAATTCAGAACCTAAGAGATGCCGAAGAACGCTTTAGTGATATTGCCCACAGCACCTCAAACTGGTTATGGGAAACCAATGAACACCATCGCTTTACCTACTGCTCAAATTCAACATTGGACATCATAGGCTACGAACCGAGTTATTTTATTGATAAAGGCATAGATAGCCTCAATATTAAGCAGCATCAATCCTTATTCTTTGCTATCGCTCAGCACAAGGACTTGGTGGATATTGAGTGTTGGTGCCAACACAAGAATGGTCGGTTAATTTGCATGTTAGTTTCTGCAAAGGCGATATACCAAAATGGCAAATTTAATGGCTACCGTGGTGTATTCGAAGACATTACCGAGCAAAAAACTCAAGAGCAAAAAATCCGTAATCTCGCCTACACCGACACCCTGACAGGGCTACCAAACCGAGCCATGCTGCACGATACCCTTGAGCAAACCATTATTCGCAGTAATGAGCAGCAGCAGAAATTTGCGGTCATGTTTATCGACCTGGATCATTTCAAGCACGTCAATGACTCAATGGGACACGATGCTGGCGACCTGTTACTGGTGAAAGTCACCGAGCGATTAACGGCGTCCGTTGGTCCCAAAGAGACCCTCGCTCGACTTGGTGGTGATGAGTTTGTGATTATATCGTCGGATATCAATGCGCAAGAGGAAGTCATTAAACTCATACACCGAATTTTCTATAACCTTAAGCAGCCGATTGATGTCTATAACAAACCGATTTATAGCACACTTAGCCTAGGCATCAGCCTGTACCCTAAAGACGGCACAGATGCTGAAACACTACTGAAGAAAGGCGACAGTGCGATGTATCAAGCCAAGTCGCAAGGGCGTAATGGCTATGTGTTTTATGATCATCAATTGGAGCTCAAAAACAGCCTAAGGAATACCTACGAACGCATATTGCGCCAAGCAATTGAAAAAGAACAGTTCGTTCTCCACTACCAACCGCAAGTTTCCTTGCTCGATAACAGCATTATTGGCTGCGAGGTTCTGGTGAGGATTCACAGTGACAATGGCTTAGTCCCACCCAATCTATTTATTCCCGTTGCCGAAGAACTCGGACTGATCCAATTCGTCGATGAATGGGTGTTCGAACATGCTTGTGCTCAGTACGCCACGTGGAAAGCCGAACTCGGTATCACTCGTCGCCTATCCATCAACCTATCGGCACTGCAATTACAAAACGAAAGTATTGTAGAAACTTATATCGCCATTATGCAAAAGTATCGGGTTGAACCTGCCGATATCGTGCTAGAAATTACCGAAAATGCTTTGATCGATAACGAAGAAGTGGCACTCACTATCTTACAAACATTCAAGCAGTTTGGCGTCCAGATCGCCTTTGATGACTTTGGGACAGGCTATTCATCACTGAGTTATATCAGCCGCTATCCTATCGACACCATCAAAATTGACCGCTCTTTTGTTACCGACTCGATCAATAACCCAAGAAACAAAGCGATCATCGAAGGCATTGTGCTCTTAGCCAGTAGCCTTGATCTGCGCATTGTCGCAGAGGGAGTGGAAACCGTTGAACAGTATCACTGCGTCAAGAAGCTCGGTTGCCACGATGTGCAAGGCTACTACTTCTATAAACCCGCTGCCGCGAACGAAATTGCAGCCATGATGACTGAACACCACGCCAATGCTCAGCAGCTATATTCAACACCGGTTCGTTGATGAGTCCATTCGATAGCCGAGGCGACGGATAGACTTCATCGTCAACTTTGATCTTGCGGTGTCAACAGATCTTGCTTTGTCAGTTGATCAAAACTGGAAATACGCGCCAAAAACGCGGCTTTCTGCTGCTTTGGTATCGACGTTGCGAGAGGTAAATCGGCTTTCATCGGGTCAACTGCACGATCACGCACAAGAACTTCAAAGTGCAGATGTGGACCCGTCAAGCGCCCTGTCGCACCAGACAGCGCAATTTTTTGTCCACGCTTAACGTAGTCACCCTTTTTCACTAAGAAACGGTGTAAATGTAAGTAGCGCGTTTTATAGACACTATTATGTTCAATAACCAGATACTTCCCCGCATAGGGATGATTGCGTACCGCGATCACTCTGCCGTCACCCGTCGAGTAAACAGGCGCCCCCACTGGTGTTGCAAAGTCAGTACCATTATGCGGAGTGACTCGCCCTGTCACCGGATGCTTTCGGTGTGGATTAAATGCCGACGTAATACGTCGATAGGGCTTATCGACGGGAAAACGCTCAAATGCTTGCTCTAGACTATTGCCCTCACGATCATAAAACCGCCCGTCTTGCGCCAAAAATGCATCGACATTGTCACCACGTAAAGAAAAGGAAATCCCTAATATCTCGGTATTACCGGTCAGATGATTTCCCAAGTATTGTTGATTGATCAATACATAAAACTTATCACCGACGCGTAGCTGGCGAGAGAAGTTAATCTTATCTTTCAAAATACGCGTAATATTCGCAACCTGATTTGAGTTCAAGCCCTGCTGGTGGGCGGTCAAAGAAAAACTGCCGTTGATCACCCCCATAAATAACTTTTGTTTCCATTGCCCCGGCTTTTGCACAAACTCATAGGCAAAGCTGTTATCTTCTCTCACGGTATAGTGAGCCTCTTCTACCAAACTTTTGTGATAGACCAACTTGAGTAGGCGCTGTGTCTCAGCTTCGAGCTCCAGTTCAATATGATCACCCGGTTTGATGGTATCCAACATCAACTCACTCAAGTCAGCTTCGAGCAACTGCTGTAAGGTTTGATATGGAATATTCCACGAGGAAAAAATCTCGCTTAAGGTATCACCCACTTTGACAAAATAGTGAATACGAGGATTGGCTGGCTCAACCAACGGAACGATGGGGGAATCTTCCGTGGCTTGTTGTTCGGCTTGATACGGTGTAATGCTGATGCTGGTCGGCTGCTCCACCGATTGAGAATGCCAAGGAAGAAACGCCGCCAACGAGAAGCTCGCGACGGCGACGGCCAGTAAAATGTACCTAATATGTGTCATGCTGTGGGACTGGAGAACGAAACGTTTTGTTATGTTATAACAATTATAAAATAGACTTCAACTATTCAAGGTAACAATTGATGAATCTATTACTTAGCAGAGTGTCGCCAAATGAAACGCTATTCATGCCGTTTACTGCTGTGAATTTTTACTCGCTTAATCTATCTTTATCCTTATACCCGTTAAACGGTGATAATTGCTTATTTGAACGACGGTCAAGGATACTGCCCAACGCAACTAACCGTTCAAATGAAGTTGGCACCACAGGATAAGGATCACCCAAAGTATGAGTTCCAATCAGGTTCAGCCGCGCGCTATTCTGTTACGCTGGGGAGCAACCGAAGCCCAGATTGACGCCATCATTCCTTTTACCGAGAGCCCACTCGAAGATGAAGGTAGGCACCAGCACATTTCCGCCATTCATGAGTGCTTAGAACTGCTCTACCCCAACGAGTCAGACCGACAAGCCTTTATGAATCAGCGCAGTAATGTCGCATTGTTTGGCGACAAAACGCCATTAGAATATATGGGGAGTGGTTCGCTGAGAGACCTAGCTAGGGCGCATGATATTATTCGCAGTATGTTGTGTATTTGATTTTAGGGACAAGTGGGCATCTGGGGAGGATGCCCACTTGTCGGTTTGAAAGACGGGTTAGGAGTTGGGGAGGCTGGCTAAGAAGGTTCGCCAACTGCCGTGGCTGCTGATATCCTCAGCGCCTGTTACCGCGATGGGTTCGCAGATGAAGCCTTTAACCCACTCACCATTGGCTAATTCCACCGAGCCTAAACCAAGGGGATGTGGGATTTGTGCCAACAGAGTGCCGATGTTATTTTTGGGCACCGACCACACTTCGACTTCAATCTCCCTGCCCTGTTGATTATCACGCACTAAACCCGGTCTCAGTGGCGGTCCTCCGGCGAGTTTGTAAAACCGATAGTCAGGTGACGTTGTCGTCTTACATCGCAAACTGGCGCCTAATTCCGTCAGTTGATGATTGAGCGGTAAACCTTGCATATGCGCGCCGCATACCATGATATCCATCGACGGTTCGGAATTGAGTTGGCTTCCAGTTGCACCCAGCGGCAAGTTTTGCGCTCGTTGCCACTCTTGAGCCAATTGCAGTAGGGTTTGATCACTAAAACAACTGGCAAACAGAGTCACACCAAATGGCAATCCTTGCTCGGTAAAACCCGCCGGAACCGCCACAGCGCAGTAATCGAGTAGATTCATAAAGTTGGTGTAGTAACCCAGATTAGTATTGAGAGTAATCGGGTCGGCGGTAAGTTCATCAATGGTATAGATGTTTCCTGCCGTTGGCGTTAGCACCAAGTCCACTTGTTGCAGCAATTGGTCACACTGCACCTTATAGGCTTGCAGTTGATAACTCGCCTTAAATACCTCGGCGGCGGTCAGACCTTTCGCGCCACCAATAATGGTCTGTATCACGGGTAGACACTGTTGCGGATCTTGCTCATAGAAGTCCTCTATGGCGACGTATCTTTCTGCCACCCAAGGACCTTGATACAGCAAGCGAGCGGCATCGGTAAAAGGTTGTAGGTTGAAAGGAACTAGTATTGCGCCAAGCTGCTGCAGTTTTTCAACCGCTTGATAATACAGGGCTTGATATTGGGTATTACCAAAAAAGGTTAAGTCACTTTCCGCTGGTACGCCGATTTTTAACCCTTTAAATTGCGGTTTATTCGACTCTGCTTGCTCAGGGTAAGCGCGTGAGAAACAATCCTCCGCATCATATTGGGCGCATACTTCAAACAACGCCGCCAGTTCATCCGCCGATTTGGCAAATAGGGTGACGCAATCGAGGCTCTTACACGCAGGAACGACACCGCTGCAACTCAATAGTCCTTTCGACGCCTTTAGCCCATACAGATTATTAAAGGCGGCAGGAACACGTCCCGAGCCAGCGGTATCGGTGCCAAGGGCAAACATCACCTGATTGTGGGCGACACTAATAGCACTGCCAGCACTTGAGCCACCAGAAATATAGTCGGTATCGAAGCTGTTTTTCCCTGCGCCGTAGGGGCTTCGCGTGCCCACTAAGCCAGTGGCGAATTGGTCAAGGTTGGTTTTCCCCAAAGGCACAGCGCCTGCTTTAATCAGCAGTTGCACCACAAAGGCCGACGAATCCGGTTGATAGCGATAGGCCTCACAACCCGCCGTGGTCGGTAAATCATCAAGATCAATATTATCTTTGATGGCAAATGGCACCCCAAAGAGTGGCAACGACTCCATCGACTGCTGCTCCAGATTCTGCAAGTAGCGATCCAATTGTGAACTCGACAACAGGCTGATCCAAGCATGGTTGCTGTCCTGTTTTGCTTGTTGCAGTTTGTAGTCTAAATATTGTCGTGGGGAAAACTCTCCGCTGGCATAGCTTTCAATGAGCTGACTAATCGTCAACGCTGCATCCATCAAATCGTTTAATTGTGTTGTTTGAGTCATACTGTTAATCCTTTAATCACTCGGCTTTTCGCCTAGCTCTCCAAAATCATCAATGGCTGTCCGGCATGGACTTGCGCACCGGATGGCTGGCAAATACTGTGTACCGTGCCAGACATATTCGCCGTCACTTCCAATTCCATTTTCATGGCCTCAAGTACCATCACCACATCACCTTGTTTTACCTGCTGTCCAGGCTCAACTAAGGTTTGCCAAATATTGCCAGCGACATGGCTTTCTATCACTTGTTGCCCTTGCTCTAGTACCAGTGCGTCTTGCTCCGGCTGCGCAATATCTTCGGCGACAAAGTTGGCCTGCCCAGACGCTTCCCAACGCTGTCGTTCCTGCTCAAATGCGGTCTGCTGGCGCTCACGACATTGCGCAATCTCTTCACCATGTTGTTCCACCAACTGTTGATAATCGGCGAGCGAGAAACTCGTCTGTTCGATCTTAATTGGGTACTGCCCTCTTGGGTGCTGCTCACGGATGGTTATCAGCTCTTCCGCCGAGACCGGATAGAAACGGATTTGATCGAAGAATCGCAACAACCACGGTTTTTCAAACGCTTCGGTTTGACGATAGCGATTCCACATCTGCAAAGTACGACCGACAAACTGATAACCGCCCGGTCCTTCCATGCCATAAACGCACATGTAAGCCCCACCAATGCCGACGGCATTCTCCGGCGTCCACGTGCGGGCGGGGTTATATTTAGTGGTGACCAAGCGGTGCCTTGGATCAATCGGTGTCGCCACTGGCGCACCTAAATAGACATCCCCTAACCCCATCACTAAGTAGCTGGCATCAAAGACGATTTTCTTCACTTCTTCAACCGAATCTAACCCATTAATACGACGAATAAACTCAATATTATCTGGACACCATGGCGCATCTTTACGCACCACGTCATTGTATTTCTTTATCGCAAGTCGAGTCGCTTCATCGTCCCATGACAGGGGCAAATGCACCACGCGAGCTGGGACGGTAAGTTGCTCAATATCTTCCAAGTCCGCTTCCAACTGCTCCAAGACGGCAAGCAGTTTTTGACGTGGTAGTCGCAAATTATCAAAATGGATCTGTAGCGAACGTATCCCCGGCGTTAACTCCTCAACACCATCCAACTCAAGCGCTTCAAGCTTAAGCATCAGAGCATGGGCACGGAATCGCAGCGCAATATCGAGCACTTGTGGTCCATATTCCACCAGCAGATAATCCTCGCCACTTGGGCGGTAAACCACCTGCTCACCATACTGACTGGCATCGAGGGTTTTGATAATCGGCGTGGTAATAGGCACTGGTGCTAATGCTAACGGCTCAATCGATAACTGCTCGATTTGTTGTAATTGCTCTCGCTCGGCTTGCTCTGCGCTCTCAAGGGAGACAGGGGTAAAGCGAACCTTGTCGCCAGCTTTTAGTTGCCCCATCTTCCAAAGATCCGCTTTGATGATGGTCGCGGGACAGACAAAACCGCCCAGACTTGGACCATCAGGTCCTAGAATCACCGGCATATCGCCAGTGAAGTCGATCGTACCCACTGCATAGGCATTATCGTGAATATTGGAAGGATGTAAGCCAGCTTCGCCACCATCTTTTCTAGCCCAATCTGGCTTTGGTCCGATTAAACGCACCCCTGTACGACTGGAGTTAAAATGTACTTTCCATTGCGCAGCAAAAAAAGACTCAATATCTTGATCGGTAAAGAAATCAGGCGCACCATGCGGACCGTAAATAACCCGAATCTGCCACTCATCTTCTATTTTAGGCAGCGTGACTGTCGACTGTATTTGGCTCAGTGCTTCTATTTGCTGCGCATCACTTGGCGTTAGATGCAGCACATCCCCAGCACACAATACACGCCCAGCATGACCGCCAAACTGCCCGAGAGTAAACGTTGACTTACTGCCGAGGTATTCAGGACAATCAATGCCACCTTCTACCAGTAAGTAGCTTCTTGCACCCGCCGAGTTCACCTTACCAATCTGCAAGATTTGCCCTGCTTGCACGGCAACCACTTGACCCAGTTCAATCGGCTGATCTTCAAGGGTCGCTTCAATCGCCGCACCGGTGAGGACAATATGTTTATCGGTATTAAATTTCAGAGTCGGTCCAGCAACCACGATTTCAAGACCCGCCGCCTCCTGTGGGTTATTGAGCAGTCGGTTACCAAGTTGGAAACTAAGAGGGTCCATCGGTCCAGACGGCGGGACGCCAATATGCCAATAACCTTTACGTCCCGGGTAGTCTTGAATACTGGTTTGCACCCCGCCACTGATCACGTCCAAGGTGCACGGTTGGTAATCAAAGTGATTCAAAGAGCGCGTCAATACCTCACCACTTTGCACTAACTCACTATTGAGCAGTTGGCTAAGATACGCTTGGTTATGTTCAATACCGTAGATTTCGCTCTGGTTTAACGCGTTTATCAGTTGGCTAAGCGCTTGCTCACGGGTCTCAGCATGCACAATCACTTTCGCTAGCATCGGGTCAAAAAATGGTGAGACTTGGACGCCAGACTCTATCCAATGCTCAATACGCAAGCCTTTCAGTGTTGGCCAACGCACATGGCTCAGCAGACCAGCACAAGGTTGGAAGTTCTTATTGGCATCTTCGGCATACAAGCGCACTTGAATCGCGTGTCCGCTCGGTTTCAGGTTGGCTGACTCTTGCGCCAAGTCTAAACACTCTGCGCCCTGCTTTATCATCCATGCCACCAGATCGACCCCAAAGATCTCTTCGGTCACACCATGTTCGACTTGAAGGCGAGTATTCACTTCGAGGAAATAGAATTGCTTGGTTTGATTGTCGAGAACAAACTCCACCGTTCCAGCGTTGCGATAGTTGACCGCAGAAGCCAGATCAATCGCCGTTTGTTGCAACGCGTACCGTGTTTCATCAGTTAAGTTGGGTGCCGGTGTCTCTTCTATGACCTTTTGGTTACGACGCTGCGCCGAGCAGTCGCGTTCACCTAGCGCCACCACTTGACCTTGGCCATCACCAAAAATCTGCACTTCAATATGGCGGGCGTGTTGAATAAATTTTTCTAGGAAAACGCCACTATTACTGAAGTTGTTAGCGCTTAAGCGCTGCACGGAATCAAAGGCGTCCTCCAATTGCTGTGCATCAAAACAGCACTCCATGCCGATACCACCACCACCTGCGGTGCTTTTTAGCATCACCGGATAGCCGATCTGTTCTGCTTGCTGCAATGCGCTCTGTTTATCAGTCAGTAGACCGGTTCCAGGCAGCAGAGGCACTTGGGCATTTTCGGCGATTTCTCGCGCCGAATGTTTCAAGCCAAAGGCTTGAATCTGCTCGACTGTTGGACCAAGAAAAACCAGTTCCTCTTGCTCACAACGGGAGACAAAGTCTGGGTTTTCACTCAAAAAACCATAGCCGGGATGAATCGCTTGCGCACCGCTCTGTTTGGCGATGGCGATAATTTTTTCGATATCGAGATAGGTGTCTTTTGCGCCGCCGGGTCCGAGGGAGTAGGCTTCGCTCGCTTGGGCGATATGGAGACTGTCTGAGTCTGCGTCACTGTAAACCGCAACGCTGGCAATATTGAGTTGTTCTAATGTGCGAATCACGCGGCAAGCAATGGCACCACGGTTAGCAATAAGTACCTTATTAAACATAATTCAAATCCGTGAATCCGGGTCGTCCCGGCTAATCCTTGAGCTTTGGCAGGGTCGTCCCTAGCTCATATTGAATGCAACGGGTTGGATTATTCCCAAACGAGCACTTCTATCGGTGTTGGGTTGTAGGCGTTACAAGGGTTATTTAACTGAGGGCAGTTGGAAATCAACACAATCACATCTTGGTGCGCTTTCATTTCGACGTACTTACCTGCTCCACTGATGCCGTCTGCGAAGGTCAGTCCCCCTTCTTCGGTGATGGGCACATTCATAAAGAAGTTGATGTTGTGGGTAATATCGCGCTTGGTCAGGCCAAAGTGGTCATTCTCTGCCACTGCCAATAACCAACTGTCGCGGCAAGCGTGCATACATTTTTTATCAATGGAGTAACGCACGGTATTGCTTTCAGTAGCACAAGCTCCGCCTACTGTATCGTGACGTCCACAGGTATCGGCGACAATCTCTAGCATCACATTCCCTTGATCAGAAAGCAGTTTGCTGCCTGCAGTCAGGTAAACATTGCCCTGTTCGCGAATGGTATCAATCGCACTGTAACGCTCAGCAGGATCATTGGCGTTGTAAAATAGCGTATCGGCGGCTTGGTTGCCTTCCAGATCTAAAATACGCACTGTTTGTCCCGCTTTCACCACTTTCATAAAGTAGTCACCGGCAAGGACAGTATCTCGAAGTGTGGCTTGCTTGGGGTTAAGTGAACTCTCAACAATCATCTTTAACTCCTTATCCGACAAATGCAGTGTGTGGGGCGAGATCGCGACGATTGTTCTCAAACGCACGCTGGTTTTCGGGACGAGAGTTAAGACACTCATCATCGTTATCCATGGGTTCCGCCTGAAATACCGACACGTCTACCGGGCAATAAGGGTAGTCGGTTGCTGGGTTAAGCGGGTGTGGACAGGTGGTCATCACTAAAATGGTGTCCATTTCAAAACGCAACTCAATGGTGTCACCTGCCTTGCTATGCTGTTCAGCAAAGAGCAGATCTCCTTCGGCACTGGTCGATACCTTGCTAAACAGGTTTAGGTTGGCCGCCAGATCACGTTTGCCCAATCCATACTTGGCAACTTCCACCAACAAAGCGTCATAGCCATTCTGTTTCCATTGATTACGGTCGGCTTGGTAGTTACGTTCGCCCCATTTTTCCGCCACTTTCTGCTTATTGGCAACACCAGAAACGGTATCAATCCAGCCAGTGTCATCTTTCACAATCGACGCAAACACTCGTCCCATATCCGAATACAGGCAATGTCCCTGTGTGAGTTTAAAGGTGTGCTGCCCCTTCAACGTGTCCGGTGCGTTGTAGCGTTCTAACAAATTATCAGGGTTATAAAACAACACACTCAAGTTGGCGCCGCCTTGAAGATCGGTAAAGCGAACCGTATGTCCTTTTGGCACTTTCATCGACCAGTGCGCCCCACCGGGCAACACATCGCGAAATAGCGCTTGTTTGTTATTTTCCATAGCGATACTCCTTAAGCTATTTTCTTTTGCAGTGATTCTGGAACCAGTTCGGGTGTATTGGCTTTATTGATATCAATATCAAAGGTGACCTGCGCACCAAAGCGTTCCGGAGCCTGAATATCTTGTCTCACATGATCAAATACCCAGAGTCGGTTTCCTAAATGGAAGCCTTCGCTCAAATCATGGGTGATCATAAACACGGTCAGATTCTCTTGTTCCCACAGTTGATGAATCAGTTGATGCATATCTTTTCGGATACCGGGATCCAGTGCGCCGAAAGGTTCATCCAGCAACAAGATGCGAGGTTTTTTAATTAAGGATTGAGCAATAGAAAGACGCTGACGCATACCACCAGAAAGCTCATGGGGATATTTATCCAACGACGCCTCTAAGCCCACCTGTTCAAGCATGGCCATCGCTTGCTGCTTGGCTTGCGCCTTTTGTTGCCCAAATTGACGCCCAACCAATAATGAAGTGACGCCCCCTTGTTCAAACTCAAGCCCTAACATCACGTTGTCTAACACCGTCAAATGCGGAAATACCGAGTACTTTTGAAACACGATGCCACGCTCCACGCTCGGTTCATTACTCAGCGGCGCACCATCGAGTAAAATCTCACCTCGGGACGGGCTTTCCGTTCCTAACATCATATTTAAAAAGGTGGTTTTTCCACAGCCGGAAGCACCGACGATGCTTACAAAATCCCCTTCATTTACCGTGAGGTTCAACTTTTCCAGTACGATATTGTCACCGTACTCTTTCCAAAGATGTTTGATCTCGATAATGGGTTGGCTAGCCATTGGCATCTCCTTTTTCTTGGTGATACCAAGGGCTCACCTTATGTGAGAGTTTTTTAAGTAACCAATCCATGCTGTATGCCAGTATCGTGATCCACAAAACATAAGGCAGAATCACATCCATTGACATATAACGACGAACCAGAAAGATGCGATAGCCTAATCCTTCGGTCGCCACAATCGCCTCGGCTGCAATAAGAAACAGCCAAGCACTACCCAAGGTCAAACGCACCGCTTCAATCAGTCTTGGGAAGATTTGCGGTAAAATGACGCGCACGATGATCTGCCAGCTATTACCGCCTAAGGTCTGCGCCTTAATTAGCTGTTCATCGGGAAGACTTTGTACCCGCAATTGAATATCGCGAATAATGATCGGGCAGATGCCAATCACGATTAACACCACTTTCGACAATTCGCCCAGACCAAAGGTAATAAACAGAATCGGCAGAATCGCCATCGGTGGGATCAGTGACACTGCCGTCACCACCGGAGAGAGTGACGAACGAACCACAGGAATGATCCCCGTCGCCACACCAACTGCAAGCCCCGCGAAGGCACTCACCGCCACTCCCATGACGAGACGCGATAAGCTTGCTAACGTGTCGATCCACATCAGATACTCACCTGTTCTTTTGCTGGGTGTGAAAGCCATACGGTCGATGGCATCCACAAAGCTAGAGAAAGCAGGCAGTAATTTATCTGCAGGATTCGCCGCCAATCGGGCATCTGACGCTGTGACATACAGCGCCAAAATGATTAGAAACGGCAACAGACCTAGCATTAATCGTCCATAGCTAGAGGGATGACGATTGATCACTTTTGTCATAAAAAACTCCAGTCTCTACTTAGAGCTTATCGTCAGCGGCCATCGCCATATATTCTGCCGAGAATCTCAGCTTCACATTGTTAGGATCACCCAGAATACCGGTCGGCGTTTCGATGCCAATGAAGCCCGCATCTGGTGCACCATCGCCTAACAAACCATGCTCAAACGAGAACTCACTCACTTTTTGCATAGTTCCGGCCAGCTTTGAGCTTGTGGTAAAAGACACCGCTTCACTTGGACTGTAGAACATATTGGTCGCGGCTAATTGCGCCTTATACCCTGGAAGGTCTGTTCCTGAGGCTTGCGCCATATAGCTTTTCGCTTTATCACCATCGCTTTCAGACTGCATGATAGCCATGATTTCATACCATGCACCTGTTAACGCCTTACCCAGTTTTGGATTGTCGTTTAGGGTGTCGGTATTGACCACCAGTAAATCAATGATTTCGCCGGGAATATCAGCGGAAGAGAACACCAGTGAGGTGTCAGGTTGAGTGGTGATTTCGCTTAGCAATGGGTTCCATGTCACGACCGATGTGACATCTTTGGTAGAGAATGCAGCCACAAGATCCGCGTCAGAGGTGTTGACCACTTTGACATCGCGCTCAGACATGCCGACGCTCTGTAAACCGCGCGCCATCAGATAGTGAGACACACTTAGCTCGACCAGATTGACGGATTGACCTTTAATATCAGCCAGTCCTTTGTTGCCTTTCAACACAATACCGTCGTTACCGTTTGAGAAGTCACCGACAATAAGCGCGGTGGAATCTATGCCGCTGGCCGCTGGAATCGTCAACGCATCCATATTGGTCATAACGGTGGCATCAAATTGACCCGTAGTATATTGGTTAATCGACTCGATATAGTCATTCACTTGCACAATATCGATTTCAATCCCGTATTTATCCGCCCACTTATCAACCACGCCAGAATAGTCGGCATAGTCCCACGGCATCCAGCCGACATAGATTGACCATGCTAGAGTAAAGCTTTGCTTTTCTTCGGCGATGGCAGCGGTTGAGACAAGTGATGAAGACGCAAGACCCAGCGTTGCCGCCAGCGTAATTAAGCGTTTTTTGATGGAATGTTTCATGGAATAACCTCCTCCTTGGGTCACGGAAATAATTTGCACAAGAGACATAACCAAACATGTTTGGCTGGCCTCCCGGGCTTTTATCCCTCCGTGTGACCTCTGGCGAGGTTGACAACTCTCGGACCAGACACTTTGACGACAAACCATTTGTCACTGCACAAAGTCGGAACCCTAGATGTCTATTTTTA
Source organism: Vibrio hippocampi (assembly GCF_921292975.1). NCBI lineage: Bacteria > Pseudomonadati > Pseudomonadota > Gammaproteobacteria > Vibrionales > Vibrionaceae > Vibrio > Vibrio hippocampi. The sequence goes on from NZ_CAKLCM010000003.1 coordinate 1,120,885, forward strand.
GCAATTTTTCTGGGTGTGGCTAACACACCTAGTTATGCTCGTACGCAAAAACTCTCTTAACTGATACAAACTGTGTGCCAAACATTACAATCATTACAAATCAGATACTTACATCATGAACTCTTCACGCAGCAGTCAAAGCTTCACCAATTTGGTGCGTATTATTCACCAAAACGAAGGCACTAAAGTGAAGAAAGCAGAAAATGACAATGGAGAAAAGCGCCAAAATTGCTAACCAGTTGAAATCACTCGCTCACTTTGCGCGGTTTTAACTCCACCACATTACCTTCTGGATCTTCGATATAGACAGAGCGACCAAACCCTTGTGCTCCATAGCGTTCGGCGAAATCATTGACTTCAATGTGTTGGCTTTTAAGGTAAAGCTTCATCTCTGCCTCATCAAATGCGGCGATCTGCAAACAAAAATGATCGAGGTTACGACCATCTTGACTCGGTGCTTTACCGCCCAGTTTGCCCAACTCACTCTCGACCGTCACCAGATCAATAATTGCCTCTCCCGCCCGCAGTTGAGTCAGTCCCAACTCCGGCAGTTCTCGCTCGATTGGGCAGCCTAATACATCACAATAAAAACGGAGCATGGCGTTTAAATTTTGAGTTCTCAGTACCAGATGATCCAGAGACTTCACTTGAATAGGGTTCACAACTTGATCTGAGGACATAATCGGCACCTTATAATAAAAAAATCAATGAACTATCACGTAAAAGCATGTTCGTCGCTTAACATTCGTCATAAATATCCTACGCTAATAAATGATGATATGGATGACAATAATTGGTTGGATATGGGCTCAATAGCAAATTGGTTTGACCGTCTCTCGATAAAAAGAAAGCTGCTTTATGCTTTTTCAATCCCTGTGCTGCTGCTGATTGCAGTTTCCATCACAGTGTATGACAACACCCAATCAATGGTCGAGGATGCGCATTGGGTCGAACATACTCACCAAGCTATCGGCCGAGCCCAAGAGTTGCTTCGGCTGACTGTCGATATGGAAACTGGCAAGCGCGGCTTTCTTATTACGGGTGATGAGGTGTTTCTGGAACCCTTCTATGGTTCCGCAGAGCTTTGGGATCAAAAATTCACCACGCTATCGGAACAAGTCAGTGATAACCCACCACAAGTCCAACGTCTTAGTGACGTCAATTTACTGCTGCAAAATTGGTTAACCACGGTGGCTTATCGAGAGATTGCCCAGCGCAAACGGGTGCTCTCCGGTAATGCCGATATGCAAAGTGTGGTGGAGCTGGTAAAAAAACGAACCGGTAAAAAAATCATCGACCAAATAAGAGAAGAGATCGCCACCTTTATCACGATAGAGCGTGCTCTCAACGATATCCGTACCGAGCGTTCGGCTCAATCTGCCACTCGAACCAACTGGGTATTAGCCGTGGGAACATTGATCGCGGCATGTCTCTCGATCATCGTCGCCTTTTGGAGCTCAGGAACCATTAAACGCAAACTCGACCGTCTCGTGGAGGCCACCGATTTAGTCAGCCAAGGTAAGCTAAGCAAAGGGTTAAACGTTCTCCAATCGACACCGGATAAAAACCTTAGCGACGAGTTGGGCACTCTGACCTCTAGCTTCAAGCATATGACCGTCAGTTTAATCAATAATGCTCAGAAGATGGACGACTATAATCTCCAGCTTATACAAGCCAGTCGTCGAGCTGAGCAAGCCGCACAAGCCAAAAGTGAATTCCTTTCAACCATGAGTCATGAGATCCGCACCCCAATGAACGGCGTCATCGGGATGACCAATCTCCTGTTAGACACGCGTTTAGATGAGCAGCAACTGCGGATGGCAGAAACCACCAAAAACAGCGCGGAGTCGCTGTTAGCCATCATTAATGACATTCTTGATTTTTCTAAGATAGAAGCGGGTAAGATTGACTTAGAGGTGATCGATTTTGACCTAGGCGAGTTGGTTGAAGATGTTGGTGCCATGCTCTACTTTGCCGCTGAACAAAAAGAGATTCAATTAATCTGTCCTGCGACTCCAACCATGGATCTTTGCTACAAAGGTGATCCGGGACGCATTCGGCAAATCCTCAACAACCTTGTCAATAACGCCATTAAGTTTACCAACCAAGGCGAAGTGGCGGTTTATGTCACTGTCCAAGAGCGTCTTGGTTCAGAAAGTGTGTTGCGCTTTGAAGTGCGTGACACAGGCATTGGTATCAGCCAAAAGCAGCAGAGCAAATTGTTCACTCGTTTCTCCCAAGCTGACAGCTCAACCACACGAAAATACGGCGGTACGGGGCTCGGTCTAACCATCAGCAAAACCCTCACCGAGATGATGGGCGGTGATATCGGCGTCTACAGTGTTCCCGATATTGGCTCGACATTCTGGTTCACCTTAACCCTAGAAAACTCCTCGAAACAATCGATCATTCAGTTGCCAACGGGAGACCTGAGAAAACAACGGGTTCTGGTGGTTGACGATAATGAAACCAATCTGACTCTGATGGAAAAAATCTTTGAGCAATGGAGTATAGATTATGAGGTGGCGGACAACGGTCAAGCGGCACTTGAACAGATCGAACAGAGCCACCAATCTGGGAAACCGTTCACCATTGGGGTTCTTGATTATCAGATGCCAGAAATGGATGGCGTCACACTCGCCAAACGTATTCTTGCCAAGCCGGAAAATAAAGCCTTACGCTTGGTGATGTTCTCTTCCGCCGCTCAGCGAGGCGATGCGAAACTGATGCAAGATATCGGATTCTCTGGTTATCTGACAAAACCGCTACAGCAATCAGACTTGCTCAGTGTGTTGGAAAAGGTATCCGGATTAAGTGAAAGCCCTCAAGATAAAGCCTTTGTTACTCGCTACACCTCAGAGAAAAAGCCGCAATACAATGCCCATATTTTGGTTGTCGATGATGTCACAACCAATCAGGTGGTATTGCAATCCCTGCTCAGCAAGTTTGGTATCAAGGTCGATAAAGTGAAAAACGGCATTGAAGCCCTGCATGCGCTTAAAGGTGCCGCAGACTTTGATCTGGTGTTTATGGACTGTCAAATGCCAGAAATGGATGGCTATCAAGCGACACGAGAGATCCGCAGTCAAAATTACGTTCAGATCAATCACAAAATCCCGATTGTGGCGATGACCGCCAACGCCCTCCAAGGAGATAAAGAGAAATGTTTAGAGGTCGGCATGGATGATTATGTGAGTAAACCGGTGAATATCAAATCACTGGGCGATGCCTTAGCAAAATGGTTACCCCATAAGCGCGTCAACGAAGACGATCATAAGCAAGAAGCACAATCAGTTAATGCAAAATCAGTTAATGCAAAATCGGATAGCCAAAGCCTGTCTGATTTTCAGAATCGCGCTTAATCTTACGCTATCATCACCCATATAAAAATCAAAAGGGCTCGCATTGTATACGAGCCCTGTGACGAATCATTGCCTTGATAGATCAGGCTTGAGTTCGCCCGTACCATTGTTGGAAAATCTGCCTTTGTTCACTGCATGACTGTAGAGTCAGAGTTTTAATTTGATGATCTGAAGTGCCGCCACGACCCCGCTTCGTCGCCAAGCCAGCCGTCAGACAAAGTAGGTTATCTTTTACAGGACGCAGTGTTCCATCTTCTGCAAACTTTATCTGCTGTAACTCACTATTATCACATTGACTTAAGCCCACCGTCGCGCCCACCGCTATTTCACTTAACTGAGCACAAACCTTAAATTGCGGTAGGTATAATTGATTATCAACAAACTTACCGCTATCAAAAACTTGATCAATACCAAGATCACCCCGATAGCTATAGCAAGTATGGGATTGCAAACCTTTTTCCAGCGCGGCTCTCGAACCGCTGCCAACAATATCTAAGCAATAACCACTCAAAAATCCATCAAGATTGTGTTTAAGAGCAATTTCTACATTATCTGCATGCGCCAGCGGTGCCGCACCCAGTCCCAACAAAACATAAACGACTAAACGGTATTTCATTATTCCTCTCCATCTACCACTATTATCTACCACTATTGGCGATAGCTTATTTTTAATCGACTGATTGTTAATATAGACGTAAAGCTACTATAAACATAAAGCTAATCAAACACGCGACTCACCATTTGAACTTAGGCAAAAGATCAAATAAACACCGTTAATCTCTGCAACTCTCGACTTTCGTTTGCAAACTAGCTTAGAGCCGCGGTCTACCGCCGAATAACGTTTGTCTCTAGATGCCTTTTTGATACTGCCGATTGGTCACCGGAGACACCAGTTTCTCGAATACCAATTGAGTCTCTTGTTGCGATGACGATAACTGGACTAACGACAGGCACTGCTCAACAAACTCCCCTTTAGTCACATGCAAGCGGGTTTCCGTGGCGATGTCGCGCAAATCTAACAACACATCCGTCAACAAGTACGGCAGATCCTTTACTACGTCCATGTTGAGCACATTGTGTTCACTGTATATTGCGTTATGGCTACCACGCTGCTTATCAACCACGTAGGGATTGTCTTTAAGGTTAATAATGGAGGTACGCTTCTCACAACGTTTAAGGCAACCCTTATTGATTTGTATCTTGCGACACCCTTCTGTTTGCTGGAATAGACATTGACGACTGGTTAGCAGCGTATTGGGATGATACACACTGTAGAAGGTACGCATGCCCAGCGGACGCTTAATGCGTTTGAGTTGTTTATGGCTCAGCTCGTTGGACAAAAATGCCCCTTGCGCGGCAAATTCCTGCTGCAAACACGCGAGAGCAAACGAGTTGCTGGTATTCATCTGAGGTCCAGCAATCCAATCTAGCCCCAAGGTTTTAGCCACAAAACCCACACCTGAATTATTGGTGACTAACAGGTTGGGTCTGAGTCTCTCCAGCAGTTGCTTGGCTGCCGTGAAATCATCCCCAATCAAAATGGATGGGAACCACGGGTTCAAATTAGGATACTGATCTAGAATCGCGCACACTGACTCAAGCTCAGCCGCCAAGCCCATCGGCAGTTGATAATACAGGTCAACATCTTGATGTTGCAGTGACTCAATATCTTGCACATGAGAAATCAATACCGACACCTTCGGCGTTTGCACCTCGTCCTCCGCGACATTGGCAAGCCTAACGTCAGGCACATCGACCGCACCTTTTAAGCTCGCCGAGCTTGCTTGAGGCGTCTCAATCGAATATCCCTTCGTACGCTGCTCAACGGTGTGAATGATTTCGGTTTTATCATCATAGAGCTTGCGTTTCACCGCCTGTACTTGTTCAGGGGTTTGGCAACGATACACCTCAGAAAAATGGCTCACCGCATGGTCTCTCGGATTGTCGATGTACATATCTCGACCGACATTACCTTGCAAAAATCCATTCGAGAAATCGCGGTTGAAGACGGTATACAACGCTTGAGTATCCTCAGAAAGAGGCTGCTGTTCGCAAAAGCGATCAATTTGCTGACGCCAATTATCCACTACGGTATAGACGTAGTGCGACTTTTTGATGCGCCCTTCCACTTTGAGTGAATACACCCCCGCATCCACCAGCGCGGGCAGATCAGAAAATGCCGAGTTGTCTTTTAAATTGAGCGGATAATCGTTACCGGTCTTCGTGGTCTGGTACTGCTCTCGACAAGGTTGGCTACATCGTCCACGGTTCCCCGACGCACCATTACGAGCGGAACTGATATAGCACTGTCCCGAAAAGCCGATGCAGTAAGAGCCGTGAACAAAGACTTCCATTAATACATTGCGCTGCAAGCCAAACTGGGCGAGGTGTTTAATCTCATCAATATTCAGTTCACGAGATAGATTAACTCGGCTTGCCGTTAGCTGAGCCAGTAACTCGATCTGCCCTTCATTGTGTGTATTCAGCTGAGTAGAGGCGTGAACGTCCAGATCAGGAAAATGGTGCTTGAGTAAGTAAGCCAAACCGAGATCTTGCACAATAACCCCATCAATCTGGGTTTTATCCAACTGCGCCAATAGACGCACTATCGCGGCGATTTCGCTCTCAAGGATCAGAACGTTAAGGGTAAGAAAGATCTTGCAGTTATGTTGATGGGCAAGGCTCAAGACGCCATTAAGGTTCTCTAGCGTCAAGTTGGTCGCTCGATTACGGGCATTAAACCGATCTAATCCACAGTAGATAGCGTCAGCACCTGCGGCGATAGCAGCTTTGATCGAGTCCAAATCACCACCGGGAGCCAATAGCTCAAATTGCTCACGTTTTACCATAATACTCAACTCTCACACACAAAACGGCCGCGTAGTGTACGCGTTTGCGCTTAAAAAGTCTGCACTGGTGGAATTTATTTTTTAATCACAATTAAGCCAGAGTCACGCTGTGTGGCTCTGGCTTTTGGTTTTCGCAGCGCTATTAGTTTTCGCAGCGCTATTAGATGATCACGCTATTTGATGATTAAGCTATTTGATGATTAAGCTATCCGACGATCACGCTACTCAACGATATAGAGATCTTTAGAATAGATTCGCCCTTCTACATTGTTCGTCGGAAAACCACCCACATTCGGTCGGACTAGGCGTGCTTGCATATAATAATAGATCGGCGCAATCGGCATCTGCTCAGCGAGAATGGTTTCTGCTTCATCATAATACTGGTTGCGTTTCTCTTGGTCCGTCGCCTTCATCGCGTTGTCTATCGCGGCATCATAATCCGTGCTTTGGAATGAAGCGTGGTTGCCGCTGCTGGTGGATGTTAGCAAGTTTAGGAAGGTTGAGGTTTCATTGTAGTCGCCACACCAAGAGGCTCGCAAAATATCAAAACGCTTGTCTTTGCGAGATTGCAGGTAAGATTTCCACTCTTGATTCTCTAACGAGATCTGCGCCGCTAAGTTGTTATTCAGCATTGAAGCAATCGCCACCGCGATGGCTTTGTTGCTTTCACTGGTGTTGTATAACAAGTTCGCCTTTAGAGGATTGCTCTCGTTGTAGCCTGCCTCTAGTAACAACTGCTTAGCTTTCGCATCTCGCTGATCTTGAGTCAAGTCGGCATAATCCGGTTGTGTGGCATCAAACCCGGCAACATAGCTGTGAGCAAAAGTATAAGCGGGTTGATTGCCCACTTGAGTGATACCGTCGGTAATGACATCTCGCATAATGGAATATGAGACCGCTTGTCTTACCCGAGCGTCATTAAACGGCGCTTTTTGTGTGTTAAAGGCATAATAATAAGTACACAGGAGCGGCACGACGGTATAAGCCTCTTTGTGCGTCTGCTTAAGGTTGCTCGCCATCTGGGCTGGAATGTCTGAGGTAATATCAATTTCACCCGATGCATAGCGATTCATCGCCGACATTTGATTCTCAAAGGGAATATAGGTGACTTTATCTAATACTGTCTGTTGGGCATTCCAATAAGTCGGTGACTTGGTCAATTCAATACGCTCATTCACTACCCACTTCGACAGATTAAACGCGCCATTGGAGACCATATGATCTTCCCTTGCCCACTTATCGGCATATTTTTCCACCGATGCTTTATGCACTGGCATCATCGAGCTGTGACCGGTCATGGCGACAAAATAAGGCACGCGACTGTCAAGCTGAAACTCTAGCGTATAGTCATCGAGTGCTTTAACGCCGAGAGAATCCATCGGCTTTTTGCCATTTATGATGTCAGCAATATTATTGATGCGGGTCATCTTCAAGTACCAGCCATTGGCTGAGGCAAACTCGGGATCACTGGCTCGCTGCAAACTATAGACAAAGTCATGAGCCGTTACGGGATCACCATTTGACCACTTCGCCTGCTTACGCAGATTAAAGACAAAGGTTTGGTTGTCTTTGGTATGCCAAGATTCCGCCACGCCGGGGATCACATTGCCCTCGTCATCTTGTATCACAAGCCCTTCAAATAGATCGCGCAGAATATGCATCTCGGGCATCCCTTCCGCATTGGCTGGGTCTAAGGTTGCCGCTTCTGCGTCGTTACCACGCACCAACTCTTGTGTCTGAGCCAGCGTTACCGAGTTCGGCACATTCGCTGCCATTGTCGACACTGGAAATAAGATACTGAGCAAGGCTAAAGCCAAAGCCGAGGGTTGATTATTTTTCAAGGCAGATCTCCATGCTAACTAAACGCTATCGCTGAGAGCAACGCTAAAACCTCATTGCCACGTCGACTACCCAAGGCACCTCAAATACGAGGCAGAACAAGAATCACTTGGGTATAACCTCAGGTGCGAGGTTCAGCGTCATATGTCACTGTTAATGCCAACATATTGGGACAAAGTCGGTTTAAAAGCTATGGGAGAATAGTGAATGGTCGGAAAAGTGTCGATTACAACCACATTTTATACGCTAAAGCGGTTTTGCCTCAAAGCGGTTTTACTTCAAAGCAGTGATTGCCCTAATACCGTCGTTGTCCTAAAGTGGTCATGCACCTCAAGCGACCGAACCTAAAACAGTCATGGCACTAGAGCAATACACTGCGTATCCCGTATGACAATGTGGCAAGAACCGCGACACTCGCGGTCCAAATCACTAAAAACCATATCCAGCGCTTAATCGATTTTGACATCAGTGATAGCCCTCGCCATGTTTCAACTTGCCTCTAAATACCCAATAAGAGTACGCCGAGTACGCAATAATCATCGGCAGCAGAATCACCGCGCCAACCAACAAAAATTTCAGGCTGGAGTCTGGGGCTGCAACCTCGGTATAAGTAAGTGCGAACGGCACCAAATATGGAAATGTGCTGACACCAAAACCCAGCGCAGACAACACAAACAGGGCAATAGCGAACAGATACGCTCTTAGTGGCTTGTGTTTCAGAAGCGAAGCAAACAGTTGCCAGACACAGAGTCCAGCCGCCAGTGGAATAATCAAAAATAGAATCACATTTGGAAAACTAAACCAACGCTCAAACACCAGCGCGTTGCTTAAAGGCAGCCAAGCGCTAGCAATAACAATACAAGCGATCATCATCAGTCCCCAACGTTTGGCAATGGCGTAGTAACGCCCACTCAAGTCATCGGGCAGCTTCATGATCAACCAACAGGCCCCAAGCAGCGTGTAGGCGCACAATAAACCAAACGCACAAAATAGACTGAACGGTGATAACCAATCGAACCAGCCACCTGCATAAGCTCGCCCTTCAACGGTGATCCCTTGCAGCAAGGTGCCCAGCATCATCCCTTGGGTCAAGGTCGCCATCAGTGAGCCTAAGAAAAACGCCGCATCCCATAAGAACTTGCCGCGCTTAGTTCTAAAGCGATATTCAAACGACACGCCGCGAAGAATCAGCCCCAGCAACATAATGATCAATGGCGCGTACAGCGCTGGCATAACAACGGCATAAGCTAATGGAAACACCGCAAACAACCCTCCACCGCCCAACACCAACCATGTCTCATTGCCATCCCACACGGGAGCAACGCTGTTCATCATCATATCTCGTTCGTTGTCACTATGCGCACTGGGAAACAGCACACCAATGCCCAAATCGAAACCATCGAGCACCACGTAGATCAAGACCGCCAAACCAATCAGTGCGTACCAAATTAATGCATAATCCATGATCATTCCCTCCTAAGGCAGATGATTCGAGTGCGTGGCGGGATGAGCATCGCTGCCATCAGGAAGACGGGTATCGAGCGGCTGTTCATATCGAGATGGAGACTTACGCATCAAGCGCAACAAGTAGAAAAAACCGCAGCCAAACACAATAAAGTAGACCACGATAAATGCCGTTAACGAGACACTGATCGCCGCGGCGTCAATCGGTGAGGCGGAATCCGCCGTCGTCAATAAGCCGTACACGGTATAAGGCTGACGCCCCACTTCGGTGGTTATCCAACCGGCTAAGACCGCAATAAACCCCGCTGGTCCAAACAGGGTGCAGATTTTCAGGAACCAAGTGGTCTGATAAAGTGTTTTTCGCTTACGCAACCATAAGCTAAATAGACCAATTGCCAGCATACCAAATCCGATAGCAACCATGATCCTGAAGCTCCAAAACACAATCGACACTGGTGGATGTTGATCGTCGGGAAAGGCATCTAAGCCTTTCACTTCTCCATTCAGATCATGCGTCAGTATCAGGCTACCCAACTTGGGGATCTCTAGCGCGTAGTCCACCTTTTTATTCTCTTCATCCGGGATACCAAATAAAATCAGCGGAGCGCCTTGGTGAGTCTCAAAATGCCCTTCCATCGCGGCGACTTTAGCTGGTTGATGCTCAAGAGTATTCAATCCATGCATATCTCCGGCGATGATTTGCAACGGTGTGACAATGGCCGCCATCCACATCGCCATGGAAAACATGGTGCGTGCCAACGGGTTTTTGGGTGACTTGAGCAGATGGTATGCACCAACCGCCGCCACGACAAAAGCCGTGGTGAGGTAAGCGGCAAACAACATATGCACCAAACGATAAGGAAATGATGGGTTAAACACGATGGCGAACCAATCTTCTGGAATAAACTGCCCCGCCTCGTTAATACTGTAACCCGTTGGCGTTTGCATCCAACTGTTGACCGACAGAATCCAAAAGGCTGACAAGAAAGTACCAAACGCCACCACACAAGTAGACATAAAGTGAATTTTCTTACCAACTCGCTCCATGCCAAACAGCATGACCCCAAGGAAACCCGCTTCAAGGAAAAAGGCGGTAAACACCTCATAGCCCATTAATGGTCCGAGTATCGGTCCGGTTTTGTCGGCAAAGACACTCCAGTTAGTACCGAACTGATAGCTAAGTACGATACCGCTGACGACCCCCATACCAAAGCTGATGGCAAAGATTTTTATCCAATACTTGTAGAGTTGAATGTATTTATCTTGTCCTGTTTTCAGCCACAAACCTTCCAACACTGCAAGGAAACTGGCGAGCCCGATGGTAAAGGCGGGAAAAATGATATGAAAAGAGACCGTAAACGCAAATTGAAAGCGAGCTAAATCAACGGCGAGTGTATCCATAGTACTTACCTCATGAGTCACGTTCCGTCTTTTACGCAGCTCATCCGTAAATGTTCAGGTACTTTTGTTATTTTGGCGTTTTTGTTACTCTCACTGTTCAAGATTCGCTCAATTCCTTACGCTCTAATACCCAACACCCCAACAAACTTTCTGGTAAGAAAACTGGTTAAAATTAAAGATTCATCACGTAATTTGTTACAGTAAGCGTATATAATATTGTTTAACTTCAAAACGGCAGCATTCATTCGGTCAGTTATATGCTTCACCCCCTTCCAAACCAAGCGTTTCGTAAAGATAAAAAATTCAATAAATTCGCGCTGGCATTAACAATGATTAGCTTTGTTTTGATTGTCTGGCAAGAACTGGGGATGAATTTACAATATCGGATTCCCCAAGCGGCTTTTTCCAAAACGATTGCTTTGAATGATGATGTAAATGGTGGTTTATCACGCAGTAAACTAAAAACCTCCAACGGTAACAGTTCGTTGACCTGTGAGACGGTACAGTCGGATACGTTTTCTTTCTGTAGTGTATTAATCCCAGTGAATGAACGCCTTGGACAAGGCGTTGATCTTAGCCGCTACGATCAGCTTTCCATTACGCTTTCTTACCAAGAGAAGGAGCAGCTAAGAGATACCATTCTTATCTATCTGCTTAATGACGAAGGTCTACCAAAGTCTCGAAATACTTTTGAATCTATGCGAGCGAACCAAGCGGCGATCATTCCCAATCTTGGCAATAAATCGAGTTATCAACTTCCATTGAGCCAATTTTCTGTGCCTTCGTGGTGGATGTATCATCACCCTGAGCTTAAACAGCACTCAGCGACCTTTGACAATGTGAAATATATTCAGATTGCAACTGGCGACAGTTTTATTGCCAAAAACGTGACAATAGAGATTGAAGATATTGCCTTTAGCGGTAAGTGGATCTCCAAGCTCGACCTGTATCGGTTTATTGTTATTGTTTGGCTCTCTTCAGCCATTCTCTACGGTATTACCATTGCCCATCGACATATCCGCACGCTGACGCAATCCGCACAACGGTTGCACAGTGAAAAGCAAAATTACCTCAAGTTGGCACAATATGATCACCTGACGAAAGCCCTTAACCGACGCGGACTTGATCACCTTTGCCGCAATTTAGGCTCTGGCTGCTCCGTTATTCTATTCGATGTCGATAATTTTAAATCGGTCAACGACCAATATGGACATGATGAAGGTGATCGTATTCTGGTCGAAATTGTTGAATATACCTCTACCAACATTGAGAAAAACTGCCATCTTGCTCGATGGGGAGGCGAAGAGTTTATCGTGATTTGCGAACAAACCACTGGAACACAAGCCTATGCCATTGCCGAAAGACTTCGCGGGCTAATCGAGCAAAAAATCCACTTAATCGATGGTCAAAGCCTGACCTGCACTTTCGGTATTGCCGAAGTCGTTCAATCTCAAGACCAAGCCATCAAACAAGCTGACGTTGCTTTGCTGCAAGGAAAGAACAGCGGCAAAAATTGCGTTATTTTGTCTCAATAAGCGCTGTGGGTTCTCAACTCTCAATCACAAACAGATAACCACAAAGGAACAGCACGTTACCCTTGATTTATCATGTTACCGCTTTATTTATCCGTCATCCCTTTATTTATCACGTCACCGCTTTATTACCACGTCACCCCTTCGCAGGAAGGGGTCTACTAACAGCAACCTCCCACACTTAATCCAGCACACCCCACTAGCGACATATTGAACTATTCTTAACCCAGAAATCGAATTAATTAGGGTCCCAGAGATGAAAAAATTGTTGCTAATACTTCTGTTCGCTCTTACGTCCACGGGTTGTGGAACAAGTGACAGTGCTCTTATTGAGAGTGGTCACAATATGGCTTACATACAAGGTTTCCATGATGGCAGGCATAGCGGAATACAAGAAGCGGGCAATAGTTTTGAAAGCTATATCAAGGATGAAAAACGCTTTGCATCAGATGCTGACTACCAACAAGGATGGCTCGCCGGTGAGGTTGAGGGGAAAAAGCTACAAGCTGAAGCAACAGCGGTAGGTAACGGGGTTGCGGCTAGTTATCCGCAAAAGCCTCAAACCACCAACCCAGACGATATCGCCAAGGAAGTACTGAAAGGGGTCGATACATCAAGTTTGAAAAGCTTAGAATAGAGAGCCTGTTCGCTAGACCACCGCATAGATAGACCATCAGCATCCTAAAGGATCACTGGGTGCTGATGTTTAGACTGAGTGGAAAAACGCAAAAACTGCCTCAATAAAACGTTAGTTATCTCCCATGAACTTAAGCGTAAACTGGTTGAAGTTCCCTAATTTATTAAAAGCTTTTGGAAATAGAATGGCCGCTGAAGACTTATTGACCGTTTCTGTCGTTATCAGGTCACCCAATAACAGCACACCTAGTTCTGCATCTTCAAAATCGTAGTCCTTAGTCGTAATGTCTTTTAGTACTTGGATATTGTCGAAAGTTTCAATCAGTACTTGTTTGTCTTCGGTATAACTAAACCGAACCATTGTGGTAATACTATCTAAGCATTCAATATTGGCTCGTTGAACCTGAGCGTAGTTAGCATCAATAATGATACGGTCGTATCCATAAGCTTTTTTATGATCAAAATAGCGAGTATTGAGTGCCATTAACATCGGTAGAACCCTCCATAACTAATTTATCGTATGCCATACAAACTTAATACCATTGGCTAACGCAAAAATGCACCAAAGTTTGTTAAGGGAATTAAAAAGAGACTGAACTTTCAGTCTCTTGATTGCGGTATACACAAGTATGCAAAGCGAGATTTATGTCTAATTTTCTACTTTTTCCATGAAAATAGAATCAAACATATAGTACATAAACCGAATACAGGCAGACCAAACTTTAGAAGTAAAACATCTAACATGAAGGCTGCGAACGTAAATAACATAGGAACAAGTACTTTCGGTTTCCATCTATCAAACCAACCCGCAGCAGCCTTATCTCCAATAGCATTTCGCCACCTGTAAGAGATAGAACTCATAAGAACAATAAACAAAGGGAAGTAAAATACAGCTCCTAAAAATGAGTAATCCGGAACGAGTAATACAAAAATATTGATAAACACCAATACAATAAAGTGCTTCTTCATTTTTGAAACAAAGAATTCACTCTCAAAAAGGTCTATCTTTAGTTGGTCCTTGTTTCTATTCTCAGACAAGCTCAGCTCAATCCCTTCTTTAGCAGCGTTTTTCATTTCATTTTTTAATGTCATAACCTAGCTTCCTGAGGTTCTTGTTGCAGCCTTTAAGACAGTAAATACTAAATAAGCTCCACCACTAACAAGAAAAGAACGCCAAAAACCAAAACCAAAAAGTTTACCTAAAACCCCACCAATCAAGCTGACTCCGAACCAACAAATACCAAGCTGAACAAAAACTTCCACAAGAAACCTCCCACATCGTTAAACACAGTATAGCGTACCATATAAATCGTGTAATTCATACCTTCGCCTAATGATTGATTCGTCATGCCCCTTTATGTAAATGGGTAAGTCAGGGTAAAAACACCTCATAAGGCGCTTTAAAAACTGATAGAGATAGTTTGAGCACTCACTCTCACTTGCTTACCTATTGGGCAATAAGTTTGTAACACTAGCAGATAGATTCCAGTACAGAATGCGCCCAATGAGTATTTAAAAGTGTCAAGATTACTTTGCGTAGTTTATCGTGAACGATGAAGCTTTGGTCAGAGATTCGAATGTGCAGTCGCGGTTTCGAGACCGAAACACCTTAGATTAAACGATCTAATTACTCTTTATAAATCAGAGTGATGAACAGAAAATGGCGGCATCAACGTATAGAATCAAACGTCGATTTATATAATATTTTAATCTGTACCGCACAAACTCCAGCTTTATAGTATGATATACTAATTATTAAAATTGAGGTGTTCTATGCGTAAATTATTAAGTCTTTGGTTCATTGTGCTATTGGCGGGCTGTTCAACTAAACCAAGCCATGTCGGTGAACCCATCAAAACGAAAGAGGGTGACGAATTTAGTATTCAAAATACAGAACAAGGATTCACTGTTGCTGGTCATTATAGTGAATATCAGTTCGTTAGAAGCAGTCATGATGGATTTGTTGGGTGTACTCAACTTATCAATAATGCGGCTAAAGATTATGCGGCTAAAAGTGGGCAATCTGTGTCGCTACCAAAATGGGAGGATGTCACCATTGTTGACCATGGTCGCGATATTATCACTGCAATCATGAACGTCAATTGTGAATACACCTATCAATATTGAGAGTCGCTGACGCCCCTAAAATGACCACTTTAAACGCTATAAATGATGTATACGAGCGTAATTTACTGACAGAGGCTGAGTTTTTGATATGCCTGTCCCGACTTGAGCCTTGATTCTGGCTTGATAGCTTTGAGCCTTCCTTGCTTGAATGTGACCTATATTTAAACTATATTCAGACCATCGAATGTAGTCAGGTATATCAAATGAAGACAGAAACAATCAGTTATCTAAAGAAAAATGCGGCAAATCTTGAGCTTTCAGAGCCTATGTGTGTCACTCAGAATGGCAAGCCAGCCTACGTTATAGAAAGCTATGAATCCAGAAAACGACGTGATGAAGCACTTGCATTACTCAAGCTATTGTCATTTTCTGCCGAAGATGAAAAAGCTGGAAGAGTAATGACAAGCTCTACATTAAAATCCAAACTTGCTGAACGCAAAAAGCAAGCTCTGGAGCGTGAAAGTGAGCAATAATCTGGACATTATCTATACCGAAACCTTCGAGATTTTGCTTGATAAGTTAATCATTTATTTGTCTGACTTTGCTAGTGAAGCAGAAGTTATTGAAAGAATAGAACGCTTAATTAACAGGTTCGAAAAAATCATTACTGTTGACGCGCATGCTGTTGGAGTATCACCATCATTACTAGAGCTTGGAGTCATCAATTACCGAGAGTTTCACGCCGATACCTTCAAGATTATTTATAGAATCGATCCAACTAAAAATGATAGGGTCATTGTTGATGTTATCGCCCAGCAAAAACAGAATCTCGAAGCACTACTGATACAATACTGCTTACTCCATATCCGCAAATAATCATAAAGAACAACTCCGTTACCGTCCTATTAACCACCAATAACTCGGTTTTCCTTGTAGGTATTTTCTGTCGAACGAAAGTTTGGTTGGTTATTTTTTTATGGGCAAAGTCAGGACGGTAAAGTCAGGACAGACATAATAGAAAACAACGTTATATGAAATGACGGATCCATTTTCATCACCCCAAGCTGAAAAGTAGTGCTATAGCTGAAGATAATATAAAGCGGGTGCGCTCCTTTGTTTCAAGCCTAGCACTCAACCTTGCTAGGCTTGAATTGTGCCTGATGCTCTCAAGTGTCTCCTACTACCTCTCCACATTCCATTCCGCCTCTCATTTTGACACCAAGGATTTCTCAAATTGAGAATCCCCTCCCCCACAAAAACCAAGCCATTGAAAATTAACAACAAAAAACACTGGCACAGCTAATGCTATCTATCTACTGTCAATAAAAATCGAGGATAGAATTATGCAATTAGTCAAATCTGAAATCAGCACCAATACCCTCAATATCAATGTAATTGGCGATTTAGACGCCAAAGGATGTCGTGATATCCAGCCAAGTATTGATGAGTTGATCAGCAGCGATACTCATCAAGAAATCGAAGTGGATTTGCATCAGGTAAGATTTATGGACTCTTCAGGCATCGGTGCTATTGTATATTTGTATAAGCGTTTGGTTGAACAGCAACGCACAATGCGCCTAGAAAACGTGGAAGGACAGCCACTTAAGATCATCACGCTATTGCGCATTGGACAAGCCATTCCAGTTAACATCGCCTCATCGAACGAATACCTTTAACAGGTATAAATAACAGAATACCAATAACAGAATACCAATAAATAATCGTCACAAAGCGAAGGGTGGTTCTTATGGAAATAACGAGCAACGTACAAACAGGGATTATTGCCTTAGCTTTGCTGTTAAGCGCGGGATGCTCCACCAGTTATCCAGACAACGGGACGGGTGGTGTGGGTGAATATTACATCGGCGCTGACTTCTCCCCTGTTATGCCGGACGAGCCCCTCGGTCCCGAACACGGTTTGCGTTTCGATTGGAAGCTGAGCAAACTCCACCTTGACTCCCTGATCAACGAAGGCGCACGTTGGTGCTTTCCTGCGGCGGTATTGCAAGCGGAAACCAAGCAGAAACGTATCGCCCGAGAACTGGAAGCCAACCTTTGGATTGACGCTGCCAACGATATTGTCATCCAACGTAAACAGCTTAACGCGTTAGAACTCAAGCTCAATTACGTGTTATCGCAAACCCAATGTGTTCCCCCCCGCTCCGCTGATGAAATGCAAAACCTGATGCAAGTGGTCAAGGAGTTGCATGAACTGTTGAATATCGACAATCAATTTGCCATCGACTCGGTGGAAATCAACCCAAAATACATGGGTCATCTAGCACAAGCGGCGAACCTATTAAAGCAGTACCCCAGCATCAAACTCTCAGTGACGGGTCACGCCGATATTACCGGCACTTCCGAGTACAACGACAAACTGGCAAAAGGACGAGCAGAGCAGGTCAAGCGCTACCTGATGATATTCGGGTTGTCACCAGAGCGAATGACCACTCAATCTCTTGGGGCAGATTTACCGCTTTATCCCGGAGATAGCGCGGGGGTTAAACTGACCAATCGCCGAGTCAGTATCGACGTACTTGCTGATACTGAAACCCTTTATTCACAAGGAGAGACGCCATGAATAAAGTCATTAGCCTTGTCATTTCACTGTGTGTTTTGTTCGCTAGTGGTTGGGTGAATAGCGCTGACAATGAAGACAAAGTGGTGCAAGTAGGCGATCAGATACAGATCGATCTACCCGGCGAGGTCAGTCTTAATCAAAGCTTTCAGGTCGATAAACGTGGGCGGATTACCCTGCCAGAGGTTGGGACGCTATTTGTTGCTGGGTATGACGAGCAACAGCTCAAGGCTAATGTCATTACCGCCCTAAGCGAAGTGTATCGCGATACCTCGAATATCCAGGTCTATGTCGCTGAAAAACAGATTATTATCTCTATTCAAGGCTACGTGGTCTCACCCGGTGAATACACCTTAGCCGACCACTCAAATATACAAATGGCGCTCTATGCCGCGGGCGGGTTGCGCGCCGGAGCACAGCTCAACAAAGTCATTTTGAAACGCGGTGCAGAACGCATTGAGTTTGACTATAAGCAGTTTTTGGATACCGGCGATGAAAGCAAACTGCCGTCGCTGCGCTCTTTGGACACCTTATTTGTCCCCGCTTCACCGTTGGTGGGTAACATTGAACAAGAGTTCGACCCCGCTAAACTTGCCGATGCGGGTGATAGTGGCGATGCACGACAAGCGATTAAGGTGTTCGGTGAGGTCAATGCGCCCGGTTCATTCTCCTTTCGATCAGACAGTGATTTGGTCGACATTCTTATGCGTGCCGGTGGTGTGACGCGCTATGCGGCTGTGGAACAGATCCGCGTTATCTCCAATAACACTCCGACGCTATTTAACCTTAAACGCTATCTAGACAGCGGTGACACCAGCCTACTTCCTCCACTTAAACCGGGCGCGACGGTGTTTATTCCCAAACAAGAAGAGGAAATCAAATCTGGATTAAATACTGTCTACGTGATGGGTGAAGTCGCCAGTCCGGGTGCCTACGAAGGAAAACCTGGGGCGACTTTTATGGATATTCTTGCTAACGCAGGAGGGCCGACTCGTTTTGCAGAGTCTCGCCAGATCCGCGTTATTCGCGCCAATGGACAAGTGGTTCGCTTTGATATGACAGCATTTACTGAGGGAATATCGGGTGCCAAAGCACCCAGCATTGCTTCTGGTGATGCCATTTTCGTTCCGGAAAAGACCGATATGAACGAGAAGTCGTGGCTTAAAATCGCCCCAGACCGAGCCGTTAACGTGATTGGTGAGGTGGTGAGACCGGGTCGTATTGAATGGTCCGATGAAATGGATTTAATGGATCTACTGGCGCATGTTGGCGGTCCGACACTCAGAGCGGATACCACCAAGATAGAGATCGCAAATGGACGTAAAATGCAGGTCTTTAATCTGGATGCGTTTATCAAAAAAGGGGCGCCGAAATCCGAACTGCCTTACATTTCTGCTGGCACTATCGTGCGTGTCCACGATCTGCCGCAAGATCCCGCAGACAACAAATCCCAATGGGTAAGACAAAGCTCTGATGCTTCCATCTATGTGTTTGGTCAAGTGAATGCGCCGGGGCGTTATCGATTCACCAACGAAATGCACTTCCTTGATATTCTTTCCGCTGCCGACGGTCCAACGAAAGATGCCGATATTCACAATGTCAGAATTACCCATAGAGATAAAAGCTACGCCAAAATCAGTAAGCTGAATCTGTCACTCTATTTTGAAACCGGAGATGAGTCTTTACTGCCGCGCGTAAAAAGTGGCGATACCATCTATATTCCAGAAAAAAACCGTAACTGGCTCGACACGCCTAAAGAGCAAACCGTGCGTATCTTAGGTGCAGTGAACAATCCCGGTCGTTATGTGTTTAACGACAATATGACCGTGCTCGATGTGCTGGCTGAGGCGGGCGGACCGAGTGACCGCGCCCATGTCGAGAAGATAAGCATCGTCAATATGTCATGCTGTCAAAACCAAGCACGTACTTTTGACTTGCTGGAGTTCAGTAAAACCGCCGATATTCGAATGCTACCGATATTGCGAGCTGGCGACACCATCTATATTCCCGATCGTCGTAATAGCTTTGGCGAGCAAGCTCGTCTGGGTCTGACCGACCTATTTAGAATTGTATCCACCATCGCACTGATTGGAGCTTTATGATGACTATTCCCGCCACTCATGCCGAAATTGAGCGTCTATTTATTAGTGCTGAATCTAACCAGTGCCAAACGGTGTGTATTACCGCCAGCAATTCGGACGAAGGAACCTCCAGCGTGGCTCAAGCTTTATGCGAACGCTACCTGCTGGCTGACTATCGAACGCTATTGGTGGATCTCAACCTGCTTAACCCCAGTTTAGTCGCGCTTGAGATACAAGAGAATGCGCACGCTGCTGGACCTTCAACTGAAGCCTCTGTATTTCCCGAGGTCCCAGTCTTTTCCAAGGTCTCAGAGTTTCCCGAGGTTTTAGTACAAACCCCAGATTCAAGCCGAGTCTTGATGGGCGTTGTGGCTCCTAACTCCCCCTCAACCGCACTAAAGATACGCGATCAACAGGGTCTCGCCCGTCAAATTGAGCAATGGTCGCAGCACTACGACCGCATTGTCTTTGACACCTCGCCGCTTCTTGCCATCAACAAAAACACCATCCCTGCTCCTGTTGTTGCCAGAGCCTGTGACGGTGCCTATTTATTGGTGCTATCCGGCAGCACCACGACCGACCAAGTAGAACGGTCGATCAGTATGTTAAGCGATGAGCATGGCGCGCAACTGCTTGGCACGCTCATCAATTGCCGTGATCAACCGACGTTGGCGCAAGAAATCGTTCGAGAGATCGACCGTTTCTCTTGGCTACCCAAGCGTTGGACTGACTGGTGCAAAGCCAAAGTCTTGACTAACCACTTCTTATCATTATCCATTTAGCGATAAACACGCAGAAATTTTGACCTTTTTTTGCGACTTTTCACTGACTTAACCTATCTTTAACTATTAGAGAGCCTAAAAATATTCAGATTTTTAGGCTGTCATCAGCCTCGTATTCAAAACCAGTTAACGAGGTCAAGACAACGGAAAGGTAATAATCAAACGCCTAGGCATAGCAATAATCAATCACTATGGCTAGTTAGGGATAAGGTGGATGTATGGCAGTGACAATCTTACTGATCGAAGACTCAAACTCTTTGGCGGTACTGTATAAGCAATTTTTAAAAGATGAACCATACAATATTATCCATGCGGAAACGGGTGCCGAGGCGATACGCACGCTAGAGCGAACCACCCCCGCCCTGGTTATTCTCGATCTACAACTGCCTGATATGCAAGGCGACGAGATTCTGTCTTGGATGGAAAACAAGAGTCTGGATATTCCAGTGATTGTCGCCACCGCTCACGGTAGCGTTGATATCGCAGTCAACATGATTCAAAAGGGCGCAAAAGACTTCTTAGAAAAACCGATTCGTTCCAGTCGATTAAAAACCTCTGTCGCTATTCATCTTAAGCAAGCCAAACTGGAAACCATGCTCACCAACATCAAGGAGAAGCTGGACAGAGATCGATTTCATGACTTTATTGGTGCCAGTATTCCGATGCAAAACATCTATAAGGTGATCGATTCCGTTGCCTCGACCACCGCCAGTGTGTTTATTGTCGGCGAGAGCGGCACTGGTAAAGAGGTCTGTGCCAACGCCATTCATAAAGAGAGCAATCGCCACGATAAGCCGTTTATCGCCATCAACTGCGGCGCGATCCCCAAAGATCTGATGGAGAGTGAAATTTTTGGTCACACCAAAGGGGCTTTTACCGGTGCGACCCTCGACCGCAAAGGCGCCGCGTCAATGGCCGACGGTGGCACACTGTTTTTAGATGAATTGTGCGAAATGGAGCTAGAAATGCAGAAAAAGTTACTGCGATTTTTGCAAACTGGCACCTTTAGCCCGCTAGGCAGTAGCAAAGAACACAAGGTCGATGTGCGTATCATTTGTGCTACCAATAGAGACCCGTTACAAGAAGTGGAACAAGGTCGGTTCCGTGAAGATCTCTATTACCGCGTGCATGTTGTGCCATTGAATATGCCGCCATTGCGAGATCGTGATGAGGATATTATCACCTTGGCTCAACACTTCTTGCGTCTCTACGCCAAGCAAGATAACCGTAAGTTTGAATCCATTAGCCAAGATGCCCAACGCTTCCTTAAACGCTATCGCTGGCCCGGCAACGTTAGGCAGTTGCAGAATGTTATCCGCAGCATCGTGGTATTGAACGATGAAAAATCCCTCGGTGTGCAACATCTGCCCAATGAGATCAAAGTCAAAACAAGCCCAGCAAAATCATCGGGACCTACGCACAGTATTGAGCTTGAAACGCCTCAGCTATCAATTGAAACCTCTGCCTATGTGACTGCCAACACAGCAGCACCAATGCCGACCAATTCTGCTCAGCCAATCCGTCCAATGTGGCAAATAGAGCGCGATGCGATACAGCAAGCGATTGATCATTGCGACGGTAATGTGCTGAATGCCGCGATGCTGTTGGAGTTGAGTCCATCCACCATCTATCGCAAGAAGCAAGCATGGGAAGCCGAGGAAAACGCCTTTGAGTAAATGGGTTTGGTTGCTCACCGACAGCAAAGGATTTGGCGGTATCGAAAGCCATATCCTTGCGCTGGCGTCTGGGCTATTAAGCCATGAAATTAAAGTCCGAGTGATCCTGCTTTCAGACTACGATCATCAATCGTTACTGATCCCTCAACTCGAACGTCAGTGTATTCCCTATACGGCGCTCAATCGTCAATATTCAAGTGAAGACTCAAAACAAGACGCAACAAAAAAATACGCAAAGAGCAACCTACTGGGTCGCCTTGCGCAGCTTTGGCAACAAACCAAGGACAAACCGGACGTTATTCATAGCCACGGATATAAAGCGTCACTGTTGATTCGTGCCGCCAAAGCTCTCTCCATTGTGCCCAAAGACCTTGTCGTTGCGACCACATTCCACGCGGGCGAAACGCCGACCGGACGCGTTCGATTCTATGACTGGCTGGACCGCTATACCGCTTTTCTGAGTCCAATAAGAATTGCCGTCAGCCGTCCGATACAAAACAAGATCCCGGTTACGAGTCAACGGGTTAACAATTTCGTCGCCGATGCCCCGCTCTCCAAAGGGGAAAAGATCGCCTTTGTCGGCCGTCTAAGCCATGAAAAAGGCCCTGACCGATATTTGCAATTGGCACAACAAATTCCTCACTGCGAATTTCATCTGTTTGGCTCAGGTCCTATGGAAGAGGTTTTGGAAGGTGAAGCCACCCACAACGTTCAATTTCACGGTCATCAAGTGGATATGGAACCCGTGTGGGCGCAAATTGGTCTGCTTGTTCTGACTTCCCGCTTTGAGGGGTTACCGATGTCGGCATTGGAAGCGATGGTTCGAGGTATCCCTGTCATTAGCTTTGCCGTGGGCGAGATACCAAGCCTGATTGTTAATGGCAAAAATGGCTGGATCGTTGACGATATTCCGACAATGGCCATCCAGATTGAGGCCTACCTCAACTCAAGCGCTAGTGAGCGCCAAGCGATTAAACAGTATGCCAGAACGACCATTATCGATCACTACTCCTATCAAGCGGTGATCCCTCAGTTGTTGCAGCTCTATTTTGGTCGGTTAGATCCAGCTCCACGTCTTCAATAATCACTATGGATTCGACTTTCATCCTGATTCTCAAAATGAGAAAACCGCCTCACGTCAAAGTAGAAAAAATATAATCACATGATTTAATTAAATAAATTATATTGGCACCACTATTGCTCCTTTTAGACACAGCAAGCTATTTTGTTTTCAAGGAGCACACACATGGTCAATATTCTCTATGCACATTACGGTGAAGAGTGGATTCGCGGCAGTGAACAGTGCTTATTGAATCTTTTAGACCACATAGATAAACGTCATTTTCAGCCGATAGTGTGGAGTAACAACCAAGTTCTGTGCCAGCGAACCGAAGCGATGCAGATCGCTACCCATCACGACACGTTTAGCTTGCTCGGATACGGTTATCGCGACAAGGCGTCTTTTTGGCAGTGGGGCAAGCTCGTCACTCGCGCTGTGAAACTGATACGCCGTCACCAGATTGGTCTTATCCATGTCAACAGCGCGGGTCCGTGTCAGTGGTTGGTGTTTGCAGCCAAACTATGTCAGGTGCCTCTCGTTACCCAACTGCATTCTCCTTATATTCTGAGCGAACGTTTTTACTCCGGCTGCTACGCCTCTTCCAAAATTATTGCAGTCAGCCATGCCGTGTCACACGATATTCTTGCTGATGGCTATCCCCACAAGCAGCTTGCCGTTATCCATAACGGTATTGCAGCGTTGCCAGCCAGTTTACATTCCCCCTATTGGGTACGCGAGCAGCTTGGTTTATCGCCAGAGACACGCCTGTTTGCCACCGTCGGCTCTCTGATTCATCGCAAAGGGATCGATAGGCTGATCAACGCGCTAGCCCAGCTACACAGGCAAGGAGAAAAACGACACACGCAAGGAGAACAGCTGCATCTGCTGGTGATTGGTGACGGACCGTTAAAAAAGCAGCTACAAGATATTGCCAAGCAGCAACAGGTCGACCATTTGGTTACTTGGGCTGGTGAGCAACGAGATGTCTATCAATGGTTGTCGGGGGGTATCGATGGATTTGTTAGCGGTGCAAGAGAAGAAGCGTTTGGATTGGTTGTCGCAGAAGCGGCTCTAGCCAAGTTACCCGTTATCGCCCCCAACATTGGTGGGATTCCCGAGTTTGTCGCACATCAACACAGCGCCTTGCTCTATGATGATGACCAAGGATTACTGCAATGCTGGTCAGATCTACTGACTGATTTTGACACCCTCGCTCCAACATTGAGCGCAAATGCCCAGCAAACCGTGGCTCATAACTTAACACTCGACAATAACGCCAATAAAATCGAGCGCGTTTATCACCACGTACTAAGTGAACCAGCCCAGAATCACGTTAAGCTCTCCCGCTGCCTGCTGCCACTAAAAATCTATCTCGCCAAACGTCAATCATCGGGAGCTAGCCATGCATGATCTTACCCAAAAGCATCTGTTTATCTTCGATCCCGTTCCATTTGCGGGTGGCTCAAAAGTGGCGACCAATACCATTTTAACAGCCTATCCACGTCAGCAACTCGCCATTACCTTAGTCACGGCGCATGTCGATAGTTGGCACAACGTCCTTGAAACCTATGGCGATCAAGTTACGGTGCGAACCTTACCTTATGCTGAGTGGTTCAGTCACTGCAACGCTAAAGGCTTTTACTTACTCACCCTTTATCGCTTTATTGTCTGCTTTTGGCATGTTCTGACCTGCCCCAAGATTGATGTGTTGATTGGCTCAACCCAGCCGGGCTCTGATATGGCAATCTATGGTCTGAAATGGCTGTTCTCCATTCCTGTGTTGCAACTGGTTCATGGTCCCGTCGGCAATTCAAGATCGGTGGGTAAGTGTCTTCAGTTCGCCGATGAGGTT
The DNA here is from genome assembly GCF_921292975.1 of Vibrio hippocampi. Taxonomy (NCBI): domain Bacteria; kingdom Pseudomonadati; phylum Pseudomonadota; class Gammaproteobacteria; order Vibrionales; family Vibrionaceae; genus Vibrio; species Vibrio hippocampi. The sequence continues at coordinate 1,146,064 of NZ_CAKLCM010000003.1, forward strand.
CACTACCTCAATTCAACTAAGGACTCGATAACAACGGCACTGAGCACCCTCAATCTAACCCTAGACGATATTCATCACTATCCGTTCAGTAATGGCTTGGCTGACAACGATTGGCCAACTGCGAGTCGCCATCAGCAAATGCGGGTGTTATGGGCAGGCTCGCTGTTAAAGTGGAAACGCCTAGACGTGTTGCTTGAAGCGCTGCCAAAGATAACACCGCCGATTATCACCGACATCTGTTACATTCAGCCAAGCAACCCCAGTCTCGTCAGCGACGCTACGGATCCCATCACTTATAAGGATATGGCGAATATTCAATGGCACCAACAACCGGACAATTTCGATCAAATCCGTGCCCACTGCTCGATCTTTGTCTCCACCAGCGAACGTGAGCCTTTCGGGCTTGCGATATTAGAAGCAATGGCGGCAGGGCTTTGTCCAGTGATTCCTCAAGACGGTGCCTATTGGGATCAGCAGCTCAGCGATGGTAAAAATTGTCTTAAATATCGACCCGCGGACAGTGTGGATTTAGCCAACGCCATAACAAAACTCGCCGCCAATCCAACTTTAACCCAGCGACTTGCACAGTCAGCTCAGGCGGTTGCCGCAGGTTATAAAGCGGACACTTGCTATCAAGGTATTTATCAAGGCATTGACCGCCTTGTTAACCGCAACCCAAACTATTGCCACAAAACTATTACCACAAAACAGCAGGTCACTCGTGATGAATAAGCCTCTTGCCAGCATCGCCGCTTACGGCATCAGTTTAGTGTTAACTCGCGGTATCACACTATTTATGCTGCCGTTTATCACCCATTACCTAACTCCGACAGAGCTTGGCAAACTGGAGCTGCTTGCCAGTTTTGGGGCACTGTTAGGCGTGGCGGTATCGCTTTGCTTGCATGAATCACTGTATCGCTACGCTGGCGTGCATACCTGTCAGAGAAAACAGTTTATCGTGGCGAATCGTATCATGTCGCTATCATGCCTGTTCGCGGTATTAGCCATTGTGCCCATTATCGGAATATTGTTGCCACTGGCCACACAGCTTGATATCGACACTCGCTCGATTTTACTGGTCTGTGGCAACTTAGTCCTTACCGGACCGTTAATGATTTCTACCGCTTGGCTGAGAATGCAAGATAAGGTGATCCCTTTTGCCCTAGTCAGCATCGGCGCCACCGTCATACAGGTGGTGATTATCGTGGTGAGCTTAATGTCGTCCGCGACCATTAACGCCATATTGAGTGCTTCATTGATCGCAACCCTATTTCAACTGACCGCCTTTCAGTCTATCAATGGCTTTTTTTGGCGTCGTTTTCGTGTAACACAATGCAAACGCTATCTCACCTATGCCTTACCCTTGGTGCTGTCTGGCGTGGTCGCCTTTGGGGTCAACGGCGCCGAAAAATGGGTACTCGCCCTTGGAGCGTCTGTAGAACAACTGGCCTTATACGCTATCGCTGCTAAGTTTGCTTTGGCGCTCTGTTTACTGATTCAACCTTTCGGTATGTGGTGGATGCCAAAACGGTTTGCCTGCTTAAAGGCGGATAGGCAACAAACGACCAACACCACGGAATTAGGGTTATTATTTGCCTGTCTGCTTGCGATTGGTCTGTGTTTTTCAGTCCCTATCTTTATCGAATATGCACTCGATGATCAGTACCATTCTGCTAATCAACTGCTGGGCGTGGTATTGCTGATTGCCCTTTGTAAAGAGTTTGGCGAACTGCTTAACCTTGGTTTATTAGCGCAAAAACGCACCCAGTGGCTGCTGATGATTAATATCGCCACAGCCCTGTCCTCTATCTTGCTCGCCTTGCTGCTGATCAATATCAGCACCCTTGCCATGCTTTACGGCATGCTTGCAGTCGCCGTGGCAAGATTGTGTGTGGTTGGCTATTTGAGCCAGCGCTGTGTTCGCCTCCCCTATAGAACCGTCTATCTGGTATGTCTGTTTACCTTCACCGCGGCCTTGCTGCTGACTTCACCGCAAGTGGACTCCCTTTTCTGGCGATTATCATTAATCCTGCTTGCCCCTGTTTGTCTGATTCTGTTTGCTCAACAGTTTCGCAGTTTGCGTGACGATATTGGGCTTAGCATAAACAAAGGGAGTCACTGAACATGGTACGCGCCCAGCCTCAAGGCAAACCACATCTTATTACCGGCGTATTGCTGTCACTGACCGTGGGGTTGCTCTGGCTAGTGATTCCTCATCCGTTAACCGGGCTGGTCATTAGCCTTGTGCCAATTGCCATTTTGTTTGCGCTTAGCCAGACTTTCTGGCTGGTGTCGCTGTTTATTGTGTTCTCCTTCTTTCGAATCCATGAAGTGATTCCGATGCTCTATCCTTTGAAAATCCCGCTGTTACTGTCGGCAGGCGCGCTCGCCTCTTTGCTTTGGCACACTACTATCAGTCAGTCGCTCAAACTCTATTGGCATCCCAGCTTCCGTTGGCTTTTTCTGTTTTGGGGCTTGGTGATCATTGGCGTCGTATTCGCCGCCAATAAAGGGGTGGCAATCAACATGTTTAAAGGGACGTACTGGAAAATCATGATCATGACCCTTGCCGTCGCATGGCTGATCACCTCAGACAAACAGCTCTCGCGCTTTTCTCTGTTGATGGTGTTGGCCGGTCTATTGGTAGGTTGTGTAGCGATCTATAACTCTGTCAATGGGATTGGCTTGGTTGAGGGGTCGCGCGTCACTATCGGCCGTGACTTTGGCTCGATGCTTGGCGACCCCAATGACCTTGCTCTAGTGTTAATGTTCCCGCTCGGTTTTTCTATTAGTCTGGCGACCACGGCATCAATTCACTCTGGTTTAAGGCTACTCTCCGCGGCGACCTCTGCGTTGCTGTTTGTTGCGATTATCGCCACACAAAGTCGCGGGGGTCTGCTCGGTGCTTTAGCGGTTTGTGCGGTATTCGCGTGGCGAATGATTCCATCAAAAACCGTCTTGATTATTGTCGGTATTGTGGCTGCGTTAGCTCTGTTTGCGGCGGCGGGTATTTCGGATCGCGCTTCGGGAGGTGCGGCTGAGCAAGGGATTGACGCGTCAGCAATGGGACGCCTGTATGCTTGGGAGGCGGCGTTTAAGATGGCGCTGGATAATCCTATCTTTGGGGTTGGGTTAAATAACTTCTACTTTAATTACTTTTTCTATAGCTCCCACTGGGACGGACTCAATCATGCCGTACACAGCACTTGGTTTGGGGTACTGGCTGAAACCGGATTCGTCGGACTCATTGTGTTTATCGGTTTCTGTGTGTCACTGATCAGAACCTCACGCCGAACCATCGCGGTATTGGCTAAACTCACCACGCCTCCGCCCTATCTGTTGGCAACGGCCCTCGCGACCTACAGCGGGCTTATTGGCACCATCGTCTCCGGTACTTTTCTGACCCAAGGCTTTAATTGGCCGATCTATATTCTTGCGGGATTGACTATCTCTGCATCACATATTGCGTCGCAAATTGAGAAACCCCATAAGCCAAATTGTAACTGACTGATTTTTAGCAAATATATTTTTGGCGTGCATTTTGTAACTGTTTCTATCAACCCAGTTATCAAACCTGTCATTCACTCAGTGATGGATTGGATTTCCAATGATGATTCAATAGAGGACTTGTCCGTATGAATGCCGACTCTATGCAACGCTTTAAATGCTGGCTGAAACAGCACCCTGATCCAAAAATGCAAAAGCTGTTCATTGGACTTAAACGTCTAAGAGCCTCTTCGTTGCCGACACCAAAACTGGTCAATCAGGTTATCTATGCCAGTTACACCTTTGGTCGAGATAGCCTTTCTACCCTACAACGCCTGTTTGTTGCCACTCCTGCCTTCAAAGGGCGTTGCCAACAATGTGGCGATGCACTCTACCTTTACGGAGGACTGCCTTATATTAGTGGTCCACTCAATATCACTGTTGGCGATGAGTGCCGCATTTCCGGTATGACCACCTTTAATGGTCGCAGCACTTTGGTGAACACAACGCGCCCTGAACTCTTAATTGGCAATAACGTCGGCATCGGTTGGCAGGTGACGATTTCCGTGGCGACTCAGGTAGTGATTGAAGATAACGTCAGGATCGCCGCAGGTTGCCAACTGTTTGGTTACTCGGGTCATCCGATTGATGCCAGAGATCGCGCGGCAGGCATGCCTGATGAAGAGAACCGCGTTGGCTCGATTGTATTGCAGCATGATGTATGGCTGGGCTCTGGCGTGCGAGTATTACCCGGCGTGACCGTGGGTGCTGGTACAATCGTCGCGGCGGGCAGTATCGTGACTCATGACCTTCCCCCGTACTGCTTAGCGGCGGGCGCACCGGTCAAGGTGATTCGCTCATTAGAAACCCTTGGTCTTGATGCAAACCGTCGAGATGCGAATACTCGAGGTGCTTATGCGTGATCTTATTGTCTTCGGTGAGGATTATGGGGCACTGCCCACCAGCACTCAGCATTTAATTAACTGTTTAGCACAAACCCGCAAGGTGCTGTGGGTCAACTCCATTGGCTTGCGCCAACCTAAATTTAACCTCAGAGATTGGCAACGCGCCGCCAATAAGTTGTTGGGGCGCAGTAAAGCGCAGCAGTTTAATCAAACACCCGTTGCTGCGCCGGAAAATTTGCATGTCGTCAACGTGATGACCATCCCTGCTCCTCGTTCTGTAATAACGCGTCGGATTGCTCAACACTGGCTTACGCGACAGCTACAGCCTGTGGTTAAAGCGCTAAAATTACACCGCCCTATTTTGTGGACATCACTGCCAACCGCGGTGGATATGGTCAATCAACTCGGCGACCGTGGCTGTGTCTATTACTGCGGCGATGATTTTGCCTCATTGGCGGGCGTTGACGGTGACACTGTCACTCAATACGAAGCTGAATTAGTCAACAAAGCCGATTTGGTCCTGACCGCCAGTGACGCATTGACCGCCAAATTTGCCGATGCCAACACGGTGACGCTGACTCATGGCGTGGATTGTCAGCACTTCTCCTCACCCGCCAAGCGCGCCCCTGATCTGCCTAGTCGAGGTCGACCGATTGCCGGCTTTTATGGCAGCTTATCGCAATGGCTCGACTATGAGCTGCTCAATAAAACCATATTGGCCCTGCCAGATTGGGATTTTGTGTTTATCGGCGCGCAAGAGATCACGCCGTTCCCTTTAGTACAGACCGACAATGTCCATCTTTTGGGTCCCAAACCGCATCATTTGCTACCTCAGTATTCACAGCATTGGCAAGTAAGTTTGTTGCCCTTTGTGCTTAATCAACAGATTCTGTCTTGCAATCCGCTCAAGCTAAAAGAGTACTTAGCGACAGGTACGCCGGTTGTTTCTACCCCTTTTCCTGCGCTTAAGCCATACCAACAGCACATTCATACGGCGGCGAATGTGGAGCAGATGGTGGCGTGCTTGCAATCCATTAAAAACCAGCCAACAAGACTGCCCAAAGGTCTGGTCGAACAAGAGAGTTGGCAGCACAAAGCGCAGCAAGTTGAGTTGTTACTGGAGGCTCTATGAATCAATTAAAGGTGCGATTGCTCACTTTACTCACCGCCGCATGGCATCGCCGCTATGCCATTGTTACACCGATATTGATTATGCCGTGCATCGCGTTTGCTGTGGCAAGTATGAGCGCACCAAAATACAAGGCACACACCAGCTTGCTGCTCCAAGAAACCGCTAAGATGAATCCCTTTTTAGAGGATATTGCAGTCTCGACCATGCTAAAAGATCGTCTATCGGCATTGAAAACCCTGCTAAAAAGTCGCCATGTCTTAACCTCCGTCGCCCAAGAACAAGCGCTGATCAATGACAGCATGTCTCCGCAAGCTATTGATAATGTCATCACGCGTCTAGCACAAAATCTAACGGTGACTCAATTGGGTAAAGACTTTTTAAAAATAGAATTGACCTCGAACAACCCAAAAGGCATGAAAGCCTTATTAGAATCGGTCAGCACGCATTTTGTGGAAGAACTGCTGGCTCCGGAGCGCTCATCCATTACCGACTCCAGTGAATTTTTAACCATTCATATCGAAAAGCGAAAGCTCGCCCTTGAGCAGGCAGAACAGGCTTTGGCGCAATTCTATAATCAATACACAAATTCGACCCCGGAAAGACAATCGGAAAACCTTAGTCGCCTTGCGGCACTCAAACAGACCTTGGCGCAGAAACAGGCACAACTGGCTGGCGTGGAGCAGAGCTTAGGCAGCCTTGATCAGCAACTGACGCAAACCAACCCCATCATCGGCAAAATCGAGGACCAGATCATCGAATCACGCGGTCAGTTGGCGCTATTGCAAGCCAAATACACCGACAGCCACAGTGCCGTACAAGCCGAACTGAGAAAATTGCAGCGCCTTGAAAGCGAACGTAAACAGTTAATGACGTCCAACGTGTCGACAACCAATAGCAAACAGGTATGGGACAGCAACAGCAGAAAAACCACCGCCGAGCTCTTAAAGGTTCAACCGTTACTGATTTCCCAGTTACAAGGATTGCAACAGGCGCGCAGTCAATATGAATCTCTGCAACAAGAGACTCAGGTGTTAGCCGAGATGATTGACGATCTTGAAGATAGCTCGGCAACTTATGGCTACCAAGCCAAGCGCCTTCAGCAATTGCAGCGCGAGTTCACCCTGCAACAGCAGTTATATGATGAGCTAGTCCAGCGTTATGAAATGGCGCAATTAACCGGTTCATTGGGCGTGTTTGAACAAGACAAGCGCGTCAAGGTGATTGATTTGCCTTTCACCCCCAGCGTTCCCACCAACCTCCCCGCCGCTATCTTTATTCTGATTGGCTTACTGGCTGGCACCGCGTTGGGAATAGGCAGCGCGATCATACTGGAACTGCTCGACAGTACGGTGCGTCGTCAGCAGCAGCTATTAGCGATCACTAAGGCACCGATTATCACCACGATTCCTAGACTCTCTGAGCCAAACTAGCGATGTCATTGTCAAAATGAAAATCAGATTGCAGCAAGGGACACGAACAACTCACAATTAAACTTAACTCTCTGTATTTAAACATAAAATAATTCTGGCATTTGTTATGCATTGTTTGGCTATGAGCACAAAAAAGGAATCACTGATTATGCTTTCTATGAGACGCCCAGACACTACTGATCATCACGGCAAAGACACCACGGTGCATATTGTGCAACACCTTGCTCCGGGTGGTATTGAAACCTTGGTACTAGAGTTGCTCAACCATTCAAGACATCACTCAAACACCTTTATCATTAGTCTTGAGGGAAATATTGATCAAGCCATTGCTCACTGGCCGAGGCTCAAGCCGTTTCAATCCAGACTGCTGTTTATGAATAAGCAACCCGGACGTCAGTACCAGTTAGTAAAGCAGTTATACCGCGTCTTCAAACGCCTTAATCCCTATACCGTGCATACTCATCATATTGGGCCTCTGCTTTACGGTGGAATAGCAGCGCGACTCGCCCGCACTCCGGTCTGCATACATACCGAGCATGATGCGTGGCATCTAAATTCGGATAAACATCGCAAAATGCAGTCCGTGGCTTTCAACCTCGTTAAGCCCAAAGTCGTCGCCGATGCCGAGTTTGTTGGTCAACAACTAAAAAAGCTGTTCCCGCAACTGAATCCCTACGTGATTAAAAACGGCATTGATACCGAAAAGTTTGTGCCCGGTGATCAAATCGCGGCACGCCAATCTCTCGCACTCCCCTTGGATAAAACCTTGGTGGGTTGCGCTGGACGTTTAGAGCCCGTCAAAGGACAGCGATACCTAATCAACGCCTTACAGCGGCTAGATCCGAAAATCCACTTAGTGGTTGCGGGGCATGGCAGTCAACAACAGCCACTTAAACAGCTTTCACAGCAACTAAATATGGCGAATCGAGTGCATTTCCTTGGGTTATGTGAGGAGATGCCGCGCTTTTACCAGGCGTTAGATCTGTTCTGTCTACCCTCGTTGTGTGAGGGCTTTCCCTTATCCCCACTCGAAGCTCAAGCTTGCAACACGCCAGTTTTAGTGACCAATGTGGGTGGCGCAAAAGAAACCGCGTGTCCCGTGACCAGTGGCGTGGTGAAAGCTGGCAGAACATTTGCCTTGCAACACAAAATTGAAGCCATGCTCTCTCAACAAATGGATTCTCAACAAACAGTTTCTCGACAAGCGGACTCTCAACAGCCGCGAGAATTTATATTACACAACAACAGCTTAACAACGATGTCAGCCGCGTATCGTGCGCTTTCATTTAACGTTTAATGGATTGAGGTCGTATTATGGAATGGTTCTGGTTTGGCTTATTCACGCTTAGCGCAGTGTTAATTCTCTATCATCATATTGGATACCCGCTGCTATTGGCTTGGTACATAAAAAAACATCCGCTGAAGCCTCAATCGGTTCAGCAGCGAAACTTTCAGGTGAAGGTGAGTGATAATCACTTGCCCACCATCACCATCGTGATGCCGGCTTACAATGAGGCGCAGTGGATAGCCGAAAAAATCCGTAACCTTGCGGCGTTAGATTATCCCAAAAACCGTCTTAAAGTGATGATTGTCTGCGATGGATGCACCGACGAAACCGTGATACTGGCTCAGTCCACCATCCAAGAAGCGATCTGTGCCGATACCTATTTTGAAGTGTTAGAACTTAAGCAGAATATCGGCAAGGTTGCGCTGTTAAATCAGATCATACCTCAGCTTGATAGCGATGTGACGGTCTTGACCGACACCTCGGCGATCATCTCTATTGATGCGTTATTGTTAATTGCCGAACAAATGAACAATCCCTCTGTGGGCGCGGTTAATTCTCACTACCAACTCTATCAAGCGAGCAGTCAGGGAGAGGCAAGTTACTGGCAGTACCAAAGTAAGATCAAGCAACAAGAAGCGGCATTAGGCGCAGTCATTGGCGCACACGGCGCACTGTATGCGATTCGCACTCACCTGTTCTCAGCGCTTGATCCTGATACCATCAATGATGATTTTGTTATCCCGATGCAAGTCATCAGAAAAGGTTATCAAGTGGTGCATGCCACTCAACTTAATGCCATTGAACTTGAGGGCAGCGATGACCAGCAAGACTTTTCGCGTCGATTGCGTATCTCGGCGGGCAATATGCAGCAAACACTGTGGCTCAAAGACCTATTGTCCCCCAAATACGGCATGACCGCGTTTAGTTTTGTGTCCAGCAAAGGGCTGCGCCTAATCACGCCTTATCTGATGCTTATTTGTTTATTGAGTAACGCCATGCTGCTGGCACATCCGCTGTTGGTTATCAGCTTTGCGTTGCAAATCATTGCCTACACACTGGGCATTATTGCTCACTACCAACCCGCTTTGGCTCGCTTAAAGCCGTTTGCTTTGCTGCGTTATCTTTTGCTGGGTCACTGGGCCAATTTTATTGGTGGGCTTGAGTATCTCACCAAGCGCACTCACCGTACTTGCACCAACAAACCCGTCAATAAAGGGAGTCAATAATGGAACATATCAATTCTCTAAAACAACCTAGTCACATCGCACTTGTATTACGTGCAAAACGTATCGTTGACCTCATTGGCGCTGCTGTTGGCATGTTGATACTTGCGATGGTGTTTCCCTTTATTGCCCTTGCTATCAAATGGGACTCAGCGGGTCCTATCTTCTATCGCCAATTGCGCGTTGGTGTATCCATGCCAGATAGAATGACCTTGATTTATGTGTTGAAGTTCCGAACCATGGTCAGCGATGCAGAATCCGTCAAAGGGGCGCAATGGGCGACCAAAGATGACCCTCGCATCACCCGCGTCGGTCGCTTTTTACGCAAAAGTCGCCTTGATGAGTTACCGCAATTTATTAATGTACTGGCTGGCGATATGTCTTTGATTGGTCCTCGACCTGAGAGACCCGATTTCTATCAAAACCTTGAGTCAAACATTCCGTTCTTTACTGAGCGCACTTATGGGGTCCTTCCCGGCATCACAGGATTAGCTCAAGTGAATCAAGGCTATGACGCCTGTATCGAAGATGTTCGTAGCAAGGTCGGTTTTGACCACGGCTATGCCCTATCCTTAATGTCTTTTCGCACTTGGATCTTGACTGATGTAAGCATTATTTTCAAAACACTATCAGTGATGGTGAATGGTCGCGGTCAATAATTGAATGGATTTGAGGTGATGCCGCTCAGCCCTGCCCTTACGGCTGAGCGGCGTTAGGGTTTATCGCGATAGTGATGCTTTAGCCACAACAGTATTGATTAATCACAACAGTATTGATTAATCACGATATTTAACATGGATGGTCCAAAACTCATCTTTAAGCTTGGCAAAAGCGTTGAGCAACACCGGATCAAAATGCCCCACACTCTTGTTGAGAATAATATCTTCCACTTCCGCCCTCTCAAATGCGGGCTTGTAAACCCGTTTGGATACCAACGCATCATAGACATCAGCCAGCGACATTAATCTTGCAGCAAGTGGAATCTCCTCCCCTTTGAGACCTTTTGGATAACCACTGCCATCCCACTTTTCATGGTGACACAAAGCAATATCACAGGCGTAACTTAAAAAATTGATCTTATCGGTGGACTGAGTACAGATGGTTCTCTTGGCATTATCCAACGCCTGAAATCCCAGCAAAGTATGTGTTTTCATAATTTTAAATTCATCGTCGGTCAATTTGCCCGGCTTCAATAAGATGCTGTCAGAAATACCCACCTTGCCGATATCATGCAAAGGCGCAGAGCGAACGATCAATTTGCAGATTTTTGGCGTGAGTTGAGATTTATACGGAGAGTCAAACATCAACTCATCGAGTAGTAAACGAATGTAATTTCGGGTACGCCGAATATGACCACCAGTTTCATTGTCTCTGGTTTCGGCTAAATCCGCTAAGCACTCAATGGTCGCATCTTGCGTCACTATCAATTCACGAGTTCTTCGCTCAACCTGTTCTTCCAACGAATGTGTCAGATTCACTAACTCCAACTCGGCATTCTTACGCTTAATATCTTGTATACACAAAGTCAGCGCCAACAGCGCGCACAAGGGATAGATACCGACAAAAAACAGAGCCAGAGCTGAGTTGTTAATAAAAAATGCCCAGCCAATTGTCGGCTTCTGATAAGCAATGACCAACTTCCAATGGATGTCTCCCAAAGCGGAAGCGTTGATTAAGTTGGATGCGTTCGCGGTCTGCAAATTAATCGTGTCACTGACATAATGCTGCTCGCCGAAATCAAACTGATTGGATTGGAAACCATGAATTTGATGCCAAATATCGCTATCACTCTCCTTAAAGGATCGATCACCGCCTAATTGGAAACTCCAGTTAACCGATTCATTGTCTTTCAGTAGCCAGTGACCATCGTTATCAAATAGCATCGCATCACCCTGCACGCTATTAAGATTAAGCTGAATCAACTGCAACACTTGGGTCGCGTTATAATTGATCACCACCATCGCCACGATCTGTTGATTTTCCCCCCAGATAGGCAGAGACACTCGCAGGGTTGGCTTCATTGGTAACTCGATAACACCATTTTCAATATTGAGATCTAGCTTAGAGAGGTAAAATTCCCCCGGCTGTAAGTTGAGAGCGGCATTATAATAGTAGCGCCCTGATTTATCTTGCAGCTGAGTCTTATCAACCGAAAATGGATTGCCCTCGTTATAATTGACTCGAATAAGCTCTTGCCCTTTGGCATCAAGTATTCGTGCTTGATCGTAGTAGGAATGCGTTACCAACTCACTGATAAATAGCTTCTCAATCGACGCTCTTGCCTCGGGGTTCGTGCTGTACAAATACCCAGACTGCGTTATTTGATCCGCAAGAAACGACACATCATCAATCAGTACATTGAGATCTTTATGTATGATGGTACGAACAATTTCGATCGTCGATTGAGCTCGACTATCGAGCATCTCTTTCTGGGTGGCAACCAATACGGATAAAGACTTAACCGCTACTAACCCAATAAGCAGGGTGAGCACCATGGCACTTAAAATGAAATTTCTGGCAAATCTGAGCCTTAATGCCTGATAGAGCATCAAAGACCTAAATTCATCTAGCCCGACAAACCAAGGCGTCTTTAAAATTCTCTCTACCATGGGCCTCTCTCCTTAAGACCAGTCACCTTGCTGCCCAGCCAATTAAGATCATTAAGTTACTGACGTATAAGCGACGCTTTATAAATGAAGGTGCATATGTTTTGTATCTACAAGCTAGGATAGTTTGCGACAATCTCAAATAGAATCTTGTACTGCGACTCAATCAGAGACGCTAGACACAAAAAGTCAGCGACACGAAGGACGCTGACTTTTCGGTAATATGGGTTTTGGGTTTGAATATCGTTTTGCGCTGGTATCAACTACCAATAAAGTGTTTCGCTGCTCCCTTCTAGCACTTTCTGCTGTGGCGCATTGCCATCATAGGTCCATATCTCCACTAAAAATTGGCTAATATGTTCAGCACTGGTGAAGCTCAGTGACGCCTGACCGTTGGAAAGTGACTGTGAGGCAACTTTGCTGTCATAGTTAGCCGTCCAACTGCCTGATTCTCCCTGCTCAAATTCGGTGTAGACTGAGACAAAGGCGCGTTGGGTTAACTCATTACTCAAGTCCACATCTAAGGTAAAGTCAGTAAAAGGCTGATAGTCAAACTCATCCGGAACTTGCAGTTCTTGCATACTCACGACCACGGGTTCGATTACTTCAATCACTTCTTCAGTCGCTTCTTCAATAGCTGCAACTTCTGGCGCTGGATCAGGGCTCGCACTGGATTTACTGCCACCGCCACCGCTGCCACCGCACGCAGTTATCAAGCCGAGTGCCGCTATTAACATCATTACGTTTTTCATCGTTCTCTCCTAAGGTTGATAACATTTGCCAGGGGTGGCGAATTGAGATTGAAACCAGTTGAGTGACGCCGTGCCAGCTGATTCTGCGTACTGTGCAAAGTTGGGGTACGCCTCAACCAGATCGGTCCGTTCCGTTGGCCACTGCCACTCATCATTGATAAACAACGCCCAAGGAAGGTTACCGGCTGTTTTGAAATAGACATTGCTATCCGAATCGCTTACATCGCTGCCAAGCCCTGCGAACAGTTGCGCGTCAAACTGCTCGGTTGGTGCATAGTCGGGCAGATGTACTTCCCAGCTACGTCCCGGTGTCAAATAACCCTCGCCATGATAAAAACCGGGGGTGGCAAAGATAAACGGGTCATAAGGCATTGAGAGCAAACTTGCAGTGTCTGTCCCCTCAAGCATATTGATATGCAGCTCAAAGTTAAGCTGTACTGACTCTTGACCCATACAAGACACTAAGGTGCGATGGAATTCACAGCCTTGCGTTTTATACAGCGATGTATCCTCGCTAATGATAAAGATCGCTTCATTGGAGATCGCCTCTAAGCCACTCTGCTCAAGCGTAATACCGTTGTGGATCTGTCTGGTGGTGGCGGTATCGATCTGCGAGCGATTCAGTCCCTGTAAGCGCAAAGCAAAGCCATTGTGATAAGAAGCTCCCACCGCGCCCAGATAACCTTCGACTTTGGACTTAATCACTGACCCATTGCGCAGGATCTCTGTAATGCGATAGCGCACAACCACATCATTCATGTCGTAATCGGCGGTGTATGGCCAGTTGTCTTCAAACGCAACGGTCGCAAAACCTGTCGCATCAGGATAATGACGAATAGACAGCCCCTCTCCGGTCACTTCTAGCGTATGGTCCTCCACCTCACCCGAGGTCGAACCGCCATCGTAAGAGAGACCTTGTTGTTGGCTAAAACGAAAGCGACTCCAGGTTGAGCCTATCTGTGCGTCAATATCGGCAGTAAAGATCAGAGACTGATTGCCTTGCTCTATCCACTTATCCGCAAACACCTGCTCGCCTTGGTCAGCAAAGTCGCCGTCTTGATTCCAATCAATCCAAGCAGAGAGATAGCCTGACGTGGACGCATTCACCGCAATGATACTATCTAATCCCGGTTCAACGGCGGTGACAAAACCAATCCCGTTTTCATCATCTATGCCGGTTTCATCATCCCGTAGGTTGTACTCAAGACCATCTGACTCACCATCAGGCGCTGATGTTCCCAACCAAGTCACGCCGTCCAACTCATGCCTTGCACCGTTGTCGGTGAGCTTGGTGGCGTAGGTCACTGGGGCATCGCCAAAATCAATATTGGAGTCAGACCCGACTATCGGCGCATAGGCACAGCGTGCGCCGTCATTTTGATTCGAGTAAGGACCGTCGGCGAATTTCACCGCCGTGACATTTTCCGCCGTAGCATTACCTGCCGAAGCATTGCCCACCGAAGCATCGCCAGTTCCCAGATTCGCTTCCGTCAGGTCAATACGATAAATCTGACCATCTTGGTTACGTGATACATAGTAATAGCCGTCAACATCAAAGTAACCAGCGCCAAAGGTGCCTAATTGTCCGGTATCACCAACTAGGCTCTCTTGCCCTGTGGTTGGGTCAAATTCATAAAGCAGACCAGAGTTGTTATCAACACCATACAGTTTGTCATCCACCGGATTGAATGCCATATCGGTGAGGTTAACTACCGCACGACTGGAGACTTGATTGACGGTCAAGGTGGCTAAAGGATCCGCTTCAAGGGGCGACAAGTCGACGGTGAACAGCCCTTTACCTTTTCTGTAAAGGTAATACACGCTGTTGTGGACATCGCCGACATAGAAGGTATGACCCGTTGGTAAACCCGTGGTATTGAGAGTTTGCGCTTTAAACTCTTTATTGAGTCGCACCAATTGTCGATTGGAGGTGTCGTAGCCATACAAGTAGCGGTTATCAAAATCAAAACCGACGCCATTGATGTTGGCATCAAGACCGGTATCGCCTTGAAGTAAATTGGTGGTGCCGGTTGCCAGATTAACCCCATAGACTTGGACAGGGTTTGACTGGAACAGATAGGCTTTTTCGGGGCAGGTATCAAAAGGGTCGGCCTGAGAAAGATGGCTGTGAAATAGCAGAGCTGTTGCTATCACACCAGCAACTCCATATTTTACAGACGTTGGCTTAGTCGGTTTGCTCATTGTGTATTCCTTTAGTTTTTAGGAGTACAAGCACTATTTCAATAAACAGACCAACTATAAAACCAACGTATTTTCAGACAGTTACTATATTCAACATTTACGATTCTCAATTTGGGATTCATTTTGAATCGAGACTCAATCAACCCCACTCGAATTGCGAATTCGGACTAGTCATACATCAATTTACTCGCTTTAGTACTATCAAATTCCTTAAGGAACCGTCTAGCTTGACTGCGCATCGGTGGGATCTTCAAGATTTGCTCCAATACCGTAATGGCATAGACCCAGAAGATAGAGGCATTGAGCACCAAAACCGCAAAAGCAAACAGCGGTAAGGCAATCACCCAACGTGTGACAAAATTGATGTTAAATACCGCCGTGGTTTTCCCTAAGGCACGCAACACCTGTCCATGAACCGTGACGTAGCCTTGAATTAAAGGCATCAGAATATACAGAGGAGCAATCGCCGCAAGCGCTTGATAGGTCACCGCTGAGTGTCCGGGGTAGATTTTGTCGATAAGCAAACTCAACACAAAAGAAGCAAAAGAGATGATTAAAGAGACGGCGATGGTCACTTTAATGCTTAAGTTTACGTCCGCCTCAAGGGTATCCAGTTTATTCGCGCCAATCGCTTGTGAGATAGTAATGGCAGAAGAGACCGCCCAAGCCACCACAAATTGCGCCAATGCTGACAACCAAGGCGTGACCATCACCACGGCGGCATAGGCTTCGGTGGGAAGTTGAGTATATAAAAACTTATAGGCAGCCAGCCCAATCGCTAACACCATCATATTGGCGGCAATAGGAAAAATCTCTTTGAAATGCAGAGAAATATTACGCCCAATCCCCTGCATCGCTTGTGATAACGAGAACTGCAAGCTGCTTTCAAACTTTAAGCACACCAGTAAAAACAGCGTTCTCAGCAGCAAAGCAATGACCGATCCCAGCGCTGCTCCCTCTACGCCCATGCCAGTAAAGTCATTGAATCCATAGATCAAATAGTAAGAGACCACCGCATTGATCGGCATGGTCAATAGGTAACTCAGCAGAGGGAGTTTGGTCTTGCCCATCGCATTAAACAGAGCAATCGCCACTTGAGAAATACCAGTGAGAATCAAGGTATAACTCATCACGGTCAGATAGGCATCAATTTCCGGATAAAGCGCCGCATCGTGACTTAATAACTTAATGATTGGCCACTTGGCAAACGTCACCAATAAGAAAAACAGGATCGCCACCAACAGATTAATGATGACGCCAGATAAAAACGACTTACTGATTAAGCTCTGTTTTCCCGAACCCACTGCGCGAGATAACACGTTTTGAGAACCGGTTGCCAACGCATTTTGCACCCCCAGCATCAAAAACACGATCGCACTGGCAATCCCTATTGCCGCCAATGACCCCTCGCCCAAAGGAGAAATCAACAAGGTATCGATCATCAACATGCCTTGCATCAAGAGCGCGTTAATAGCAATGGGCCAAGCCATCTTGATGTTGTTTCTGATATAACTACTGTTTTTCCACATTTCGATATCTTCGTTTTTTGATTGCTGCCAACGGGATTATTGATGCCCACTCTCAGTCGCTTACCGGAGTTAACTGCCTATTATATTTGTTTCCACAATAAAGATAATTCCCCGCAAGAGGAAAATACTTTTACTCAGGTGTAACAATGTAACCGCAAGAAATGTAACCGCAAGACAGTGCCATGTGAACGCCGATTGAGTCGCTCGTTCGCGGGGATGTGAGTCTTTCTTATCTACTGCTCGGCTCTCTATAGAGCGCTTTTCAATCAACAGAATTTGCCACTGTCAACAGGGCAAGGATCGTTACAGAATTCAATCTCACATGTAAGTGTAATCACAATCGTACGTAAGAACCGTCCTACACGACCCGGAAATATCCTTTTAAAACATAAATTTAATCATAATTTACATTATTGCCACAAATTGACTTATTACGCTCACGACTTAATCTAGCCGGGTTTTCAACCGTAGAGTAAATATTGTGCGCAGACCTATCGAACTCATTTGCTATCTAGTTTTATTGATTGTTGGTGTTTTTAGCCCAGCATCTTGGGCTCATTCTACCCAATATTCAAAGCACTTCACTTTTGGGGTGATCATTGAAAACCCAACAGACTCTGTCGCACTACAACACAATCAAGCCAATCTGACGACCCATTACGCGATTAATTCTGATTACCTGCATAACATCGCGCGAGCATTAGATATGGACTTCACATTCAAAGCCTTTAGCAATATCGACGACATTTTAAATGCGGTTGAGAACAAAGAGATCGACGGAGCGCTTGGGTTTAGTCGAACACCAGAACGCGAAAAACGCTTTCTGTTTTCAAAACCGATATTTGAGTCCTCGGTAGCACAGTGGTATAGCGATGAAAGATTCGCACAACTGCCTCAGTCACGCATCGAGTGGGCATGTGTTGCCAACTCCACATTTTGCCAACATATCCTTAAGCACTCGCCAAAAGCGCTGAAGCGTTATGACAACTTTCCTCAAGCCATGCAAGCGGTGCTAAATGGTGAGGCACAAGCCATCGTCTCTGGATTTATTTCTATTTCCGAGTATTTGGATCGTCATAACATCACTGACGGTCTGCTGTCGATTCCTAGCACCTTGCCCCCAGTGCAAATGCGCTTGCTGACCACCAAAGACAATCAACAACTGGTCGACAAGTTTAACCATATTCTGGAATGGGAAGAAAAAGGGCTCAATGTGCGTTCGATTGCCTCTCGTAATCGCTACCATATTGCCAATAAATTGATCAGCCAATATCGCCAAACCTTTGGCGAGCAACGCCCTATTACCTATAGCACTAGCAGCAATGCCTACCCTTTTTTCTACACCAATGAAGAGGGCGTCAATCAAGGATTTCTTATTGATCTGTTTGCGTTACTGAAAGCTCGCACCGGGTTGCAGTTTAGCTATCACTCTCCCATTACCTCTAAGGGCGACGTGGCTGGTTTTACCGCGCATCTGGTTCCGGTTGCTTACTCTAATGAACCACCCACGACGGACTGGAACATTACGAAACCATTTATCACTCAAGATTACGTGTCTATGGAGACTTCAAGCCTATTAACCGGTGAAAAGAACGGGAGAATCGGCGTTTTAATCAGTCTACAAAAACAAGGCATCGTACATTTGGAATCATGGCGTGATTCATCAGTGATTCGATTTAATGACCTTTCTGACATGGTTGAAGCCTTGAAAGAAGGCGATATTGATGTGGCTTATGTACCTGAGGATGTTTCACACGCCTTTATTGCTAATGGTGTGGATAGTGACATTCTATTGGGTAACCGAGCACCACTGTCGATCTCTTTGGCGTTTGCTGTCTCTAAAGCGAACAGTCAGATCCTCAAATTAATGAATGCGTTACTCGATACCATTGATGCGCAAGAGGTCGAAGAAATCAATCAGCGCTACCGCCTATTTAACCTTCATTACGGTTACAACACGGCAGAAATCACCCGCATTGCGATTGCCGTTGTTATCGTATTTTTGGTTCTGATCGCCTTTGGCTGCATTGGACGCAACAATCTGCGGTTAAAAATCAAGCTGGCTGAATCACTGGCTGATCATGAAGAAAAAGAGAAGTTCTGGCTCACGGGCATCATTCAAGAGCTCAGCAGCTTAGTCTTCATCCATGACACCGAAAATAATCTGGTACTCAGCAACTGTTCAAAGCTGCGTGATGGTTCTTGTTCGGGCTGCCAGCTAATAGATTCTGACACCCAACAATCACTTACCGACAATGCACAAGAGCTGCGCACGGTATTTAAAAACAAGCGCTTATCTCAGACCCATCGCACCAGCGGCTGTCATCTAAATATTCAACATGCCACTCGTGAGCGTAAAGCGATTAAGTCAACCGCCAGTGGCAAGCCTTATGTCATCACGGTGATACAAGACATTAGCGAGCAACAGCGTCGTGAGGACGGCTACCTCAAAGCACAACAGGATGCGCAATCCGCGGTTGAAGCTCGAGAGCGCTTCCTCGCCACCATGAGTCATGAGTTGCGCACACCGATCGCGGGCGTTCACGGTCTGCTTGACCTTTTGCAAATGAAGCTAAAGGAGCAAACACTGATCAGCATGGTTGAGCAAGCTCAGCGCTCAATCTCGCATCTGAATCAATTGGTGGACGAGATCCTCGATTTTTCCAAAATCGACTCGGGTGAAATCAGCATCAATCCCAGTGATATTGATCTGGTCGCGACTCTTTGTGAAAGCGCACGCAGCTTTGAGCCTCGTGCCGAGTTGAAGTCTCTGCAATATCGCGTCGACATCAAGCCTTTTCCACAACGATTGGTTTGCATTGATGGCACACGCGTCACGCAAATTATCAACAACTTGCTCTCGAACGCAATTAAGTTTACTCCGCAAGGCTTTGTGCAATTTTCGGCACGGGTTGTCGACCACGCCATGATCTTGTCGGTTGCTGATTCGGGGATAGGAATGAGTGAAGAACAGCAAATCAAAGTGCTTAAACCCTTTACTCAAGCTGACGACACCATTACACGAGAATTCGGTGGCACCGGCTTAGGGCTGACCATTGTTGACAAACTGGTCAGCACAATGAAAGGGCAACTGAGTATAAAAAGTGAACCGAATTGCGGGACGACCATCACGGTGACGTTGCCATTCGAGGCGGTGGAACAGCCTGAACACCATTGGTTGCATTCGCTGCCGTTTGATTCGCTGCCAGAGCAAACCAAAGCCTGGTTGGAGATATGGCAAGTACCACTAACCTGTGTCGACAATATGCCAGCAAGCCAACAACAAGCCGCGGTTGAGTTTACTGCGTTAGAGCAAAAGTACCCTGACCTTCTGTATCGTGCCGTCAAGGACGGACAGACCTCAATTGCCCCTGTCGAATTGGCGCTTCCGAGGCTTTCAGGGTCAGTTTTAGTGGCTGAAGACAATGCGTTAAATCGCTCTATTTTAGACATGCAATTACGCGAATTAGGTGTGGACTTTGTAATGGTTAATGACGGATTAATGGCAAAACAGTGGCTAGAACAGCGCAGTGATTTTGAGGTGCTAATCAGTGATTTCCATATGCCTAAAATGGATGGTCCACAGTTAGCGCGATTTGTTCGCCAACACGCGCATTACTGTGACTTACCAATCATCGCGATCACTGCCGATGATAAACGCGTTGCACAAGTCAAAGCACAAGACTGTGGGATCAATTTTGTGCTGACGAAACCTTATAACCTTGAGCAGTTTGCCGCTGCATTGCAACCGCTGTTGTCAACGGTTGATGCCATTCCGGCATGGCTTACGCCTTTTGCTTCTAGTGAGCGAGAGCAGATTGCCCAGTTGTTTGTCGATACCATGCGCCACGATCTGCAAAGTCTGGCGAACAACAAAATTACTCCAGTACAAAAACGCGCCCTTCACAACATTAAAGGTGGGCTTGCCGCACTGCAAATTACTGGCTTAGTTGATCAGGTGATTGCGATAGAGAAACAAAGCGGCGACCAATTTAAGCAAGCTATCAACCAGTTTGTAGGTCAATTGGAGTCAGAAATTCAAACCACTATATCTTGGATCAATAATCATGATTGAGCAGATGTCTATCGTCCTTATCGACGATAATCCATTGCAACTGACGTTGCTTGAAAGAACTTTGCGACATTTAGGTGTCGTACAAATCCAAACGTTTAATCACGGCTCGGACGCGTTAGCTTGGATCGCTAAAAATAAAACCGACATCGTATTTTGCGATCTGCAAATGCCCGAACACGACGGCATCGAAGTATTAACGCTGCTTAATCAACAAGCCTATTCCGGTCATGTCATTATTCTTAGCGCGATGGAACGCTCTATCACGGCGGCAGTTCGCTCTATGTGTCACGCGTTCAGCTTTAAAGTGATCGCAGGAATCAGTAAACCTTACAAAGTGGCACTGATTAAACAGCTATTGCTGAGCGTCACTGCAGTCGAAAAGCCCGCACAGAAACCCCAGTCGGTTGAAGTCAGCGAAAGCGATGTGCTGGTCGCTTTAGCACAAGGGCAAATCGTCAATTATTACCAGCCTTTAGTCGATTTTGACAGTGAGGAAATTATTGGCGTCGAAGCACTTGCTCGCTGGGTTCACCCCCAGTTCGGCATCGTTTCACCGGCGCTATTTTTGCCTATTATCGAACGCTGCCAGTTATTCCATGAACTGTTTGATAATGTGTTCTATCACGCTATCGCTCATATTCGTTCTGGGTTAATTAATTGTCACGTCTCACTCAATGTGGACCACGTCAATCTGCAAAATGAGACCTTTGCCGATGAGTTTCTAAGCACCTGCTGGGCGCATGGCGTGTCACCGGAGCAGTTCACTATCGAGATCACCGAGCGAGATACCTACTCTGATAGCACCGTCATGTTTAAGAACCTTTCACGCTTGCGCATCAATGGCGTTAGCGTGTCAATTGATGACTTTGGCACCGGTCATTCATCTTTGAAAAAACTCTCTGCTTTGCCGTTCAATGAAATCAAAATTGACCGTTCATTTGTGCAAGGCCTTATCACCGAACCGAAAAACTGCCAAATCATTCGTTTTGTTTGCAGTTTGGCGCAAGCCTTGGGGATCAGCGTCGTCGCTGAGGGCGTGGAAAACGAAACCACCTGGAACACACTAAAAACCTATGGCATTGATATCTGCCAAGGGTTTTACAGTTACCGCCCAATGTCCGTACAAGATCTTGCCGCTATCCAATAGGAATTTACTATGTCTACTTTTAACTGCTTGATCTTAGATGATCATCCCTTAGTTTGTGTTGCCATTAAAGCACTACTGACCAACCTGCCCTGCATCAACAGCATTGAGACGGAAATGGATGCGTCTAAGGTAACAACACTGATTAAACAGCACGACATCAATCTCATCATTGTTGACGTCAATCTTGGCGATCATGACGGTTTCGACTTAGTCAGACGCATGATTGCTCGAGGCTATAAAGGAAAAGTGCTGTTCTTTTCGGCTGAAAGCAGCCAAATGTTTAGTGAGATCGCCTTAAAACTCGGAGCGGATGGCTATGTATGCAAATCGGAAAACCACAGCATTCTAAAAGATGCCGTGGAAGGTATTGCCAACGGCTACTCCTTTTTTAAGTTCGTACCGACCCGTTCTACTCAGCAACAAACACAGTCATTGTCACAACGTGAAACGGCCGTCATGAACTATTTATTGCAAGGAAAAAGCAACCGAGAAGTCGCCGCTATTTTGTCCATCAGTGACAAAACCGTGAGCACCTACAAAAAACGTATTATGGATAAATACGCGGTCTCCAATTTACTCGAACTCTCCAAGGTCACCGCAAGGCAATAACGTATAACGGCTGATGAATATTATGAAATTGACTAATCCCAATACCTCAAACAGTTTGATCTTAGCGCTACTGTTATCCGTTTTTGGCTATGTGCTGTTCTTAGCCACCACAGGAAACTACTTTGTTAAGACTGCGTTGACTCGTTTTGAACTCGTCACCAGTCAGGTTGATAACTACAAACAGAAACTGCTGGTACTAAGTCTATTAACCGAATCGGAGATTGATCGATTAGAGGGTCACTCTGCGGAAACAATCAATGACAGTATTAATCTACGTTATCGTGACGCTATTTATAGTACAAACGATCAAGCATTGACCTTAGAGGAAAGTGTCGTGCGTAGTGTGATGCACCGTGCCATCAGCTTTCTACCGGACTTTATCAACAATCCCGATATTAAGCTGATGTATCGCTCCTTTGCTGGAGAGAAGTTCATCATGCAACGTCCATCAAAAGGGTTTGAGGCTAAAGCGGAATACTTTACCGATGAACACTGTGTCATCACGCAGACTTGCAGTAAGTACGCTTGGGCTGATCAATTGCAAGATCGAGTGATTATCTCATCAATCCATACTGATACCGTGACCGGCAGACCCGCTATTTCGATAGCGGTTCCCGTTACGACTCATAGTTCAACTGATGCAACCATTCAGAATGAAGACATCATCGGCGAATACATTGTTAATCTGTATCTCGATAACGCATGGCTGCATGACAAGGAAATAGACGTCTCTTATCGTGGACGCACTAAACATTTTGAGATCCTCTATAAAGATTATTGGTTTAATACCTTGGCGTTTAGAAGCACCTATGTCGCTGATAATATGAGTATTTTTACTTATAATTATCCAATGAGCAAACTGTTGACCGAGCAGCTGTTCTTTTTCTTGGTGATGTTTGTTGCAACTTACTTACTGCATGTCAAATCTATGGAGTCTAAACAACATAAAAGCCAACTGGTCAATGCCATATCGAACGCGACCACGGATGAACTGACAAACTTACACAACCGCAAACTGTTTAAGTCTAAGTTGTTTAAAGAAGTCCTGAGTAAAAAAGGGACCGCCTTGATAGCCATTGATGGCAACAGCATCAAAGCAATCAATGATCAACATGGTCATCATGCTGGCGATGTGGCCATTAAACATATCGCCAACTCGATGCGAGCGACATTTAGAAAATCAGACTATCTGGTTCGCAATGGTGGGGATGAGTTCTTGGCTATATTGCCCGACTGTTCCCGCGCTCGCGCTGATGAACTCGCGCAGTCACTGCAACAAGCAGTGCAGCGAACGCCGATTTTGGAGCAACAACTCTATATCTCGATTGCAACGGGCGTCACCTATCGAGAAATCCATGAGCCTATCGAACAAGCGATTATTCGTGCCGATCAGAACTTATACGAGCATAAAAAACAGCTTTTGCAACAAAGTAAATCTGAAAAGAGTTCAACAGAAACAGTGAACTCAGCTGCGAGTTAAGGTTTAAGCTAAGGTCTGAGTTAAGGTCTGCGCTAAACAGGCTGCTGTTCCTCAAAATGTGTTATAATAGAAGTCCGTTTGGCACAATAAAATACATCGATGAAAAGCGATATAGACCTGAATTTACTCAAAGTACTGCCCTTGATCTATCGCCATAAGAGAATTAAATCTGTGGCGAAAATCTTGGGTAAAAGTGAAGCGTCTGTCAGTAAGTATTTGGCGAGATTGCGTGAGCAACTGGGTGATGACCTGTTCACGCTTGACCCACAAAATGGGTATGAGCCGACACCATTCACCATTGATATGTTACCCGACATAGAAAACGGTCTATTGACCTTAGAACAAACGCTCCATCGTACCGAATTTGATCCCAGCGCTTACCGTAAAGAAATTGTTATCGCCCTGCCTCAATTGTCGCAATATTACATTGGCCACGAATTGCTAAGGCAAGTGATGAATCAGTTCCCGAATGCTCCGGTCACCATTACTTCATGGGATGAAGAAACCTATAAGAAAATATTGGAAGGTCAAGTAGATATCGGTATCCAGCTTTTAAGCTCCAAGCTGCCAAAAACCATTTACCAAAAAGCCATTGGGCGTTTTGGTATGTCATTGATTGTGTCAAACGACAAGGCGGGAATCAGTCAACAAGATGCACTCAAACTTCCGTTTGTGATGCCACAAGCGAAAGGTTGGTTTGATGATGTTTTATATCAAGATTTGATGCAAGAATTGGTGGAGACTAAATTAGATGTAGTGGCGAAGATAGAGAATATTACTTGTCTTTTAAACTCAGTGTTCGAACTGGAGGCTGCGACCATTTTAGCAACGATCAATAAACCCATCCCTGGGTTTCATTGTATTCCATTAGATATTTCAATCGAACAGTTGCCACCGAATTGCGTCATGATGAAGGTACAACATCGTCATAGCCCCTTTCATCAGATATTGGCTAAAATGGTTGAATCGCTATCTCGCTCATATCGCTTGTAATTGAATTATGAGCCGCAGCACTATTAAGTAGGTGCACCAGCGAATTCGCTTTGTATTTTTTTAGCAACCTTGTTTTGTAGGTACTGATCGTCTTCTCACTCAAATAAAGAAACTGTGAAATATCTTTGTTTGAATACCCTTGTGACAGGTAGTTGAGTACGCTGAGTTCGCGTTTAGACAACTTCACCTCAGGTAAATCGGTAGTCACTGAGGTTTTAAAAAAGCTGTAACCTAATTCGACCGCTTTAAGCGCCTTTATAATCGTGCTTTGCAATTCAGTTTTGCTCACATAGCCTTGTGCACCGACACTTTTTGCAAGGCTCGAATAGGTTTCATAACTTTGTGAAGAGATAAATAGAATAAGACCAGCGAAGCCCGCTTTTCGTACCCTCTTCACCAATTCAATACCGTTGCCTTCTTTTAGCTCGATATCAAGAATTAATACATCCACCGCGCCATCTCGCAACCACTGATAAGCGGTCGTTGCATCATCGCATTTGATGATCTCTTTGGGTTGGAAGTTATCGTTGATCAACTGCTCAACCGCATCAGAAAACAGTGGTTGATGATCAATAAGTAAGTAAGTTTTATTTGCCATCGAATTTCCCCTTATTAATAGTGAAAAAGCGACTTCATGTCACGCTCGACATACCTCCTAGGCTGTCAACATAGAATCCAGTATAGGGAAATAGGCAATTCGTTTCTTGAAAGGGCAAATTGAAAAAATGGAAAGCCAGAGTGCAGAACAAAGGAATATCTATACCCAAGTTACCTCAAGATACAGAGTTCAGAGGTAACTTGGGTATATCAGAAGTAACTTGCGTATAGTGAGGCGCAATAGTTGTGCGCCTCACTATTGGACGATAACTTGTGATTAGATTGAAGTTATCGAATAGCCGTCGTTGTCGAAAAAACTAGATAACCGTTGGATAAAAAAGACCGGTTTAATTCTTCCTTGCTGTTTGCAATTCAAAGAAGTGAATTTGATCGCTCAATGTCACCGCCATGCGCGCCAAATCATCGGCAGCTTGGTTACTGTCTTGGATTTGTGCCACCGTCACTTCGACCCGATCGCGCACTGAAGTAATACTCTCGTTGATCAGTTCCGCCGTTGTGCTTTGTTGCTCCGTCGCCGTGGCAATTAGCGTGTTCAGTGCATTGGTTTCGTTGACACAGCCGACAATGGCGGTAAATGATTGGCTGGCACTTTGTGACTGATCCACTGTCTGCTTGAGCATACCTTGGCTCTCATCTATTGACTCAACCACTTGCATCGTATTTTGTTGCAAGGTCGATATCTTGCCTTCAATCTGTTCAACCGCTCTTTGCGTTTGCTGAGCCAATTGCCTCACTTCATCAGCAACGACCGCAAAGCCACGTCCTTGAGTGCCAGCCCGCGCCGCTTCAATAGCCGCATTAAGCGCCAACAAATTGGTTTGCTCGGCAATCTTTTGAATCACATCCATGATCTCGGTGACTTCTTGCGTACCACTCTTCAACGTGGTGACTTCTACGCTTAAGCTGCCCATTTGGTTGGCAAGACCACCCACCCGCTCCATTGTTTGCGCCATAACGCTTTGACCACGCTTTGCGTTATCCGTGGCAGTTTCTGCTTCGATGGAGGCTTGATTGGCGCTACTTGCCACTTCATTGATTGCTGCGGACATTTGATTAACCGCAGTGGCAACTTGATCCGTCTCCAACTGTTGGTCACGCGCACTCTGCAACACTTCGCTATTCACTGCGGATAACTCTTCAGAGGCAGAAGCGAGCAACTCACTGCAAGTGACCACTTCTTCAATGGTTTGATAGAGACGAGTTTCGGTACGATTAAGTTGCAATAGCAACTGTCCAACTTCATCTCGCCCAACGCTGCCTAGCTCTGTTACCGCCAGTTTACCTTCTGATAAACGCTGAGCTACCGCACTCGCCTGCTGCAACGGAACGGTAATACTGCGACCAATGCGATGACATAACCAATAAAGTGTGAACAGCGTAATCAGCAACGTAACCAACACCGCAATAGTCGAAGATTGCATTGTGTCGGCAATCGCTGATTGCACCTGAGATTGACTGCTGACCGATTGCTGTTTCAACTGCTGTAACTTGTCAGCAATTACAAAACCGATGCGATTGAGCTCGTCCCACCCTTGGTTGCGTTCACTGTTGACCTGACGGATCTGCAAAAGCAGCGTCGAGAAATTTTGACTTTCTGCGATCAGGTTTGACCTTAGCTGAGAAGGAATTGATGGCGCTAAAGATTGCAATGCATGCTGGTAGAGGTTGAATCGTTTCTCATAAGACGCAAAACTCTTTGGGCTGTGGCTCACTAAGAACTCGGCCGCCGCCTCGAGTGCATATTGGAAAGACTGATCCACCTCAGTTGCCTGCTCTGATTGCACTGGTAAGTGACTCAATTTCGCCAGCAGTGTCTCGAGTAGCTGTTGCATTTCAATATCGCTGCTACCGACATCCGCGACCCACTGGTTATACTCTGCGATTCTCCGCTTCACCTCCATTAGACGCGAACCATAGTCATCAAGTGACTGTTTAACGTTTAAATATGCGTTAGCACGCTCTGGGTATCGGCTCTTTTCAGCATACTGTAATGCCTGATGCTTGGTTTTTAACAACTGCTCTTGAGCGCTGTTATAGAAGTCTGGCTGTTGCGAAATACGAAACGTAAGAGCGTTAACTCTGGCACTTAAGAGTTGAGCTTCCATCTCAGCCGCACCAATGGCGCTCTGGTTATAAATCTGAAATTCATCAAACTCACTCTTCAGCATTTTGCTGGTAAACACGCTGACACCCGAAGTCAAAAACAACGCAATCATTGCTGCGATGATAATGGCCCATAGTTTGTGGTTTACGCGTTTAAATTTGTTCAACATTGTTGTGTCTCATGCACTCTCAATAAAAACGACGAGAATAATCACACGATCACACAAGCTCAAATCGACCACTTTTTAAGCTAGTCATAACTCAATGAAATTTAATAAAAAATATTATAAGCAGGATGCCACCTACAGCAGATAAGGAATAGTAATACCGCCAAATGTTAAGCAATCGGAGAGATTCGATGGGACACGAGACTTGTTACTCAAGAATAAGTCATTGAACCTCGCATCTTGAGGTCACATGGGTATAGATAAAAAGCGCGTGAATTGTCTTCGTCACTGATCCTTGGTTAAGCGATCTTGGTTAAGCCGCTATTTTATGCAGATAACGATGTCTAAAAAATGCCCTCTAAACTGAGCCATACAGCGGTATTAGTTCAGGCTAGAGGGCGGCAGAAAGTTTTCGAATTATTACTATTTAGTTACCGCATAAGTCGGGCCCGCAATATCGGCAGTAACAATTTTCAACTTGGAAACATCGGCACCGACCTTTCCGGCTGAAACAAAGCCACCTTTTTCAACCAGCGTTGGGCGTTGAGAGCTGTAGCTCTTCACATACGTTGGCTCAACTAACTTTCCTAAGTAAACTTCGCCTTCATAAGTCGCATTGGTAAGTGGTGTAATGCTGGTTGCTTGAACCGCAACATTATCAGGTGAAATTGCATCGATAAAGTTATGCTCAAAGTGAACTTTATCGGCACCAAATACCGATTCCACCACCTTATTATCATACATACTGACTCGGTGAACCTGCTCTCCATAGACAATACCTATTTCATTATCAATCAACGAGTTATTTGATATTTGGATATTTCTTGGTGTCCACTGCTTGTTAAGTTCCTTACCTTTTTTAGTTTTAGATAGCTGCTCTCCATTGGCAACATCAATAATCCCTGTGTTGATAACAATCCCTGCACGGACATCGGCATTCCCCGCAACACCTTCATCACCGCCTGCGGTTTGAGTGATATAGTTGTTCTTGATCACATGACTTTCATCGTAAATACGAACACCACCAGTCAGCTTTTTGTGGTCACCAATAATCACGTTATTTTCAATATGGTTCGCTTTCCCATGACGCAAAGAGATCAAACCTGCTGAACGATAAATAGTATTGCCGGAAATTCTATTTTCTCCTGACTTCACGGCAATAAGCTCTTGCTCACCATCCATATTAATCATCAGATTATGACTAAAGCTTGAGTTTGATGGGTACTGAGACTCCGAGCTATAACCCATTTGTAACGCTTCCCAGCTATTCGAGTTGTAACGGATGGCCGCTTTATTGTTCAACTCACCATATTTATTTTTTTGCATATCGAGGAAGATATTATGTTCAATAACATGATGATCGGGGGTTTCATTTTTTCGCAAAAGGATAAGCGCCCCTCGCTTTTGTTTTCCTTCAAATCGATTGAAAGTTATATTTGCAGATTCTCCCCACACTGTTATCCAAAGTCGCTTAGGGTACTCTTGACGTATATCATCTGGTTGATATTCATAGCCATCATTAAAATAATAAAACGTCGAGTTAGTCAGTGTATTATTGTCTCCTCTAATAATAACACCACCAGATTCTTCTCCCGGTCCACCTTCAGTAAATACCATGCCATCAATTGTTGAATTGTCACCATTCATAACAAGTTGCACCAAACCTGTTAACCAACTTTGACCCGCCTTTTCAGCTTTAATTGTAATATTATCAGCGGCTATAGTAACGATACCTAAATTAGGGTATTTACCTGAAGGAATAACAATCGTATCACCCGTCTTCGCTGCTTCAAGCTTGGCTTTCAACGCTTGCACTTGTTTTTCTGATTGGGTGGACAAGTCTGCGGATGCTATCGTTTGCAATCGTTCACTGGTAAGCAATGAGTGACGAGAAACTTCGTCCAAGTCAATCGCATAACTGGACATGGATGACAATAGAATTAATGTAGATAGAATTGTTTTTTTCATATTAGCTCTCATTATTTTTCATTAATTTAACTACGGATTAGATGAACCACCCAAATGTTTTAGGTGGCTTGCT
Source organism: Vibrio hippocampi (assembly GCF_921292975.1). Classification (NCBI taxonomy): domain Bacteria; kingdom Pseudomonadati; phylum Pseudomonadota; class Gammaproteobacteria; order Vibrionales; family Vibrionaceae; genus Vibrio; species Vibrio hippocampi. The sequence goes on from NZ_CAKLCM010000003.1 coordinate 1,175,850, forward strand.
GGATATTTACTCACTAAAAATCAATCTAAGGTTTCGATTAATTTCTTATCTTTATTAATAAGCACAGCGTTGCCATTACAGCGAACAACGACGCCCTTATCCTTTATATATTGACAGTCAATAGGATTAGTGGCACAGGTGAATAATACGTGATGGTCAGTATGACTTTGTATTTCCCATTCAATATGCTTAATATCCTTTTGGGCATCGGATTCAACACTGACACAGTAGCTCTCTGCATCATTCACTTCTTCGACTAACTTAGAAGAAGAGGCATTACCCACCAGCATTTCCATTTGATACTGGATTGTCTCCATTGAGTCTTGGCCTGACAACTCGGTAAATAGAGTATGAACTTGGCGACCAAAGGCGATGTTTAATGGTGTATGCAATCGCCACTGTAATGGCGCTGCATGTTCGAGCTCGATCTGGTCATACACCACCAAACCTTGATCGGCGACTTGGATTAAGGTCCTAATAAAGCTTTTGCAATCATCATAGGCGCTGGTGATATCCAGCATCACTGCTTTAAGTTCCGCTTGATCAATTCGAGCAATCACAGAAGCGGTCGCGCTGGGACAGTCAAGCTTTTGCCCAACACCATTGATAAGCGGCAGGTTATGCGCTTGGGTGGTGCGAGTCCAAAGGCTGTGGTGTTTACTGCCAAACCGATAGCCATAGCTACCACTTGGTGTGAGTATATTCAGCCCTGATTTCAACAGCGCGAAATTACCTTGATCGCCATGTCGATGCGAACTATTCCCAAATTGACTGGCACGATAATACGTTGATAACGTACCGCTGGAGATTTTTCCAAGCCCGGCGAAAGCATAAAACGAGTGGTTTGTTGTGGCTACTTGGCTGTTTTCGCTATTTCTATTTTCGCTACTTCTGTTTTCGCCGCTCCTATTTTCACTATTGCCGCTTTCGTTACCCCTGCGCGAAGACGGAGCATAAGCCAGTTGTATGATCGTAGGAACGATATCCAATAGATGGAGTTGGTAACTCTCGATCTGTGACTCTAGCGTTTCGTCTAAGGCGATTGCGCTCTGGTCGCCAAATCGCTGTGCATAGACTCTGAGTGGGTTTTGGGCAAAAAATCCGGGCCATTCTTTCCCGTCTCGTTGGCACCAAAAGCCATCACCAAAAGGATGAATACGCTCTTGAGTGGCAACAAAATCCATCGCAAAATTCACATAGTTTTTGTAAAACGGGTGATCATAAAACGAGAAATCGCTTAACCGTTCAACGGATAAGAAAAACGGATGATGCCATTTGGAATAGGAAGAAGAATAAAACGACCCTTCAGCCCAACTGCCATCTTTTCCACCGTAAAATGGCAACACACCGCGATAGATCATCAATGCGTAATTTAGCCAACGCTCACAGGTTTTATGTTCAAATTCCTTGTGTAAAGTCAGTGCCGCAATACCCAAGTAAGCGGGTAGCCTTGAGGTATGGGAATGTCCTGGGAACTGTTTAAATTGATCTTGCTCTAAACGCTGCTCCATTTGGAATGCTATTCGAATCAACAGAGGGCGAACAAAAGCCCGCTCATCCTCGGTTAAAATGGGAGACAACCAGTGATACGCTAAATACAGGTTTCTCGCCAAAGACAGTCCGACTTCATCTCCCCAACGACAAGGTCTAAGCAGAGAAGCGGGGCCTTCTGGGCTCCATTCCGATAAACGTAATAATAGCTGGCAAGCTTTGAGTCCGGCCTCATTATCGCCCCATATTTTATACAATAACGTCAGGGCGATAAGATCTCGGTCTATCCAGTTTCGAACATTGGCAATGGCGGTTCGCTTGCCCTCCTCGTGACCCCGACGATAATGGTTGGGGTACTGGATTTGCTCAATATCGATATCAGCGACACTGCGCGCTAATTTGTCTCTAACGCCTTGGCTTGCATCGCGCACAACTTCGATGTCTTCATCAAAGTACATCAGAAACTGCTGTTTGTCGGCGCATAGCGCAAACAACGTATCCGCCGTCGGCGCAAGATATAAGTCCGTTTGTGTAGAAATGGTAAATTCGATCCAATCCGACGTCAGATTTTGGCTTAACTCCGTTATCCGCCAGCGGTATTGTCCTGGTTCTAGCTTAAAATCGAGTTGATGAGGTGACTGAATCGCTGACCAACACCATTGATCATCGTGGTCGAGACCCACAAGTTCAAGGTCATATAAATTAGCATCGTCATCTTGAGGCCAGTTAAAGCTCGGAGGATTGACCATCGCGCTATCAATGCTAGGTGAAACAAACAGTTGAAAGTCATGGGTTCTTTGTAGTGATAGCATCCGTTTACTCCTTATTGTGCCAGTGATACTCACCTGATTCGGCATCAATACGCCCAACCACTTTGGCAGGTGAACCAGCAACAATGGAATACGGTTCAACGCCACAAGTAACAACAGAATTTGCGCACACCAAAGAACCCCGTCCGATGGTCACTCCCGGAGTCACCACCACGCCCGTGGTTAACCAAACACCGTTTTCTATGATAACTTTTCCCTTCACGCCACAACTTCGTGCGCTAAAGGATTGAGTCGCTGGGTCAAAAACATGGTTTGAAGCCACCACAGAAACATGAGGACCAATCGCAACCTCTTCACCAATCTCAACGTCACCATTGATGTAACTGTATAAACCGATGTAACTTCGACACCCAATTTGGTTATCACCAATTCGTATGATTGCTCCGGGCGCAACTCTTACGTTCGCATTGGTGAAGCCCAGAATTTGAGCGCGTGTTTCATCGTCTTGTTTGTTATTACTTTGACTGGTGTATAGCGTGAATTTTCGAAATTCTTCATCACTCAGCTCACCACCAAACTTCTCTTGCACTGACATACCGCTACCTGAATAAAAGGAAAGGAAAGCGAGGGACTTCCCTTTCTTGAATTAATAAATCACTGATTAAAAAAACTCTTACTTAACGCATATTCAACACCACGAATTTCCGCCAAACCTTTGAGTCGACCGATGCATGAATAGCCCGGATTGGTTTGTTTATTCAGATCATCAATAATTTGGTGTCCGTGATCAGGTCTCATCGGGATAGGATCCGCTTTGCCCGCAATACGCCGTCTGTTTTCCTCTTTAAGCAAAGAAAAAATAACACCGTACATATCAACGTCACCGTCTAAGTGTGCAGCTTCGTAAAAACTGTTCTGGTCAGCTTCCCGTTGAGTCGAACGCAAATGAGTGAAGTAAATCCGTTCGCCAAATGTCTCAATCATTTTGACTAAATCATTGTCGCCGCGCACTCCGTATGAACCGGTGCACATGGTGATGCCATTGGTGGCACTCGGCACAGCTTCCGTCAGAAAGGCGATATCTTCAATCGTCGAAACGATGCGTGGCAGTCCTAAAATAGCGCGCGGTGGATCATCCGGATGAATCGCCAACTTAACGCCATACTCTTCACAAATAGGGGTAATATGTTGCAGAAAAAACACCAGATGTTGGCGCAGTTTTGCTTCATCAATGGCGTCATATTTTGCTAACTGACATCGAAACTGATCCAACGTGTAGCCTTCTTCCGCCCCGGGCAGCCCAGCAATAATATTCGACGTCAATTGCTCAAGTTGCTGAATTGACATCGCTTGAAAACGTTCGTGGGCTTTTTCGATGTCTGCTTGACTGTACTCACTGGCGGCGTTTTCACGTTTTAATATACAAAGATCAAACACCGCAAAGTCAATATGATTAAAACGCAGCGCTTTTGAACCGTCAGGGAGAACATATTCCAAATCCGTGCGAGTCCAATCTAGAACGGGCATAAAGTTATAACAGATGGTGTGAATACCACATTTGGCTAAATTGATAATGGATTGTTTATAGTTTTCAATCCACGCCAGATAATTACCGGTTTGTGTTTTTATTTCTTCGTGAACAGGAATACTTTCAACCACCTCCCAAGTTAAATCATGACTCTCAATCATGTGTTTTCTTTCAAGTATTTCATGCTGCTGCCATATATCACCATTTGCTTTGTGATGAAGTGCAGTCACAATACCTGTTGCCCCTGCTTGTCGAATATCGTTCAAGGTCACAGGATCGTTCGGACCATACCAACGCCATGTTTGTTTCACAGAACTCTCTCCTCAAAATCAACTCAAATAAGGTGGGCTAATCCGCCCACCTTGAATAATCTATAAATTCACTGTTCTAATAATCAAACCGTACACGCTTTTAATTCAGCGTCTTTTAATTTACCGGCACGTAGTAACAACCAAGCAATGAATCCGACCATCAATGACATCACTACGAATAACATGCGTCCCCACAATGGATTAGGAATTAAGGTCAATATCAACAACGCGACACTGGTAGCTAATAGAACACGACCAAGTAACACATATTGCTGTCTATCTGCTTGGAAACTTTGCACTGTCTCTTCAACAACAATAGGTGTTGATACGTTATTGAAAAACTCATTAATCTCCTCGGCACGTTGTCCTTGTGGCTCTTTATAGAACAACTGAGTCAACAAGAAGAAACCACCAGTGATAATGATGTGACCCGTCACACCCATGGTGATGGATTTCATTTCTGCGAATTCACGTTTTGACAGTGGCTCTGCCAAGTTGAACAAACTTTCGATCATCGGTGCGCTCGTTGAGGCAATGACCGCAGATACACAGGCACCGACAGCAATCGTCGCCCAACATGCCCAATCGGGTGTTTTCTTGATAAAGAAACATAATAGCGACGGAATAAGAACCGGGAACGCCACTAATGTACTGACCATCATCAGTGCGTCGAACAAGCCAAAGTCTTTCAACTTACTCATAAACAGACCGGCGACAATGATCATTAAACCGAAAAACACCGTGGCAACTTTACTCGCCATCAGAATCGATCTATCCGATTTGTCTTTGGCAAAATAAGGTTCGTATACATTCTTGATAAAGATACCCGCATTTCGGTTCAGCGCTGAATCCATTGATGACATCGTTGCCGCAAACATTGCTGACATCATCAGACCCACCATGCCGACAGGCATTTCATTGCGAACAAATACAAAATACGTTGCATTGGCGATGTCTTTACCTAACACATCCAGTCCCCACGTAGACATATCAGGATAATGTCCGCCCACATACCATGCTGGTAAGAACCAGATAAAAGGACCGAACGCCATTAAGCAACAAGCAAGAACCGCCGCTTTTCGAGCATTCTTAGTATCTTTAGCCGCAATGTAACGATAAGAATCGATCATATTGTTGGTACTAAAGAACTGTTTAATGAAAATACAAATAAACCAACCAACAAATAAGTAGCCGTAGCTGTAACCATCACCGACAAAACCGCGATCAGGTAAGCCTGCTTCCAAAATTGGCGTGACGCCACCCGCTTTAGTAATCGCAACAATCGTGGCGATAAATGTCACCACTGTGATGATGATCATTTGAATGAAATCTGATGCCACCACCGCCCAGCTTCCGCCGACTAATGACATAAACAACACCACGCCACCCGCCGCAATAATGGTGGTTTCAATAGGAATGTTGAACACCGCACTGGCAAAAATAGCCAACGCATTAAGCCACAATGACGCTTGCAAAACGCTAGATGGTACTGTCGCCCAAGTCACGACCTGTTCGCTCACTCGACCAAAGCGTAGGCGTATACCTTGAATCGGGCTAATGACTCGCATTTGACGCGCTTTCGCAGCAAAAAAGAGATAGTTACAAAGGTAACCCAGCGCATTGGCAAAAAAGATAACCACGATAGACACGCCAACATCTAATGCTTTACCCATAACACCGGTAAATGTCATTGCACTCAATGCTTGGAGAAACGCGGTGGAGCCAACCATCCACCACAACATTTTACCGCCGCCACGGAAGTATTCACTTGTCGAAGAGGTGGCGGATCGAAACATCCACCCCACGACCATCAGGAACACGAAGTATCCCAAAACTATGTATATATCAATATTCATTATTCAGCCTTTGTCCACGTTATAGTATTAAAATTCATTCACTTTCATTCTTCCCCATTAGACTGACAGAATTGGCATGCCAATTGGTTGACCTTAGTCACAGAATAATAATTGTTAATTTTTAAAGTGTATAAATCATACAAATGAGTGGTATGTTATAGACTAGAAAAGTGGAACTCTGTATGTGTCACGCACCTCAGGAAGAATGATATCATTATGAACAAAACCAATATAAAACAATGCATTAAGAACCAGTCCAAAATCATTCATATCGGTTTGGGTGCGTTTCACCGTGCGCACCAAGCCCTATATACCAGCGAATTAATCGACCAAGAAAAATGCAATTGGTCGATCAATTCGATTAACCTTTTCGGTTCTGTTGAATTGATCACTCAACTGCGTGGGCAAAATCATGTCTACGCGGTACTGGAAAGAGGTCCAAACCACAAGCAAGTCAAAATATCCAAATCCATTACCCATTCTCTGCACCCTGCGTTGGATGGAAAAGAGCCAATATTAGAAGCACTTGCCGATGAGAACACCGCGATTGTCTCTTTAACCATTACCGAAAAGGGATACTGCATCGAACCCAGTTCCGGTACGCTCGATAGCAACAATCCGTTAATACAACAGGATTTGAAGTCACCATATAGCCCCAACTCAGCCATCGGTTATATCGTCGAGGCACTTAGGTTAAGAAAACAACATCAACGACCGCCGTTTACAGTGATGTCATGTGACAATATTCAAAGTAATGGCGACGTCGCCCGCCAAGCTATCCTTGGCTATGCCAAACTGATTGAACCTGAGCTTTATCAATGGATTAAGGAGCATGTCACGTTCCCAAATACCATGGTTGATAGAATTGTTCCTGCGGTGACCGCTGACACGTTGAGCTATATTGAAAGTCAATTGGGTTACAGAGATCCTTGCGCCATTGCGTGCGAGCCATTTCGTCAATGGGTCATCGAAGATAATTTCGTTAATGGGCGACCTGACTGGGATCAAGTGGGGGCGGAATTTGTTGAAGACGTGGTCCCTTATGAACAGATGAAACTGAGAATGCTCAACGGCAGTCACTCATTTTTATCCTATTTGGGCTATTTAAGTGGCTATAAATTTATCTCACAAGTCATTGATGATAAGCAATTTCTTAGAGCCGTCCTTGATTTTATGTTAGCGGAGCAAGCGCCTACATTGAACTTACCCAAAGAGGTCAATGTTGAGCACTATGCGACGTTATTGGTTGACCGTTTTAGTAACAATAATTTGCAGCATGCGACCTCCCAAATTGCCACCGATGGTAGCCAAAAGCTGCCGCCAAGATTTTGTGAGTCCCTGATTTATAACCGACGCAATGGGATTCAGACCTATTGGCTTGAGTTGGGCATTGCCGCTTGGATGAGTTACGTTATCGGCAAAGACGATAATGGGGATGCGATAGAGGTTAACGATCCGCTATCCGCAGTATTTGATAGCATCAAATCTAGCCCTACCAGCAACAGAGAGCGCGCGCTAGCATTGATCAACCTTGACTCGATATTCAGTGACTCCATTGTAAACGACACCGAATTGGTTGACCGCATCGTTGACAAATTCGTTCGCATCCAAGAATCTGGAGCAAAGGTCACCGTTTACAACATGGTCAATGATATAAAGTTAAAGCCGCTATCATCAAACGAATTATCATGAAACGAATTCCGTTAGACGCATCCCCTGAAACAAATAAACAAGCCGAGAGCACCATGAAATACAAAGACCAATTAGTGCAGTTTAAACAAAATAGAGTCTGGCGTTCATATAAAGGCGGAAAAGTGCTTGATGACATTGCCGGCGTTGTCCCAGCGCAAGACTCGCATTTTCCGGAAGACTGGATCGCATCAACGACCAAAGCGGTCAATCCGGGGCGAGAGCATATCGATGAGGGAGAATCCATCGCCCTACTCACCGATCAGAACATGCCTTTTTCCGAGCTGATTGCGTTAGACCCAGACTATTTTCTGGGTCGTGATCATGTGGCACAATTTGGCACCAATCCGATGGTATTGGTTAAGTTCTTAGATTCGTCGATTCGACTGCATTTCCAAGCGCACCCAACAAGAGAATTTTCGCAGCAGTATCTCAACTCAGATGCTGGCAAAGCTGAAGCTTATTACATTCTGAAAGTCAGAGAAGATATCAACGATCCTTATATTTATTTAGGCTTTCAACACCCACCCCAAAAGGCGCAATTCAACTGAAAAAATGCTTTGAAAAAATACCCGTCAAAGAAGGTCAATGCTATTTCATCCCCGGCGGTATGCCCCACGCAATTGGTGAAGGCATTCTTATGATCGAAATTATGGAGCCTTCGGACTGGGCGGTACGTTTTGAATTTGAGCGTGGCGGTTATACCCTTCCAGAACAAGCCCGCTTTATGAAGCGTGACCTCGATTTTTGTCTGGACGTGTTTGATTATTCGCAGCAATCCACCCATGACGTGATCGCTAAAAACAAGAAAACACCCAAACCGATGCAAACCTACCCTGATGGTTCCTCTAAGTCCATGCTGATCGATGCCTCAACCACCGATCGCTATCGAGTGTGTCGAAGCAACGTCACTCGCCATATTGTCAAACAAGAACAGGACTTTTACATCGGTATCGTCACACAAGGTGAATGCACGGTAACGCTGGGGGATAAGCAACTGACATTGCGTCAATTCGACAAATTTTTCTGTCCTGCGGGGGTTGATTCGATTGAGATTGAAACGATGGAGGGGGTAGAAATTATCGAGTGTTATCCGCCTCTCCCTGTTTCTCAACCGGCATAGTTGAACAGTTGAATCACTGAATCACTGAATCACTGAATCACTGAATCTCGGCTGCGTCCCGACACCAGCCGTTAAATAACAAAAAAGGATGTCGCCAAACACGACATCCTTTTTGCTATTTTGTTTTTATGCTGTTCAATCTTTACAGTTGGTCTGAGATCCAGATCCGGCTATTTTTTTTGCAACACTAACTTTGCAGGGATGGATTCAAACAGATAGCCATCAAACTGAGGATCTTCAAAATCAGATAACTCAAGTAACTTTATTTTGACATTCTCTAAGTGTTGCCACATCGCATGCTTTGCGGCACTCGGATCTTTGCGCTGCATGGCAAGCAATATCTGTGCATGATCATCCAGCCACTCTTTGCAGTAGTCTTTGTTTTCAATATGACAATGGAGCTTTTGCCACATGGGGCTGGACTCTCTGCGTTCCCACAACTGCTTAAACATATCCACCAAAATAGAATTTTGGGTCGCTTCTGCGATATAGAAATGAAACAGTTTGTCGCCAGTAGGTTCTAAATCATCGTCGCTGTTGATTTCATTTTTCTCAATCTCAAGCGCTTCACGCATTCTTGCGATGTCTGACGGTGTCGCTTGCACGGCAGCAAACTCCGCAATGGTGCTTTCCAGTAACTGTCGTGCTTGCAACATTTCGAAAGGACCCACATCTTCTTGTCGGGCAGAGCCTGAACCTGACTGGCTGTGTTTGCTTTGAGGTAAATTGCCTTGAGATAAATCGTCTTGTGGCAAATTGATCACATAAACACCGGAACCTTTTTTCACGTCCACTAGGTTTTCCAGTTCAAGCATGATGATCGCTTCGCGCACAACCGTCCTACCCACATTTAAACGCTCTGCAATATCGCGTTCAGGAGGTAAGCGACTGCCGATAGGATACATTCCATCGGAAAGTTCTTGTCTTAAAATTAATCCTATCGTTTGATAAGAGCGTTTGGGTTCGAAGTTTATCATCAGTAATTTGTCTAACTAATCGTAATCAACCATATTAACTTTATTGTATTCTGCAATCTAAACAAATTCGAGAAAAACTACAGTGAGCGCACAAACTCGTTAAATAGTACGGTTTCTATTCAAGTCCCCGACCAACATTAATGAAACGAACCGTAACAAGTCGCAAACTGACTTCCGTCTTATTCGGCTCATCATTGCTTTATTATGAAAGTTTGTGCTAACCACTTTGCGTTTTACAAGCAACTCTACGGGAAAATATCTAGCCCTTACCCGTTTTGCCTGCTTTCTCGTCTTGTTCGGTCATCTCTTGCTTGGTATTTAAGAAGTCATCTCTTATACCAATGCTACTACAGTTGCATGGCTCATGCTCGGCGTAAGTTCATGGACGCGAAAAAGCTGCAAGGTAAAGGCAAGTCAGGTAAAGCAGACAATGCCTTGGCTAAAATCCAAAAGCTCTATGGGATAGAATCGAGGTTAAAGGGCGCATCGGCAGAGAAGCGAAAAGCAGAGCGGCAACTGCATGCGAAACCGATACTCGATGAACTCTACGAGTGAATGATGATTCAGCGAGTAATAGAGTCTAGCCCGTTAGGTAAAGCGATAAAATACACGCTTGGGCAATGACCGAAGCTCATTCGCTATATCGATGACGGTCACTTATCTATCGACAATAATCGAGCTGAACGGGCAATTAAACCGCTAGTTATTGGCAGAAAGAACTGGCTCTTCTCGACCGCACCCAATGGCGCTGATGCGAGCGCGATGCTTTACAGCATCGTCGAGACTGCGAAAGCCAACGACCTTATACTCTACGACCACATGGTTAAGTGCATGAAAGAGCTGGCGAAAGCAGAGCCTGATATCGATGCGCTCCTACCTTGGAACTTCAAACATTAGCACTATCGCACCGTGGGTTTATGGGGCGGATACGGTTTAAGCAACAAAGCCCACTACTGAGACCCAGTAGCTCGCAATTGATGGTGATACCTTTTAGGTATAAGCAAAAAGAGAATTCAGTCCCTAATTAGATCATGAAATAATTGAGCTCTAAATAAGGAGGCTTTATGCTTAAACGTGAACTTGCAAATGGGTTGACAGTCAGCTCGATTGGCTATGGTGCGATGGGGTTGAGTGAATTCTATGGCGAAACAAATGACTTACAATCTCTAAAGCTACTTGACCAGTTACTTGAGCTTGGTGTTGACTTCATTGATACCGCAAACTTTTATGGACGTGGTCACAATGAAGAGCTGATTGGTTACTACCTATCTAAACTGCAACCTTCTCAGCGCCACCAAATTAAAATTGCCACCAAGTGTGGTATCGATCGCCCTGCAGAAAGTGCGTATGCTCGCAGCATCAATAACACACCGGACTATATACGAAAATGCTGCGATGAATCTCTTCAGCGCTTAGGGGTCGAGTGTATTGATTTGTTTTACCTTCACCGAGTCGACAGTAAGATCATCGAACAAAGCATGGATTGCCTAGGACAGTTAGTCAAAGAAGGCAAAATTGCTCATGTAGGGCTTTGTGAGGTTTCTTCGAAAACACTGCTTAAAGCACACTCTGTCTTTCCAGTCACCGCTCTGCAAACAGAGTACTCACTTTGGACTCGAGACATTGAGGAAGATATTCTTGGAACACTGAAAACCAATAACATCGGCTTAGTGCCCTACTCCCCGCTAGGTAGAGGCTTTCTCACAGGCAAGTTAACGCGTAATAGTGATCTCCCTGACGGTGATTTTCGCAAAACCAACGATCGATTCCTAGATGGGAACATCAATCACAACCGCAATATTCTAGACATCATTCAGCCGATTGCACAAAAATATCAAGCAACACCTGGTCAGATCGCGTTGGCATGGCTGTTAGCTCAATATGAACATATCGTTCCTATCCCAGGAACTAAGAAGCGGCAATATCTCCAAGAAAATGTTCAGGCATCTGAAATAATCTTAGAGAGAGAAGACCTTACAACATTGAATAACATCCTACTTCAATTTGAGGTAAAAGGGCAACGTTACTCTGAAGAGGGTATGAAAGGAGTCAATGTCTAAAAAGGAAAAAGCCCAGCTACCTGGGCTTTTCATTAGCGATAGATACTCATCGCTACACCTTCTCCACCGCCAATGCAAAGAGCAGCGACACCTTTATTTTTATTATCTCTTATCAGGCTATGAATAAGAGTTACTAGGATTCTACTCCCTGAAGAACCAATCGCGTGCCCCAACGCAATCCCTCCCCCATATGGATTAATTTTATCGTCAGGAATATCTATCGCGCGAGCAACAGCAATAGCTTGCGATGCAAACGCTTCGTTACACTCTAGCTGTGCAACCTCACTCGCTTCCCACCCTGACTGGTCAAGGCATTTAGAGATAGCTTCAATCGGGGCTACTCCCATGACATCAGGGCTAACTCCTGAATTGCTGAATTTCCCTAAGCTAGCAAGCACTTTCAACTGGTATTTTTCTGCGGTATGGCGATGACAGAGCAGAAGTGCCGACGCTCCATCATTGAGTGATGATGCATTACCTGCCGTCACTGTACCTTGCTTAGAAAACACGGGCTGCAAACTGGCAAGTTTGTCCACGCTTGTTTCTCGTGGACCTTCATCCTGACTAAAAATACGAACATTGCCTTTTCGATCTCTTACTTCTATCGGCACTATCTCATTCACAAACAAACCGGCTTTTTGCGCCGCAAGTGCTTTCTGATGAGATTGAAACGCGAACTCATCTTGATCAGGACGAGCAACTCCATACTGATTGGCAACGTTTTCCGCCGTCACTCCCATGTGATAATCATTAAACGCATCCCAAAGACCATCGTGAACCAAGCTATCTTGTAGCTCAGTTCCTCCCAATCGTTTGCCCTTTCTAGAGTTAGGTAAAATGTGGGGCGCATTTGACATACTTTCTTGCCCACCAGCAATAACAAATTCAGCGTCATCGCAAGTGATCGCTTGCATCGCTAAATGAACCGCCTTTAAGCCGGAACCACAAACCTTGTTTACTGTTAAACACTGCGCGTTATGTGTTAACCCAGCGCCAATTGCGGCTTGGCGAGCTGGGTTTTGACCACAGCCAGCCGTTAGAACTTGCCCAAGAATGACGCTGTCGATTTGCTCTGGTTTAACGTCTGAATCAGCCAACAAGGCTTTGATCACCAAGCTACCAAGATTAGGAGCAGACAAACCGGAAAGCTCCCCCATAAATGCACCAGTAGGTGTTCGCTTTGCTGCGACAACAACAATGTCTTCCATTACTCTACTTCCTCTTTAAGACCAGGGAGAACCAGCCCCTTCTCATTCATAATCTTACGGTAACTTGCCAGACCATTCATACAAGCAGGCACGCCAGCATAAACAGCCATCTGAATAACGACTTCAAGCAGCTCTTCAGGCGACACCCCTACGTTTATCGCCGCTTTCATATGCAGTTCAAGCTGGGGGGTCGCGTTACCTAAGCTAATCAGAGAAGCAACTGTCAACATTTCGCGGGTTTTTAAATCTAAACCAGGACGAGCGACGACCGAGCCAAACGCGTAATCCGTAATCAATCGAGGTAAGTCACTATCGAGCTCGGAAAGTCGACGACTCATTCTTTCAGCTAATCCATCTTCCAAACGATCCATAACGTACATGCCTTTGATCGTCGTCTGTTTATCGCTCATTATTTAAGCCTCCTGCGTTCGCTGAACATTCTCGAAATTCATCGGAACGATAGTGATAAATACCAAGGAAAGCGCCATCGCGACACCAGCAAAAATGTATAGAAAGGAAACATTGTAAGAAGCAACTAACCATGCCCCTAAAGACGCTCCGATACCAATTGCCAAGTTGAAGAAGGCAACATAAAGAGCAGATGCTGGAAATGCTTGCTCTGAAGCCAGTCTAAGCACCCAAGTTTGAAGGGCCACGAAAATACAAGATGCCGTCGCTCCCCAGATAGCGAGTGCTGTGCCGATGTGAGCCTGATACCATTGCACGTGGAATTCACCAATAAGAACCAGCATTGATGCTGCAAATAGTACAGACAAAACCGCGATCGTCTTGAGGTGTTTATCAATGAATAGCGCTGTGATGACATTGCCGGCAATACCTGCGACACCAAAGACCAACAATAAAACCGGGACGAACTCTTCACTAATGTGAGTGAGGGAATTAAGCATAGGCTCTATATAGGTAAAGGCGGTAAAGTGAGCCGATATGGTCAAAATGGTGGCAAAATAGATTTTGATCAGTGAACTCGATTTAAACACGGCCTTAATCGCCCCAATACCCACACTACTCTTCTCGCTAATCTGAGGGACTAAGCTAGCAATCCCGACAAGCGACAACACGCTAAGCCCTGACATAACCATAAATGCGGAGCGCCAACCTATATGCATACCTATGTAATTTGAAATAGGCACCCCAAACACACTGGCAACTGATACTCCACCAAATACGATCGAGGTAGCTACACCGATATAGTTAGACGGAACAATCGACGCAGCACTGACACCAATTATTGACCAAAATGCACCATGGGCAACAGCCCCTATCACTCTGGCTAACATTAGGCTCTCAAAGGTTTCAGCACTAGCAGCAAGACCATTGGAAACAGCCAGTACTATGCTCAAAGCAATTAAGAGATTTTTTTTGCCGACCGCACCAAGAAAAACTGAAGCCACAAGTGCACTCAAAGCACCAACCCAAGCATATAAAGATACTGTCATACCAATATATGATTCAGAGGTTGCTAAAGCATTGGCCATTGGCGTAAGTAAGCCAATCGGAGCCAGTTCGGTCGTGACGATGTTAAACGTCGACAAAGCTAATACAAACAACGCTAACCAAATACGAAGCGTCATCTTCTGAGAATTTTCACTAATACTCATTTTTCATTCCATATGTTTTTAAAGAGTTTTCCATCCATGCTGTTTGGCATGACGAAGAAGGTGAGGGTTTTCTCCTACACAAATCGGATTGCCTGTTGCTTCAAGCATATCGACGTCAGAGATATCGTCTCCGTATGCATAGCAATGATTCAGATCGATATGATGTGTTTGGCAAAAATCAGACATGGCAACCTTTTTACCTTTTCCGATGGTCTGCGGTTTACCGATTTGACCGGTTAGCATCCCTTCTTGATCTAAGATCAGAGAGGTACACAGGATGTGTTCTACATTCAGAAACTGGGCAATAGGCTCCAAGATCGGACACATCGAACCAGATACAAACACCACTTGATGGCCTGCCCGCTGATGCTCTTTTAACGCAGTAACGGAACGTTCGAGAAAAAAAGAGTCATCACAACAGCTTTGAAACCACTCCTGTCCAACGCTCTCAAGTGTTTGGTACCTTTGTCCTTCAAACTGTTGATAGTACTCTCTGTTCAACTGTTCTCTTACAACACCAGCAGCTCTATCTGTATTGAGCTTTGCGTTATAACGCTTAAACAGGTCACCTTGTCCGATTTTTTTACACCAAAATTCATAGAAATCAAACATGCTCTTGGTGTGGATTAGAGTTTCATCCACATCAAAAAATGCCGCGACTTTGGTCATAATCACTCCTCGTAGTTTAAGCGACGACTCTTCACTGGAAAGTCAGGCTCACTTCCTACCACTCCAGCGTCGGCCCAGCGGTTTGGAGCGACTTCTGTCACAGCGACAGAGATCTTATCTAAAGGTGCACCAGTATTCTTATGCACTGCATGTGTGATGTCTTCGAGCATCCCTTTAACTTGCTCTTCGTTGTTCATTTTCCAAGTAGTAATATGGATAAAAGGCATATTAATCTTCCCTATTATTCGTAGTCACAAATTCATCAAACGATCGTTGTTTAAGCTTAAGCTGGGCGTGAATATCTCCACCGAGACCATGTAGGCCAATCGCGCCGCCATAACTTTGCCGAGAGCTCATATATAAGACGACAACATTTATTACTCGGTTACCTTCTAATTCATGGGCCGGAAAAGGATCAGGCAACTCGGCCCAAAACTGAGCACTACCTAAAGCATCAGTAACAAAAACATTCGGAATACCTAGAGGACCTGGTCGAGTCGGAGATTCGGGACAAAGATCCTTTTCTCTTAGACTCATCACGGTGTAGAGGCTATTCGGAACTAGGTTACTAAATTGAAAATCAAAACGAGCCAACTGTTTGTCATTCTTCAAGCTAACTACCAACTCTCCTTTGGCTTGCAACCAATCGAATAAGTTGATTGGTGGTATATGCCGCTTACCATCTTCATACCGATAGTCCTCAATATATCCTTGATGAAGAGGAAAGCTGGATCTCACCTCGCGACTGGCTTGCGACCTCTGCTCTGGAGCGAAAATCATCGGATAGTTATTCGAAGGCAGAGGCAGAGGAAGTGTGAACAAGGTGATATCCTTCATCTGCTGCTCAGAAAGTTGTTCTATTTGAGTAACAATGCGGTACGGTTTGATCTCGCCAAATTCAGGCACAGGAGTTTCTGGCGCGACAATTGCACCAGACCAAGAAACACCACTATCACTTGGGATTTGCCCGACAACAACAAAGTTGCCTTCTGCATCCATCACTTCTGAGGGAGGATAGAGCGGACCTTGCGTCGTAGCCGATAGTTGGTAACTTCTACGCACAGTCTTGCTCCATATTAAAATGGTCACTAGGGCTCACAACCGCCTCAGTGGCGGATTCAGCGAGCTCCCACTCTTTGGCCTGTATTGATTTAGCAGAGTAGACTGAAAAAGATACGTCCATACTGGCGCTCTTGGTTTGATTCTGCATCACACTCATACGAGCTTTGAATCTTCCACGGCGCTCATTCACATCCTTCTCGACAAACTCAAAATGTACGATTGCAGGCAGAGGGAATAGGAAATTCGCAAAATCAATCGACATACTGTTGATGACGTAATACTTGTCACTTTGCTTTTGATAAACAAACTCTTCAGTCACCGCAATAAAAGCTTGGCGGCACGCCTCTACCACCAACATCCCTTGAACATGCTGTCCTGTCTGATGGTCTCCCATCAGTTCACAGTTATCATCAATGACGAGAGGCAGTGCGTACATATCTAACTTATGGTCAACCTTTTCAGCCTGACCAATTAGGATGTTTCGCTCGTCCCATTTATGGGTATGTCGATTTTTGTGCTCAGAAGCTAGCTTTTCTACTGAGCAAGTTTTGAGCTTGCTCTTCAGCCTTTGATTATTGCCAATATCATCAATAACTTTCTTAGCTTTGTGCTTGCAAACACCTTGCCCTGCAATCAGCTCATACTCATCAGGAAATAGATTGTCAGGTAGCTTTGCTAATAGTTCTAATTGAGAAATAGTTAAAGCTTTTTTTCCTTTGGCATATTCTGAATATTTATCGCCAACGACTACAATTTTATTAAATTCCATATCACTTGCTCTTATATTGCTCTATACAGACGCGTATATAGTCCTTCATCCCCACCAGTAATATAATCATCACCGGCTTGTCTAATAATCTCTTTATAGTTTTCATCATTAAATGGCCGCATATATTCATTAACATTTCCATTGAATGAAGAAACAAACATAACACCTGGCTGCCCACTAATTAGAGAATGATAGGCTTCAAAGCTATTAATCTTGTCGGCATTACCTCGAACAACGTTGAATATTGTTCTATCACGCCACTCAAGATAGTCATCGTAACGCTCTGCAGGCACTTCGACGTGTCGCAGCTGCACAAACTCCGAATTTGGCAACTCTGACTCACTAGCAATAGGTGCCTCTACGAATCGAAGCAGTTCGCGTCTTATATCACCAGACAAGTAATCTTTATTAACAGTAAATGCACCTATGAGGTTTTTTTCTAAATTTGAAATATCTTCAACTTTATTTATAGCCTTTAATTCCAAGATCTCATTGTTTCCATCCTCGCTAATAAAATATCTAGCATCATCACTGAACTTAATGCTATCAATAGTTTCATTACCAATGCTTTTTACGGGGTATCGAGAGATCAAAAGGTAGTTTGTAGACATGTTTAACTCCAGTTAATTAAGACGCACCAAAATTAGCATATATTGATAATTGTGGAATTACTAATTATGTAATTTAACTTTTGAATCACCATTAATTATAATTATATAGCTTATTTATGAATCACTACTAAATTCAACCTCATCATTAAGGCTAATGAGTAAAATACATATAAATACAACCCCCAATGAGAAGATCTTCATAATTTTGTAATACTTAGTCGCTCTCCAAAAAATAGTCACATTTATCTTGTCATTTATAAAAGTCAACCTTTACAATCCAAATTATCAAGGTAAGATCGTACTTTGATGGAACTTTAAGCAGAAAGCACGATCAGAACGATATCACACAAAAAATAAGGTATCGAAATGAGTTTTGTAGACCACTTTAGCTACATCGTAGACTTTGGATGCAATAAGCTTGAGTGGTTACAGCAGTATAGAATAAGGTTCATTGGGTGCTCGATGTCACCTTTAAAGAAGATGATTCACGTATCAGAATTGGTGACGGTGCAGAAAATGTAGGGGTGATACGCCGTTTTACTTTAAATCTAGCGCGTTTACATCCAAAGAAATTCAGCATGAGATCAAAGCTAAAACAAGCTGGTTGGAGCGATACTATGCGTAGTGAAGTCTTATTTGGTCGAAAAACAAGCAAAGTACGCGGTTACTCTGTGCAAATTATTCACAATCTGAATAAATAAATTTACTTTAATGTTATCAGCGTTATTTTTATCCATAGGTTCTGTATGAGTACTAGATTCACTTTAACCAACAGTAGTTTACCAACCGTAAAACAACTTCAGTGTTTTTTGGCTGTTGCACAAGAACTTAACTTCCGCAAGGCGGCTGAGCGTATAAATATGACTCAACCACCACTGACTAGACAGATAAGGTGCTTAGAAGATTTACTGGGTTATGAAGTATTCACTCGTAACACTCATGGTGTACACCTAACAAAATCGGGCAATGATCTCCTTATTGAAGCAGAGAAAATCTTATGCCTAATTAGTGGGCTAAAAGCACTGAATGCGAGAAGTGTCGATAAGATTCGAGTTGGGGCGACCAATACTCTTAACTTCGAGAATATCTCGCCAATCGCAGGAGCTTTAAACTCTCTCGTTGGAATTGAAAGTGTAGACGTTCACAGTATGAATTCAAGTCAGCTAATTCAAAGCTTACAGAAGAGTTCCTTGGATATCGCTCTCATTGGAGAGCAAAATACACGCGTAGAAGAAGATATTTCCTTTCATTGGATATACCGCGAGCCACTGTTACTCGTTATGCCTTCCTCACACAAAGCAGCAACACAACACCAAGTATCACTTGAAGATGTCTCTGAATTACCTTTGTTTTGGTTTCCTTGGAGTGCCAACCCTGCTTTTTACAAAAAGTGCGAGAAGCTGTTTGAAAAGCTCCCTTTCCCTCTAAAAAGAATCAAAGAGCCCGATGACACTATTGTAATGCTCTCCAAAGTTGCCAAAGGCAACGCCATCGCATTGATGCCTCGCTCCATGTGTACTTTTTACAATGAAGACTTGTGCTATAAAGAGCTGACTGACAGTCATAGTAAGCATCTAAATATTGACGTCTATGCTGCAATTAAAAACAACGACCGACGACCGCATATCTTCGAGGCTATCGAGAACCTAAAGTCATCCCTATAGCACTGGTACTTTCCCTATAGTTAAAATGAGTACTCCCTTTCACCATGACTCAATTAGAAACCCACTAAGGTGACTTTTCCTTGCAATGAATCATTAAGCTGACAAGTAAAATCCACCCTCTTATCAACGTTTTTATCGTATAAGGTTTTCAACTTATCAAATGCACTAGGAACAAAACTGATGTTTTTCAAACGTAAGCTTTTACGAGTTTGACTGTCCAAAAAGGTCAAAGCTGAGCGGTCGAGTACATTGTGACATGCATCCAATCCCCCTTTGCTCGCCAACTGACTCTGAATCACTTGCTGAATATCCCCTTGAGAAATAGACGAACTTGCCTGAGCAAAAACACAGATAGCATGAAGGTCTAGCATTGCCAATGAAATGATGCCTGTCCCGATTTTATTGCATGATTGGCAAGCTCCATTTCGGCAATTTTAATTAGGTGATTCGGTTGTAAATCGCCAAATATAATGGGATACCCTTTGGCTAACCGATTAACGAACTCATGAGAAAGCTGTAGTTGATTGGTTGGATTGGTAGACGTTTTAAGAATATCGAACACACTGACCGTTTTACCTTGGGTAGCATGACTGATCACGTCATGACCTAAATTGGTGGTGAATATGATGATGCATTGGCTAAAGTCGACGTCGTCTTGGCTGGTTTGATCTTTCGCGTTTCCACTATCGAGTACAGACAGTAGTGATTGCACCACGCTTGCATGCGCTTTTTCGATTTCGTCAAACAGCAATATTTGTCTTGGATTAGACCTCACGATACGAGTCAGCGCGCCTAAGTTTGCATCCGCATATTGGCTCCCTGAACCAAACAGTTTTAGGGCGTCTCTTTTATCTTGGTAGTGCTCCATATTAAACACATTAAAGTGATAACCCGAGTGTTCATATTGCTGCAACTGTTTTGCAAACTGCTTGGCAAGATAGGTTTTTCCAACGCCTGATGGACCGACGAAAGTATAAATGAGCCTAGGTCCTTGTTGCGCTTGCAAACTGGAGGCTAAGTACCCATAGCACAGTTGTTCAATCGCTTTCTGTTGACCGATCACCGATCCCGTGAGCTCAATATTTATTCTTTCGCTGATTTTAGCCCTAGTAACTAAGTTGTTTGTCACTGGGTTTAAGTGGAGAAATGCGTCCACTTCGCGGCTCTTGGATGCCAGTAGGTTTTCGACCAGCTTATCGGTTTTAAGCTGATTGCTCACCAGCGACTCCCAAAAGAGCCTTTCAAGATCATGCGATAAAGAGAGTTTGGGAATTAAGCTGTGGGCATCTTGAAACCAAGTCGTCGATGGATCGCCATAACTGCGTTTTTCAGCAACCTGTAAAATATTCTCTCTTAATTGATAGGCTTTGGCGCTAAACGCTAGCTGATAGGTCTGTGACTTTAACCTTTCCGCTAATGCACTTAATATCTCGACGTTGGACAATATCGCGGAAAACAGGTGCTCCAAACCCACCTCTAACGTTATGGATTTGCTGTTTCTAATTCTTTCTATTGTTGAGTTACACTCATGAGATAAATATTCGGCGGTCGCCACCAGAATAAGCTCTTCAATAAGTGATTTTCCCTTTTCATCGAATTTTTTATACAGAGACTCGACGCTCAAATTGTCACTAAAATCAATCAAATCATCCACTGAAGTACTGCCTATAGTGTGAAAATCAAACAATCCGTTATTCGATCATTTAGAATAATAATAATTAATATAAATACTATTCGAAAATACATTTTGTCGCTCTCTATAGCAACACTCGTCTCTCAAACAGATTGTAAAGCAAAGCCAGTAGATATTATTTTTGTGAACCTAATCATGTCGTAAATGTTTAGTGGTGGACTTTGTTTTTAAATTTAAATCAATAATTTTTGTTTCATCAATAGGAAATGCACGTCGTCTAAGTCTAGGAGGGTTATTTACAATAGTGGTTCTGAATATAACGACTAAAAAGCCTAAATGAAGAAGAATTTAATCGCGATTGCGCTGTTATCTACCATTGTTACTAGATGTAATAATGATGATCCACTGAATCCACCAGAAGAGGGGGTTGCGAAAGTGAACGTTAGGCACTAGTTCTCCTAGTGCCTTGTAAACCAGTACCTTAGTGCCTCTAATTATCGTTAGAGCGAGTATTAATTTATATGGCGGACGTGTTCGAGTATGTCATTGACCTCTTTTTCGGTTAGTATGCCCTTAAAAGCGGGCATCAAGCCATCTTGCCCGTTGTCACCATCTAGCACAGAGCTGATCAGTTCATACTTAAAACCAAATGGGTTCACTAGTTCTTCAAAAATATTATCGGGACGAACTGCGAGCGTGTTTGAAGCGACTCCATCTCCTAATCCTTTCGAACCATGACAAACGGCGCAGTTCGTATTATAGAGTTTCTGCCCTGATGCTAGGTTCGGTTCTCCGTACACGCTATCTGTATACACTTTAGCTCCGAAAAAGCTCGCCCCTGAGATAATGATTAGACCGACGGTATAAATTATGATTTTTTTCATATTGCCTCCAGGAGTTTTCTGAACCGTATTTATATAGGCATTAGAGTGAAAAAATAGTGAAGTTTCCTAGAGATTCTTGGTCGGTCAGCGGCTTTGAGACACACATAATGTTAGGGCACCTCTTTTATTGATTTGGCTATATTGCAGCTACCTCAATTCAGATAAGTCTAAATTCAGATAGCCTAAATCAAAGAGCTTATATCAAAGAGCTCTTTAGAGGTGCGACCTAACACATCGACTTGCGATTGTGCTCACCTCAGCTACTGACGACGCTTTTTCTTCTTTTTACCCGTCCCTTCTGGTTTCGGGCGTGGTGTCATTGGTGCAAAGTACGCTTCACTTTGATCGTCTTCCACTTCAAAACCGGCCACCTGTTCGCGCTCTAGGCGGAATTTATTTTTCTTTTCGATCACTTTAAAGTGATGGTAGTCATCGTAATCAATCAGTGACAATCCAAGACCCACCTCACCCGCACGACCACTACGTCCAATTCGGTGCATATAGTCCGCTGGGCTGCGAGGTAAGTCAAAGTTGATGACGACAGGAAGCTTTTCAATATCCAGACCACGCGCGGCAATGTCGGTGGCGATCAACACGTGAATTTCTCCAGATTTAAATCCCTCCAGCACGCGAGTACGAGCGCCTTGCCCTTTATCACCGTGGAATACTTCCGCCGTGATACCGCGCTTTGATAGCTTCTGCGCTAGGTGGTTACAGGCATTTTTTGCATTAACGAAGATCAGCGCTTGTCGCCATTGGTTCTCTTTAATGAGGTGTGCCAATACAGCGGTCTTCTCGCCCTTGTTGACACTGAATACACGCTGTACCAGCGTGCTGGCTTCAGCGCTTTGCAGCTGTACTTCAACGGGATCATTAAGAAGGTTTTGCGCCAGAGTGGTCACTTTTTCAGGGAACGTGGCAGAGAACAGTAGCGTCTGTTTGTTGTCCGGCAATAGAGCTAGGATCTTGCTGAGCTCCTCGGCAAAGCCAAGACTGAGCATGCGGTCGGCTTCATCAAGCACTAAGGTTTTGACTTGCTCTAGGTTGATGGCATTGCTCGATACGAGGTCAAGCAGACGACCAGGGGTGGCGACCACAATATCGCAACCGCCGCGAAGCATTAGCATTTGTGGGTTAACTGAAACACCACCAAATACCGCGACAGTTTTAATCTCATGTCTTAGGTGATACGAGTAAGATTTGATGTTGTAAGCCACCTGAGAGGCTAATTCACGCGTAGGCACTAAAACCAGGTGAGAAACGAAGTTGCCACGACGTGTGTTTGTTTTCTTTTGCAGGTAACTGTCTTGCTGGTAAATCTTTTGCAAGATTGGCAACGCGAATGCGGCTGTTTTACCAGAGCCGGTATTTGCCCCACCCACGAAATCACGTCCCTCAAGCAGATGTGGAATAGTGTGAGATTGGATTGGCGTTGGTTGGGTGTACTCCAATTCCTCTAGTCGCTCAACTAGGATTGGAATCAGACCAAGGTCGGCAAATTTTGCTGGCTGTGTGTGATCAGTCATGACGTGTGATGGCTCTGGGCTAAATAAGGGTCGTGTATCTTAGTCTATTTGCGGTAATGGCGTTAGTAAAATCAAGTTTGTTGGCAAAATCGTCAACGATTGGCTTTTTAAGACACAAAAAAAACCAGCATAACGAATGCTGGCTCAAAAAATGAAATCCATGATTTAAAGTGTCGAAGGTTAAGTAACGCGTTGTGATTTATTGTAGATCTTCGTCATTAATGAAAGGCAGCAAAAAACAGCACATTTATTTGATCTGTACCCGTACAACTGCCGTCGGCGACCCACTGGGCGGTGATGTTGCCATTCACGACCTCACTTAGGTCCGCTTCGTCTCCATTAGGATAGGTATCCCAAAAAGTACCATCGGGACGATATAATTTGAAAGAGGCACCAGCACAGGTGGGGGGGTCTATTATTTCGTAATCTATAAACATAAGCCCGGCGTAATCTGACACTGGCGCATGACCACCATCAAAAAGGACTTCTATTGTATACGGTATTTCCACGCTACTACTAGTCCCAGATTGAGGTAGCCTACCGAAATCAATGACTGGTTCTGATATGAGTGTGACTGTTTTATAATGTCTATAATATTTTAGCTCAAGACATAAATGCGCCATTACCGACCCATCTCTATAATAGGGATCTGGGCATAAATAACCAGAATGAGATTGAGTAACTTTCAACATTTCGCTAAC